>JBGALT010000002.1:0-147588 GCA_044223665.1 Sandaracinaceae bacterium | reverse complement strand
GAGCACACCCGAGATGCGCGGGCGGCGCAGCGTCGTGCCCAGCGCGACCGGCCCGCGGTCGAGCGGATCGAAGACGACGACGGCCGCGTGCTCCACGCCGGCGGGGAGCGCCGCGCGATCGAGGACGACGGCGTGGTAGCGCGAGAGGCTCGTCGTGGTCTGCGTGGCGAGCGCCGCCGTGCCCATCACGTCGACCTCGAGCCCCGGGTGCGCGGTGAGCGCCGCCTCGAGGTAGGGATCGCCGTCGCTCGCGAGCAGAACGCGCGTCGCTTCGAGCGCGTCGACCACGGCGAAGGCGTGGTCGTCCACGTCGAGCGCGTCGCTCGAGCCCGCGATGCCGATCGAGGTGAGCGTCGCCGTGAGCTCCGCGCGCGCCGACGAGAAGCCCTCGGCCGTGAGCACGCGCTCTTCGTGCGCGCCGAGCTGGATCGTCTCGTCGAGGAGCGGCACGTCGCCGTCGCGCACCACGACGTGCGCGTGGCCCTCGCGCGAGGCGTAGTCGTGGACGGCGATGCGGACGGTGTACTCGCCGACCGCCGTGGGAACACGGCGCGCCGAGAACGACGCGATGCCGATCGTGTCGGCGCTCGTGCCGATCGGCAGCACGACCTGCGTCGCGCGCGTCGCGTGGCGCACCGGATGATCCGTGAGCACGACGATCTGGCCGAGGGGCGTCGGCGAGTCGCCCGAGCGCGCGACCACGATCTCGTCGGCGAGCGCGATCGCCGCATCGAGATCGCTCGGCCCGTCGTCGGTCGTGATCGACGCGAGCGGCGCCTCGAGGTCGCTCGCGGCGTCGGTCACCGGCAGGAGCACGGAGGCGCGCATGCCGGCGCGCACGATCGCGAGCTCGCCGGTGATGGTCGTGCGCTCGGCCCAGCGGCGCACCTCGGCGGTCGCGTGATCGAGACGGCGGCCGCCCCCGGGTCCGGGGCGCAGCCCCGGAAAGCCAGCAGAGTCTTCTCGCACGGCCATGGTGCGGCCCGCGTCGAGCACGATCACGGTGGTGCCGCGCACGCCGGCGCCGAAGCGCGGATCGCCCGCGAGGAACACGATCGCCGCCGCGACGAGGATCGAGAGCAGCAGGGCGAGCAGCGGGATTCGGATCGACGCCAGCCACTTGGGCCGGCTGTTCTCCATCGCCTTCAGCCAGAACTCGACGTTGGAGACGATCTGCGGCCGCGGCGTGCGCCGCAGGAGATAGAGGAGCACCACCGCGCCGATCGCCAGCGCCGCGAGCCCGACCACCGCCCACACCGGCAGCGCCGCGAAGCTCATACCGCGACCCTCCCGCTCTCCGGTCCGGGAGGAGCCACGAAGCCGACGCGCCCGATCTCCCTCTCCCGCCAGAGCGGGAGAGGGCCGGGGAGAGGGACTGCGAAGCCGAAGCCGAGAGGGAGCCCCTGCGATCGGTCGTGGCCCCGACGCATCACGCGGCCTTCTTCCCTTCGCTGCCGGCGAAGGCCTTCTTCAGCATCGACTCGCCGCTCGCCTCGACCTCGAGCTCGACGAAGCGCCCCCCCGCGCGGCGGCACGCGTCGCGGCACTCGCCGACGTGGCGGTCGACGATCTTCGTGTACGCCGTGACGAGCTCCTTGCTCATCCGCAGGCGCACGGTCTGTCCGCTCTCGGCGTCGAAGAGCTCGAGCTCGCCCTCCATCTTCGGCTGGCGATCCTCCTCGCACGAGAGATGGACCACGCGCAGCTCGTGGCCGAGCGCACCGAGCGTGCGGAAGGCCTGGGGGAAGCCCTCTGGCTTCATCAGATCGCTCACGACCACGACGAGGCCCTTCTTGGCCCATCGCTCGGCGAGCGTGCGCACCGCCTGCGGGAAGTGCGTGGGCCCCGCCGCCGTGCACTCGGTCAGGAAGCGGTCGACCTCGGGCAGATCGGCGCCCGTGCGCAGCGGCCGGCTCTCGCGCTCGAGGTCCTCGCCGAAGGGGATCACGATCGAGCGATCGAAGCGCTTCATGCCGACGTAGGCGAACGCGGCGGCGATCTTCTTGGCAGCCTCGATCTTCGGCGGCTTGCCGCGCGCCATCGACCCCGAGAGATCGAGCATCACGTAGATGCGCGCGTCGCGCTCCTCCTCGAACTGCCGCAAGACGAGCGCGCCGTTCTGCGCGAACTTCTTCCAGTCGATGCGCCGGAAGTCGTCGCCCGGCACGTAGCCGCGGTGATCGGCGAACTCGACGCCGCTCGCGAGCACGGGCGACTTGTGACCGCCCTGTCGCGTCGCCGTCGCCCCCGGCCGCACGTGCAGGGCGAGGCGATCGAGAAGGCGTCGGGCGGCGTCGTCGAGAACTTTCATGGCGATCCGTGGCGATCGAGACCCAGCTACCGTTCGAGTCGACGTTCCATTCTCGAGGTCCCGTCGAATCCCCTAGGAATCAGCGCTTCTTCGCCGACGCTTCCTTCAGCTGCACCGGCGCGCTCTTCTTGTCCTTGTTGTCGAGCTCGATGAGCGTCTGACGGATCAGCGTGTCGGTCGTCGCCTCGTCGGCGAGCGCGTCGAAGTTCAGCAGGATGCGGTGGCGCAGGCACGGGAACGCGGCCTTGTGCACGTCCTCGATCGACACGTTCAGGCGTCCGTCGAGCAGCGCGAAGAACTTCGCCACCGCGAGGAGCGACTGCGCGGCGCGGGGCGAGGCGCCCGCCTTCACGTAGCGGCGGTTGCACGCGGGCGCGGTCGGGTGATCGGGGTGCGTCGCGAAGACGAGGCGCACCGCGTAGCGCGAGACGTGCTCGGCCACCGGCATCTGCCGGATCGTCTTGCCCGCCGCCACGATCGCATCGCCGTCGGCGACCTTGCCGACCTCGGCCTCCACGGCGCCGGCCGTGCGCGCGACGATGTTCACCATCTCGTCCTCGGTCGGGAAGCGGACGAGCACCTTCATGAGGAAGCGATCGAGCTGGGCCTCGGGCAGCGGATACGTGCCTTCGTTGTCGATCGGGTTCTGCGTCGCGACGACGAAGAAGGGCGAGGGCAGCGTGTGCGTCTCGCTGCCGAGCGAGACCTGGTGCTCCTGCATCGCCTCGAGCAGCGCCGACTGCGTCTTGGGCGAGGCGCGGTTGATCTCGTCGGCGAGCACGACGTTCGAGAAGAGCGGGCCCTTCTGGAGCGACATCATCGGGCGGCCGTCGGGGCCGACCTGCACGTGGAAGGTGCCGAGGATGTCGGAGGGCATGAGGTCGGGCGTGAACTGCACGCGCGCGAACTTCAGGTGCACGACGTCGGCGAGCGTGCGCGCGAGGAGCGTCTTGCCGACGCCGGGCACGCCCTCCATGAGCACGTGGCCGCCGAGCAAGAGGCCCGCCGTCACGCACTGCACGGTCTCTTCTTGCCCCACGACGCGCTCGCCGACCTTCGCCGCGATCCGCTGGCAGAGCGAGCGGACGTGCTCGAAGGGGTTCAGCACGTGGACTTGCTGCTTGAGTGTCTCGACCATCGTGGTTCCTGTCGTTCTCTCGTCTCGGTCGTCGTCGTCGGCGGTCAGTGCGAGCCGCCGGAGGTTCCACCCTCGCGCGCGCGTCGCTCTTCGAGCGCGCGGAGGTATCGACGCACGTAAGCACGGAGCGATCCGGGCACGTCGGCGCCTCGGCTCACGTGCCCACTCTCGGCGGCGGAGCCGGAGACGGCGCCGCTGCCTTCGCCCGGATCTCCGCCGGAAATGCCGTCCATGTGCATGCTCATGCGGCCCTGATCGCGGCCGCCGCCGGGGAGAAGGCCCATCGGGTCGACGTCGGATGCCGTCTGCGAGGTCTGTCCGGGCTGTGTACCGGGGTCCACGTCGGACGCCTGCGCAGCCTCGATCGCGTGGCGCGCGGCGCTCGAGGGATCGCCCGCGGCGCCGGTACCCCAGCCGTCCGAGGGAGCCGACTGCGGCCCGCCGCCCTGCGACTGGCCTTGGCCTTGGCCCTGACCTTCGCCCTGGCCCTGACCCTGGCCATCACCTTGGCCCTGACCCTGGCCTTCACCCTGGCCCTCGCCCTGACCTTCGCCCTGGCCCTGGCCCTCACCTTGGCCCTGACCCTGGCCCTCGCCCTGACCTTCGCCCTGGCCCTGGCCCTCACCTTGACCTTCGCCCTGGCCCTGGCCCTCACCTTGGCCCTCGCCCTGGCCCTGGCCCTCACCTTGGCCCTCGCCCTGACCCTCACCCTGGCCTGACTGGGACTGCGAGCCGCTCTGCCCGCCGTGCTCCGAGCTCGAGCCCTGGGAACCGCTCTGCGACCCCGCCTGTGACCCGCTCTGGTCGCCGCCTTCTTGTCCGGCCTCTGACCCGCTCTGATCGCCGCCTTCTTGCCCGCTCTGGTCGCCGCCCTCTCGTCCCGCCTCCGAGCCGCTCTGATCGCCGCCCTCTCGTCCCGCCTCCGAGCCGCTCTGGTCGCCACCCTCTTGCCCGCTCGGATCGCCGGACTGCTCGCTGCCTTCTTGCCCGCTCTCTTGCCCGGCCTGATCGGCCTGCGCGAGCTGCTCGCGCGCATCGCTCGTCGCGCGATCGGCCACGTCGTCGTGCAGCTGCTCGAGCGCGTGCCGCGCGTCGGCGAGGTCCTGCGTCTCGCGCCCGCCTTCGCGGCGCAGCGACTGTCGTGCGTCCTCGATCGCGCGATCCATCGCCTCGCGATCACCCTGCTGCCGCGCCTCGCTCGCGCGCTCGAGCGCCGCCGCCGTCTCGGGCGCCTGCTCGCGCACGGCCTCGGCCGCCTGGTCCAGGCCCTGCCCGACCTCTTCGCCCGGCACGCCGTGGTCCTCGTCGCTCGGATGGAGCGAGGCGAGATCTTGATCGAGGCGCTGCATCGACTCGACCAGCTCCTGCCCGCCGTCGCGCCGGCTCGAGTCCTCGGTCTCGTCGCTCGTCGTGTCGCCGCGCTCCGCGCGCTCCTCGGCCCAGCCGCGCTCCTGCTCCGCCAGATCGAGCGCCTCGCGCTGCGCCGCCTGGGCTTGCGCCTGCAGCTGCGCCGCCTCGGCCGCGCGCGCCGGATCCTGCGCCGCCTCACGCCAGCGCTCGAGCGCGTCCTGCGCCTCTTCCCACTGCTCGCGCAGCTCTTCGCTCGCGTAGGGCGGCGGCTCACCGCTCACGCTCGTCGGCGCTTCGCCGAGCTCGCTCTCGCTCTCGCTCCCGCCGGCCTGCTCGTCCTCGGTGCCCGGCGGCTGCCGTCCCGTCGCGCGCTCGATCGCCTCGGCCGCGCGCCGGAACGCCTCGGCCCTGCCGAGCTGCGTCTGCTCGCGCGCCCGATCGAGCTCGTGCTCGAGCCGGTTGATCTCCGCGTCGAGCCGGCGCTCGGGATCTTCGGCCATCGCGCGGCGCAGCGCCGCCGCCTCTTCGGCGATCTCCTCCGCGCTGCGCGTCTCTTCTTCTTCGCCCATCGCCTCGCGCACGGCCGCGCGGATCGACGGCCACGCCATCCCGAGCGGGATCGCGATCGCCGCGCTCAGCGCCAGCGCGCCCAGCCACTCCGGCGAGCGCAGGAGCGGGCGCGGGATCTCGGGCTGCTTCTCGAGCCCCTCGAGCACCGCCGCCGCCTGCTTGGCCTGCAAACGCTGGAGCGGCGTCGGCTCCTTCTCGCGCGCGAACGAGACGGCGCTCGCGAACCGGTCCTGCCCGTCGACGAGGCGATCGAGGATGCGCGCCGCGTCGAGGTCGCCGAGCCAGCGACGCCGCACCTGCACGATCGCCGCGATCCCGCCGACCGCCAGCGAGACGACCCCGGCCGGCGTGGGCGAGACGTGCGCGATGTCGCTCACCACGACCAGCGGCAGCGCCGTCGCGCCCGCGATCGCCGCGCCGGAGACGAGCCCGTCGAAGAGCACCCACCGATGCACGTGGGCACGCACCCGCGCGATCGCGCCCGTGATGGACGAGGCGAGCATCGGCTCGATCGGCCGCTCCCCGGGACCTTCGTCGCCCGGGACGCTCTCTTCTTCGTCGCGCTCGGTCTCGCTCACGCTGGGTCCCGACCTCTTCTGACGATCGACTCGCGAATTCGTTCCCGTGTTGGGTGGATCGGAAACGATTCCGCGCCGATCTTACGCTCCGACCACGCAAAAGACCCCCGGGATCCTTCCCGGGGGCCTCTCGACTTCCCCGCGTCTTTTTCCAACGATCTCGACTCATTCCGCCGCGGACGACTCGACGAGAAAGGCCTCGGCGTCAGAGCCGGGCCGCGCAGGCCGCCGCGCGGGCGGCGATGGCGATCGACAGCGAGGCCAGGATCGGGTGCTCCAGGCCGGCCTCGCGGAGCTCGCGCCCGACGCTCGATACCACGTCGGCCGTCTGGCGAGCGAGCGAGCGCGCACGCTCGATCACGTGGTCCGGATCGACGTGGAGAGCGGACCCGAGCGCTCGAAAGTGCCTGCCTTCGATCGCGTCGATCCGGTACTCACCGCCGATGCTCATCGCGAGCTTGAGCTTTCTCGGGTGCATCGACCGGTACGGCAGTGCCGTCGCCAGATCATAGAGCGGAGCGAGACGCACCCGTCCGCGCGCCGCGTGGAGGAGCCCGTAGTTCTTCGCGTGCCCGTCGGTCCCGGCGATGACCCAGTTGAACGCGAGTGTGTCGACGAACGCGAGCAAGTCATCGCGTGATCGATTCGACGAGCTGCGGAGTAGGTCGGCGATCGCCGCGGGCGTGGGTCCGCCATCGCTCTGGTACTTCCGCGCGGGATGGACTGCAAGCGCCTGGCACATGTCTTCCTGGTGGAGACGAAGGACGGGCCGGCTCTCTGCGAGCTTGCCGAGCGCCTCGGCCCTCGCCGCTGCGTCGGCGGCGCGAGCAGCTGCATCGGCAGCTCCACTGGCCGCCCGCTCGGGATCTGCCGCGAGAGCAGACTCCGCCACCGAGGCGGCCAGCTCGGCCGCTCGGGCCGCGGCAGCGGAGGCCATCGCCGCCGTCGAAGCGCGATCGAAGCGCTCTACGACGATGCATGACTCCCCGGAGAACTGCCGAAGCTCCGAGCGCGCGACCGGGAGACCGAGCGCGGCGGCGAGCCGCAAGCAGAAGTGCTCGTTCTCGGCGAACCCTTCGAGCGCGCCGGTGGGCGGCTTGAGGATGTGGGTCGTGGGTCGTCGACCGGAAGGCACACCCCATCGATCACCTTCGCGATAGAGCGCGATCTTGGGCTGTGCGCCGCCCAAGCTGAACTGGCCTGCGTCGCTCGCCCTTCGCGTGCGAGAGGGGTCGCGCCGAACGTCCGCGAGGCGCTCCCCGATCTCCCGCTCGTCGAGCCAGGCAATCGAGCCGTGCGGCTCGGTGGAGAGCCGCAGGTACTGTTCCTCCGACACGAGCTGGAACGCACCGGGACAATCGATCCCCACGTGAGACAGCAAGCGGAACGGATTGCGCGCGGAGACCTGAAACGTCTGCGCCCACCGTTCGAGCACCAGCTCGTTGTCCGGCAAGAGGCCCCAGAGCCACGCGTCGACCTTCGCGCCATCGTGCTCGAGCAGGGACACGGGCATGCAGACCGAAAGCGCGATCGCGCCCTCGAACGCCTGCCACGACTCGTCGTACACGAACGTTCGTCGGCCGCGGTGGTCCTCGCGAAATCGGCCCGCGATCGTTCCGCCGTCGTGGACGGCCAGGAGCTCGGCACTCATCTTCGCCTCGCCGCATCGACTACGGCGTCGATGTCGATGGGCTCGACACCGAGCCCAGCCGTCGCCGAGGTCGCGCGTGCCTCGAGCAGTCGTAGCTCGAGACCGAGCGCGCGGATCGTCCGGAGCACGAGCCCGATCTCGAGCCGTGGCTTGCCGCGCTCCATGTCGACGATCCACGGTCGGCTCACCCCGACGCTCTTCGCGAGAGCCGCCTGCGAGATGCCGAGCTCGCGACGGCGCCTCTTGAGCGCGGCGCCGAGCTCGTTCGGGGTATGGATCATCGTTTGTGCAGGATATCGAAGATGTAGCCGATCGGCTACCAACCTCGAATGTAGCCGATCGGCTTCCTTCGCACATTGTCGCCGATCGGCTTCACACGCGAAAGGCCCGCGGGATCTCCGCGGGCCTCCTCTGCGCTGGTTCAATCGAGCGAGCGCGAGCGGGTCATTCCGCCGCGGACGACTCGAGCACGAAGGGGTAGCTCACCGCGGTGGGGCTCGCCGAGGCGGGGAAGTGCCAGCGCTGGACGGCCTGGGCGACGCAGCCATCCACACCCGCCAGGCCCTGCGCCTGGCTCGTCGCGACGTGGCCGTCCTGCGCGATCTGGAAGCCGACCGTGACGCGGCCCTCGAGCTCGGGGTGGCCGACGAGCGCCTGCTCGTAGCAGAAGCGGACCTCGTTGCGGTGACGCGCGATGACCGAGCGGATCTGCTCGCGGGTCAGGCCTCCGACCGAGCGGCCGCAGCTCGGATCCGACGCGGCGCACATGTGGATCTCGGGCGTGGTCTCGTGCGGGGCGCGATCGGTGAGCGAGGGGCCGGGGCCGACGTGGCGGCCGCCGTGCGTGTCGAGGCCGCCCTGGTCGATCGTGCCCTCGCCGCAGTGATCACCGATGCAGGTGCCGTGGCCCTGCGTCATGTGCAGGCCGCCGGGGCCGGGGCCGAAGAGGCCGCCCGGGATCAGCGCGTCGCCGGGGCCGCCGGGGCCCGCGTCGCGGAGGTTGCCCGTCATGAAGGGCGAGTCGTCGCCGTCCATCGACGCGAAGACCTGCGAGAGCTGGCTGAACGTGCTGAGACCCTCGATGGTCTCGCGCGTCGGCGCGAGGATCGTCTGCGGCGCGCGGTGCGGGCGGCCGGGGCCTCCCGAGACGGCCGGGACGGGCGACTCACCACCACCGTCGGCCGAGGCCGGCGCCGACGAGGTCGCGTCGCTGTCCGACGCATCACCGCCGGTGACCGGCGCGGGCGGCGGCGGCGTGACCTGCATCGCATCGAGGTGCACCTGGATGTAGCGGGCCTGCTCGCCGGTCAGGTCGTTCGAGAGCGCGCTCGCGTCCGGCGGCATGAGGAAGAACGTCATGAGCAGCGCCGCGTGGAAGGCGAACGCCGCCGCGATCCAGCGCGCGCCGGTGCCGTCGAAGAGCGGCGCCGCGAACTTCTCCTTCTCCTTGGCGACGGGGCGCACGAAGAAGGTCATGTCGGCGATCGCGACCTCGATGCTCGTCTGCGCACCGACCACGAGCACGCGGTCGGTGGCGTCCGCGCCGATCTCGCGCGTGCTCTCCCCTTCGCTCACGAGCGCCGTCGCGCTCGCCGGCACGCTCACCATCGCGCGGCCGCTCTCGTCGACGACGACGAGATCGAAGCTGGTGCCGATCGGGAGGAGGAAGCGACCCGCTTCACCGATCGCGATGCGACGCGGGCGATCGAGGGTCAGTAGCTCCACGTCCAGCGGCTGGCCCTTCCAGCACTGCACGACCTCGACCGAGAAACCCAGCTCCGCATTGCGTTCCATGACGATGACCTCCGACGCGGTGATGAGCAGCGCGCGTGCCAGGAGATCGACCTCGAAAACGCGCGGAAGTTCCGCCTTCGATCGGAAAAAGACGGGTGTTACGCCGAGTGTTACGGCCCAAACGAGCGCTCGACGTTGCGTCACGCGGACGCGATCGCGAGCTCGGCGCGCGCGCTCGAGGTGATCGGGCCCGATCGCGGCGTCCGCCACGAAGCCGAGGTCGAGGCCCCGCTCGCTCTGCGACTGTCCGCCGATCGGCGGATCGCTCGTCGCGAGACAGAGGCACACCGTCGGCTCATGCGACCCGTCACCCTCTACACGCGCGCGATCTGCATCTTCTGTCTGCGGGCGAAGATCCTCGAGCGGCTCTACGAGCGCACCGGCACCTCGAACCGCGTCGAGCTCCTGGCTTGGTGGCGGGCCCACACCTGAGACACGCGCCCACGCGACGCGCTTGACGACGAAGCCTGTCGGCTATATAGCTGTTTGGCTATGAACAAGACCGAACGACTCGATCTGATCTTCGCGGCGCTGGCCGATCCCACGCGCCGCGCGATGCTGGCGCGCCTGGCCCGGGGCGACGCCACGGTCTCCGAGCTCGCGGCGCCCTTCGACATGGCGCAGCCGAGCATCTCCAAGCACCTGCGCGTGCTGGAGGAGGCAGGCCTCGTCACCTCCGACCGCGACGCGCAGCGGAGGCCGCGCAGCCTCGTCGTCGGCGGGCCCCTCGCCGAGGTCGAGGCGTGGCTCGCTCCCTTTCGCGCCCGATGGGAGCGCCGCTTCGATCGCCTCGAGGCGCACCTCGCCGCCAGTCCTCGCCCCACCACCACGACCCGGAAGAAGGAGAAGAAGTGATGCACACGATCGACGAGCCGACGCTGACCCTCGCCTTCGAGCGCACGCTCGCCGCCCCGCGCGAGGAAGTGTTCGATGCATGGACGCGCCCCGAGCGCATCTCGGACTGGTGGGACCCCACCGGTGCACCCCTGGTCTCGTGCGAGATCGATCTGCGCGTCGGCGGCGCGTTCCGCTTCGTGAACGTCGGCCACAGCCCGCCCTTCGCGGGCCAGTACGTCGTGATCGATCGCCCCGGGCGCCTGGTCTTCGAGTCGATGGGCTCGGTCGGCACCGTCACGCTCGAGAGCCATGGCTCCGGCACGCGGATGCACGTCACGATTCGCTGCGCGTCCAAGGAGCACCTCGCCCACTTCGTGCAGCTCGGCGTGGCGGCCGGCACCGATCGCACGCTCGACAACCTCGTGCGCTACGTCGCTCGGCCCGCCTCGAGCCACGCAAGCTGACGCGCGTCTGCTAAGCCTCGCGTCACCATGTCCTCGGCGACGCACATCACGGTGGCAGCGATCCAGTGTCCGCTCGGCGGCAGCCGCGAAGAGAACGTGGCGCGCATCGAGCAGCACGTGCGCGACGCCGCCGTGCGGGGCGCCAACGTGATCCTGCCGCCCGAGCTCTTCGAGGGCCCCTACTTCTGTCGGGAGGAGAAGGAGACCTTCTTCGGGTGGGCCCGCCCCTTCGAGGGGAACGAGACGATCGCGCGCTTCGCGAAGATCGCGAAGGAGCTGCGGGTCGTGATCCCGATCTCGTTCTTCGAGAAGGCGGGGCAGGCCTACTACAACTCGCTCGCCATGATCGACGAGCGTGGCGAGGTGCTCGGCCTCTATCGCAAGAGCCACATCCCCGACGGGCCCGGCTACGAAGAGAAGTACTACTTCCGCCCCGGCGACACCGGCTTCCGCGTGTGGAAGACGGCGTTCGGCACGCTCGGCGTCGGGATCTGCTGGGACCAGTGGTACCCGGAGTGCGCGCGCGCGATGGTGCTCCAGGGCGCCGACGTCCTCTTCTATCCGACCGCCATCGGCGCCGAGCCGAACGGCGTGGACACGAAGGACCCCTGGCAGCGCGCGATGATCGGGCACGCGGTGAGCAACGCGACGCCCGTCGTCGCCGCCAACCGCATCGGCAAGGAAGACTGGCAGACCTTCTACGGCAGCTCGTTCTGCTGCGACATGCGCGGCGACAAGAAGGCCGAGCTCGGGCGCGACGAAGAGGGCGCGGCGATCGCCACCTTCGATCGCGCGGCCATCGCCGAGTACCGCGCGAGCTGGGGCTTCTTCCGCGATCGGCGCCCCGAGCTCTACGGCGTTCTCGGCACCGCCGACGGCGCGACCCACGTGCGCGCCGCGGCCGAGACGAAGTAGCGCGCACGTCTCGAGGCGACCGGACCGATCGGCTCGGCTCCGAGTCAGGGCTCGCTCGCGCGCTCGGCGGCGCGCAGGCCGTGCAGATCCGTCGCCGTCTTGCTGTGCGGGACGCTGCCAGGCTCGGGATCCGTGCCCATCAGCCGGTCGACGAGCGGGAGCGTGAAGCCGAGCCAGTAGTGCTCGTTCCGGAAGTGGTGGAGCCGATGGTTGGCCCGGACCTTCCGGTAGAACGCGCTCTCGGGACGGATGCTCGTGTGCACGAGGAAGTGCGTCCACTCGTAGGCGAGCGCCATCGTCGAGTAGGTCGCCATGGCGGTCAGCGTGCGGCGGCGCGGCCCGAGCAAGAGCAGGAAGAGGCCGCCCGACACGGGGAGCGCCGCGTGGATCACTTCGATCGGAAGGAGCGCCGCGTCGATCTCGTCGGGGTGCTCGTGGTGGTAGCGATGACGCCGCGCGAAGATCGGATCGACGACGCGGCCGTCGGGGCGCGCCCGTGGCTTCAGGTGGAGCAGGTGACGGTGCATCAGCCACTCCTGGAAGGGCCATCCGAGCGCGACGAGGCCGGCCGTGACGATCTCACCCGGGCCGGGCGGGCCGAGCATCGCGCGCGCGAGCCACGCGGTGCCGGCGGCCGTCGCGATCGTGCGCGGGCCCGGACGCGAGAAGAAGACGCGCAGCGCGTCGCGGTAGGTGTGGATCGCCGAGAGGCTCTCGTCGCTGGGCGGCGGCGGTGTCATCGCTTCTCCTTGCCCTTGCGGCTCGATCCGGCGACGAGCGCCGTGATGCCGGCCTCGCCCTTGGCGACGAGGCGCTCGGCGGCGCGGCGCGCCCGCGCATCGTCCCGCTGCTCGATCGCGCGGACGAGCGCGCGGTAGCCCGCGAGGTCGCGGAGCTCGTCGGCCAGCGCGGGCGCGACGACGTCGCCCACGCCGCGGTAGGCGGTCTCGAGCGTGTTCATCAGCAGCGCGTAGGCCACGTTGCCGGAGGCGTCGACGAGCACGCGCCATAGCGCGAGGGAGTGGCGCTGCAGGGCCACCGGATCGGCGCCCGGCACCTCGGCCATGCGATCGACGAGCGCGTGCAGGCGTGGGACGACCTCGTCGGCGCGCCGTACGGCCGCACGCGCCGCGATGTCGGGCCCGAGCGCCGTGCGCAGCTCGACCATGCTGCGGATCGCCTCGACGCGCGGGACGCCGTCGGAACCGAACAGCAGCGAGGAGAGCAGCTCGAGGCCCGCGTGCGTCTTGAAGTCGAGCACGCGCGTCGCGCCTCCCGCCTGGATCGAGACGAGGCGAAGCTGCGCGAGGCGCTGGAGCGCTTCGCGCACGGCATTGCGGTTCACACCGAGGCGCGTCGCGAGATCGCGCTCGGCGGGCAAGCGCTCTCCGGCCGCGACGTCGCCGCGGAGGATCACCGCCTTGAGCTGATCGAAGACGGCCTCGGTGACCGAGCGGCGGACGACGGGCTCGAGCATGGAGGGAGGATCGCCCGAAGCGGTAGGCTGGTCAACTGGTCCTACCAGCCGCCGACGGACCCTCGTTTCCGGGCCGCGCGTGCGCTAGCGGTCGGGCCATGACGGAGTCGCTGGCCCTCGGAACCGTGATCGCGCCTTCGGGCACCGTGCTTCTCTACGACTTCGGCAACCTCGGCTGGTGGCGCGCGTTCGACGAGACGCCCTCCGGCGATCCGTGCGTGGATCTCGTCTTCGGGGGCGCCGACGCCGAGCGCGCGGCCGCGCACTGGGGCGCGCCCTCCTCGCGGATCCACGACGTGCCGGAGGCCTCCGCCGCCATGGCGAGCGGCAACGCCGTCGCCCGCCTCGCGAAGGAGGGCTTCACGGTCACCCTCACGAGCGCCGCGCCGCTCGCGCCGCTCGAGCGCATCCGCGTGGCGCTCGCGCGGGCGCCGCACGCATGCCTCTCGTTCGGCGGCCTCACCGGCGTGGCCGTCTCGGGCGTGCCGGCCGGGCCGCTCACGGTCCGCGGCGAGAAGGACGAGAGCGGCCGATGGGCGCAGGTCGTGCTCGACGTGCGCGAGGGAGAGCTCGCACGCACCGACGACGCCGGGCGCGTGCTCGTCGACTGGGCCCGCCTCGCCTTCGTCGATCCCACCGCGCTCGACGCCTGGCGCCACGACGAAACGACCGACGGGCGCGCGGACTTCGTGTTCTGGGGCAAGGACGCCGCCGAAGCGGCGAAGGTCTTCTCGGCGCCCGAGCTCGAGGCGGGCACCTTCGGCTGGGTGGACCGCACGGTCGAGGAGATCGTCACGCTCGGTCGCCCCGTCAACGAGTGGAAGGCGACGAACGAGAAGAAGATGGCGACGGACTTCCGGCCGCACTCCGATCACTACCGGCTCATGGCCCGCGTGCGCGCCACGACGACCGAGAGCGGGACGCTCGCCCTGGGCGAGGCCTCGATGTGCGGCTTCATGACGAGCTGGGGCGACGGCGCGTTCCCCGTCCTCGTCGACCGCGACGCCGAGGGGCGCGTCCTGCGCGTGCGCGTGGCGCTGGCGCCCACGGACTGACCGCGGCGCGGCGCGTGGCAGCGCGCATCGCCGGTGCGCGTGCGCGCACACCACGATCGCGAAGCCCTCGCGCGACCGCCGCTGCGGCTGGTAGCGTGTGACGCCGAGGTGACGGATGCGTGTCTCTCTTTCTTTCGCCCGCCGTGCGGGCTCGGTCGCGCTTCTTCTCGTGATCGGTTGCACGTCGCCGCCGCCGCCGGCCACCGACGCCGGGTCCATCGAGGACGCGGGTGACCTCCCCGACGGCGGCAACGACGCGAGCCTCGATGCGCCCGCGTGCGCGGCCCCCGATCCCTTCCCCGTCGGCGACGCCAACGGCGCCACCTCGCCCCTCGCGGCGCCGAGCGGCGAGGTCCGTGCCGGCCGCATCCACGCGGCCGAGCTGCCGGTCGATCCCGACGATCTCGCGACGTGGCGCGACGGGGACTACGTGCTCGCCAGCGAGCGCTTCGCCTTCGTCGTCTCGCAGCCCGGCAACTTCGAGGTCTACGACCCGTACGGTGGGCGCGTGCGCGGCATGGCGCGCAACGAGGGCGGCACGCTCGTCGCGCCGGCCGACTTCAACCTCGCGATGCTCGGCATCGCGCGCTACGTGGTCGGCACCGACTCGGTGACGGTGATGAGCGACGGAACCGACGGCGGCCCCGCGGTCGTCCGCGCGCGCGGGCCGCTCGCGGCGATCCAGGCGCTGGGCCCCATTCTCGAGCAGACGATCCGCGCCGATCTCGACGGCTGGCAGGGAGCGCTCGACTACTCGCTCTCGCCCGGCGACGACTTCGTGGAGGTGAGCCTCACCGTCCGGCGCGGCAGCGGTCGCTCGACGAGCATCCCCTTCGTGATGGCAGCCTTCTTCCAGTCGTTCCGGATGCAGAGCTGGACCGAGCAGACGGCCTTCGTGCCGCCGACGATGGCCACGCCGTTCGTCGCCTTCGAGGACCAGGACGCGACGAGCTACGCATGGGCCGCCGTTCCCGAGTCCGAAGGGGGCCCCGGCGAGCTCTCGCTCTTCTTCTCGACGAGCGGCTTCGATTTCTACACGGTGCGGGCGAGCTCGGTCGCCGCCTGCAGCGAGCAGCGCTTCGCGCTCGGGCGCTTCGTCGTGGGCGAGACCAACGGGCTGAACGGCGTGCAGCGGGTGCTCTGGCGCGAGCGCGGCGAAGCGACGCGCACGGTGTCGGGCACGCTGACCAGCACCGATCCGGCGGCCATCGCCGGCGCGCACGTGCACGTGACCAACGCGGCCGGCGACGTGCACTACACGCGCGCCGTCGTCGATGCGACGGGCGCCTTCGATCTCGTCGTCCCCTCGGCCGCGGCCTCGGTGTGGGTCTGGCGCGAGGGCGCGCCGCGCGAAGGCCCGTTCGCGATTCCCGCCTCGGGCCCGATGACGATCCCGCTCGCCTCGCTGGCGACGCTCTCGATCGACGTGACCGACGGATCGACCGGCACCGCGATCCCCGCGCGCGTGCAGACGTTCCCGATGGGCGGGGCGCCACCCGTCGCCCCCGCCGCCTTCGGCGAGCGCGAGCTCGGCCGAGGTCGCAGCCGCATGGAGTTCGCGCCCGTGTCGGGCCACGTCGATCTGCGCATCGCGCAGGGCACCTACCGCCTCGTGGTCTCGCACGGCTGGGAGATGGAGACGCACGACCAGACGCTGACGGTGGCGGCCGGCGAGACGCGCGCGATCGCGGCCGCGCTCTCGCGCTCGTTCGACACGCCGGGCCTGATGTGCGCCGACTATCACATCCACACGCACCGCTCGGTCGACAGCGAGGACAGCGGGAGGCTGAAGGTGTCGGCGCTCGCCGCCGACGGACTCGAGATCGCGATTCGCTCCGATCACGAGTGGGTCGACGACTTCGCGCCGGTCGTGCACGACCTGGGGCTCGACGACTTCGTGCTCGGGCTCGCCGGCGAAGAGCTCACCACGTTCACCTACGGGCACTTCGGCGTCTTCCCGCTCGACGTGGACCGGACCCGACCGAGCAGCGGCGCCGTGACGTGGTTCGATCGCTTCGCGCCACAGGTCTTCGAGGCCGTGCGCAACCGCTCCGAGTCGCCGCTCCTCATCATCAACCACCCGCGCGCCGGCGGCATCCGCCAGGGCTACTTCAACGAGGCGGGCTACAACCGGACGACCGGCATCGCGACGCACCCCGAGAACTGGGACGAGAGCTTCGACGTGGTCGAGGTGATCAACTCGTCGAGCTTCGCGGACAACCGGGACGAGACGGTCGCCGACTGGTTCTCGCTCCTCAACGCCGGCCGCCACGTGATGATGGTCGGCTCGTCGGACAGCCACCACACCCACGGCGACCCCGTGGGCTACCCGCGCACGTGCCTGTGGATCGGCGAGGACGACGTGCACGCGATCGACGGCGACCAGGTGCGCGACGTGACGCACGCGGGCACCTCGTTCGTGACGGGCGGGATCTACCTCGAGGTCACCGGCCCCGGCGGCGCGCGACCCGGCGCGACCGCCACCGGCGTGGGCGCGCGCACGCAGATCCACGTCGTCGTGCGGGCCCCCTCGTTCGTCGACGTCGACCAGCTCGAGGTGATCGTCGACGGAACGACCACCGAGACGATCCCGATCGCGCCGCCGGTCGACCCGATGGATCCGCTGCGCTTCGAGCAGGACGTCGACGTCGACGTCGCCGCGTCGGGCTCGTGGGTGGTCCTGCACGCCTCCGGCACCGACGTCCCCGACATCGCCTACGGCGGCTCCCCGTTCGGCGTCACGAACCCGATCTTCCTGACGCGCTGATCCACACGGCCTGCGCGCGCTCTTCGAAACGCGCGTTCGCTCCTCGTCGCGAACGGCGCGGCGCCGCCGATCCGATGGACTTGTCTCGAACCGGGCCCTAAGAATCGCGCGTGACCGCGAAGGACGATGGATTCCACCAGCCGGCGGAGTGGGCGCCGCACGAGGCCGTGTGGCTCGCCTGGCCGAGCCACGCCGACCTCTGGGGCGAAGACGCGTTGATCGACGCCCAAGCAGAGCTCGTGCGCCTGGCCGAGCTGATCGCCGATCCCGACGACGATGGCCACGCGCGAGGAGAGAAGCTCGAGGTGCTCGTGCGCACCGACGCCGACGAGCGCCTCGCGCGCTGGAAGCTCGGATCGCTCGGCGCGACCACGCATCGCATGCTCTACGGAGACATCTGGCTCCGCGACACGCTGCCGATCTTCCTCACGCACCGGAGCAAGAGCGCGCAGGCCGCGGCCTCGTTCCGGTTCAACGGCTGGGGCGGCAAGTACGCGCTGCCGGGCGACGCCGAGCTCTCGGCGCACGTCGCGAAGCTCTCGGGGCAGCGCACGTTCGCGCACGCGCTCGTGCTCGAGGGCGGCTCGGTCGAGCCGGACGGCGAGGGCACGATCCTCACGAGCGAAGAGTGCTTGCTCAACCCGAACCGCAATCCGGGCCTCTCGCGCGCCGAGATCGAGCGCGCGCTCCGTGACGGGCTCGGCGGCGACAAGGTGCTGTGGGTGACGAAGGGCCTCTTGAACGACCACACCGACGGGCACATCGACACCATCGCGCGCTTCGTCGCGCCCGGCCGCGTGGTGTGCATGGCGCCGAGCGGGAACGACGATCCGAACGCGGCGGTGCTCGACGCGATCGCCGGGGAGCTCGCCGCGATGACCGACGCGAAGGGCCGGCGCTTGGACGTCGTGCGCGTGCCTTCGCCCGGGCGCGTGCTCGACGAGGACGGTGACGTCATGCCCGCGAGCCACGTCAACTTCTACATCGGCAACCGCACCGTCGTGGTCCCGACCTACGGAACGCCGTTCGACGCGGCCGCCGTCGCCGCGCTCGCGCCTCTGTTCCCGGGCCGGCGCGTGGTCGGCGCGAGCGCTCGCGTGATCCTCGAAGGTGGCGGCGCGTTCCACTGCATCACGCAGCAGGTCCCGAGAGGATGAAGAAGGCGAAGGCCCCGGCTCTGCCGCCCAAGGCCGAGGTGCGAGAAGCGCTCCTCGAGGAGATGCGCCAGACGCTCGCGCTCATGGCGCGCGCCGCCAAGGACGCGGCGGAGGGCGCGACGCACGTCGAGAACCGCTCCGAGGGCGACAAGGACATGCGGGCGACCGAGGAGAGCTACGTCGCGCGCGGCAAGGCGATGCGCACCGAAGAGCTCGCCGACGAGCTCGGGCGGGCCGAGACGAACAAGTGGCGAGACTACGGCCAGGGCGACGCGATCGGTCCGGGCGCGCTCGTCCGCGTGCTCGTCGACGGCGAGACGCGCGTCTTCCTCCTCTCCCCCTTCGGAGGGGGTCGCACGCTCACGATCGAGGGCGTGGAGATCGTCGTCGTGGCGCCGAGCGCGCCGGTGGGACGGGCCCTCGTCGGCAAGCGCGTGGGCGACGACTTCGAGCTGAGCACGAAGGGCGCGAGCCGCGAGTGGGAGATCGAAGCGGTCGCGTGACGCGCTACTTCGGGGCGCGCTTGCGGATCAGGCCTTCCTGCGCGGTCGAGGCGACCAGGCGCCCCTCGCGCGTGAACACCTTGCCGCGGACGAGGCCCCGCGCGCCGTGCGCCTTGGGGCTCTCGATCGCGTAGAGCAGCCACTCGTCGACGCGAAACGCCTCGTGGAACCACATCACGTGGTCGAGCGAAGCGACCTGCATCCCGGGCGTGTGCCAGCCGACGCCGTGGGGGAGCAGCGACGTGGTGATGAACGCGTGATCCGAGGCGTACGCGAGGAGCGAGCGATGCAGGCCCGGATCGTCCGGCAGCGGGCCGGCCGTCTTCAGCCACACGCGTCGCGCAGGGGCCATCGGGCCCGGCAGCACGATGTCGCTCGTGTCGTCGGCGGGCCGCAGCTCGAAGGGCCGCTCCGCGAACGCACGCTCGTGGAACACCTTCGGCAGCCGATCGCCGAGCGCGCGCAGGCGCTCCTGCTCGGTGCGCAGCGCCTGCGGCGGCGGCACCTCGGGCATCGCGTCCTGGTGCTCGAAGCCACCTTCCTCGATCTGGAAGGAGGCCGAGAAGTTGAAGATCGGCTCGCCGGACTGGATCGCGACGACGCGCCGCGTGGTGAACGAGGAGCCGTCGCGGATGCGATCGACGTCGTAGACGATGGGCTTCCGCGCGTCGCCCGGCCGCAAGAAGTAGGCGTGCATCGAGTGCACGCGGCGATCGCTCGGCACCGTCTGCGTGGCGGCGCTGAGGGCCTGACCGAGCACCTGTCCGCCGAAGACCGTGCCCCAGCCGAGGTTCTGGCTCTGGCCGCGGAACAGGTTCTCCTCGATGCGCTCGAGGGCGAGGAGGGTGACGAGCTCGTCGAGAACGCGGGTCATGGCGTGGCTCTCTGCTCCGCTTGCTCTTGCCGGGCGCTGTCCTGCGCGGCCTGGATCTGCTCGGGCGTCATGATGGGGAACTGGTCGAGGCGATCGCGCGACGTCGGGCTGCACCCCGAGCGTCGGAGCGAGCGCGCCATCTGCTCGTTGGTCGTGACGTAGAACGTGAGGGAGATGCGCGCGCCGTAGACGAGCATGACGTCCGCGAGCGCGACGTGCTCGCGTCGCCACGTGAAGCGGCGCGTCGAGAGGCCCGTGTCGTCGGTGCAGTCCCAGATGCCGGTGGGCGCGCCATAGCGCTCGGTGAGCGCGGTCAGGTGCGGGCCGAAGCCCTCGGCGCCCTCGAGCAGCGAGAGCATCTGCACGCGCGCGAGGCGATCGGTCTCCTCGTCGAACGCGTAGATCACCTGCGCGCCGTTCGCGAGCTGCTCCTGGAAGAGCCGGAAGCCGGGATCGGCGTGCGCGCGCGCCGGCTCGACCGCGCCGTGCGGTCGCGCCGACTGGATCTCGGCGATCGTGTCGCCGAGCGCGACGCCGTCGAGCACGCCCGCCAGCGCTTCGCGCGATTCCGACTGCGCTTGCTCGAGCTCGCGCGCGTGCGCGGCCCGCGTGCGCTCTTCGCGGGCCTCGGCGGCGGCGGCGCGCTCCGCCTCGCGCTGCGCATCGCGGTACCAGAAGCCGGCCATCGCGAGCGCGGCGATCACGCCGACGAGAGCGAGCGGGCCCCACGTCGCGCGGCTCACGGCGCCGGCTCCTCGGCGCTCTGGCCGCCGCTCGAGGCCTCCGGCCGCGCGTGTGTCTCGACCGGATGCGGGCCTTCTTCGGTGCGCTGCGTCTCGTCGTCGCAGTAGCTCGCCCACGGGTCCAGCGTGGGGTCGGCCGCGCCCGAGGCCGCGGAGGCGCACGCGCCGAACGCGTCGAGCGCACGCCGGTGGAGCGGCGCTGCGAGCTCGAGCAGGGCCTCGCGCACGAGGATGCGCTCGTCGTGATCGTCCTCGACGACACGCGGCAGCGGCATCGCCTCGATCTCGGCCGCCAGCATCGAGAAGAGCGTTCCGACGAGCGCGGAGGCGAGCACGTACTCGTCGGGCTCGCCGTGCTCGAGCGCGGCGAGCGCGTTGCGCGCCTGCTGGATCCCGCGCGCGCGCGTGACGATCCACGCCTGGAACGACTCGCGCATGAAGCGCGCCGTCTCTTCGGCGCTCGCGTCGTCGGCCAGCACCGGCCGCTCGGGAACCAGCGCCTCGCGCGAGAGACGGAGCGCCTCGCGCACGGGCTCGTCGGTCTCGTGCACCGTCGCCGGGAGCGGCGGCAGCATGCGCTCGCCGAGGTCGAGCGGGACGAGCTCGTCGTCTCCCTCTTCGGTGGGCTCGCCGACGAGACGATGCGTGGCGGTGGGCGCGCTCGATCCCCCGCAGCCGAGCGCGAGCGCGCCGGCGAACGAGAGCATCGCGATCGGGAGGAGCTTCATCGCTTCGCCGTCTTCTTCGCGGGCATGGCGCGCTCGCTCTTGCGAACGACGAGCTTCAGCGCCGAGCGCACGTCCGAGAAGCGCGCGACCTTCACGTCGACCAGGCCCTCGGCGATCGCCGCGGCGCGCACGTCGCTCTCGCCGAAGTCCTTCTGGCCCTTGGGGTACACGGCCCAGAGCACGAGTCCGTCGCCGACCGCGCGCCGCGCCTTCGCGAGGGAAGCGAGGTCCTTCTTCGTGGTCATCCCGCGCACGACGACGCTCGCCTTCGGCCCGAGCGGCACGCGCACGACCTCGACCTCCGCGAGCGCAGCCTCGAACGCCGGCTCGTCCTCCACCCCGTCGACGTGGATCGACGCGCCACGCGCGATGCCGAGCTTGTCGAGGAGCGTGGGCGGCGAGAGGATCTTCTCGGCCCACTTCGCCGCGCCCGCGACCGCGATCGCGTAGCGATGCCCGCCGTGCTCGAACGCGAGCGCGCCCTTCGTGGCGCGCACCTTCGTGAGCTCGGGCAGGCGCAGCCGCCGCCGCTTGGGCTCCCCTTCGACGCGGAGGAAGAGCTCGTCCGTCTCGAGCAACGCATCGCCCGCGTGATCGACCCCGTCGATCGTCACCGTCGTGCGCGAGACTTCCTTGCCCATGAGCGGCGCAGCGTAGCGCAGCTGCCTCGCTCGTCAGAGCGCATCGCACGGGGCGAGCAATCGGACGCCCGCCACGAGGCGCACGCCCGCATCGGTTCCGCCGGGGTACAGGTAGGCCGGCCCTTCCAGCGGCAGCGTCGACTCGCCGAGGCGCGTGCCGGTCGTGTCGAGCACGACGGTGCGCAGCGCACCATGGAGATCGCGCCAGCTCGCGAACAGGTGCTCACCGCGCGCCGCGAGGTGCACCACGGGATCCGCCACGCCGCCGATCGGCGGGCTCGTGGTGATCGCGCCGAGCGAGAGCGCCTCGGCCCACGCGCCCGTCGCCGGATCGATCGCCGCGAGCACGACCGCGCCGCTCACGTCACGCGCGGTGATCCAGAGGCGATCCGCGGTGCGAGCGACCTCGCTGGCCGGGCCCACGTGGTCGGCGGAGACGTCCGCGACGTGGTGCGTCGCGGCGTCGCTCGCCGCCGCGAGCAGGCGGACGGGCGAGCTCGCCGCGCCGTCGATCACGAGCGGCGTGCCATCGTCGAGCGGAGCGAGGCGAACCGCTGCGGCGGCGTCGAAGGTGCCGCTCGCGAGCGTGGTGCCGTCGGCGGCGATGCGCGCGATCGACCACGACCCACTGGCGAGCGGTGCGAGGAGCACGAGGTCCGCGCCCCACTCGCCCACGGTCGGCCATCCCGCGGGCCACGAGACCGACGTGGTCGTGCCGATGCGCCGTCCGTCGTCGCCGATCCGCCGGATCGCGCCCGCGCCGGTGCTCGCGCCGCTCTCGAGATAGAGGAAGCCGCCGGCGATCCGCGAGATCGAGCCGCCCGACACGGAGTACGACGAGCGCGGGACGCCCTCGGCGTCGGTGAGCGCGAGCGACGAGCCGAGGTCGCTCCACGCGGAGACCAGAATGCGCTCGCCGCCGAGCGCAGCCTCGCCGGGGAGGCCGGAGATGCCGCTGAGCACGATCGTGCGCGGCACGCAGGTGCAGCCTTCGTCGATCGTGCCGTCGAGATCGTCGTCCGCGGTGTTGCAGTCCTCGTGGTCGCTCGCGCATGCACCGTGTCCGGTGTCGCAGTGCAGCGCCTTCGGTGTCGCGGGCCCGCCGTAGCCATCGTCGCTCACGGCCGGCGCGCAGTCGTCGTCCGTGGCGCAGGGCGTGCCGACGTCGGCGAGCGGCGCGCAGACGTCCTCGGGGACCTGAGGAAGCTGCGGAGGATCGATGCGGCACCCGTTCGGGCACGAGACATCGGTGCGCTCGAAGCTCGTGCAGTGATTGCAGGGCCCGGGGTCACATCGGGTCTCGAAGATGTGCCCGGCCTCGCACCGGAAGCGAGCATAGAGCTCCGGCGGCGCGCAGTCGGTGTCTGGCAGGGCGTCGTTGCCGACGTCCGTCGACGGCTGCACGCGCGCGTCCACGATGGCCGCATCCACCGCGGCGTCCACCGCCGCCGCCGTCCCGCATCCGGCCACGCACGAAGAAAGGAGGAGGAGCCCCGCAGAGCGCATGGCATGATCATAACCTCGGGCTCGGCGCGAGCCGCACGCAGCACGCCGGAGGCGCGGGTGCCCCGAGGTTGCGTCGTGAAGTCCCTCACGACGTCGAACGGCGTCGTCGGGAAGTGCTGGTGCGGCGGTGGCGCCACCGGGAGCGGCCCCGGCGCTGGTTCCTCGCGGAGCCGACACCACGACGCGAGGATCGCTGCTCGCGAGCCACGCGATGGCTCACGCGCCGGTCGCTCTCAGCGCTGCGGCGTCGTGCGGCGCTGGGCCGGCGCGCGGCGCTTCGTCGCGGTGGTCACCGGCTCGGCGCCGAAGAACCCGATGCCTCGGTCTTCGCCGAGCTCGCTGCCATACGCGAAGAGCGCCTCGAGGACCGGGCGCAAGCGCACGCCATCCCGCGTCAGCCGGTAGCCGCCTTCGCCGCGCCTCACGAGGCCTGCCTCGGAGAGCTCGCGCAGGCGCTGCGTGAGCATCTTGTCGCTGGTGCGCGGCATCCGTGCGCGAAGGTCGCGGTAGCGGAGCGGCGCATCCTTGAGGTGCGCGAGCAAGACGGGCTTCCACTTCGCGCCGAGCTGCTCTACTGCGAGCTCGACCGGGCATTCGTAGGTGCGTTCCACGTGGCCTCGCGAACCAACTGGTTCGTGGATGGGAGTTCGCGACGACGGTAAGACCGCGACCGATGATCGTCGAGTACGTTCGCTATCAGCTACCCGCGTTCGATCCCGCGCTGGAGGAGGCCTATCGCCGCGCCGGTGCGCACCTCGCCGCGGCTCCCGAGTGCCACGGCTACGAGCTGACGCGCGCCTCCGACACGCCGGGCCGCTACGTGGTCCGCATCACGTGGGCCTCGGCCGAGGCGCATCGTGAGGGGTTCCGGAAGGGCCCTCACTTCCCGCCGTTCTTCGCGCTCGTCCAGCCCTACGTGTCGTCGATCGTCGAGATGGCGCGCTACGAGCTCACGGCCGCACGCTCGCGCTCGATCGCCGATGCGTTCGGCGGGCCGGAGGCCTTCGTGCGGCTCGCCAAGGCGATGCACGAGCGGATGGCGCGCGATCCGCTCCTCGCGCCGCGCTTCGCCCAGCCGAGAGCCACGCACGTACCGCATCTCGCGGCGTGGCTGACCGAGGTCTTCGGGGGCCCGCGCTTGTACTCGGCGCTGCACGGAGACATCGCGCCCATCCTCGTGCGCCACGCGAACCTCGCGATCGGAGACGATGAGCGCGCGCGCTTCGTGGCGCTCGCCGGCGATGCGGTGCGAGCGGTCGCGCCCTCCGGCGAGGAAGAGGCGGTCGCGGCGATCCTCCGCTACCTCGAATGGGGCTCCGTCGTCGCGCTCGAGAACGCGCGGATCGGCCACGTCCCGGCGCCCGACGCGGGCGTCCCGCGCTGGGGCTGGGACGACGGTCGCTAGTACATCGGCCCGGAAGCACGATCCGCGTTCCGCGAATCGCTCTTTCCGTACCGATGTACTCGCGGCGCTGCCCACTCCGCTTGCGAAGCAAGCTCGTGCCCTCCCCGCGGGCCCCACCCAGGAAGGGCCGCCGGCCCTCCCTCGGACTCCCACCCGCGCGTCCGACGACCCGGATCGAAGTTCCGGGTCGTCGTACTCGCTCGACCCGTTCGGAGGCAAGGTCGGCACACTCCTTCGCGTCGCACACCCGCGCACCGAGCTCATGCAGCCGTCGTCACGAGCCCTCGCACCTTCATCGCCTGCCGTCACCGCCCCACGGCGTCGAGGCGGTCACGCGGGACTTCGCGCATTCCCGCGCAGGCACGCGTCTCGAGAGGCGGTATCGCTGCCTCCACACGTGCGTCGAGCGCCGGGATGCGGATCACGACCGACGGGCCGTTGGGGTTCCAGGCACTGCCGTGGACTCCGTACGTCGCCGGCAGCGAGCTCCCGATGGTCAAATCTCCGAGGATGGCGCGCGGTGTCCCAGTGGTGTTGTTGATGTTGGTGTAGACGACGTCGTCGGAGGCGGGCCACCCGTCGGGGCCCATCGCGTAGTGGATCTCGACAAGCTCACTCTCGCGTCGGCAGCCGAACAACGGGTGTTGGACGAAGAGAGCGTTCGAGGTGTCGACGAACACTTCGTACGGTGTCCCGGACGTGATCACGTACGGCGCGATGGCGGTGATCCGAATCGTCGTCGACTCGTCCTCGTCGCCCGGGCTACCGCACGCGACCAGCATCACCAGAAGGAGCCACGTGACCATCGCTCGAGGCACGAGAGGCCGACGATTCCCGACGCCTCGGGTACGCCCGATCCTTGCGCCTTGCACGCATCCGATCCTGAGGTCGATCCGCTCGACCGTCAACGCAGCCGTGTGTCGCGACGACGCGCCCGCTGGATCACGACTCACGATCCCCCCTTCGGCTCAGCGAGCGCCCATCGCCGGCCTTCCCGCGATTCGCAGGCTCTCCGCGCAACGCCCGCCTCGAGCCGCCGAGAAGTCCCGCGAGGAACGCGTCGTGACGTCCCTGACCCCATCCACCGTCATCGCAGGCAAGTACCGACTCAGCCGGCCGCTCGGGCGCGGCGGCATGGGCGAGGTGTGGATCGCCGAGAACGTCGTGCTGCAGAAGAACGTCGCGCTGAAGGTCATCGCGGACGAGGCCTCGAGCACGCTCGGCGCCGAGCGCTTCCTCCGCGAGGCCATCGCCGCCTCCCGCGTGCGGCACCCGGCGATCGTCGACATCCACGATGCGGGCGTCGATGGCGATCGCCCGTGGATGGCGATGGAGCTGCTCGACGGCGAGAGCCTCGCCGAGCGCATCGTGCGGCGCCCTCTCTCGACCGCCGAGCTCGCGACGCACCTGCTCCCGATCGTGGACGCGCTCGCGGCGCTGCACGACGCGGGGATCGTCCATCGCGACCTCAAGCCCGACAACATCTTCCTCGAGACGATCGACGGGCACGTCCAGCCCAAGCTCCTCGACTTCGGCATCGCCAAGCACGCCACGGCGCTCTCGCCGCTCACCAAGACCGGCGAGCTGATCGGCACCGGGCACTACCTCTCTCCCGAACAAGCGCGCGGCGCGCGCGATCTCGATGCGCGCTCCGACCTCTACTCGATGGGCGTCGTGCTCTTCGAGGCGCTCGCGGGCACGACGCCCTACGAAGCGGAGACGCTGCCCGAGCTGATCGCGAAGCTCTTCACCGAGCCGCCCCGTGAGCTTCGCAAGCTCGCGCCGTCGGTGCCGGAGCCGCTCGCGCGCGTGATCCACCGATGCCTCGAGCGCGAGCGAGGCGCGCGACCCACCGACGCGCGCATGCTCGCGGACGAGCTCCGACGGGCGTCGTCGCCTGCGGCCTCGGTAGCGCCCGCGGCTCCCGTCGCGCCAGCGAGCCCGGTGCGAACGCCCTTTCGTCCCGCGCCGCCGCGACGGACGCCGCACGTCGCGGGCCTTTCCGCGGCAGCGCCCGCACCGATCCCCGAGCCGCGTGCGAGCACGTCGCGCAGCGTCGGTGCCGTGATCGCGGCGGTCGTGGTCGCATCGTTGTGCGCTGCCGCGGTCCTGGCGATGCTCTCGGTGCGCGCTCCCGCCCCTACGCCCACGGCGCGATCGGCGACGGCTCGGCCGCCCGCGCCTCCTTCCTCGGTCGTCACCTGGGCGCCGGTGCCGCCACCCGCCCCGCCGAACACGGCGAGCCCCCACGAAGAACCTGCGGAGGAGGTCCCCGTCCTCCGCGTCCCCGACGAGTACGCGCTCGTCGTCGACGCCCCGCGGCCGCACGCGCACCACTCGCCCGCGGTCGTACGCACGGCCGAGGTCCACGTCCGAGGAGCCCTCTCGCGCTCGGCGCTCCAACGGGTGATCCACCGAGCGCTGCCGCGGCTGACGCGCTGTGCGCAGGAGGCGCTCGATGTCTATCCGTCCGTCGACGGGCGCATCGAGGTCGTCTTCACGATCGACGTGCGCGGTGAAGTCCACGAAGCGCACCTCGGCCGAACGACGCTCGACGACGGCCAGCGCGCCGAGGCCTGCATGCTCCGTGTGATCACCGACCAGCGGTTCGGGCCCCTGGACACCGACGTGCAGGTCTCGCAGGCCTTCGTGCTGAACGGAGCCCGCGCCGCGCCGTGAGACGGCACGCGATCGCTGCTCGATTCGCGCGCGTTTCGTGGCATACACGCGCCCGACCATGTCGCGCATCTACCGTCAGCTTCCCTCCAAGGGCACCAAGATCGGCATCGCCTTCTCCGGCGGCCTCGACACGCGCTGCGCCGTCGCCTGGATGAGCCGCCAGGGCGTCGACGTCTACGCCTACACGGCCGACCTCGCGCAGCCGGACGAGAAGGACCCGAACGAGATCCCACCGATCGCGCTCGAGCACGGCGCGAAGGTCGCCCGCATCATCGACTGCCGCGAGGCCATGGTCCGCGAGGGCCTCGTCGCCATCCAGTGCGGCGCCTTCCACCTCGGCGTCGGCGGCAAGAAGTACTTCAACACGACGCCCCTCGGCCGCGCCGTCACGGCGACCGCGATCGTGCGCGCGATGAAGGACGACGGCGTCGACGTGTTCGGCGACGGCTCGACCCACAAGGGCAACGACATCCAGCGCTTCTATCGCTACGGCATCCTCGTGAACCCCGCGCTGCGCATCTACAAGCCCTGGCTCGACCAGGCCTTCGTGAGCGCGTTCGGCGGCCGCAAGGAGATGAGCGAGTACCTCGCGAAGGTGGGCCTGCCGTACAAGATGGGCACCGAGAAGGCGTACTCGACCGACGCGAACGTGCTCGGCGCGACGCACGAGGCGAAGGACCTCGAGCGCCTCGACGTGTCCATGCAGATCGTCGAGCCGATCATGGGCGTCGCGCACTGGAAGAAGGGCGTCGAGATCGAGCCGGAGCACGTGACGATCGAATTCGCGCAGGGCCTGCCCGTCGCCGTGAACGGCAAGGACCACGGCGGCCTTCTCGCGCTCTTCCTCGAGTGCAATCGCATCGGCGGCCGCCACGGCCTCGGCATGAGCGACCAGATCGAGAACCGCGTGATCGACGCCAAGAGCCGAGGCATCTACGAGGCGCCCGGCATGGCGCTCCTGCACATCGCCTACGAGCGCCTCCTCTCGGCCATCCACAACGAGTCGACCACCGATCAGTACGTGACGCTCGGCCGCCGCCTCGGGCGCCTCCTCTACGAAGGCAAGTGGTTCGACCCCGAGTCGATGATGCTCAAGGACGCGCTCACGCGCTGGGTCGCGCCGTCCATCACCGGCCAGGTGAAGCTCGAGCTGCGTCGAGGCGACGACTACACGATCCTCTCCACGAAGGCCGAGCACATGACGTACGGCCCCGACAAGCTCTCCATGGAGAAGGTCGAGGATCCGGCCTTCACCCCGGAGGACCGCATCGGCGCGCTCGAGATGCAGTCGCTCTCGGTCACCGACAACCGAGATCTACTGCTTCACCACCTCTCGAGCGTGAAGCGGCTCGCGGCCGAGAAGCCGCTGAGCAAGCTGCCGATCGGCGAGGAATGAGGCGGTTGCAGATCGGCATTCCGCCGAGGGAGAATCGCGACCCAGGCCCGTATCCCATGGTCTCCACGAGGGGTATCCAGTGAACAGCAACATGATCCGCGTGGGCGCTTTCATCGGCGTCCTGGTGCTTCTGAACGTGCTCTCCTACGTCTTCGGCTGGGGCCGGATCTTCTACTGATCGAGCCCGCCCAGACCCCGGTCGAGACGACCCGACCTCGAGGGCGTGATCCGCTGGATCGCGCCCTCGACGTTTGTTTCGGCCTGACGGCGATCGGCTGGTCCGTCCTCGGCATCGTCCACGACGACGACCTGCCGCTCGGCGTGCGCGCCATGCTCTCGGCGGTGAACGTCGTCGTGGGAGCGCTCTTCGTCGCGCGCACCGACGCGAAAGAGCGTGCCGCGACGGCCGATCTCGTGCGGGCGCTGCCTTCGGTGCTGGCGAGCGGCGTCGCGTATCGGCTCGCGCTCCCCGCCTGGCCGATGGCGCTCGTGATCGCGCACGGCGTGTTCGGCCTCTTCGCGCTCGGCTCGCTCGCGACCCTCGGGCGCTCGTTCGCGATCCTGCCGGCGCGGCGCGAGATCGTGGCGCGCGGCCCGTACCGGCTCGTGCGGCATCCCATCTACCTCGCCGAGCTCGGGATGCTGGTCACGGCCTGCGCGAGCCGCGGCGTGCTCGCGGCGATCGGCGGCGCCGCGCTCGTGCTCGCGGTGCTCGTGCCGCGCATCCTCGTCGAGGAACGGATGCTCGGCGCCGACGCGGCGTACGGCGCCTATCGCGAGAAGGTCCGCTTCCGACTCGTGCCCGGCGTGTTCTGACGGCGAGCGCGCGCCAAATAGCCGGTCACGATTCTGCGAATCGTGAAGGGAGGACGTCCCCGGCCTCCCTCGGCCGCCCGAGTGAATCGGTCGGCCTCACCCACCGGCCGGTCGCGACATCCGTCGCGACGCCAACTGCCCGCTCCCGATTCTGTCCCGGAATCGTGATCGGTCATTTATAACGCGCCGCGCATGCGTCGATTGCCCTCGGTTGCCCTCGCGCTCGCCCTGGCCGGCTGCTCTTCGTATCTCTCGGTCGCGCCGCAGGGCCACGTGGCCGACGACGTGCGTGACGGGATCGAGACGCACGAGTGGGTGTTCCGCGGCGTGCGCGACTTCTCGCTCTTCGGTCGCTCGTGGCGCCCGAGCACGGGCGCGAGCGCGATCCTCGTGATCGTCCACGGGCTGCGCGATCACTCGGCGCGCTACGACGACTTCGCGACCGGGCTCGCCCAGCGCGGCTTCGCCGTCTACGCGCTCGATCACCGCGGGCACGGTCGCTCGGATGGGCGCGGCCAGATGGTCGACGCCTTCGACGACTACGTCACCGACCTCGACACGCTCGCCGCCGAGGCGCGGCGGCGCGAGCCGGGCCGGCCGGTGTTCGTGCTCGGGCACAGCATGGGCGGCGCGATCGCGACGCTCTGGGTGGAGATGCGCCAGCCGGAGATTGCCGGGCTGATCCTGAGCGCACCGGCGCTGCGGCACCACGTCGGGGACGTCGATCACGCCTTCCTCGACCTCACCTCGGTCCTCTTCCCGTACACGGGCGTGCTCTCGCTCGACGAGAGCCAGTTCTCGCGCGACCCCGCGATCGTGGCTGAGATCCAGAATGATCCGCTCGTGCACCACGAGAGCGGCCCGGCCCGCACGGCGGCCGAGCTGCTGGCGGCGATCGGCCGCGCGCGCGGCTGGATGGACGGGATCCACGCGCCGATCCTCGTCGTGCACGGCGACGCCGATCTCGTCACGATGCCCGAGGGCTCCGAGGACCTGATCGCGCGCGCCACGGGCGCTCCCGATCGCACGATCTGGCGCTGCGCCGAGATGCGGCACGATCTGCTGCACGAGCCCGAGCACGGCGCCCTCGGCGACGCGATCTACGGCTGGATGGTCTCGCGCCGCGAAGGAGCGCGACCCTGGCTGCACGCAGCGCCGCCCGATCCGTGCCGCGACGCGACGCCCGCCGAGCTGATCCCGCCCGCGCCGGCTGCGCCGACGAGCGAGGGAGCGCCCGCGGCGCCGACGAGCGGCGGCGAAGACGAGTGATGGCCGGATGCGCTGCGCGATCGCGCTGGCGTGATCCAACGTGCGCTTCGCAGTCTCTCTCCCCAACCCTTCCCGCTACCCTGACCATTCATCGCATGTCGGCCCGGACACCGTGAAGGAAGGCTCGGGATCGCGCGAGGGGAGGCCGTGGGCTGATGGAGGTGGGCTCGGCGCGCAGCGGCATCGCGGCGAAGACGCCAGCGCAGCGCTGCGCAGAGATGCTCGCCCGCTACGTCTCGCTCCCGCTCGCCTATGCGGGGCTCTGCCCCGCCCCCGGGCTGCCGCACACGGGCATCGAGGATCTCTGCCGAATCAACTTCGTGGGCGTCAGTCCCCCACGCGCGCGTCGTCTCCATCGCATGGCACGTAGGCGGGCAACCCAGATCACCATCGACTTCGGCGCTCACGGCGGCGCGCGGGCCGGCGCGGGACGCAAGCCGCGCGGCGCCCGTGCGGGAGTGAAGCACTCGTCGCGCGGCGCGCTCGGCGGAGCCGAGCCGGTGCTCGTCACCATGAAGATCCTCGCGGGCGTCGCGAACCTCCGCACGCGCAAGCGCTTCCTCGTGGTGCTGGAGAGCCTGCGCAAGGCGAGCGAGCGCTTCGGCAGCCGCATCGTCGAGTACTCGGTGCAGAGCGATCACGTCCACCTGATGGTCGAGACCACGAACGCGCGGGCGCTCGCTCGCGCGATGCAGGGCCTGGCCGTCCGGCTCGCCCGCGCCCTGAATCGAACGCTCGGTCGACGAGGGAAGGTGTTCGCCGATCGCTTTCACCATCGCGTCCTGTCCACGCCGCGTCAGGTGCGCAACGCGCTCGCCTACGTGCTGTGCAACGCGCGCAAGCACCGCGTCGCTCCGCCTACCGTCGGCTGGCTCGACCCGCTCTCGTCCGCCCTCTCGTTCGGCGGATGGCTCGGTGGCCCGACGACGCCGGAGCGCGCCACGCCACTGCGACGGACGTGGCTGCTGCGCGTCGGATGGCGACGCGGAGGGCTGCTCGACCCGAGCCACGTTCCGAGCGCGCTCGCTTGATGGGGCACACATCCTCGATGCGCGTGTGCGGCAGCGCCGGGGGCGGGGCAGAGCCCCGCACAGGCGAGCGGCAGCGAGACGTCGCCGACGAGCGCCGCTGTGCGCTGGGTGGCATCCGTCTGGCGCTGACGCTGCTGCGCGTCGAGCCCCATCCCCATCAGCCGACGGCGGCCACTGCGCCGCGACCACCGCCCTCGCGGCTCGTCGGCTCCGAGATGTGATGAATGGTCAGCCCGCTACCGCGAGAGAGGGAGCCGCACATCGCCGCGCGGAGCACGGCCCCTTCGTCAGGGCGAGTCGAGCGTGTGGCGAATGCGCTCACGAGATCGAGCCGGTACGTCGCGCGCTGCTGGCGCGAAGCGACATGGCAGTGAGCGCCGTCCGCGGTAAGATCGCGCCTCTCGTTTGGGGAGGTCTGGCATGAGGGGCTCGTGGTGTCTGGTCGTGCTGCTCGGCCTGGTGGCGGGTTGTTCCGCAGATTCCGTGGTGGACGTCGACGGTGCGCTGGACACGGGCGTGCGATCCGATGCGAGCGGCGAGGCGGGCGCCGACGTGGGGCCGGACGCAGGGACTTGCACCAGCGACGCCACGTGTGACGACCACGTCTTCTGCAACGGCGCCGAGACGTGCGGCGCTGGCGGACGCTGCGTCGGTGGATCGGCGCCCTGCGCGGCCGCGATGTGCGACGAGGCGACGGACCACTGCTCGTGCTCCACGCCCGACATGGACGCGGACGGCGCGCGCGCGATCGCGTGCGGCGGCGACGACTGCGACGACGGCGACGCGCGCCGCTACCCCGGACATGCCGAGGCATGCGACGCGATGGACGTCGACGAGGACTGCGACCCGACGACGTTCGGCTTCCGTGACGGCGACGGCGACGGCGTGCCCGACGCCAACTGCTGCAACCGCGACTCGGCCGGCGTGTCCACGTGCGGCGACGACTGCAACGACACGCGCCCCGGCGTGAACCCGATGTCGCCCGAGGTCTGCGACGGCCTCGACGACGACTGCGACGGCAACACCGACGAAGGGGTGCTCCACACGTACTACCGAGACGTCGACGGCGACAGCTACGGCGTCGACGACGCCGCGACGAACATGCAGGCGTGCTTCACGCCGACGAGCTTCGCCGACCGCCCGGGGGACTGCAACGACACCGTCGAGTCGATCCACCCGGGCCTGCCCGACGTCTGCGACGCCGCGATGGTGGACGACGACTGCAATGGCGTCCCCAACGATCCGCCGAGCGGTTGCTCGTGCACGGGCGCGGAGTCGCGCAACTGCGTGGCGAGCGGCGTGTGCGCGAGCGGCATGGAGATGTGCTCCGGCGGAACGTGGGGCATGTGCTCGATCATGCCGGTGACCGAGACGTGTGACGGCCGCGACGAGGACTGCGACGGCACCGTCGACGACGGAGTCCAGACGACGTGCTTCGCGGACGGCGACCTCGACGGCTACCCGGTCGCAGGCGCGCCCGCCACGCTGCTCTGCCCGGCGTCCGGCGGCTACGGCGGGTGTCCGACCGGCTTCACGACGCGCGTCCCCATGGGCGCCACGCTCGACTGCGACGACGCACGCTATGCGTCGTCGCCCGTGGGCGTCGAGGTGTGCAACGGGTTCGACGACGACTGCGATGGAACGGCCGACGAGATGCTCACCGTCGGCTGCTACCTCGACGTGGACAACGACACGTACCCGGCCGCCGGCGCGGCGCTGACGTCGCAGTGCTCGGACGCGACGCGGGTGATGACGGGCCTGTGCCCGATCGGCTGGACCAACCGCGCGCCCGCGATGCCCGACTGCGACGACGCGAACCCGTCGCGCTCGCCCGCGGCCACCGAGATCTGCGACACCGTCGATCAGGACTGCGACGCGCTCGTCGACGAGACGGTGTCGGTGCTCTGCTATCCGGATCCCGACGGCGACCTGTACACCGCGAGTGGTGCGACGACGTCGCGGCAGTGCCGCGACGCGAGCCGCGCGACGGTCGGCTTCTGTCCCATCACCTACACGGACCGCGCCCCGACCGCGAGCGTCTACGACTGCAACCCGACGAACGCCGCGATCCACCCGGGCGCGACCGAGAACTGCTCGCTGCCCGCGGTCGACGAGGACTGCGACGGGATGGCGAACCCGACGTCCTTGTGCGCTTGCGGCGACGGAATGGTGCGCGCGTGCTCGCTGCCAGGTGTGTGCATGACCGGCACCGAGCAGTGCACGAGCGGCGCGTGGGGCGCCTGCAGCGTGGCGCCGGTCACCGAGACCTGCGACGGGCGGGACGAAGACTGCGACGGCACCGTCGACGACGGACTGACCGTCACCTGCTACGCGGACGGCGACAACGACACGTACGCGCGCGCGGGCTCGGCGGCTTCGGCGCTCTGCCCGGTGGCGGGACGAACGGCCGTGGGCGGCTGCCCGGTGAACTTCACCAACCGCGCCCCCGGCGCGACCACGTCCGACTGCAACGACTCGATCTCCACGATCAACCCGGCGGCGACCGAGATCTGCAGCGACGCGATGACGGCGGCCGACGAGGACTGCGACACGCTCGTCGACGAGATGCTGCGCGTCACGTGCTACTCCGATGGCGACGGCGACACCTACGCGCCCTCGACGTCGACGCCGGCCAGCCGCTGCATCGATCCCACGCGCGGGGCGGTGGGCTTCTGCCCGCCCGCCTTCACGAACCGCGCGCCCGGCGCGACCACGACCGACTGCAACGACCTGAGCAGCGGCGTCCACCCGGGCGCGGCCGAGGTCTGCGATCGCGTCGATTCGGACTGCTCCTCGGGCGGCGCGGTGGCGAGCGACGAGGACGCGGACTCGGACGGCCACGCGCCGACGACGGCCACGTGCAGCGGCGGCTTCGTGCGCGACGACTGCCGCGACGATGCGACGGGCATCTACCCCGGCGCGACCGAGATCTGCGACCGGATCGACTCGAACTGCTCTTCGGGCGGCACGGTGGCGCTCGACGAGGACGGTGACGGCGACGGAGCCGGCCGTCCGGGCGCGAGCTGCACCGGCGGCTTCCTCCTCAACGACTGCGCCGACAACAACCCGAACGTCTTCCCGGGGCAGCAGCTCTTCTTCGGCACGCCGTACTGCACCTCGGGGATTGCGCCGTTCGAGTGCGGCAGCGGCTCCTGGTACTGCGAAGGTCCCGGCAACTGCCCGCCGGTCTGCGGCGGCTGCGCACCGCTCACGCCAGCGACCTTCGACTACGACTGCAGCGGCTCCAACCAGCAACAGCCGGTCCAGACCTGCACGGGGCACGCAGGCAATCTCTGTTCGGCGGGTGTCTGCCAGAGCGGTCCCAACACGGCTTTCTCCGCTTGCGGCGCGGTCGTGGCCTTCACGACGTGCTCCTGTGACGCCGGCCTCCGATGTGGGGCCGCGACGTCCACGACCGGGCGTCGCGGCTGTCACTGACCGCGTCGGTCACGTTGGTCGAGGGAACCGAGACCAACGTGATCAGGGCGTCGTCGGAAGCTCGGACTGCGTGACGTGCAGGGTCGCCCCGTCGACGAGATCGCCGTGGCGTAGCTCCGTGCGCGGGATCGCCGTGCCGTCCAACGTCAACGACGTCACGTAGGGCCGCGGGTCCCACGCGTCGGGCGCCTCGATCACGAGATCGCCGCCCGACAGGTGCAGCGTCGCGCGCGTGAAGAGCGGCGAGCCGATCCAGAAGCGGTCGCTGCCCGCGATCGGATAGAAGCCGAGCTCCGTGAAGAGGAGCCACGCGCTCATCGTGCCGCCGTCGTCGTTGCCCGGAAGGCCGTTGCGCTCGTCGGTGTAGAACGCGCGGAGCGCCCAGCGCGACCAGCGGCACGCCTCGTCGGGCGCGCCCCAGGCTGCGAACAGATAGGGCACGTGGATGTCGGGCTCGTTGCCCTGCCAGTAGTAGACGGGCGAGAGGATGGTGTGTCGCTCGCGCGACGAGCGGTCGAAGAAGTCGCGCAGTCGCGTGAGCGCCGTCTCCGTACCGCCGAGCGTCGTCGCCAGGCCCGCCGCGTCGTGCGGCGCGAGCCAGAGGTACTGATAGGCATCGCCCTCGGCGTAGCTGTCGTCCCACTGCGTCGGATCGACGGTGACGAAGCTCCCGTCGGCGTGCCGCCCGACGAAGAAGCCCTGGGCCGGATCGTAGGTGCGCTGGTAGCTGCGCGCGCGATCGCGGAAGCGCGCCTCGTCGGCGGTGTGGCCCAGCTCGGCCGCCATGTTCGCGATGCTGTCGTCGGCGATCGCGTACTCCATCGTCATCGCGGCCGACCCCTCGTCCACCGACACGTACCCGAGCGTCGTGTAGCTGCGGACGCCACCGCGGCCCGGCGAGGTCCCGTCGGCGACGGGCTGGAAGATCGCGTACGCGGCGGCGAGATCGAAGTCGCGCACGCCACGCGCCCAGCTGTCCCACACCACGACCGCCGCCGGATCACCCAGCATGCCGCCCGTCTCGCCGGTGCCGAGGGGCCAGCGTGGGAAGTGCCCGTGCACGGTCGCCATCGCGATCAGCGAGCGCACGAAGTCGTTCTGCGTCTGCGGCTCGATCAGCGTGACGAGCGAGTGCAGCGTGCGGTACGTGTCCCAGAGGGAGAAGTCGGTGTAGTAGGTGAAGTCCGTCGCCGTCGTCACCATCTGGTCGACACCGCGGTAGCGGCGGTCGACGTCCATCGCGAGGGTAGGCATCAGGAGCGAGTGGTAGAGGGCCGTGTACGCGAGGCGCAGATCGGTGTCGCTCCGGCCTTCGAGCTCCATCACGCCGAGCCGGCGCTCCCACTCGGTGGTGGCGGCGGCGCGCACGGCGTCGAAGTCGAGGCCCATGCCTTCCGCGTCGAGGTTGGCGCGTGCGCCCGCGACGTCGACGAACGAGATCGCGACGCCCGCGCGCAGCACGGTGCCGGGCGCGAACGTCACGAACGCGCCGCCGGTGGGGCTCGTGCGCGCGGTGTCCCCCTCGTGGAGCGCGCCCGGCTCCCAGACGCCGTGGCGAGCGAACGCGTGATCGAAGCGCATGACGAAGTAGATCGTCACGCCACCGAAGCGGTCCGAGTACCCGCCCTGGAAGTGCACGTGGCCCTCGATCTCGTGGCTCGCGGGGATCACCGTCGTCGCCGCGTCGTCGACCGTCACGCCGTCCTGTGCGTGCGCGAGGTCGACGAAGATCGCCGCCTCTCCCGAGGCCGGAAACGTGATGCGATGGAGCCCGACGCGCGCCGAGGCCGTGAGCTCGAGCCCGATGGCGCTCGTCCCCGTGCCCAGCGTGTTCTCGTAGCGACCGGGGGCCGCGTGCCCGCTCGCGGCGTCGAAAGGCGCGATCAAGCCGGTGGGCATCGTGCGCTCGGGGGTGGCGCCGATCACCGGCATGATCGCGACGACGCCGTAGTCGTTGATGCCGACGCCGTGCATGCGGGTGTGGCTGATCCCCGACACGTACGAGTCGCTGTCGTGGTAGCCGCTCGTGTGCACGAACCCGATCGCACGCCCTTGCGCGTCGCACGTGTCGAGGCCGGGGCGGATCATCCCGAACGGCCACTGCGGGCCGGGGTGCGCGTTGCCGAGATCGTTGAAGCCGATCCCGTCGGTGCCGATCATCGGATCGACCCAGTCGACGAGCGGTGGCGTGGCTGCGTGGGGATCGGGAGCGGGCCCTGCATCCCAGCCCGTGTCCGGCGCGCTCCATGCGTCGAGCGGCGCCGGGCCAGCATCGGGCGCGGCCGCCGCGTCGGTGCCGGCATCGCCCGTGGCGGGCGGAGGCGACGAGCAGCCCGCGACGGCGGCCACCAAGAGCCAAGAGCTTCGAGCGGCGAGGTCGACCCACGTCGTGCGCGTCATGAGCGCTCCAGGATAGCCGGGAATGGGGAGGGCCCGGTCGAGCGTCTTGGTGCGCGAGGTCACCATGACTCGTACGGCCCGCGTCGCGCTCGCTCTCGGGGTCTCCGGTTTCGTTCTGTTTCTCGACTCCGTGTCGAAGGCCTGGGCCGAGAGCGCGCTCTCGACCGAGGCGCGGGTGCTCGTCCCCGACGTCCTCGAGCTGACGTACGCCGAGAACCCCGGCGTCGCGTTCTCGATGTTCGCCGAGGCGCCGTCGTTCGTGCGGCTCGGGATCCTTCCCGCGCTCGCGCTCTCGGCCGCGCTCCTGTTCTTCTGGCACGCGACGGGCTCGCGCGGCAGCGTCGTGGCGCGGATCGGCGCGGCGCTCGTGGTCGGCGGCGCGCTCGGGAACCTGCTCGATCGCCTGCGGCTCGGGTACGTGATCGACTTCGTGCACGCCCACGCCGGTGCGCGCTTCGACTATCCGGTCTTCAACGTCGCCGACATCGCCGTCTTCGTCGGGGTCGGAGCCCTCCTCGTCGACGCGTCGCGACGGCACGCGACAGGTGCCGGGCAGGGAAGTAATCCGTCGTAATTGGCCGCGGAATGGGGCTGACTCCAAGGTGAGCGATGTCGCCACCGGGAGGAGCCCTCATGCGTCCCTTCGCGTTCCATTCCACCGAGCCAGCACGACGTCACTCTCGCCCGCCGACCGTCTGCGCTCTCGCGGCGGGCCTCGCCTTGCTCACACCGGGATGTCCGAGGTGGGAGCGCTGCCCACCTCCACCTCAGCCGGATGCGGCGGTGGCCGACGCCGGAGCCGCCGACGCCGGCATCGACGCCGACGTCGCGTGCACCCCGCCGCGCTACGACGGCCGTCCGATCGTCTATGCAAATGGCATCGCTCGTCCGATCGACCCGGCCGGCGACGTCACGCCGTTCGTCGCGGTCATCGACGCCGAGACCCGCGAGCTCGTCGACTACATCCTGCTCACGGGCGCGTGTCGGGTGGGCGTGCCCTACGTCGACATGGCCGTGGCCAGCGACGGGAGCATCGTGCTGAGCGGGTCGCTCGCCTTCGTCCGCCTCGATCCCGCGACGGGTGAGTGCACGACGCTTCGAGAGACCGTGATCCACGACCCGGGAACCGACATGACGTGGTTCGAGACGGTGCCTGCACCGCTGAACCTGACGTTCGTTCCCGCCGGCGTGCTCGACCCGACGCGCGAGATGATGGCCGCCCTCGGGTATCACTTCCTCGACCAGCCCCGTCAGCTCGTGGAGCGCGGGTTCTTCCGTTACGACCCGGCGAACGCCCGCGAGGAGCTCGTCTACGAGTGGCCCGACGACCTCGCGCTGAGCATCAGCGGCGACATCGTGGTCGTCACGGACTACTGCACCGGAGCTCCCCGCGCCTACGCCACGATGACGGGCGACCGTGCCGTGACGCACTGCCATCCCTGCCAGGACGGCGAGACCCCTGGTGTCGACTGCGGCGACTGCCTGTACTCCTTCGACATCCGCCACGGCACGCTGTCCGAAGAAGTCGCGCTGCTCCCCTCGGGCTCCGTGTTCGGTCTCGCGCTCTTCGGCGACGCTCTGTTCGGCTTCTCGACGAGTGGCCGCATCTTCGCCATCAGCGCCGTGGGCGGAGCGCCCGCGGTCGCGGAGATCCCCGTCACGCCACCCGCGGGCTACGCGTCGGTCTCGTTCGACGGCGCCGGCTCGACCAGCGCCGCACCTTTCGTCTTCTGAAGGAGAGCCCCCATGAACTGCTTCCATCTGCGCCTTCGGTCTTGGCTCTCGGTGGCGTCCATGCTCCTCGCGCTCGGCTGCGCGGATGGCGGGGGCCCTTGCGGCGCCGCTCGCGATGCCGGAGCGACCTCGGACGCCGCGCCTCCGCCTCCCCCGCCCCCTCCTTCGGGCTACGTCGTCCACGGCGGCTGGGCCGTGCGCGGTCAGCCGGCGACCGTCGAGTCCTGCGCCGCCGAGGGCATCGTCCGCGTTCGCCTGCGCATCCTCGACCGCGATGCGACCGTCATCGACGAAGACGACGCGCCGTGCGAGCGCGGCGAGCTGCAGTCGGCTCGAGCCTACGCGTGGGGGCCCCGCTACTACGGCGAGTGGCAGGCGCTGGCCGCCAACGGGAGCGTGCGCGAGGCCATCCCGGTCACGCGACCGATCACGATCGTGCAGCCGCGCGACACGGTCGAGCTCCCACCCATCGACTTCCAACCGCGTCCGATCGACTGGCTCGACTACCGCGCCGTGGGCTCGATCTACTTCAGCGGATGGACCAGCTCGGCCACGTGCACCGATCAAGGAATCGACTCCTTCCGGCTCGCGCTCACGCCGGCAGGAGGGGGTGCGGAGGTGACGGAATCCGTTCGCTGCGCCGACGCGTTCGACCTGCAGAACAGCGGCCAGTACGAGGTCCGCACCGGCGCGTCGCTGACGTGGGGGGTGCTCTACGACGTCGTGTGGACGGCGCGCGCTGCGGACGGGACCGAGCTACGTCGGGTGTCGCTCGGACAAGTGCGCATGGCGTCCCCCACGCGCGCGCTCGCGGGCCTGAGCGTCCTCGTCACGACGACCACCCTCGACCCCTTCAACTGAGCCAACATGCTCCGAGCACCGTTCTCCGACACCGGGAGGCTGCCCATGCGCTCGATCGGTACGTACCTCCTGCTCGCAACGTGTCTCGCCATCGCGGGCTGCCCTTCGCCGGCGGCGACGACGGACGCCGGCAGCGGCGGCGCCGACACCGGCGCGCCCCGCGAGGACGGTGGCCGCCCTTCGACGAGCGCCGTGCCGGACGCCATCGACTGGGCCGCCGTCGCGGGGATCGAGGGCGGTGCTCCGAGCCGGCCGACCGTGTGCGGAGACCTGTCGGGGATCGACGCCACCGGCGCGACCGACGTCGGACCGGCGATCCAGGCGGCGCTCGACAGCTGTCCCCCAGGCCAGACGGTCCTGCTCGGGGCCGGGATCTTCCGGGTGGACGGCGATCTGCACATGCGGAGCGAGATCACGCTGCGCGGAGCCGGTGCGCAGACCGTGCTCCGGCCCTCGGGCGCGATCATCTTCTCGGCGGGCTTGGGCCGCACCGTCGCCGACCTGGCGGGAGAGGCCCACGTCGGCGACACGACCCTGACGCTGACGGCACCACCCGAGGCGCTGACCGTCGGCTCGACGGTGCTGCTCAACGAGCTGGACGACCCGAGCTACGTGCATCCCTACGGCTACGAGGAAGAGGCCACCGCTCCGCTGCACTGCACGTACTGCGACGAGCCCGACATGGGGACCCGCGTGCGCTCGCAGATGGTGCGGATCACCGCGATCGAGGGCTCGCAGATCTCCATCGCGCCGGCCCTCTACTCGGCGTTCACCCGCTCACCGCGGATCATGTACCCGGCCGCCGCCGACACGGGCCCCAACGTGCTCACCTACGCGGGGATCGAGAGCTTCGTGCTCGAGCCGACCGGCGCCGCCTTCGCGGTCCGCTTCGAGTACGCGCAGAACTGCTGGATGACGGGGGTCGAGGTCGAGATCACCGCCGACGACACGCCGGCCGTGTACGGCTACTTCGCGCATCGGATCGCGATAAGGCACGGTCGCTTCACGGGCCACGTGCCGACCGCGCAGGCCATTCTTCCCCAGGTCGGGACCGAAGGATGGCTGGTGGAGGACAACCTCTTCGAGGACCTCTCGCTCACCTTCCTCACCGTGGGCCGGCAGGGCGGGCACGTGTTCGCCTACAACGCCCTCTCCCGCTACCACGGACCGACGACCGCGCTCCTCAACGACAACGGAAACCACGGCGCGCATCCGCAGTACCTGCTGTACGAGGGCAACTCGCTGATCAAGCACCACGCCGACTCGATCCACGGCTCGTCGAGCCACGTCACGCTGTTCCGCAACCACCTGCGCTGCGACGAGCCTGGTGCCACGTTCGGGCGTGGATGCGTGTGGATCGACTCGTGGAACACGCACTACGCCGTCGTCGGCAACGTCCTGGGGCTACCGGGGATGGCCGACTTCGTGGAAGAGGTCGAGAGCCCGGCTCCCATCGACGACACGCTCGTCGTCTGGCGCTTCGGCTACAGCGGCTACAACGCGCACGGGGCCTTCCCCGCGAGCCGCGCGACGACCACACGCCACGGCAACTACTTGTACGGGACCGACACCGTCTCGTGGGATCCGGCGATCGCGCTGCACACGCTGCCCGCGAGCCTCTACCTCGCCGAGCGCCCCGACTGGCTCGGCGACACGCAATGGCCTCCCTTCGGGCCCGACGTGCCGGGATACGTGAGCGAGCTGCCCGCCGAGCGCCGCTACGCCGGGCGCTGAGGCGCGACGATCAGGACGGCGCGTCGTCGAGCACCAGCGGAACGTCCGGGCTGAACCGGTAGCCCGACCGTCCGCCCTCGAGCACGGGGCGCGAGCGCGAGGTCGTGGTGCCACGCGAGCGGGATGCGTAGAGAAGGAGGTAGCGAGAGCACCCACTGGCGCACGCCCGCAGAGGCAGCACCCCGCGCGTCCACTCGTGGGCGAGCTCGGTCATGCGGCCGGTGCTGCGCGGCCAGATGGAGCGAGAGCCGCACGAGAGCGCGGTCCATCGGCTCTTGCCGCAGTGATCACACTGCAAGAGCACGGCTCCGTGGGCGAGCACACCGCAGCGCAGATGCGCGCGCAGCTCCTTCACGAGCCCGACACCGTGCTCGCGTGCCTCCGAGGGCGCTGACCACCCAGCGCTCGAGGTCAGCGGTCGCAGACGAGCTCGGCAAGGCGCACCTCGTGGCCGCCGTCGATCGGCGCCTCCCACGCGACGTACGCGTGGTCGCCCACGACCGACACCGAGCCGCCGCCCTGGCCGGCGTCGCGCCGCGGCCCGGCGGGAATGCGATCGCCGACCACGTGCGGTTGGGGCGCGAGCAGGATGCGCGCGAGCTCGGTGTGGAGCGCGGACACGTCGGCGTCGTACGAGACGAGCCAGCCGTCGTGCCAAGGCACACCGGTCGCCGCGATGCCCGTCTCCGGCATGCCCTCGATGGCGACGGCGTCGGGGCCGGCGACCCAGACGCCGATGCGGTTGCGCGGGTGCGGACCGAGCGCGAGGTCGCGTCCGAAGCGCGGCGCCGTGAAGCCGCGGATCGGATCCCCCTCGACGGCGCCGTTGGCAGCGACCGTCACCGAGAAGGGCTGGGGCGGGTGGTCGACCGCGCGCTCGGGCGCGAAAGAGATGATCGCGCGCGCGTCGCCGTCGGCGCGGATCGACATGGGGCACATACCGATCTCGCGGCAGTCGTCGTAGGGAAGCTCCACCGTGACGGTGCTGCTCGTGATCGTCCCGTCGGTGTGCGCCACGCGCAGCAAGAGCTCCGGATGTCGCGGCCCGGTCAGGAGCGCGACGAAGACGTCGTGGTCGCCGCCCGCGACCGCGATCGACTGCGCGGTCTGCTGCGTCGACTCGTCGAGCGTGAAGGGAACGGGCGTCCCGCCGCCCTGCCGCACGATCTCGCACGCGAGCGCGTGGCCCGTCGGTCGCTCGCACGACACGTAGCCGACGGCGTCGCCCACGCGGAACGGGTAGACGCCGCCGTCCTCGCCGTCGATGGGCTCGCGGATCGCGACCGGCTCGAGCCGGGCTCCGAGAGGGAGCGGCAGGATCGCGGCGTCCTCGTTCCACAGCCGCGCCGCGACCTCGAAGAAGTGTGAGTCGCGTGTGTCGTTGCGGTGCGTGACGACGATCGCGGTCGGGCCCGCGACGATGCGCGGCGCCTGCCGGTTCGGGACGATCGGGATGCCGCCCTCGGGGACGAAGCGACACGCGCCGACCGGCATCGGCGTCGGCTCGGCCGGTTGGGGCGGCGCCTCGACGGTCGTGGTCAGCGGCGTCGCGACACTGATCGGCGGCGTCGCGACGCTGGTCGGCGGCGTCGGTGGAGTATCGGTCGAGCCTCCACAGGCCGCGAGCGAAAGGACGAGCACGAGCGCGAGCGAGCGCGAAGTCATCTGGAACCCCCGCGCGGGAGCGTACACCGCATCGCGATCAGCGTCGTGGCAGCTGGTCTCGCGCGCGTGCTCCGCGCGGGGTGTTTCGGGGGCACCTCTGCCTCGGGCGCGCGTGGCGGCGCTCGTGTCAGGGGCCGAAGTCGAGCTGGCACCGCGGCGGAGCGCGGGCCGGGGCGATGGGCACCACGCGGGCGCTGAGGCCGTGGGCAGCCAGCATCCTCGCGAGGATCCCCTTCTCGAAGATCGCTCTGGATTCATGCGTGTTCGTGAGGAGGACACAGCGCACGATCGGCATCGATCGCGCGCGTACGTACTCGCGTTCGTGGCAGCGAGCAGAGCGCGATGAACATGGAACAATCCCGCTGAGGAAAGCAGACGGCAGGAGCCTGAATTGTTCTGGGGGTTTGGCCTCTTGCATTCCTGCATTCCTCGGAGGCTCTCCCGAACGACGCCAGCGATTCGTCGACAGCCCTTCAGGGCGCGGCGTCGTCGAGCACCAGCGGAACGTCCGGGCTGAACCGGTAGCCCGACCGTCCGCCCTCGAGCACGGGGCGCAGGCCGGCGTCTCGGAGGCGCGCCACGCAAACGCGGACCCGGTTCGCCGCCGAGTCCGCGCTCATGCGCTCGTCGGGCCAGCACTCCGCGACGATCTCGTCCACCGTCAGGTGGCGCGTTCCTTCGGGCGCGGTCCGGGCCTTGGCCAGCACGAGCGCGAGACGAGCCAGGAGTGGGCGAGCACCGAGCGAGATCTCCTCTCCCGAAGGCGTCACGATCGAGGCGCCCCGCGCGCGTACGTTCCAGGCGGGGAGCGCGGCACCGCCTCGCCCCGGGCGCGCGAGCGCTCGGGACGCCATCCGCAGCGCAGCCCGCAGCGCGAAGGACTGCCGGGCGTGAGGCCGGCACGCTTCGACCGTGCTGCGCAAGAGCTCGAAGGACGCCGCGTCACCGGCCACGCCGTGATCGGCGAGCGCCCACCAGACGTCTCCCGCGCGCGCGTCCCGCCCAGGCTGGCGTCGGAGCGCCTCGATCCAATCTCGGCGCTCGCGGCCGCGCGCGGCGAGCGTCCACGCCAAGAGGCCGCCGAGGTTGCGGCGCAGGACGGGCATGGTGGTCGTCTCGATCAGGAGCTCGGCATGCGCGCGCGCCGCCTCGAGGTCCTCGGCGTGCGCGGCGCAGAGCGCGACTCCGAAGAGCGAGCGCCAGCACTGGTTCGGCAGATCTCGCGGCCGGCGATACACGAGCGTCGCCTCGTAGATGCGCTGCGCCTCCGCGACACGGCCGAGGTCGAAGAGCGCGTCGGCGTAGGTCGCGAGGCGCGTGGCCGCCGAATTCGTGCGGCAGTTCTCGGCGAGCGGCAGCACCTCGCGCATGTGTCGCTCGACCAGATCCGCTTCGTCGCACTGCACGAGCAGCCGGCACGCATTGCCGATGTCGTGTGCATCGCCTTCGCGTCGCAAGCCGTGCAGGACGGTCACGAGCTCGGCGGCATCGACGGGATCGTCGACGCCGTGCAGGAGCACGGCGCGCAAGAGCGATCCCTTGAGGCGATCGAGGGACGCGTTGGCGGGATCGTCGGCGATGGCGCGCAGGCGTGCGGCGGCGGCCCGGGTGGCGGCGACGTCCCCGAGGTGCGACAGGATCCACGCGCAGCCGAACACGATGGCGACCTCGGCGCGACGCGGCTGGATCTTCGGCCGCGCGAGGGCCGCGTGCGCGTGGCGAGCCTGCTCGGCTTGGTCGAGCAGGCCACCGCAGAGCACCATGTGGGCGGCCGCGTGATCGGGGTCGTGCTCGAGCAGGCGCGAGGCCGCGCGCAAGACCGAGGGTCGGTGCGTCAGCGTCTGGTGCTCCGTGGCGATCCAGAGCACGACGTCGGAGAGCCACGCGCGCACGCTCTCGTCCGGCGCCGGCACGCTCGAGAGCTCGTCGAGGCCCTCGAGGTACGCGGGCACGTCCTCCTCGGACAGCGAGCGCGCGCGCGCGTCGTCCATCGCGGCACGCGCTTGGGCCCGCAGCAGCTCCCACGCGAGGGCCTTCACGCGCTGCGCCGAGACGCCGTCCTCCGGGCTCGAGCCAGGAAGGCCGCGCGCGAGGTGGGCGCGGAAGAACGAGAACATGGAGAGCTGATCACCGGCGCGGAGCAGGATGTTCTGCGTGACCAGGCGCTGTAGGACCGCCCGCGCATCGGAGACGCCGAGCTCCTTCAAGACGAAGGACGCCGCGCGCGGCGAGAAGATGGGCCCGAGGTGGGCCAGCGCGACGACGGCGCGCCGTCCCGACGAATCGAGCTGCGCGACCACCGACTCCACCGCGATCCGCAAGGGAGCCGGCGAGTCGTCGGCGTCACGGCCGGCGGCAGCGCGCTCGAGCTCGGCGCGGATCGCCTGCGGCGTCAATGTCGCCATCCGTGCGGCCGCCACTCCGATCGCCAAGGGGACGCCATCGGTGAGCGCGAGGATGGCCAGCACGTCATCGTCCGAGCGCGGTGGCGCCGCGTAGGTCGGATCGACACGGCGGACGGCCTGAGCCCACAGCGCGAAGGCGCTCGACTCGCGCAGCGCGAGGACGGACTCCGGTAGAGCGAAGGGCGCGAGCCGGATGACGCGCGTCGAAGGCACCGGCGGCGCGCCACGCCCGAGCAGGACCACGCGAAGCGAGGGCACTTCGGCGCGCCACTGATCGAGCGACGCGAAGGCACCGTCGCCGAACGACTCGACCCCGTCGAGGAAGAGCGTCCAAGGCGTCTCTCTCGCGCGCTCGGCGAGGAGCGCCACGATCGCGGTGCCTTCGCTCGGCCCTCGAGCGAGCGCCGCGCGGACCCGGTGCTCGAGCTCGTGCCGGGCGCTCACCCCGCTCGCGTGCACGAACGCGCTGGCGCCGAAGGCCTGCGCGGCGGCCACGCCGAAGTGCGTCTTGCCCACGCCGGCCGCCCCGGTGATCGACACCAGCGCGCGCTCGGGAGCGAGCGCCTCGCGGAGCTCCTCCAGCTCCTCGTCGCGACCCAAGAGCGGTGCGAGCTTGGGCTCGGTCGTCAGATCGGGCTCGAGGTCGGACGACCGCTCGAGCTCGCTCGATCGCCCCTTGGCGCCGGCGGCGGGCGCGCCGCCGACGCGCGTGGCGTCGCTCGGCTCGAATTGCGCGCGATCCTTCTCGAGGCACGTGCCGAGGTGACCGAGGACGAAGTCGGCCAGCGCCGCCGCATCGACGAACATCGACGACGGGCACGCCATCGCGATGGCGCGACCCATCTCCCGCGCGGTGGAGAAGCGGTCGGCGGGATCGTCGGCGAGCGCGCGCAGGACGACGGCGTCCATCTCGGCCGTGGTCTGGGTGGACAGGGCGCTCGGAGGTGTGACCGGCGCGTCGATGCGTCCGTCGACGTGGAGGCGGCGCACCGTGAGCAGCTCCCAGAGCACGACGCCCATCGAGTAGAGATCGGAGCGCGCATCGATGGGCGCGGCCGCCGCTTGCTCGCGCGAGCTGTACCCGCGCTTGCCGCGCACGAAGCGCCCGGTGAACGGGTCGTCGTCGTCGGTCGCGGCCACGCCGAGATCGATGATCTTCACCTGTCCGCGACGCGAGAGGAGGATGTTGCCGGGGCTCACGTCCCCGTGCACGGCGCCGCGCGCGGACGCGTCACGGCCGGAGAGCACGTGAATCGCGCCGAGCCCGTCGAGGGCCGCGCGCGCGATGGCCGCGGTCACGTCGAGCGGCAGCTGGACGTTCTCGCGCGCGCACGCGCGCAGGACCTGGGCGAGGGACCATCCGTCGACGTACTCGACGACGAGGTAGTGCCCTTCCTGGCAGATCCCGAAGTCCTCGACGCGCACCACGTTGGGGTGCTCGATACGCGCGTGCAGGAGCGCCTCGCGAACGAAGAGCCCGTCCAGATCGGGGCTCGTCTCGGCGCTGGGCCCGATCATCTTGATGGCGACGGAGCGAACGAACCCCGCCGCGCCGTGCTTGCGCGCGAGGTACACCGAGCCCATGCCGCCACCGGCCAGGAGCCCACGAACTTCGTAGCCAGGAACGAGCGGCAGCCGCATCGGCGATGCCCACCAAGGCTGCCACACCCGCGCGCGAGCGTCGCCTCCCGCGCGATGCTCGCGCGCGTCAGCTCTCCGTCGCGCTGGCGCGTAGACGAGCGAGCGCCCGCTCCATGTAGGGCGTCACGCGCGCCTCGAGGCCGACGAAGGGCCAGAGCATCCGGCCGAGCCCGGAGAGCTCGCCCGCGAAGGTCCACGTCACCTCGGTGCCGCTCGGGACCTCACGAAGGTCGAACGACTGCGTCGAGCGCCCCTGGCCGAGCCCGCCGCTCGTCTCGTTCCGCATCTCGACGCGGTCGGCGGTGATGGAGACGATCGTCGTTCGAGCGCCATCGCCGCGGTGATCACGGCGATCCATCCACGCGCCGACCCCGGCCGCCGGCTGGGAGAAGGTGACCCGCGGCGGCCGCGAGGGATCGGTCGCCGGCCAGGGCTCCCACGCCGCGAGGGCGCGCAGGTCGTCGAGGTGGGCGTGGACGGCGGCGGGCGAGCCCGGGACGACGACCGTGCGCGAGAACGCGTACGAAGAGGGCTGCGAGGAGTAGAGCGCGAGCGCGCCCAGCGCGGCGAGGGCCGCGAGGGCCGCGAAGGCCAGCAGGAGTGCCCGGAGGATGCGCACGAGCGGTGCATGGACGATCGCGCGCTGCGGCGCCAGGATCGGCGTCGATGAGCCAGGGAAAGAGCCCGTTCGCCGCGCTCGAGGGACTGAAGGCCGCGCTGCCCGCCGGACGCGGGCCGGTGCCCGAGCCGAAGAAGGACGCCGCACCGAGCGACGCGTTCGAGCCGAAGGTCGTCGTGTCGCGCTCGCGCAAGGGCCGCGGGGGCAAGACCGTGTCGATCGTCGCCGGCGTACGCGCCGCGCATCGGGAGACGTTCTGTCGCGAGCTGAAGAAGGCGCTGGGCTGTGGCGCGACGGTCGAGGACGACACGATCGTCGTTCAGGGCGACGTGGGCGATCGCGTCAAGGCCTGGCTCGAGGCGCGCGGCGCCAAGAAGATCGTGATGGCCCATGGCTGATCTGCGCACGCTCGCCCTGGGCCTCGCGCTCGCGGGATGTGGCGCGGCCCGAGCGCCCGCGCCCGTCGCATCGACGACGCCGACGCCGACGCCACCTCCGAGCGAGACCGTGGCCGCGCCGTTCGCCGGGCACGGCGCCTTCGTCCTCCGCTCGGTTCCGGCCACCGACGCCGTCGCGCGGGCGGGGACGCAGGCGCCGCTCTACGTCGAGCTCGACGTCGACGGCTCGCTGGTGGGCGCGCGCTGCGGCGCGACGCGGATGACCGACGACGGCGCGCTCGAGCGCGAGGGAGAGCTGGTCGCGCGGGCCGTGGAGGCCGACGGCGGCTTCGCGATCGTGCTCCCCGATGGCGCCGCGTCCGGCCTCGCCATCGTCGGGCCCACGATGACGACGAGCGGCCCGACGCAGTGGGTGCTCGAGAGCGGTCGCGTCACCCCGAGCGACGCCGAGCTCCCCGCCGTCGAGGTCGTGCCGCCCGACACCGAGCCCACCCTCGCGCTGGCGCTGCTCGGGCTCGTGCTCGTCTGCGACGACGTCGGCCCCTGAGAGCGTTCAGCGCGCCTGGGCGAAGTGCGCGAGCATCGCCGCGAAGGCCTCGTCGGTGGCCTGGGGCTGGAAGCGCGGGCCGACGTCCCGCATGAAGGCGTGCTCGGCATCGAAGACGCGGTCTGTGCTGCGCGCCCCGGCCTCGCTCAGCGCGCGCTCGATCTTCACCCGCCCCTCGAGCGGGATGTGAGGATCGCGGGCGCCCCAGACGAGCAAGAGCGGCGCGCGCAGCTCGGCGGCGCGCGAGAGCGTGTCGACACGCGGCGAGGCCCCGAGCGTCTCGAGGTGGACGGTCGTCGGATAGAAGCACGTCACGGCGCGGATGCGCGGCTCGTAGGCGGCCCGGAAGGCCAGGTGCCCACCGAAGCAGAAGCCCGCCGCGAACAGCCGCTTCGGATCGACGTCGGCTCGCCCGACGAGGTGCTCGAGCAGCGCGGCGCGATCGGCATCGACGTCCTCGACGCGCACGCGCGCTGCGTCGTCGAGCGCGCGCTGTCGGTCGCGCTCGAAGTCGAGGACCGTCCCGGCCGGCTCGAAGCGACCATAGAGCTCCGGCGCGACGACCACGTAGCCCTCGCGCGCGAGGCGCGTCGCGAGCCGCTCGTGCGGCGCCGTGAGCTGGAAGATGTCCGAGTAGAAGAGGACGGCCGGATGGGGCCCCGGCGCGAGCGGCGCGATCACGAGCGAGCGGACGGTCCCGGCGCTCGCCGGGACGAGCGCGTGCGTGCGCGAGACCTCCACGCAGGCGAGCGTACGCGAGACGGGCGCCCTCGTCCCGCGCGGTCCATCATGGGGCCATGCTTTCACGCTTCGCGCTCCGGTCCGACGCAACGACGTGGCTCCTCGCCGCCGCCACGCTCGTCACCGTCTCGGCGCTCGCCGGCTGTAGCTGCGCGACGACGTCGACGGCGCGCGATGCCGCTGCGCCGGACGCCGTCACGCCCGACGCGGGCTCCGACGCCGGGACCGACGCCGCTGCGAGCGACGACGTCGGTCTGGACGCCGGAGGGCGCGACGCGCCGGCCACCTGCACGCATCCGGTGGGCGAGCGCTATCCGGCAGGCGACGCCTGCAACTTCTGCGAGTGCGGCGCCGATGGTCAGGAGACGTGCACGGTGCGCCGCTGCTTCGACTCGATCGGCGGCTGCACCTACGCCGGCGTGATGCACGCCTACGGCGAGCGCTTCCCGTCGAGTGACCAGTGCAACGAGTGCGTGTGCGCCGCGAGTGGCCTCGCCTGCACCGTGCGCGACTCGTGCCCCGACGTGCCCGTCTCGGCGATCCTCCTCGAGTCGATGGACGCGCCCTGCGGCACGAACACCGCGTTCACGCCGCGCGCCGTGCTCGAGGGGCTGCCCGTCACCGACTTCACCGCGCCCTTCCTCTACCACCGCGAGCGCCCGCCCAACCTGTACCCGGAGCTGCTCCCGGACACGACCGTCCGCGTGCGCATCGTCTACGACGACGGCTTCCTGGTCTGCCGCATCCCCTCGCCCGATCAGCCGGCGCTCGACATCCAGATCATGGCCGAGCTGATCACCGAGGACGGGGCGTTCGACGAGGGCTTCCCCGCCTACCTGCGCCGCAACGACTTCGGCTTCCTCGACGCGTGGCTCGTGGACGCGAGCGCACCGCTCGGGGCGCTGCACGGGACCTACACACCGAACTGCGCGCTCGACCCGGGCGGCTACACTTTCGGTGTGCAGGTCGATCCCGACGGACATGCGAGCGGCGGCGTGACGCGCATCTGCGAGACGGACATCCTGCTCGACGTGGCGAGCTTCGACCGCCCAGCGCCCTGACGCCCTTCATCGCGCGCGGGCCGCGCGCGCCAGCACCGCGAGCGCGCGCCCGAGCTCGCGCTCGTCGAGCGAGCCGAACCCGAAGCGGGCGTAGGGCAGCGGGCGGCGATCGTGGGTGAAGTCGCGCCCGATGAAGAAGAACACGCCGCGCTCGAGCGTGCGGCGCCGGAGCCCTGCGAGATCGCCCTCGACGCGCGCCCAGAGCGCGAGGCCGCCCGAGCGCTCCTCGATCGACACGCGCTCGCCCAGCGCACGCACGAGGCCCTCGCGCAGGAAGTCTCGCCGGCCGAGGTAGACGCGCCGCGCGCGGCGCACGTGGCGCGCGAGCTCGCCGTCCTCGATCAGGCTCGCGACCGCGGCCTCCTTCGCGTGATCGCCCTGGCGGTCCGAGGCGAAGCGCACGCTCACGAGCGAGGCGAGCAGATCGCGCGGCGGCACCACGAACCCGAGGCGGAGCCCGGGCGCGAGCATCTTCGAGAGCGAGCCGACGTAGATGACCGAGCCGTGCACGTCGGCGCTGGCGATCGGCAGCACGGGCCGCCCCTCGAAGTGGAACTCGTGATCGTAGTCGTCTTCCACGATCGCGAAGCGGCGCGTGCGCGCGAGGGCCAGCAGCGCGGCGCGGCGCTCCGGCGCCATCACCGCCATCGTCGGGTACTGGTGGTGCGGCGTCACGACCACGAGCCGGATCGGCGCCTCGTGGCATGCGCGCTCGAGCGCCGCGACGTCGAGCCCGCGCGCATCGACCGGGATGGGCACGAGCGTCGCGCCCGCGAGGCGGAAGGTCTCGCGGATCGGCACGTAGCCGGGATCCTCGATCGCGACGCGGTCGCCGGGCCGCACGAGCGCGCGCGCCACGAGATCGACCGCGTGCTGGCTGCCCTGCGTCACGAGCAGGCCCTCGTCGTCGGTCGCGATCGCGCGATCCTCGGCCAGCATCGCGCGGAGCGCGCGCCGCAGCGTCGGCTCGCCGCGCGCATCGCCGTAGTCGAGGCGCGTGCGCGGCGAGGTGCGCAGGATCCGGCGATACGCGCGCGCGAAGGCCTCGCGAGGGACGAGGCGCACGTCCGGCACGCCGCCGCCGAGGTAGACCGCGCCGGCGGGAGCGCGCTCCGGCTCGATCGCACGCACCGTCGAGCGCGGGAACGCCGCGCGTGCGGCGACGGCCCTGCGCGCCCCCTCGGCGCGCCCGACGGCACGCTCGGGCAGCGCCGAGGCGACGAAGGTGCCCGACTGCGGCCTCGCCTCGAGCCATCCCTCCGCGACCAGCTCGGCGAACGCGCGCACCACCGTCTCGCGATCGACCTCGAGCGAGCGCGCGAGCGAGCGCGTGCCCGGCAAGCGCTGGCCGGCCGCCAGCCGCCCGCGGCGGATCTCGGCCACGACGAGGCTCGCCACGCGCGCCGCGAGGCTCGGGCCTCTCGTGGCCACGAGGTCCTGCGGGTCGAGCGCGATCGGGCGAGAGGGGCGGGACAACTGGAGTGCCTTCTTCGAGCATTCTGGATGGTTTCGTCCCTCCAGTCACCGTCATGTTCGTTCCCATGACCGAGCGCTACGAGACGACCCCCGCGACCGAGCTCCGCCGCCACCCCGAGCGCGGGAGCTACGACCGCGACGTGGTCCACGCCATCCTCGACGAGGCCCTCGTCTGCCACCTCGCGTACGTGCACGAGGGCGTGCCCTTCTCCATGCCCACGGCCTACGCGCGCAGCGGCGAGATCCTCTACGTGCACGGAGCGCGCGCGAATCGCTCGCTCGCCGCCCTCGCCGCGGGTGCACCCTTCTCGGTCTCGGTGATGCTGCTCGACGGGCTCGTGCTCGCGCGCACGGCGTTCCACCACTCGATGAACTACCGCTCCGTCGTCGTCGTGGGCGGCGCGCGCCTCGTCACGGCGCGCGAGGAGAAGCAGCACGCGATGACGCTCCTGGTCGACCGCATGGCGCAGGGGCGGAGCCTCGCGACGCGCATGCCGGCCGAGTGGGAGCTCGACGTGACGCAGGTCCTCGCGATCGAGATCGGGCACGCCTCGGCCAAGATCCGCGCGGGCGGCCCGCTCGATCTCGGCCAGGATCGCCTGCACCCGTGCTGGTCCGGCGTGGTGCCCGTGCGCCTGGTGGCGGGCGCGCCGATCGCCGAGCCCGACGTGGACGCCTCGCTCGCGGGGCCGATCGTCACGATCCCGGGCTGAAGCCCCCGCGCACGAGCACCTCGCGGACCTCGGCTTCCGAGACGCCGTAGCGCGCGGTGAGGATCGCCATCCGCTCGGGCTCGGCGACGCCCGCGGCGAAGCGGGCCGGCTCGTGCGGATGGAACCGGAAGATCCACGGCGCGAGCTGCCGCGTGATCTCGGCGGCGCACACGTCCGGGACCACCTCGACGCCGGCCTCGCGCAGCATCGAGAGCCCGACGCCGTCGACGCGTGGGTTCGGATCGAGGATGCCGGTGACGACCCGGCGCACACCGCGCGTCACGATGGCCTTCGCGCACGCGGGCGTGCGGCCGTGGAACGCGCAGGGCTCGAGGGTCGAGTAGAGGGTCGCTTCCGCGAGCGAGATGCCGAGGCGCACGGCGTCCTGCATCGCGACGATCTCGGCGTGGTCTTCGCCCGGACCCTGGGTGTGCCCGCGGGCGACGATCTGGCCGTGGCCGTCGACGATCACGCAGCCGACCCAGGGATTGTCGCCCGTCTTGCCGCGCGCGCGCTCGGCCTCGGCGATCGCCGCGCGCATCGCGTCGTCGTGCGAGGTCATCGAAGCGGACATGGAGCCGGTCCGGGGCTCGGGCAAGCCGCGGTGGATCGGCCGGCGGACGAGCCCAGCGCGGGATCGCACGCGCATCGCGGGCGAGGCTCGCCCGCGCACGCCATGGGGACGGGATCGATCAGGCGAACGACGGGGGCTGCCCGGTGCTCGCGAAGCCGCCTTCGCCGTGCTCGAAGAGCTCGGTGAGGCCACTGGCACCGACCTCGGCGATCGACTCGACGCGGCGCGAGCCGTCCGCGCTGCGCGCGAGACGGACCACGAGGTGGACCGAGCTCTGCACGAGCGCACCGACGCCGTCGCGGCCGCCGGCCAGCGACGCCAGCGCCTCGAGGTGCTCGAGAACGGCGTTGCCGGCCGCGGCGCGCACGCCGACGATCGTCCCGGCGCCGCGCGAGGCGGCCAGCACCAGCGCTTCGCGCGCCTCGCCGCCCCGCACTCCGTCCACGACCACTCGGTCGGCGCGGAGCCGGCTCGCGCGCGTGAGCAGATCCGCGAAGCTGGTTCCGGCGGCCGCCAAGCGCACCGCCCGCGGGTTCGCGATCGGCAGCTCGCTGGTCGCCTCGACGACGAGCAGGCGCTCGTCCGAGCCGCCCATCGCCGCCAGCGCGCTCACGAGCTGCGAGACGCCGGCATCCGAGGGACCGATCACCACGATGTTGCGGCGAACGGCGATCGCCGAGCGCAGCGCGCGGAGCATGTCGGCCGAGAGCATGCCCGACGAGACGAGCGACTCGCCCGAGGGCCCCGGGCGACCCACCCGACGGATCTCCACGAGCGCGCCACCGACCGCGACCGGCGGCAGGATCGCGAGGATGTGCGTGCCGTCGGGCAGCGTCGCTTCGGCGACCGGGTGCGCACCGTCGAGGTTCACGCGGGCGCGGGAGAGCAGATGACGCGCGACACGCGTGACGGAGTCCGCGCTCGTGAAGCGCTGGCCGGACGCGGCCAGACCGCTGCCGCGGTCGACGAGGACGTTGGTGCCCTCGACGACGATCTCGAGGACGCCGACCTCTTCGAGCAACGCGCCCAGCGGGCCCATGCCCTCGGGGCCGAGCTCGATCGTGCGGAACTCGTGGACGACGTCGGCCGGGGCGGCGGCGGCGCCGCCCAGGATCGGCCGCGCGGTGTCGGGGCCACGGGCAGGCTCGGCGGCACGCACCGGCTCGGGCGCGGCGCGCATGGGCTCCGGTCGCGGCGGCTCGGCCGCACGCGCCGGGGGCGGTGCTTCGGCGCGCATCGGCGGCGGCGGCTCGGCGCGGGCCGCCATCGGCGACGGGCCGGTCGCGACGGGGCCGCTCGGGCTCGGGCGGGGAGCCGGCATGACGACGCGCGGCGAGGGCGCGGCGGTCTCCTCGGCGGGCTCCTCGTCGAGCGCGAAGCGATCGGCGCCCGCGGGCATCGGCGGCGGCTCCGACGGAGGCTGCTCGTTGCGCGGCAGCGGCGGCGGCGCGGGCGCGGCGACGGGAGCCGGCGCGCCGAAACCTCCGCCCATCGGACGCGGCGGCGGCGGCGCCGATCGCGCCGGCGGTCGCGGCTCCGCGCCCATTCCACCTCCCGAGATCGGCGCGCCCATGCCGCCGCCCATCGGGCTCAAGGGCGGCGGGCCCATGCCCCCCGCGGTCGGCATCGGCGGCGGCCCGCCCATCCCGCCTCCGGCGAGCGGCGGCGGACCTCCACCACCGAACCCGCCTCCGGCGGGCGCCGTTCCGAACCCGCCACCGGGCTGCTGCGGGGCTCCGAAGCCGCCGCCCGCGGGAGGCGCGCTCATCGGCGAGGGCGGCATCGCTGCCGGCGCCCCGCCCCCACTCGCAGCGACGGCGCCGCCGGCGGGCTCTTCGAGCGTGATGATGAAGTCGCCGATGTAGATCTTGTCTCCCGCCTTCACGACGAGCGGCGAGGTGATCTTGCGGCCGTTGACGTACGTGCCGTTGGTGCTCTTGAGGTCGACGACGATGAAGCGGTTGTCCTTGAGGACGATGCGCGAGTGCCGCTTACTGACGTTTCCCTTGGGCAGGATGATGTCGTTGCCCTGGACGCGGCCGATCGTCACTTCGGTCTTGTCGAAGTCGAGCTTGCGCTGGGAGCCACCCTTTTCGGTGATGACGACTGCGAACATTCCTCGTCCTCGCTCCATCTCGACTCGGAGTCGTCGAGGTGCCGGTCCCGCGAGCACACGCGCGCGGTCGACGAGAGAGCGCGAAGCCCTCCCGCGAGCGGGATTCTAACGGGATTTCAGGGCCGGGGGTCAAGTACGATCCAGGCCGTTGCCTAGTACCCCGGATCAGAAGTTCGAGCCGCATTGCGCTGCGGCCCGAACTTCCGTTCCGCGGTACTTCGCGGGGAGGGCCGCTTCGCTTGCATGCGCAAGCTCGTGCCCTCCCCGCGGGCCCCCCACCGAGGAAGGGCCGCGGGCCCCCTCCTCGGACTCCCACCCGTCCCTCGCCCGGAAGTGCGGATCGCACTTCCGGGCAGCGGTACTAGGGCGCGGGCTCGTAAGGAGAGATTCGCCCCTCGCGGACGCGCGCTTCGAGCACGACGCGGGCGGGCGGGCGAGCGAGGAGGGCCTCGACCGGCCAGCCCTCGCGGTCGAGCAGGTGCGCGACGAGCAGCACGTAGCGGAGATAGAGGCCACTCGCGGCGGGATCGAGCGTGCGGTCGCCGGCGAGCAAGAGCGCGCGCGTGCCCTCGTAGTCGAAGGCCGGGCCGCGACCGACGTAGTCCGCGTAGCCCTCGCGCACCCAGGCCGGCAGCTCGAAGAACGCCAGGCCCATGCGGTCGGCGGTGAGCGTGTGGGTGATCTCGTGGGCGAGGAAGTACGCGAGGGTGCGCTCGCCGGGCGTCTCGTGCCCGGAGGGGCCGACCAGGCGATCGCGATCGAAGTGCGCGGGCCGCGTGAACACCGAGCGCCCGATGGGCGCCATCGCGAAGGCGCCGGACCCGAAGGCGCGATTGGACACCAGACGCCAGCGCCAGGACGACTGACAGACGTACACGTCGTGGGAGGCGCCGGGCACGAAGAGCGCCGAGCGCTCCACCCGCGCCTCCGCGTCGGCGATCACCGCGTCGGCGCTCGCGGGGATCGGCGCGTCGGCGTGCACGGTGAGGAAGCGCCCCGTGCGCGCATGCGCGAAGAGCGGCGACGGAAACACGAGCAAGGCGACGTACGCGGCCGCGAGCGCGATCACGGAGACGAGGGCGCGCATGCCGAGCGCCCGTGCACGCGCGAGCTTCATCCCGCGCGAAACCGCGGCCGCTCCCCGCGCATTCCCGACCTGTGCATCGATGCACGGGTCTCGGGCAGCGCCGGGCATTCCGCACGCGCGCGGCGCGGCGTACACCGAGGACATGCTGCGCCGACACGCTTGGATGTCTCTCGCCTCTCTCTCGATCGCCTGCGCCGGGCCGATCGCGCCCGCGCCCTCCGTGACCGAGAGCACCGAGTGCACGGGCGATGCGTGGTGCTGGATGCGCGGCCGCCCGATCGTGGTCGAGGGCGACGTCGCGCGCCGCGTCGTGATCGCCTACGGCGCCGAGGGGACGTACCTGCGCTGGGACGAGGCCGAGGGCGCGTGGAGCGCGACGCCGCGGCCGACGACGCGCTCGTTCACCAGCGCTTGGAGCGCGAGCGAAGAGGACGCGTGGGCGAGCGACGAGATGGGCAGCGCGTGGCACTGGGACGGGAGCGCGTGGACCGAGGCGCCGTCGGCCGCCCCCCCCGCGCGCGTTCGCGGCGCGGCCGACGGCTCGGCCTGGGCGATCGCGGGCGGTGATCCGAGCGGCCACGGCGCGACCTCGGGCGCCCATCTGTTGCGTCACGACGCGAGCGGGTGGAGCGAGCCGATCCCACCGTATGCCTTCTGCCTCGGTGGTGACTTCGCGCTTCCCGCTGGCGAAGTGTGGACCGCGGGCCTGACGTGCGACGCGAGCGGCACGGTGGAGAACGTCGAAGTGCGCCGCTGGGACGGGAGCGCGTGGCAGCTCGTCGGCGCGCCGATCCCCGACCAGGGCTGGTTCCCTTCGCTCACGATCGGCCGCGACGGCCGCGTCGTGGTGAGCGCCAGCGGCGCGTTCGCGTGGGACGGCGCGAGCTGGGTGCCGACGTACGGCCCGGAGTATCCGCAGGATCTCGGCGTCGGCGAGTACGCGTTCTACGACGGCTCCCAGTGGGTCCGCGTGCCTTGGACGATGGCGATCGAGGGCGCGTTCCGTCTCGACGAGTCGCACACGTGGGCGTGGGGCGCGGGACGCATCTTCTTCTCACAGTCGCGCTTGCCCACGGCAGAGATGTTCCAGCCGACCATCGCGACGCCCTACGACGAGACGTCGAGCGCGGAGGCGTGGGGCACGATGCCGACCGCGCTCTGGGCTGGCGGCGAGGCCCGTGCGGCGTGGGGCCGCTCGCCGAGCGACGTGTACCGCGCGCGCGAGGACGGATCGCTCGAGCACTACGACGGTGCCCGCTGGTCGGCCGTCACGGTCGGCTCGTTCGTGCGTGGCGTGGAGGGAGCGGCCGACGAGGTGTGGCTCAGGACGATGGAAGGCGTGATGCGCGGCGATGCCGAGCGGGGCTTCCGTGCCGTCGCGGTGCCGAGCGACGTGAGCGTCCCCGACCAGGTGCACGTGCTCGACGACGGCAGCGTGATCGCCGTCGCTCGCGAGGGGGTGCTCGTCCTCGACGGCGAGGCGTTCGTGATGGTCGTTCCTTCGGAGAGTGGCTGGTACGCGCGCGATGCGCGCGGCAGCTCGCGCTACGCGCTGTGGATCCTCCAGCCGGCGGCGGGCCGCTCGAACGACGTCCGCGTCCTGCATGGCAGCGGGCGGGGCGACTGGACCGTGGTCGCGGCGGGCGAGCCCGTGAGCGCCGAGGACGCCGAGATCTGGCTCACCGGCTGGGGCTTCGTCGGCCAGCTCGACGGCTCGATGACGCTCCCGACCCCACCGCTCTTCGACTACCAGACCGAAGGCTGGGCCGCGGGCGACGCCGTGTGGCTGACCTCCGGGCCACAGGTCGTGCGCCGCGCGCGCTGATCTACTACGTCCCTGAATCGTCGCGTGACGTGACGATTGGGAAGAGGCTGGAGGGCGACCCGCGCGTCGTGCGCTGGCCGAGCCGCGGCAGCACTCGATCGCCACCGCCTGCTTCCGAGACAGCGCGCCGCGCTGCGGCGCCGATGTCGTTGGGCTGCGGGCTACGCCCGCTCTGAGCCGATCGCGGGATAGGACCCGACGCGAGCGTCGGGCTACGCTCACCCGCATGCGGGGAATCGGGTTGGCGTGTGGGATGGCCCTCGCCGCGTGCGGCGCAAGCCCACCGGCCACGACGACCCCACAGTCCTCGTCCTCGCCCTCGCCCTCGTCGTCCTCCCCACCCGACTCCCTCGCCGACATCGCGACCGACGCCCACGTCCGCGACGTCTGTGGCGACCCCCGCGAAGCGCTCCTGCGTCGGCTCGTCCCCGACCTCTTCCCGTGCGACTCCGGCACGCAGCTCGGATACGTCGTGGCGCGAACGAGCGCGGGCATCGTCCTCGTGACGGCCGGGCGGCAGGCGCGGATCGCAGAGGAGCGCACGCCGTTGCGTTTCGGCGCCACGCTCGTGAACGGGGTGGTCGTGGATGCGCTCCCCGCGACGACGCCGCTCAGCGACCTCGACCGCCGCGCGCTCTTGCTCGCAGCCGTGCTCGCCGACACGCGGCAGCCGCGCGTGGCGCTCGAGGCGCCCGACGCGCTGGCGCTCCTGGCCCCGGAGGCACGTCCCTACCTCGCGTCCGTGCTCGCGCCGGATGGAGACGCGCAGAACGCATCGGTGCTCGTCGTGGAGCCATTCGGGCCCTCCCCCGACGACGTGAGCACGGAGCGACGCCACGTGTCGATCGACGCCGACGGCCACGTCACGCTGGACGATCACGCGCACGCCGAGCAGCTGGTCCACGTCTCGGCCGACGGCGGCGCGTGCGTGCCGTATCTCGAGACGCTCGCGGCCACCGCGGGGCTCGAGACCGTCTCGACGCCACGCTTGCTCTGTGGCGACGCGCAAGAGAGCGCAGTGCGCGCACGGATGCCGGCGCTGCCGTCGTGTGATCGCATCCCAGAAGCGCGCTACCTCGCGGCCCGCACGACGAGCGATCCGCTCTTGCAGGCGCCGGTCCATCCGACGGAAGCGATCGTGGTCCTCTGGGGCAGCGCACCGGACGAGCGCAGCGTGTTCTGGGACCACTGCGTCGGCACCACGATGGCCAGCACCTTCCCGCGCGGTGGAGACGACCTCCACGCACTGCTCGAGGCCGCGCTCTTGCTCGAGCGCGGGGGAACCGACTACGCGACGAGCGTCGACGCGATCCCGAGAGAGCTGCCGCGTGCACAGCGAGAGCGCCTCGCCGCCGCGCTCCGCGCACGACGAGAAGACGGCCTGGTCGCCGTCGGCTGGCCCCGCGACCACGACGACACGATGCGCCGCTATCGCGCGCGCTACGACGAGTCCCGCGCGTTCCGCGTCCACGTGTACGAGCTCGAGCCGACCGGCGGCGAGCACCTCGTCGTGGACCCCTACGAAGACACACCCATGGGGGCCCTCGACGGGCTCTGACGGAAAAGACCCTCGCCCTCGCCCTCGCTCTCGTCCTCTTCCCCGTCCTCTTTCTCGCCCTCGTCCCCGCTGACCGAGTCGGCACGCGGGCACCCTGAGAATCGCCCAAGCAGAGCGCCCACCCCAATGCCACCTCGGAGCCCGGGAACCAACCCATCGAGTGTTCACCGGCCGCGTCGTGCGGGAGCGACCCTTCGCCCGCCAGCTAGGACCCCGCGCTCCCCCGAGTCGTGATGGCAGCCGCGTCGTGCGAGAGCCTTTCGCGGCGTGGAACGTGGCGTTGGACCGGAGTCGCCGCGAGCGCCGACGACGTTCACCCCGGGACGGGGTGACGGCGCCCCGCCGCCACCTCCGCCACCGCGACGCGATTTCCCGCGCATTCTCGGCACTCGCCCGCCGGATCGCCCGCTGCCTACCGCAGCGGGCATGTCGAGCGGCACGCACGACGCGCTCTTCCGGCGCCTGTTCTCCGATCCCGCGATCGCGGCCGACGCGATCCGGTCGGCGCTGCCGCGCGAGGTGGCGGCGCTGCTCGATCTCTCCGAGCTCGAGGTGCGTCCCACGGCGTACGTCGACGAGGCGCTGAACGCGTTCCATTCCGACATCGTGCTCGGCGCCAAGCTCGCGCATCGCGACGTGCTGGTGCTGCTCTTGGTGGAGCACCAGTCGCGGCCCGATCCGCTGATGCCGTTTCGCCTCCTGCAGTACGCGGTGATGACGTGGGACGCCTTCCTGCGCGACCACCCGGAGGCGACGACGCTGCCGCTCATCGTGCCGCTCGTGTTCCACCAGGGCCCGGGGGCGTGGCGCGCGCCGCGCGACATGCTCGCGCTGATGAGCCTGACACCGGACGAGGCGCTGGTGCTGGGGCGCTACGTGCCGCGGATGGGCTTCGAGGTCGACGATCTCGGCACGACGTCCAACGCCGATCTCTTGGCGCGCGGCATGAGCGCCGAGGCCACGCTGGCGCTCTCGGCGCTGCGCGACGTGCGCATCGCAGCGGACGTGCCGGCGCTCCTCACGAGCTGGGGATCGCTCTTGCGCGCGGCGAGCACGAGCCCGTCCGGCCTGCGGGCGCTCCGCAGCGTTCTCCGGTACGTTCTGGAGGTCCACGGCGGGCTCGACGCAGCCGAGCTCGCGCGCCTCGCCGATTCGATCCTCCACGGAGCAGGAGCCGAGATCATGACCACCGTGAAGCAGCTGATGGACCTGGGGAGGGCCGAAGGACGCGTCGAGGGAAAGGCCGAGGGAAAGGCCGAAGGACGCGTCGAGGGAAAGGCCGAGGGAAAGGCCGAGGGACGCGTCGAGGGGCGGCGCGCATCGCTGCAGCACCTCTTGCGCCTGAAGTTCCAGGGCGGGCTCACGCCCGAGGTGAGCGCGCGGATCGAGCGCGCAGACGAGGCCGAGCTCTCGAAGCTCGAGGAACGATTCCTCGAGGCGCGTTCGGTCGACGATCTTCTCGGGTGAGCATCGCCGCCGCGGGGTGGCGCCACGCGGAGCAGGAGCCGAGATCATGACCACCGTGAAGCAGCTGATGGACCTGGGGAGGGCCGAGGGACGCGTCGAGGGGCGGCGCGCATCGCTGCAGCACCTCTTGCGGCTGAAGTTCCGGGACGGGCTCACGCCCGAGGTGAGCGCGCGCATCGAGCGCGCAGACGAGGCCGAGCTCTCGAAGCTCGAGGAACGATTCCTCGAGGCGCGTTCGGTCGACGATCTTCTCGGGTGAGCCTCGGGGCGACCCCTTCCGCAGCTCACTCCACCAGCGCGAGGCCCGGCGGCAAGGACTCGCCGAGCAGGCGGGCGACGGTGTCCTCGCCGAGGACGGCGACCTCTTCGACCATCTTCGCCCAGACCTCGGGCGCGCCGTGGGCGCGCAGGCGCCGCGCCGTCTCGGCCGCGAGCGTCGCGTCCACGTCGCGGGCGCGGTCGCCGCTCTTGCGCGCGAGCATCGTCGCCGCGAACGCCGCGGGCTCCACCTGCTTCCAGTCGAGCGCGAGCACCGCGCCGAGCCACGCTTGCGCGTGCACGCGCGCTACGACCGTGTGCGCCGAGCCGTAGAGCGGCACGCGCGCGCCGATGCGACCGAGCGCCCAGACGCCGAAGGTGCCCTCGCCGTGCTGGGTGAGGCGCTCGAGCATCCAGCCGCCGATGCGCTCCTTGTGCGCCGCCGAGATCCGCTCGAGCGAGGCCGCGAGGCGCACCATGTCGTCGTAACCCAGCGCCTTCGGCCCCGCCGGGCGCGGGCGAGGGCGCGGCGTCGGAGGGTGCAGGTACCAGTCGATCGCGGAGAGCACCTTCTCTTGCTGCGCGTCGTCGAGCCCGCCCGCGACGCGGCGCCAGAGCGTCCACCACTCGCTCCAGTTCTGCGCCTCGGGCGCGAACTGGACGCCCTGCTCGAAGATCGCGAAGAGCTGCTTGGCGCGGAAGTCGTCGAGCGGATAGCCCACGCCCGGGCGCAGCGTGTAGCCCGCGAGGTTGAACCACACGCGCTCGTGATCGGCCGAGCGGCGGCGGCGCTTGACGCCCGCGAGCAAGGCACCGAAGAGCTCCCGAAGGAGCGGCATCGGCCACTTCTCGCGCGGCCCGAGGATCTTCTCGAGGTCGGTGCGCAGGGTCTTCACGGCCTTGCCGCCGTCCGCCTCGCTCTTGCCGAACACGACCTCGATCTTGGCGCGCGCTTCCGCGTAGCGCGGATGCAGCTGCGTCACGCGCGAGGGCGCGAGCTCGCTCTCGTGCTGGCCGCGGAGCTCGAGCTCGAGCTTCCAGCGCCGGTGCGCGTCGCTCTCGGCGATGCAGCTCACCTCGAGCGTCCCGATCTCCGTGAGCGCTGCGGCGAGCCGCACGCGCTCCTCACGCCCGGCCCCCGGCCGCTGCGAGGGGCGTGCCGGCGCCTCGAGCGAGGGCGGCGCCATCGAGCTGCGCGGCGCGGCCTCGGCCACGTCGTCGAGCACGGCCGCGATGGGCGGCAGCTCTCGGAACAGATCCGCGTCCACGTCCACGATCTCGCCGGGTCGCACGTACGCTGCCTCGCCCGTGCTCGACGCGAGCGAGAAGCGCACCGGCTGGCCGAGGCGCAGCGCGAACGTGCGATCGCGGACGACGACCTCCTCGCCCTCCTCGGCGCCGCGCGGCAGCACGCAGAGGCCACGGCGCGCGCCGCCTTCGCCGTCGAGCAAGAGGAAGTACGAGCGGGCCGAGCCGCCGCCGATCTTCATCCCGAGGCCGCGGCGCGCGAGGCCGTAGAGCGCGGCGCCGCGCGCGACGGCGAGCTCGGGCTCGGCGTTGTCGAGCACGCGCATCGGCGCGCCGCGCCAGCCCGAGAGGACGTCGATCATGCGCTTCGCGATCGGCGCGCCGCGGAAGACGCCCCCGTTCAACAGCACGGCGTCGGGCAGCGCGAGGCCGTTCACGAGCGCGTCCCCGACCGCGTCCTTGGCGACGTCCTGGTGGCGCGAGACGAACGCGGCGACGTGGCGCGTGACCGCGGCGTCGGCGACGTACGGCAGACCGAGCTCGACGATCGCCGTCGCGCGTCTCGAGGGCCGCGCATCCACGGGAGCGAGCGGGAAGAAGCCGTCGACGATCTGCGTCTCGACGTCGGCGCGCGCGATCTCGGTCGAGAGCGAGCCTCCGACGAGCTTGCTGCCGCTGCCGAGCACGGTGACCTTCGCGCGCTCGGGCGGGCTCTCGCCGAGCAGCGTCTCCTTCGCGCGCCGCGCCTGGACGAGCAGCTGGCTGAAGCGCGCCGCGGGCAGCTTCGTCTGGAGCTGCTGCTCGGCTCGCTGCGCGAGCGCGAGATCCATGTTGTCCCCACCGAGCATGAGGTGGTCGCCGACGGCGATGCGCGTCAGGCGCGGCCCGCTCTCGCGGTGCTCGACGCGCACCAGCGTGAGGTCGGTCGTCCCGCCGCCGACGTCGACGACGATCGCGAGCTTGGTCTCGGCCGCGCTCGCGGCGACGTCCTCCTGGCGACCGAGCCAGTCGTAGAAGGCTGCTTGCGGCTCCTCGAGCAGGTGCACCCGCGGGATCCCGGCGAGCTTGCTCGCGGCCAGCGTCAGCGCGCGCGCCCCCTCGTCGAAGGACGCCGGGATCGTGAGCACGACCTCTTGCTCGGCGAGCGGCGCCGACTCGTGCGCGCGATCCCAGGCCTGCCGAACGTGCGCGAGGTAGCTCGCGCTCGCGTCGACGGGCGAGATCTTCGGCACGCCTTCTTCGGCGCCCCACGGCAGGATCGCGGCCGTGCGGTCCACGCCGGCGTGCGAGAGCCAGCTCTTGGCGCTGACGACGAGCCGGCCCGGCACCTTCGCACCGAGCTCGCGCGCGAGCTCCCCGACGACGTAGGGCGCGGTCGGGCTGGGAATCGGCGGCAGCTCCCAGGGAAGGCGCCGCTGGGCCTCGCTCAGCTCCGCCTCGGCCGGGTGGTAGCGGAGCGAGTGCAGGAGCGGGCGCGCCGCGATCTCGCCCGGCGCGACGAGCTGATCGACCTCGAAGATCGCGGGCTTGGCGGTCGCATCGCCTGCGCGCACGTACGCGACGACGGTGTGGGTCGTGCCGAGATCGATGCCGACGATGAAGCGCGGTTCGGACACGCGGGCGCGCGAGGATAAATCAGGGGTCTCGATTCGGGATCACCGAATCGTCCCTGGTGATCGCGTCGTCGCGGAGGTGGGCGAGGAGGCGCGATCGACCGATCAAGGGGTGTCGACGTCGCAGCAGGTGCAGTCGAGCGCGACGACCACGCCGCCGACGCCGGAGCGATCCAGGCAGCTGCAGGTCGTGCACGAGCCCGGGTCGGTGCCGAGCGCGCCGGGCGGGGCCGCGTCGCAGACGGCGATCGGGCTGGGCGGCAGGACGCAGTGCGCGTCGGGGCCGAGGCCCTCGCCGAGCGTGCGCATGCACACGCGGTCCGGCGCGCAGGTGCCGTCGCCACACGGGAGCGAGGGCTGACAGTCGAGGCCCGGCGGGCAGACGACCTCGATGTCCAGCGCCTCCCAGAAGCCGCCCACGCACTGCATCGGCGGGATCGGATCGCAGCAATGTGTGCCGCACGTGATGCCGGGCTGGTAGCAAGGCTCGCCGAAGCGCGGCGCGGTGGGGCACCACGGGAGCGCGACCCAGAAGTCGACGCAGCTCGTGATGGGACCGGTATCGGGCGGCTGGGCCGCATCGATCGACACGGCGTCCGGGTGGGCGCTCGCGTCGGCGACGACGAGCCCGGCGTCGACCCGGCTCGCTCCCGCGCTGCGCTCGTGGGCGAGCGCACATCCAGCGACCGACGGGACCAAGACCGCGACGGCCAGCCAAGCGTGATCGGCCCGGTGGGACCGAGCGGGAGCGGGCGCAGCCGCCCGGGGACGGAAGGGCCTGGAGCGGGCGAGCCGACGACTCAGCATGCCGAACCATGCCTCGATCGGGCACGATGCGCCCATGGCCCCCCGCCGAGCCGCTCCCGCTCTCTCGCACCTCGATGCGCGGGGCGCCGCGCGCATGGTGGACGTGGGCGACGAGCTCCCCACCGAGCGCGAGGCGGTCGCCGAAGCGATCGTTCGGATGCAGCCCTCCACCCGCGCGGCGCTCGCGCGCGGCGCGGCGCCGAAGGGCGACGTGCTCGCGGCGGCGCGCCTGGCCGGCATCGGCGGCGCCAAGCGGACGGCCGAGCTGATCCCGCTCTGTCACGCGATCCCGATCGACGGTGCGAGCGTGGAGATCGAGCTCGCGAGCGCGACCACCGTGCGGATCGTCTCTCGCGTCCGCACCCACGCTCGCACCGGGGTGGAGATGGAGGCTCTCGTCGCGGCCAGCGTCGCCGCGCTCACGCTCTACGACATGCTCAAGGCCATCGACCGCGGGATGCGCATCGAGCGCGTGCGCTTGCTCGAGAAGCGCGGCGGCCGGAGCGGGACGTTCCGCGCGCGAAAGGTGGCGAAGCGATGAGGCCGACGTCGGGCGGAGGCTTCCGATATGGCGCGCTCGCGGGCGCGCTGTGGTCGCTCCGCGGCCCGGTCTACTTCGAGGAGCCGGTGCCGACCGAGCGTGCCGTCCGCTTCCGCACCGCGCGGGCCCGCGGCATCGCGCCGCTCTACGACGTGTACCTGCCGCGGATGCCGGCGAGGGCCTCGGCGCTGCTGGTGCACGGCGGCGGCTTCACGCTCGGCTCGCGCACGATGGTGCCGATGCGCTTCCTCGCCTCGCGCCTGGTCCGGGCAGGCATCGCCGTCGCGTGCACCGACTACCGGCTGATCTTCCGCGGCGGCCGCCTGGACGAAGCGCTCGACGACGTGCGCGCCGCGCTGGGCCACTTCCGCGCGCACGGCGAGCGCCGACACGGCCTCGATCCGGCGCGGCTCGGCATGGTCGGGCTCTCGGCGGGCGGCACGCTGGCGATGCTCGCGGCCGGGAGCGAGCCGGTCCACCGCCTCGCGTGCGCGTTCGGCCTCTACGAGCTCGACCACCTCGAGGGCGGGCTCGCGGCGATCGTTCCGCGGCTCTTGTTCCGCTCCGGCGATCGAACGCTCTGGCACGCGCGCTCGCCGCGCCATGCGCCACAGCCGAGCGCGCCCACGCTCCTCTTGCACGGCACGGCCGACGGCCTCGTTCCGGCGTCGCAAGCCGAGGCGCTCGCCGCGCACCGTCGCTCGCTCGGCCTACCGACCTCGGTCGTGCTCTATCCGGGAGCGCCGCACGGGTTCTTCCAGCGCGACTGCCCCGAGGCGCACGCGGGCGCCGAGGCGATCGCCGAGCACCTCACCCGCGAGCGCGCGTGACGATCCGCCGGACGAGCGCCACGTCGGCGGCGCCGAGCTCGCCGACCACGGCGAGCACGACGAGCGAGGTCAGCGCTCCCGCGACGAGCGCGCCCAGCGAGTCGAGCCTCGCGGTGTGCGGCAGCACGCGCGCCACCACGAGCCCGGCGGCGCCGGCGAGGGTGCCGCGCACGAAGGTGGCGAGCGGGAGCGCTTGGGCGCCGAAGCGCTGGGCGACGAGCCCGAGCACGATCGCCATCGAGACCACGCATCCCGCCGCGGAGCCCAGGGCGGCGGCCACGCGGAGCGAGCCGTCGAGACCGGCCGCGTCGATCGAGAGCCAGCCGACCACGAGCATCACGACGAGCCCCGTCGCGGCCGAGAGCGCCACCACGACGGGCGAGCCATCCCCCGAGATCGAGGTCGAGCCGACCACGAAGAGCGTGAAGGCCACCTGGGCGAGCGCGAGCACCGTGAGCGCATCGCCTCCCGGCGCATAGCGCGCATCGAGGAGCATCCGGATCGCCGCATCCCCGCCGCCGCTCGTCGGGACCGCGACCACCACCAGCGCGATCGTGGCGAAGCGGAGCGCGCCCCGCACGGCCGCCCGCGCGCCATCGACGTCGCCGAGGGTCCGCGCGCGCGCGACCGTCGGGAAGAGCACCAGCGTCACGGCGAGGATCAGCTGGTAGGGCACGAACGCGACCGACTGTGCCGCGCGATAGAGGCCCACCTCGGTGCTCGCCTGCTCGGCCGCGCGATCGGCGAGCACACCGGCCTCTATCGCGAGCGCGGCCACGCGCGACTTCAGCAGCTCGACGTCCAGCTGGAGCAGGCCGTTGAGCGCGAGCTGATGCATCGCGATCGCCAGGAAGAACGCGAGCCACGCGCGCCGCGACCCTCGACTGCCGCCGCGCCCCACGCCGGCCACGCCGAGCCCGAGGCCGGCGACGGCGAGGCCCGCGATCGCGAACCCGGTGGCCGTGCCGAGCGCGCTCGCGGAGAGCGCCGCGCCGGCGATCAGCGCGACGGCGCGGACGGTGGTGAACGCTCCGTCGAGGGTCGCCTGGCGACCGAACGCGCGCAGGCCATTCAGGTGGCCGATCGCCGTCGCGTAGAGCGCGTACCCGAGCGGCAGGATCGCCAGCACGCGCAGCAGCGGGGCGAGCGCCGGGTCGTGGAGCAAGCCGTCGGCGATGGGCTCAGCGAGCAGGGCGAGCAACGACGCGAGGAGCGCCCCGGCGGCGAGCGACATCTCGAGCGAGCGCCGCAGGCTCTCGGGGGCCGTCTCGCCCGTGGCCTCCGCTGCATGCTTGCTCGCGGTCTGGACGCATGCCTGCGTGAGCGTGTTGGTCAGGATCGCGAGCAGCGCCGTCGCCGCCGCATAGAGCCCGTACTCGGCCGGCGAGCGCAGGACCCGGGGCAGCACGAGCTGGATCCCGAGCCCGGCCACGACGAACCACCCCTTGGCGGCCGTCATCAGGGCCACGCCTCGGGCGCCGCTCGCGCGCTCGGTCGTCGTCGTCGTCACGGGTCTATCGAACGCTCGTGGTTGAAACGTACCGGGCTCTCCCCGACACTCCCGGCGTGAGCGCAAGAGCGGAGCGGACCCGCGAGCAGCAGAACATCCTGCGAAATCGCCTCGTGCTCGCGACGATCTGGCTCCTCGGCGTGATCTTCGTCGGCGCCGGCGGCTTCCACGTGATCGGGCACGGGGACTGGTCGTTCGGGGACTGCATCTACTTCACCATCATCACGCTCTCGACCGTCGGGTACTCGCACACGCTGCACGGTTTCGAGAGCCATCCCTACGCGCGGCTCTGGACGGTGGGCCTCATCGTGCTCGGGTCCGGCACGCTCGTCTATTTCGTCTCGACCATCACGGCCTTCATCGTCGAGGGCGACCTCGGCGGCGCACTGCGGAGAAATCGCATGAAGCAGACCCTCTCGCACCTCCGCAACCACATCATCATCTGCGGGGCCGGCACCACGGGCATCCACGTCATCGAAGAGCTCGTGCACTCCCACGTGGCGTTCTGCGTGATCGACCGCAGCGAGACACGCTTGCTCGAGCTCGCCGAGCGCTTCGGCGAAGGGAAGCTCCCCTACGTCGTCGGTGACGCCGCCGACGACGAGTCGCTCCGCGCGGCGGGTGTCGAGCGCGCCCAGGGGGTGGTCGCCGCGCTCTCCGAGGACAAGGACAACCTCTTCGTCACCATCACGGCCTCCGCCCTCAACCCCAAGGCGCGCATCGTCGCCAAGGCCGTCGAGGTCAGCTCGCGCGCGAAGATGATCCGCGCCGGCGCCAAGGCCGTGGTCTCGCCGACCCAGATCGGCGGCCTGCGCCTGGCGTCGGAGGCGATCCGACCGACGGTCGTGGAGTTCATCGACCTGATGCTGCGAGACCCCAAGCAGAACCTGCGGATCGAGGAGGTCGCGATCCCCGAAACGAGCACGCTGGTGGGAGCCGCGCTCAAGGACACCAACATCCGGCGCGAGTCGAAGGTGCTCGTGATCGCCGTGCGTCAGCGGGACGGCCGCTACGAGTACAACCCCCAGCCCGAGTTCGAGCTCGAGTCGGGCGCGACGCTCATCGTGCTGGCCGAGACGGCGGAGATGGCGCGCCTGCGCGACGGCGTCGCGAGTGGGCGCATCGCCCGCGCTTGAAGAGCCCGACCCGACCCTGCGCGTGCGTCAGGGAGCGTCCCAGGGATCGATCACGCGGATCGTCGGATGCGCCGGCGCCGGCGGCGGAGCCACGGCGGCGGGCGGCGGAGCCGTGAGCTCCGAGGGCGGCGGCTCGAGCACGGGGTGCGCCGGCACGTGAGCGTGCGGGTGGGCCGGGACGGTGGTGGACACGGGTGAGCTCGCGACGGGCGCCGGCGCCGCGGGCGCCGGCGCCGCGGGCGCGACCGCCTCGACCACCCGCCCAGGCTCGAGGGCGGCGTCGGGCGTCGACGGCACGCTCGGCGCGGCGAGCGCCGTCACGGTCCCCTCGACCACGATGCTCGGTGCCGGCGCGCTTCCCGAGGGCGAGCGCGGGCTGCTCGCTCGCCCACCGGCGAGGATGCCCCCGGCCGCCGCGAGGGTCGCCACGCCGATCGCGAAGAGCCCGGCGCCGACGAGCCACGTCGCCCGCGACGCGCCTCGGGAGGAGGCAGGAGACTCGAGCGGGGGCGCTGCGACGAGCCCCGGCTGCGAGAGCGTGATCGCCTGGGCGAACGCGGCGCGCGCCGGCTCGGACGAGACCGCGGCCGGCACCTCGCCCGCTGCGGCCGGCGCCGGCGAGAGAGAGCGGCCCGCTGCCCGCGCTCCGGCGAACGGAGAGAGCGCCGCGATCAGCGCCGCCATGCTTGGCGGGCGGGCCGCCGGGCTCTTCTCGAGACAGCGCGCGATCAGCTCGGCGAGCGCGTCGGGCACGTCCGGCCGGACGAGCTTCACCGAAGGCGCGGGCGTCTGGATCTGCATCCGGAGCACCTCGAGGGGCAGCGGATGATCGAAGGGCGGATCGCCCGCGAGCAGCTCGTAGAGGACGATGCCGAGGGAGTACACGTCGGTGCGGGCATCGAGCGACTCGCCCCGCGTCTGCTCGGGCGACATGTAGGCGGGCGTGCCGAGCACGCGATGCGCCCCGGAGAGGCGCGAGGCGAAGTCGAGCTTGGCGATGCCGAAGTCGAGGATCTTCACGTGATCGGGCCGACCGTGGAAGCTCGCGAGGATCACGTTCTCCGGCTTGACGTCACGGTGGACGATGCCTGCGGCGTGCGCCGCTCCGAGGGCGTCGGCCATCTGACGAACGACGTCCACGGCGCGCGCCACCGAGAAGGGTCCGCTCTCGCGGAGCGTGTCGTAGAGGCCCTTGCCTTCGACGTGCTCCATGACGAAGTAGCTGGCGCCGCTCGGGAGCGTGCCGAAGTCCTTCACGGCCACGATGCCGGCGTGCCCGATCGCGCTGGCCGCCTTGGCCTCGCGCCGAAAGCGCTCGACGATCTCCTCGTCGCGCGTCATCTCGCGACGCAGGACCTTCATCGCCAGGCGCTGGCCGAGCACGACGTGCCGCGCCGAGAGCACGTGGCCCATGCCGCCCTCGCCGAGCAGGCCCGTGATCTCGTAGCGCTCGTCGACCACGCTGCCGGCCTCTGGGACGTCGTGATCCTGCTCCACGCGCGGCAGGTCGGAGACGGCGGTCACCCGCAGATCGGCGTCGGCCGACGCGGTCCGCTCGAGAAGCACGCTCGTCATCGACGAACGGGCATACGAGTGGGAAGGCCGGGAAGATCGCTCTTCGCGGAACGAATCACCCAACGTCGATGTCCCATCCGAGTCCGAGGGTTCCATGAGACCACGACCGCCCGCGCGCTATGCTCCCCTCGTGCTTCGGGCAGCCGACCGCTCGCGTTACGCACTTCTGGTGCTTTCGTTCGCGTTGTCCAGTGCTTGCGGGGCGAGCACCGTGGCCGTCGTGCGCCCGCGCGCCGAGCCACTGCCGGTCTCCGACAACCAGCAAGGCCACTCCGAGGTGCTGGGGATCGTCGAAGACAGTACGCCGATGTCGGAGGATGTACCCCTCGCCGAGGAACCGTCGATCGGAGGCGTCTACCTCTGGTGCCAGACACCGGGTGGGCCCGCGTGCCGGCTCGCATCCGCGGCGCTCGGGACCGGACCGAAAGATCCGACCGGGCTTCCACCGAGCTTGCTCTCGGTGGAGGACCTGGAAAACGACTGCTCGGAGCCGACGATCGCCGAGATCGAGCACCGCCTGACGCGCGCATTCGCGGTGCAGGACACGGGCTGGCGCGACCAGACCGGCAGCTACCTCGACAGCTCGCTGCTCTCGGACATGTACTCGGCGGCCGGCTGCATCAACGACGCCGACGCGAGCCGCCCCATCGCCAAGATCTCGGCCGGCTCGACGAGCGCGCCGCGCACCTACCTCGTGCGCGTGTGGGACAGCGGGGGCGGGACGGTCTACTGATGGAGGCGAGCGCGGACGGCGCCGCTGCCGCGATCGTGCGGACCGTCGGGTCCGAGCCGGGCGGCAACGTTCGCTACGTGATGCGGATGAGCGATGGGGCCGAGGTCGAGGCCGTCGTGTACCGAGGCGATACCGCCTGCTTGTCGACCCAGGTCGGCTGCGGCGTGCGCTGTCCGTTCTGTGCCTCGGGCGCGAGCGGTCTCTCGCGGAGCGTGACGGTCGACGAGTCGATGGCGATGCTGGCGCTGCTCGAGGCGCGCCACACGATCGTGCGGGTGACGCTCTCGGGTAGCGGTGAGCCGCTCCACGCGAACGAGGCGAGCCGCGAGGTGGTGCGCCGCTGCCATGCGCGCGGAACGCCCGCCTCGATCACCACGAGCGGGGGCCCCTTGCCGCGCCTCGAGGGCTGGCTCTCGAGCGAGGCGCCGCTCCACAACGGGATCACGATCAGCGTGCACGCGGGCACCGAGCCCGTGCGTGCGAAGATGGTCCCCGGCGGCCCGCCGCTCGAGGGCTTGTTCGCGGTGCTCGCGGCGCGCGTGCCATCGCTGCCGCGAAAGCGCCGGAAGAAGATCGCGCTCGCCTACCTCGTGATCGCCGGCGAGAACGACGACGACGCCGAGCTCGACGCGTTCGCCGTCCGCGCCCAGCCGCTCGGGCTCGCGGTGCACCTCTACGCGCACAACCCGGTGCCCACGAGCGCGCACCGGGGCGTCGACCGCGCGCGCTACGAGGCCATCTACGCGCGCCTCGCGCTCCGGGGCCTGACGGTTCGGATGTCGAGCCAGGCCCGCCTCGAGGCGAACGGCGGCTGCGGGACGCTGGTGGCTATCCGCCGTGCGGCATCAGCCCGAGCACCGCGAGGAGCGGCTTGAGCACGCCGCCGATGCCCTCGGCCACGATGCACCCGACGGCGAACGTGGTGAGCGAGACCTCGCGCACCTTGAAGAGCCTCTCGGCGATCACGAAGAGCAGACCCCCGAGGAAGAACGACCAGCCGTAGGCGATCGGCAGGACGAGCCCGAGGCCCATGCCGGTCGAGCTCGGGAGCCACTTCTCGAGCTTCTCGTTCTGCTCGAGGAGCACGAACGCGCAGCCGACCACGCCGCCGATCGCCATCGCCTGGTAGGCGAAGGGCGGCATCTCCGCCTGGCCGGAGAAGATGAGCGCGGTCGCGGCCCACATCTTCGCGACCGGCGCCGGCAGGCCCTCCCCCTCGATCGTCATCTGCCCGCCCTGCTGCGCGAGGATCTGCTGGAACACCCACGCCGAGACGAGCGAGCACGGGACGACGGTGACGATCTGGGTCCAGAACTGCCAGCGCGAGGGCACGCGCAGCCAGCGGCCGTAGGCGAGATCGCCCGTGAGCACGCCGGCCTGCGCGCCCGAGCCGGCGACGAAGCCAGCGCCGGCGAGGTTCTGCGCCGCGCCGGTGCCGCCGGCGAGGGCCGTCACGCCCTGGAGCAGGATGCCCATCACGCGCGCGGGGTTGAACGCGGTCTGCGCGGCGGCGCGCGTCGCGATCACGTTCTGGAGGAACCCACCGACGACGATGAGCAGCACCGTGATGACGAAGGAGAGGCCGAGGCCGAACCACGAGAACACCGCGGCCACGACCAGCGCGATCCCGGTGAAGATCGCGAACCAGCGCCCGGGCATGATCGGATCGTCGTCGTCCGTCCCGCCACGCGCGAAGAGCGACTTCATCGACTGCACGATCGTCTTGCCCTGCAGCGCCATCTGCGTGAGGCCCGCGGCGACGAGGAACCCGATGCCGGGCCAGACGTAGTGGTGCGGCGCCCCGGGCTCGGGCAGGTGCGGCGCGAGCACGAGCAGCGCGGTGGCCCCGAACAGGAAGCCGACGCAGGTGCGGAAGCCCATGAGGTAGGCGCCGCCGATCGCGAAGGGCGACCAGGCGATCGCCGCGCCGAACGCGCCCAGGCCCGCGATGGCGACCTCGGTGCCCGAAGGGACAAGGCCATAGCCGTCCTCGTCGTTGAGGACGACGTAGGCGATCATGGTCACGCAGGTGACGAGCAGGATGTAGGGCTGCTTGGGATCGCCGTGCTCGACCAGCGCGCGGATGACGCTCTCGACGGCCTTGCTCCCGGGCCACGGGAGCTTTTCTTTGAGGATGAGGAGCTGGCGCAGCGGGATCACGAAGACGAGCCCGACCAGCGAGGTGACAACCGAGAAGCCCGCCATCTGCCAGAACGAGTACGGCGAGGCAGCCATCGCCTCGGCGGCGTAGAAGTTCGTGATGAAGCCGAGCGAGCCGCCGGCCGAGCCCATCGTGGCGACGATCGCCATCTCGCTCGAGTTGATCTTCGTCGAAGAGAGGAAGAAGAACGCGAAGAAGAAGAGCGCCGCGATCGTCGGGCCTTCCTCGATCACGCCGAAGCTCAGCGTGAGGTAGGAGTTCACGCCGCAGAGGACGAGCGAGAGGATGAAGCCCGCGATCAGCGCGCGCGGCGTGAGGCCGTTCGGAACCGGCTTCTTCTCTTCGGGCGCGTCGGGAACCGGCGCGGCGCCCGTCTCCGCGAGCTCGCTCGCCGGGGTCTCGGGCGTGGTCGTGTCGAGCTCGCTCATCTGCGGAACCTCCAGCGCTGCTTGGGCGTCTCGAGCGACGCGACGAAGTCGAGCTCCAGGCCGAGCGTACCGACGGCCTTCTTCTTCGAGGCCTTCGGGTCGAGGCAGAAGAGATCCCACTCTTCGCCCTTGTTGCCCCACTGCCGCACTTCCCAGTTCCCCTTCGCGTCGGTGTCGAGCGGGAACGCGGTGCACACCCAGGGCTTGTACTTCGTGGTGTCGCCCTCGAGCGCGCCGAGCCGGTAGAGCACGCAGCCCTCGTTGTAGAAGACGCAGTACGCGTCGTGGATGGCGAGCATCTGGCGGCGGCTCTTCACGCGCTTGGTGAGGAAGCCGCGCTTCTCGATGGCCTTGCGCGCGCCCGGGCGCAGCTGGTCGATCACCTTCGGCAGCACCTTCGCGATGACCTTCGCCTCGCCCGGCTCGACGGGCGGGCGGCTCTGGCGACAGCAGAGCCCGCCACACGTGGGGAACACGCACTGGAACTTCGCCGTCGCGGCGTTGGTGATGGCGAGCGGCAGCGACTTCTTCGTCATGGGCGATCGAGTCTCTTCGTGTAGAGGACCTTGTCCTTGCCGTCGCCGTAGTAGTCGGCGATGCGGCCGGCCTCGAGGTAGCCTGCCGCGAGATAGAAGCGGCGCGCTGCCGCGTAGAGCGGGCTGCCCTCGGTCTCGATGAGGAGCGTGTGCCCATCCTCGCGGCGCACCTCCCGCTCGACGTGCGCGAGCAGCGCGCGGCCCACGCCGCCGCCGTGCACGCGCGGATCGACGACGATCCAGTAGAGGTCGAACACCCCGGGGCTCATCGACGCGCGCCCCCAGCACGCGTAGCCAGCGACGCGCGCGTCGCGCTCGGCGATCACGAAGAGGTAGCCCTTCGCGTCCTCGGCGAGGCCGAGGTCGACGAGCTCGAGCGCGATCTGCACCTCGGGCTCGGGAAAGCGCTCGACCGCGCGCACGATCGCTTCGATCGCCGTGCGATCGACGGGCGCGAGCGCGCGCAGCCCCAGCTCGCTCATGGCTGCGCGGCGCGGACGACGAGCTCGACGAGGTCCTCGTACGCGTAGCCGGCGCGCTCACCGGCGAGGTGGAAGCCCGCGCCGCGCGAGAAGTCGGGGTTGGGGTTCACGTCCACGGCGAAGGGTCGGCCCTCGCGATCGACGCGGAAGTCGACACGGCCGTAGCCCGAGAGGCCGAGCGCGCGAAACGCCGCGTTGGCGTGACGCGAGAGCTCGGCGCGGAGCGCGCCGGGAAGGTCCTTCGCCTCGACCGAGACCGAGCCCTTGTACTCGGCCGTGTCGTGGTCCCACTTGGCGGCGTACGTGAGGATCTTCGGCACGCCCTCCGGGTAGCCGTCGAAGGTGATCTCGGCGATGGGCAAGGTCTTCAGCGTGCGCTGGCCGCCCTGGACGAGCTCGACCATCGAGACGTTGTACTCGCGCCCGTCGACGAACTGCTCGACGAGCGCCGGCCCGAGGCCGCGCTCGATGAGCTTGAGCGCGCGTGCCTTCGTCTCGGCGGGCGTCGTGCACACGCTCGCGGCATCGATGCCGTGGCTGGCGTCCTGGGCCGCGGGCTTGACGATGCACGGATGCGGCAGCTCGCTCGCGTCGTCGTCCGGCCCGGCGATCACACACCCCGCGGCGATGGGCACACCCGCCGCGCGGAGCAGCGCGCGCGTGCGCGGCTTGCTGAGGCAGTTGGCCAGGCCCTCGGGCCCGGCGCCGGTCACCGGGATACCGCGCACCGACATCGCACCGCGCACCGCCGACTCGAGCTCGGCCACGCCGCGCAGGCTCTCGACGAAGTTGAAGATCACGTCGCAGTCGGCGTCGGCGAGCATCCGCAGCAGCGCCGGCGCGTCGTTGCCCGGGAGCACCATCCGCGTGGGCCGGTGGCCGCGCGCCTCCAGCGCGGTCTCGATCTCGACCACCACGTCGAGGATCGACTCGACGGCGACCATCTCTCCCGCGGCGGCGTCGAACACCATGCCCTCGTCGAGGGCGGTGCCGTCGTAACAGATCGCGACGCGGAGCGAGGTGGGGGCGTTCACGCGCGCGCGAGCATACACGCGCGAGGGCGGTCGTGCAGGCACGCCGCCCTCGTTTCCATCCCGGCTCGATCCGGAGATGCGCGCTCGATCAGATCGACTGGCGCGCCCGCGCGTTCTCGACGATGCGGCCGATGAGCTCGTGGTACGAGATGCCGTTGCCGCGCGCGAGGATCACGAGGTCGCCCGTGACCGGGTTCAGGCCGGGAAGCGGATTGACCTCGAGGAACTTCGGATCGCCGTCCTCGCTGAGGCGCACGTCGACGCGGCCGACGTCGCGGCAGCCGAGCGAGCGGTAGGCCGCGAGCGCGACGTTCTCGACCTGGCGCACGAGCTCGGTCGGGCGCTTGGGCGGCACGTGGTAGGCGACCTCCTCGAGGTAGTTTCGCTTCACCTCGAGCGAGTAGACGAACTCGGCGGCCGAGCAGTTGCGCGGCACGATCTCCATCGCGCCGATGACCGAGGCGTCCGAGCCGGTGCCGAGGATGCCGACCGTGAACTCGGGGCCGCTCGCGAACTCCTCGACGAGGACCGGCTCGCGGTAGAGGCGGAGCAGCTCCGTGATGAGCTCCATGAAGTCCTCGTGGTTCGTCACGCGCGAGTGCTTGCGGATGCCCATGCTCGAGCCCTCGAAGAGGGGCTTGGCGATGCGCGGATACGCGAGATCGAGACCGCGAGCATCGCTCTCGTGCTCGACCACCGCGAAGCGCGGCGTGGGGACGCCTGCCGCCGCGGCGACGCGCTTGGCCATCGCCTTGTCGAGCGTGAGCGCGAGCGTCAGCGGATCGGAGTGCGTGTACGGGATGCCGAGCATCTCGAGCGCGCTCGGCACGTGCGCCTCGCGCGAGCGCGTGCCGTAGCCCTCGGCGATGTTGAACACCATGTCGCCCGGCTCCTGCATGATGCGGGAGAGGAAGTTCCGACCCGAGCCGAGGCGGCGGCTCTGGTACCCGTTCGACGCGAGCGCGTCCTCGAGCGCGGTGACGGTCGCTTCGGAGTCGTACTCCTCGAACGCGTCCTCGGGCAGCTCGGCCTCACCCGCGATCTTCTGCGCCGCGCGCTCGAAGTCCGCCTTCAGGTCGTACGCGATGCCGACCGTGAGCTCGGTCTGGGCCGAGCTGCTCGGCCCGAAGGAGCGGAGGCTGCGGGAGCGAGCGCCACCCCGAGCGGCCGGCGTGCGCAGTCCGAGGTCGCCGCCTTCCGTCGTGCGACGCGCGTCGATGCGGGGGGTGACGTCGAGCGCGCGCGGCTCGGCGACGACCGGCGCGATCACCTCGGGCGCGCTGACGACGCGGACCTTGCGGCGGGACGCGAGCGGCGTCGGGGCCGAGACCTCGCCCGCGCTCGAAGTCGCTCGTTCCGCTTTGGGCTTCGAAGCGCGGCGCGCCCCTTCACGCTTCGTCGTCATGTCGATGGCCATCGGAGATCCGTTCGTTCCACGAGTTTTGCACGGCACGTGGTGCAGTAGGCACACGGCGCCGTCCGGACGCTCGGCGCATCCGGAGAAGGATCACGAAAGAAGCCGCCCTCACCGCGAAAGGAAGAGATCCGCAGCGATCGCGACCCGAGAGGCCCGCAACCCCACGTTCGACGAGCAGGGATCGGTACGCAGCGACGCTGCGCGCAACCCCGGAGCACCATCGAGGTGAGCTACGGCGGCAGAGCGAGAAGCGCCCCACCCGATGTTCCGACGCGCGTGGATCGCGCCACGTCCATCTTCCGAGCGGCCGGCGATCGCGCGGCCATGGCTACGAGGAAGAGGAGACGTGCGCGGCGCACGAAGCGAGACGACCTGCGAACCACGGCCAACACAGACGACGAGGTCGGAGCCGTCGCTACGGACGACTTCGCGCTCGACGGTGCACCCCCAGTGAGTCGGCCCCGACAGCGCTCGCGTCTCGAGCGCGGGGGAGCGGAAGAGCGACTCGCTTGGTGGAGGTCGCGTGCTCTCGCTCTCGTTCATTCGCCACGAGAGTACGAGCACGGCGATCGGTGTCAATCGTCTTTCGTTCGAGTGACGAATTTTTTTTCGATCGATCTCGATCGATCTCGATCGTGATCACGTCGACCGTCGTCTCGATCGTCGATCACCGATCGCCGATCGGATGCTCGCTCGACCAAGCCGGCCATGCAGCGGCGCACACGCGCGGCTCCCACAGCCCGCTCGCCGTCGCGAGACCACCGGGTAGCGATCTCGATCGCATCGCGAGCTCGTAGTCGACGCACGCTGCGACGAGGACCAGCAACGCGACGCCGGCGAGGCGCGCGAAGAAGCGTCCTGCCCAGCCGGCATCACCACCGTTGGGCTGCTTCGACCAGCGCACAAGATAGCGATCGAGCACGAGAAAGAGCGGCAGCGGGACGATCACCAAGCGCGGCACGATCCCCGCGATCGCCAGGGCTGCCGAGGCCGCGAGAGAGATCCAGAGCACGACGCGCGTCACGCGCAGCGTCACCGTCGGGCCCGCGATCGCGACGAGGGTGCGGTAGCCGCGTGCACGATCCTCGTCCTCCTGGAAGGCCTGGGCGGCGAAGTACGCGGTGAGCATCCACGGCACGGCGGTCGCGAGGACGAGGGCGCCGCGGAGAGTGGGAGGGAAGTCGGTGAAGAGGAACCCGCCGAGGGGGGAGAGCACCCCGTACCCGATCGCGTTGGTCGCCGGTCCGAGGATCGCGTGCCCCTTCCACGCCGTCCTCGGGTGCGAGTAGAGGATCGAGAGCAGCGCGCACCCGATCACGCAGAGGGCGAGGCCGAAGTGCGTGGTGAGCGCGAGCGCGAGCGAGGCCAGGAGCGTGAGGTACGCGTAGACCTCGATGTTCGGTGGCACCTTCGCTGCGCGCCCGTAGAGCGGCGCGCTCTCGTCGCGATCGAGGGCGGCGTTGAGCCACATCGTTCCCAGGTGGGGGATGCCCCAGATGAGCGCGAGCCAGAGCAGGCGAGGGATGGCCGTCCACCCGACGGCCTCGCAGCCGTGGTCCCAGTACGCCCAGCTGTAGCCGAGCACCGGCAGGAGCGAGACGAGGAAGAGCCCGCGCAGCCGGGCCAGCGCGATCAGATCCCGGAGCGTGCTCACGAACGGCTCGCGGAAGAGGGGAACCCAAGCGTTCGCGACGGGCAGCCAAGAGCCACGGCGGGGCCCCTCTTAGGGCCCGCTCGGATCCAAGTCCATCCGATCGGCAAGACCGCGCGGCCGCCGGTCCCACGCCCGGCGAGCCTCGCGAGAGGCTCGAGGAAGACCGTGCGGCGGGGCCCTCCGCGCTCCGCGGGCCCCCGCAATCACACCTTATCTCTACGCCATCACTTCGCGCTCCCCGGGGGGGGCGGGTCGGTGTCGTAGCGGTAGGCGATGTGCATGTCTTTCCCCTCGGAATCCATGCGGATCTCGCAGAGCCCTCGCCGTCCGACGAGGTCGAGCAGCCCGGTTGCGTAGCCGGCGAGGAAGCGCTGCCAGCCGACGCAGCCGGCAACGAGGGCGGGGGGCGAGCGGAGGACGAAGCGGGCGCGGCCGGGGCCGGCGTCGGCGAGCTCGAACTCGCCGAGATGGCGCGTCTGCGTCGACCACGCGTGGAACGTCAGCTTGAGGAACTCGCCGACATCGCGCCCGAAGGTCCGCTGCCAGCTGCGCACGACGGGAGCGAACGCCCCGGCGACCGCCGTCCGATGGGCCCGCTCTCGACCGAGCGCGAACGTCCGCTCGTCACCGACCGCCGCGTAGAGCGCATCCATCATCTGCACGTAGCGGGCGACCGGGATCCACTCGGTCTTCGTCGGGTCCACCGACAGGTCGGTGTCGATCCAAGCGACCGCATCCGGCCGGGCGCGCACCAGCGCGGCGCGCACGGCATCCCAAACACCTTCCTCGAGGAGGAGATGTCGGACACCGTTGACCGCGGACCCCGCGATCAACGGTTCGGTACCGTCCGATCGAGTCATCGATCCCCCGGAGCGAGACTAGTACGTCGGCCCAGAAATGCTCATCGGCATTCTGGATCGGCGGATGGGTGAGACGTGAGAGCGGCTCGAGCTCCGCGCGCGAGGTCCCACGAGGCTCGACCGAGCATCGGACGAAGCGGCGCCGAGCTTGAGCGCGCGCGAGGCGAAACTCAGGCGCCCGACGTCTTCTTCGTGAGGTAGCGGGAGAGCGCGTCGGTCGTGCTCGTCAGGTTCGCGGTGATCTGCTTGCTGAGAAACCCCTCGACCGCCTTGCCGACCGAGCCCGCGAGGAACGAGGGGATTCCGCGCACCTTCTTCAGGTCGATCGAGAAGTCCCCGCGCAGCTCGATGCGCGTCCGCTCGGGAGCGAGCTCGATCAGGAGCGTCTGCCCCTTGGAGGACACGGCATCGGTGAACGCGTGCGTGTGAATCGTCCAGTCGCACCGATGCTGGCTCTCGTCCCACACCGCGTGGTCGTCCCAGGAGAGGGCCTTCTCGTCGAGCAGCGAGCGGGCCGCCGCCGGGATCTCACCGCCACCGTGCCAGACGTTGAAGAGCTTGGTGACCGAGCCGTTCTCTTCGCGGCTCTTCACCTCGATGGAACGGACGTTCGGGAGGAACTCCACGACCTTCGGCAGATCGTCGCGGTAGGCGCGGAACACCACGTCGCGTGGGAACGGGAGTACGGAGTCGGCTTCGATGCGCACGGGCGAGGGTGTAGCCCGAAAACTCGCCGTCGTCCGGGACTTCTTCCACGTGGCGTCGAGGCCACCGCACGCGGGCGCGGACCGGTCCTCCGGGCTCGAGCGACGCCAGAGCGGAGCGCCCCTGGCGCGGCTCCGCGGAGCTTCAGTCGCTCGTCAGCAGCGTGAACGAGCGCACGCGCGCGGCATCGCCGACCATGCCGATCGTGGCGTCGGCGCTCGTGCGGTCCAGCACGACCTCGGCCCGAGCGCCGTTCTTCTGCAGCGCGCTCGGTGGATCGATCAGCTCGATCTGGCGCCCCTCGTCGGTCACGAGCGCGAAGACGCCTCCTTCGAGGCTGATCTTGCGGACGGTGCCGCGAACCGTCGTCTGCTTCGTCACGCTCTTTCTCCTGGGCCGGTTCCGCCCGGCCGGCAACCCGCTTGATCGCCAACCCGGGCGGGGCGCAGGATGTTCCCCGTGCTGGATCAAGCCACGCTCCTGGGGCACATCGACGCGCTGGGCTGGACGTCTCGTCCCCACGACGACAAGGGGACCGTGAAGACGGTCCACGAGACCGCCGAGGGCGAGGTGAACATCTTCGTCCGGCTCCAGAAGAACTGGCTCATCGCGTCGGTGGTGCCCTTCCTCGCCACGCGCGGAAAGAACAGCTTCGAGCTCGCACGCTGGCTGCTGCGCGTGAACCGCGACATGTACCAGGCGAAGTTCGCCTACGACGACGACGGCGACGTGGTGCTCACGCTCGAGCTGCCGACCGAGTCGATCGACCCGAGCGAGATCCGCGGCGCGCTCACGACGCTCCTCGAGCAGGCCGTCGCACACCGGCGCACGCTCCGCCTGGCGTCCACGACCTGATCGGCTCAGGCGAGCGCGGGGAAGACCGCTTGCACGTCGTCGTCGTCGTCGATGTCGGAGAGGAACGCCTCGACCTCGGCGCGCTGCGCTTCGTCCAGGGTGGTGACCGGGTTCTTCGGCTTCCAGATCAGCTTCGCCGAGGAGACCGTCCACTTCCGCTCGCCGAGCGCCTTGGCCACGGCATCGAGATCGGTCGGCTCGGTGTAGAAGAGCGTCCCGCCTTCGCCGTCGCTCTCGAGATCCTGCGCCCCCGACTCGATCGCAGCCTCTTCGGCGTCCGCCCCGCCCTCGGGCGGGCTCGCTTCGATCGCACCGAGACGCGTGTAGTCCCACGAGACCGAGCCGGAGTTGCCGAGCTGTCCCTTGCGGAAGAGCACGCGGACGTTGCTCGACGTGCGGTTCTTGTTCTCGGTGAGGCACTCGACGATGACCGGCACCTGGTGCGGGGCGAAGCCCTCGTAGACGACCGAGTCGTACTGGACCGGCCCATCGAGCAGGCCCGCGCCCTTCTTGATCGCACGGTCGATCGTGTCGCGCGTCATCGACGCCTTGCGCGCGGCCTCGAGCGCCATGCGCAGCTTCGCGTTGTTCGCCGGATCCGCCCCACCGCGTGCCGCGATGATGATCTCCTTGGCGAGCTTGCTGAAGACGCGGCCCTTGGCGTTGGCCGCAGCCTCACGACCCTTTTGCTTCCATTGAGCGCCCATGCGGCCGCGGAGCTAGCACCTCGGCGCGATCCTGGCGAGAGGCCGTGCCTCGCGGGCCGCGCCTGGGCCGAGGGTCACGAGACGATGCGGATGGGCCAGAACGTCCCGAGCCCGGTGGCGAGCCAGCCGCCGAGCTGCGCGAAGAGCACGAAGAGGCAGGCCCCGAGCACCGTGCTGACGAGGTAGCTCGAGCGGCGGCTCTCGGGCCCGAGGATGCCGGCGGCCTCGAGCCCGTCGGGGAGCGTCGCCGCCAGGTGCCACGGCACCGCGAAGACGAGCAGCGCGTGCACGCCGAGCCAGAAGGGTCGGCCGAGGACGGTCCGCAGAACGTCGTAGGTCCAGACCGGGGGCTCGCCGTGCAGCAGCCTTCCTCCCCAGAGCAACGCCACGTGGAGGACGAGGGCCAGCGCGGCGACGGGCGAGACGACCCGGATGACGCCTCCGAGCGCGCGCGCGACCGCCGGATCCCCCTCGCGCGGCTGACCGGGGATGCGCTCGCGCCGCAGGAGCGCACGGCCGAGGAGCACCGCCCAGCCGCCGAGCGGGGCGACGAACAAGACGAGCTCGAGGAGCGTCGCGAGGGAGCCGGTGGTGCTCGCGAGCCGGTCGACGTACGCGAAACGCCCGGCGAAGATCGCCCACTGTTCCCAGACGTGGAAGAGCAGCTGGCCGGCGAGAGGCACCGACGAGAGCACCGCCAGCGCGCGCCTCTCGCGATCGTCCTCTCGGGCCACGACCGCTGATTATCACGGAGGCGTGGTATGCGTCCCCTGTGCGTGCTCCGGCGCTGCTCTTGCTCGTGACGCTCGTGGCCTGCGGCTCGCCCGCGGCCTCGCACACGACCACCAGCTCGGGGCCGGCACCGCGGCGTACGCAGTGCACGGTGGCGCTCCGCTTCGAGGACGACACGGCCGGCGGCGTGGATCCGGCCATCGTCGCGATCCCGCACACCCGGGTCACGCTGGTGCGCATCTGCGAGCCCGGCGGGACCGAGACCCAGGTCATCGGGAGCGAGGTCGGGATCTGCCAGTACGCCGAGCCCGGCGAAGCGCTCCTGCGGGCCCGCTGCTGGTGGGCCGGGGAAGGATCGGAGCTCGAGCTGACGCGTGTGCTGCGGGACGTGGTCGTTCGGCGCGCCGAGGTGCACGAGGACGTCCGGGGCGACTTCGCGGTCGCTGCCCAGCTGGCCCTGCCTGCGAGCGCCCAGCTCAACGTCCTCGGGCCCTCCACCCTGCCCCGGTGATCACAGGCCGACGACCGCGCGGGCCGGGCCGCCCGGCGAGCCGAGGACCCCGGCCGCCCGGATCGAGATCGACGCCGCCGCCGCTTGACAGGGCCGGGAGCGGAAGGTACCCCATCGACCCTTTCGATCCCTCGGGAGCCCCATGGCCAACGTCGCATCCGCGCAGAAGCGCATCCGCCAGACCACCAAGCGCACCGCGCGCAACAAGCACGTCCGCACGGGCGTCCGCTCGATCATGAAGAACGTCCGCGAGGCCGTGGCCGGCAAGGACAAGAAGGCGGCGCAGTCGGCGCTCGCGACGGCGATCCAGAAGATCGACCAGGCGGTCTCGAAGGGCGTCTACCCGAAGAAGACCGGCTCGCGCTACGTGTCGCGCCTCAGCGCGCACGTCGCGGCGATGAGCTGACCGACCCGCGCTCGCCGCCGAGCGAACGAGGCCGGCGTGCCTGCACGCTGGCCGTTCGCCGTCCGTCGCGAGCGAGCCGGCGGCCGATCGAGTACCGCCGATCGAGGCCTGGGTGCTGCGGCGCCCGGGCCTCTCGTCTTCCGTCGCGCGCAATCCGCCCGGCGCGCCGGAGGGCTCGCGGGATCTTCGCGTTCTCGGGATCCGGGTCGCAGCCCAACCTGGGCCGCTGGGATCATCACACCAAGGGGACGCACAGGCCCGAGGTCGGGTCGTAGACCTCGGGGGGCACGCAGCCCGCGTCCATGCCGGCGTCGGCGATCGCGGCGTCGTTCTGCGCCGCGTCGTTGGCGGGCATCGGCTGGCTTCCGCCGCATCCGCTCGCCAGCACGGCGACCGCGAGCGCGGTCGGCAGGACGAGCTTCTTCTTGGTCTCGCTCGGGCGATCCATGACCGAGAGCATGCGGGAATCGGCCCGGGCTCGGCAAGCGGAGCGCGTTCGTACTACCGTGCGCTCGCGTGACGAAGGACGACGCGCTGGTGATCGGGAGCCTGCGCGCGATGCGCTCGCGAGGCGCGCTCGTGATCGTCGGAGGCGAGCAGAGCGTGCTGCGGCTCGACGGCGACACGGCGGCGCTCGCCGAGGCCGTGCTCGCACGCGTCGCAGCGAGCGCGTGCACGCGGGCCGAGCTCGTGCGTCACCTCGAGGCGCTCGTCGGCGGGCCGATCGGAGAAGCGAGCGTCGTCGACGAGCTGATCGCGCTCCTCTGGCAGGCGGGTCTGCTGCACGCGGGGCGCGCGCCCTCCACGACCTCTCTGCCGCGCACGCGCGCGCGCGTCCTGGTGGCGATGGGAGGCGGGATCGCGGCCTCGCACGCGCCCGTCCTCGCGCAGCGCTTGATCGCGCGCGGCATGGACGTGCGCTTCGCCATCACCGAGCGTGCAGCACGCTTCGTCGGGGTCGAGGCGCTCGAGGCGCTCACGCACGCGAGGGTGGAGCGCTCGCTCTTTCCCGACGCGAGCGAGCCCGGTCGCGTGCCGCACCTCGAGCTCGCCGCCTGGGCAGACGTGGTGCTGGTCTGGCCGGCGACGGCGACGAGCGTGGCGCGGCTCGCGAGCGCCGACTTCTCCGAGCTGACGACCGCGACGGCCCTCGCCACGCGCGCGCCCGTGCTCGTCGCCCCGTCGATGAACGACGCGATGGCCGAGGCCGAGGGGGTCCGCCAGAACCTCGAGACGCTCGCCGCCCGCGGCATGCACCTGACGCTCTGGCTCCCCGCCGAAGAGGTGGCCGATGCCCCCGCGGAGCGCGCGCGGACCTCGGGTGGGGCGCCCGACGTCGAGACGCTCGCTTCGCTCGTCGAGGCGCTGGCGCGAACGAGCGCGCCGGCGGCCCCGAGCGATGCGCAGAGCTGGGAGCGATTCCACCGGAGCGTCCCGGAGGAGCAGCAGACGTGGCTCACCGCGGAGGCCGATCCGGCCGTGCTCCGCGCCTTCGACGCGCACGCGCCGGAGGGCGCCTTCGTGTGGGAGATCGGCACCGGCTCCGGCACGATCGCGCGGGCGCTCGCCGAGCGCGGTGCCCGCGTGGTCGCGCGGACGATCTCGGAGACCGCGCTCGCGCGAGCGCGGGCCCGGCAGCCGCACGGCGCGATCCCGATCGTGTGGCTGCGGGACGACGTCACCCGGAGCGAGCTCCGCGCCTCGTTCGACGTGGTCGTCGACCGCGGGACGCTCCACGGGCTCGCGGCCCGCGATCGAGGGGCCTACGCCGGCGCGGTGCGGGCCGCGACGCGGCCGGGGGCCGTCGTGAGCGTCACGGTGCACCAGCCCCCCGGCGACCCACGTCTCTCGACGCATCCGATGGACGAGGCCGCGCTCGGGGCGGTCTTCGACGGCGAGAGCTTCGAGACGCTCGCGAGGGAGATCGCGCCCTTCGCCGGGACACTCACGCCCGCCCCGCCGGCACTCACGCTGGTCCTGCGCCGGCGCTGATCGAGCGCTCCGGCCGCTCGGCGCGGCCATCCTTTCCCCTCCGCTCTCTCGAGAGCTATGGCTCGTCGTCGAGCGCCGCGAGCAGCGCGTCGAGCGCGAGCGTGACGCGCTTGAAGTGCTTGGTGTGATTGCGGTTCTCGACGAGCACGTCCGCGCCGAAGAGCAGGTAGGCGTCCTTCACGTTTCCCACGCGCTCGATCGCGGCGCGGAGCACGGCAGCGCCCAGCACGTCGACCGCATCGAGCGCGAGGGTGCGGCCCGCCCGGCGCTCGGCGAGGGCGCGCTCGACGATCGCCGCCGCGAGGGTCTCGAGCGCGCTCCTCGGCGCGCCCGCGCTCCTCGGCCCCGGCGACGAGGTCTCGAACGCGAGCGCGGCACGCACTGGCTCGAGCCCGACGCGGGAGCCATCTCCCTCGCCGGCGATCGCCAGCGCGAACGCGCGACGCACGACGTTGTCGAGCTGGCGGAGGTTCCCCGGCCAGTGCCGCTCGGCGAGCAGTGCCAGCGCCTCGTCGTCGAAGCTCGCGCGGGGCCCGCTCGTCCCCTCTTGTCGCCGTGCGAGCAGCGCGCGCGCCCAGCCGGCGATCTCGTCGCGTCGCTCGTCGAGGCTCGGCACGCGGAGCGGCAGGACGTTGATCCGATAGTAGAGGTCTTCGCGGAATGCGCCGGCGCGCACGCGCTCGGCGAGATCGGCGTTCGTCGCCACGATGAAGCGGACGTTGGCCTGGCGCTCCTTCGTCGCGCCGAGGGGCGCGTAGCGTCGGGTCTCGAGCACGCGCAACAGACCCGCTTGCGCGGTGGGCGAGAGCTTGTCGATCTCGTCCAGGAACAGCGTGCCGCCTTCGGCCCGCGCGATGAGACCCTCGTGATCGGCGTGCGCGCCGGTGAAGGCGCCCTTTCGCCACCCGAAGAGCTCCGCCATCTGGATCGTCTCGGGCACCGCCAGCAGGTTCGCCGTCTCGAAAGCGCGCGCGTGGCGCGGTGAGCGCGCATGACAGACCTGCGCGAGGCGCGACTTACCGGCGCCCGTGGGGCCGCTGAGCAGCAACGTCTCGTCCTGGGTGGCGAAGACGGAGAGAACGCGCACCAGCGAGCGCGTCCGCTGTCCGATCACCGGCAGCAGCGCGTCGTCGTCCCGAGGCGCCGGCTCGTCGAGCGGCAGCGCGAGCAGGAGCGGGCCGGCGACGTCGGAGAGGGCCTCGAGCTCCGCGCTCCAGGGGCCCGTCGGCCACGGCAGACCGACGTGCATCGGCCACGCGAGCTCGAGACAGATCATTCCGGCGAGCGGGCCCGCGCCACGCAGAGGCAGCGCCACGAGGTGCGTGGTCTCCCGATCGAGCATCTGCCCGATGCTGCCGCCCGCGTCGTGGGCTTGGAACGCCGCCGCGACCTCGATCGGCGCGCGCGCCGCGAGCGAGACACCGCGGCAGGTGGCCAGATCCACCGCGACGCCACCGCCGGCGCGATCGACCGCGGAGAACACGGTGGCCGACGGCGCGATGGCCGCATGTCCGCCGCGAGCGAGCTCCCGCACGACGAGCGCGCGGTAGGCGCCTCGATCGGAGCGCAGGTGAACGACCCCGCGGGCGAGCGCCTCGATGCCGAGGGTCGGCCGCGCGACCGACGCGAGCGCGTCGACCGCGATCCGGCATCCTTCCTCGAAGCTCTTGGCACCGCGCAGCGCGCGCGCGAGCACGGAGACGGTGCTCGGATCGCTCATGGGGCAGGATGGTAGCGGTTCGCTCATCGCGTGCCGAACGGATCGAGTGGCGCGTCGTCGAGCGAGGTGCGGGGAGCCACGGTCGGCAGCGGCGGCGCGCTCGTACGGGGTGGACGAGGCCGCGGGGTCGACACGGAAGGGAGCGGCGGCGGCGGTGGCGGCGGTGGCGGCGATGGTGACGACGGACCGAGCGCAGACGTGGCGACGGTCGACGCTGGCGGAGCGACCCTCGCGGGCGGCACGCTCGTGGGCAAGACGGGCGGCGGCGTGGCGGCCGCGTGCGGAGCGCCCTCTTCGCCCGGCCCGCGCGTGTGCGACCGCCAGCCGAGCGCGACGAGCGCGAGGGCGACGAGGGCGAGCAGACCGATCACGACGGGCCAGGGCGGGCCCCGCCGCCCCAGACCCGCGGGCAGCTCCGGCGCCGAAGCCTCCTCGCGCGCGGGCCGCTCCTGCACGGTGAGCGCCTCACGCGTCGGCGGCGTCACGCGCTGACGCCATCCGGCCGGCATCAGCCGCACGCTGCGGAGCGCGGCCCGCATCGCTGCCGCGCTGGGATAGCGATCCTCCGGCGCGCGCGCCATCGCGCGCATCACGATGCTCACCAGGCCCGGAGAGACGTCGGGGGCGACGTCGGCCAGATCGCGCGGGGGCCCGGCGAGAATGGCGCCGATGACCTGCATCGGATCCCCATCGGGGTACGGGAGCTCGCCCGAGAGCGCTTCGTAGAGCACGGCACCCATCGCGTACACGTCGGCACGGGCATCGATCACGCTCCCGAGCGCCTGCTCGACGGGCATGTAGGCCGGCGTCCCGATCGCCGCGTCCGGCGCCGTGAGCTTGGGCGACTGGCCGGCGTCGAGCAGCTTCACGATCCCGAAGTCGAGCACCTTGGTGACGACCAGGCCGCTGCCGAGCGTCACGAGAAAGAGGTTCGGTGGCTTGAGATCTCGATGGATCATGCCGGCCTCGTGCGCGCGCTCGAGCGCGCCCAGCGCCTGCACCGCGATGTCCACGAGCTCGGCCTCGCCCAGACGCGGCGCACGCGAGAGTCGCTGCGCCAGCGACTCTCCCACCAGTAGCTCGAGCACCATCGAGGGGCCCCAGGTGGGATCGCGCACGAAGTCGGTGACGCCGACGACGTTCGGGTCGTTCAGGCGAGCCACGGCGCGGGCCTCGCGCTCGAAGCGAGCGAGCTGCTGCTCGTCGTCGAGCTCGGCGCGACGCAGCACCTTCAGAGCGACGCGGCGGTCGAGCACCGTGTCTTCGGCCTCGAAGACGGCGCCCATGCCGCCCTTGCCGATCGCACGGACGACGCGGTAGCGACCACCGACTAGCGTTCCCGCGGGCGGGAGCAGCGTGTCCACGCGCGCCGAGGAGCAGAACGCGTGCCGTGACCGCGCGGCGCGTGGCGGGCATGCGCGGCGGCGATCGTGCGTTCGTGGGAACGCGCCGCGTCCGCCGGGAACGCGCTACCAGACCGGCTCGATCGGGCGATCGATCGTGGGGCTGGGCGTCGGAGCCGGCGGGGGCTCGGAGGGCGTCTCGGGAGCGGCCGGCACCGGCGCGTGCTCGGACGAGACCGCCTGCGGCGGGCGGCGCGCGGTCGGGGGACGGGCCGGGCGCGGGACCGGCTCCTCGAGCGCCGGCGATGCCGAGGGCGGTGCGACGGGCACGGCCGCCACCACGCTCGGCGGGGAGCTGACCCCTCGCGACGGAGCCGGAGCCGAAGGGACCGACGAGACCGGTGGCTGCGGCGCGACGGCGAGCGGGCGCGCGATGGGAGCGGCGCCGCGCGACGAGGCGAGCGCGGCCAGCACCGCCACGACCGCGACGAGCGCCAGGCCCGCGACCACCCAGCCGAGCCCTCGGCGCGAGCGAGCTCCCTCCGGAGCGAGCGACTCGCGCGCCGGCGAGGGGCGGGCGGCCGCGGCGACGGGCGCGGGATCGAGCGAGCGCATCGTCTCGGGGCCCGCGCTGCCGAGCGCGCGCAGCGCATCGCGCATCTCCTCGGCCGATGCGAAGCGCTCGGCGGGGCTCTTGGCGAGCGCGCGCGCTACGAGCGCGTCGAGCGCCGGAGCGAGCTCGGGCCGGAGGCTCCGGGCGCGCGGCGCCGGCTCGGTCAGCACACGCCCGCGCAACACGAGCGCGCTCGGTGCCTCGAAGGGGCGCGTGCCGGTGAGCGCCTCGAACAAGCACACACCGACCGCGTAGAGATCCGCGCGCGCGTCGGCCGGCTGGCCGAGCAGACGCTCCGGGGCGAGGTAAGCGGGAGAGCCGAGCACCACGCCGCCATCGGTCAGCTTGCTCGTGCCAGCCCCCTCCGACAGCGCGGCGAGGCCGAAGTCGAGAAGCGTCACGACGACGGCGTCGCTCGGCAGCGCGCCCACGAGCACGTTCGCCGGCTTCACGTCGCGATGCAGCACGCCCGCCGCGTGTGCCGCCGCGAGCGCGTCGAGCAGCTGCCCGTGCAGCTCCACCGCGAGCGAGACCGGCAGTGGGCCGCGCGCGATGCGCTCCTCGAGCGTCTCACCCTCCAGGCGCTCCATCACGAGGAAGGGATAGCCCTCGCTCGTCGTGCCGAAGTCGGTGACGTCGACGATGTTCGGATGATGGATCCGTGCGGCGGCCCGCGCCTCGCGCTCGAGCCTCGCGAGGGTCCCACGATCCGCCAGCCCCGGCGTGCGCACCACCTTCACGGCGACCCGGCGATCGAGACGCTCGTCGATCGCTTCGAAGATCTGGCCCACGCCGCCCGCGGCGAGCCGCTCCCCCAAGCGATAGCGCTCTCCCAGCCGGATCCCGGGCTCGAACGGGCTTCCTCGCGCCTCGCTCACGATCGCAGTCTACAAGATCGCGTTCGTGAGGACGCGCCCGCGTTCGGCGGGAACGCGCGGCGTGCGCCGACGAAGGTTCGTGACGCCCTTTGGCGCTTGGCATACTCGCTGCTCCCCTCGGCAACGCTCGGAGGCCGCCGAATGACGCATTCCTGGGTTGCAGTGCTGGTCGCGCTCGCCGTCCTGCTCGCTCCCGCCGCCAGCGCGGCGCAGGACACGCCGCCCTCGGACGAGGCGGCGGTCGCGGAGGCGCGCGAGCACTTCCGGGTGGCGATGACGCACTACGAGGCCGGCCGCTTCCGCGAAGCGGCGGCGGAGTTCCAGCGCAGCTACGACCTCTCGCACCGGCCGGAGCTGCTCCACAACATCTATCTCTCGCGCCGCGACATGGGCGACATCCGCGGCGCCGTCGACGCCCTCCGGCTCTACCTCACCGAGGCGACGATCCCGGAGGCGGATCGCACGACGCTCGTCCATCGCCTGCACGGGATGGAGAGCTCGCTCGGGCAGGCGCCGAGCGCCGAGCCCGTGCCGAGAGCGAGCGCCGCCGTGAGCGAGCTGCCCGCGAGCTCCGAGACGGCCACCACGACGAGCACGCAGGCACGGGCCGAGACGCAGGCCACGGTGGCCGAGACGCCCCCGCCCGACGAGGTCGAAGATCAGTCGCTGCTCGCCTCGCCCACGCCCGCGCCCGCCTCCTCCGACGTGACGAGCGAGCCGTGGTTCTGGGCGCTCGTCGTCACGGCCGGCGTGCTCGTCGTGGGCGGCGTCGTCGCGGGCGCGGCGATCGCTACCACGCCGGGCGAAGGCGTCCAGGGCGACGTCGGCGGTCGGATCATGACGCTCACGTTCTGAGCGCGCGCGCCCCCACGAGATCCCCCAGCTCTCCCGAGAACGACGAGGCCCGATGACTCTCACGCCTTTCCGGCTCCTGGCTCTCTCCGTCCTGGCCTTCGGGCTCACGGGCTGCGCCACGAGGACGCAGACGATCGTCGTGGTCGACGGGGATGCCACCGTGCGCGCCGACGCGGCCGCGCTCGACGTGCGGATCCTGGGCCCGACCGGCGACACGCTCCGCACCCTCACGGCGCGCCCGGGCCTGGACGCTCCGGAGCTGCCCTTCACGCTCGCGCTCGAGCCCGCGAGCGGCGATGCCTCCCGGCGCTTCACCGTCGAGGTCACGGCGCAGCGCGCCGACGGCTCGACCATGACGAGCGCCCGCGCTTCGAGCGGATACCTCGCCGGTCGTGTGCTCGAGCTGCGCGTGTACCTCGAGATGCAGTGCGCGAGCGTCTCGTGCGCCGGCGAGACCGCGTGTCGTGGCGGCCGCTGCGAGCCAGTCTTCGTCGATCCCGGCACGCTCCCCTCGTATCCCGCGAGCCCCGTCGACGCCGCGGGCGGGCACGACGGCGCCACGACCGACGCCGATCGCCCCGAGGACGCGGGGATCGACGGTGGGGCCGCGGACGGCGGCCACGATGGCGGTGCGCGCGACTCCGGCACGAGCGACGGCGGCACGAGCGACGCGGGCGCTCGAGACGCGGGCGCTCGAGACGGCGGCGGCGACTCCGGCACGGACGGCGGGCCCGATGCGGGGCGCGACGGGGGCGTCGTGCGCACGGCCGGGCCGATCGCGTTCGCCGGAGCGGTGGGGGCGAGCGTGGAGGTCCGCTCCTTCGGCGCCGGTGCGCAGACCGTCTGCTTCGGAGGCGAGACCGATCACACGATGCAGATCGGCGGGCAGACGATCATGGAGGGCACGAGCGGTCTGGGGCAGGCCTTCCTCGCCTGCTACGACGTGGGCGGCGCCGCGCCGGTGCTGCGCTTCGCTCGTGGAATCGAGTCGATCGGCGGCTTGCGCGTCGGCGCCATCACGCTCGACGCGAGCGGCGCGATCTACGCGCTCGTCTACTCCGATCCGCGCGTGGCACGCACGTTCGACGGCATCGCCGCGACCAGCCGCGCGTTCGCGCTCCGGCTGGACGCGAGCGGCACGATCACCGCCGCGACACCCTTCGCCTCGGAGACGGTGTACCTGACCGGCGCCGCGATCGACGGAGGGACCCTCTACGTCACCGACATGGACTCGTTCGGCAACTCGTGCGCGGTCACGCGCTTCGACGTCGCGACGATGGCCTTGGGCACGACCGAGTACCTCACGACCGGCTGGCACTACGGGCTCGCCCTCGCGGGCTTCGGGGTCGTTCTCGGCCGCGACGAGGCGAGCAACGCCGCGCTCGCCTACCGCGTATCGCTCGCGACGATCCGACCGCCCACCTGGACGCTGCGCAGCGCGAGCCCCGGCTCGGAGGCGCGTGCCGCGGCCATCGACGAGAGCGACGACATCTTCATCGGGGGCACGGCGCGGGGCGACATGAGCTGGGTGGGCGATGGCCACGTCACGCACGGCACCGATGCCGCCGCCGATGCCACGCTCACGCGCGTGGCCGCCGACGGAAGCGTGCTCGCGCTCGAGCGCATCGCAGCCGGGACGGGCAACGACCTGGTGAACGTCGTGGCGCGCACCGGAGCGAGCGTCGTGATGGCGGGCTCGTCGGCGGCGCTGGTGTCTCCACCCGGCCTCGGCACACTCGCGAGCGACGGTGGCAGTACCGAGTCGTGGGCGATCGTCGCCGACGCCGCGACCTGCGTTCCGGCGCGGTGGGAGCGCGTGGCCGCGACGGATCAGGCCGCGATCCTGACGGGCGGCGTCTGGGACGGATGGCTCTACGTCGCCGGAACGATGCGCGGGACGGCGCGCGCGGTGTCTTCCTCGGCGTTCGGCGCGACGGGCCGTACCGCCGTCGGCGTGCAGGACGGCTTCTTGGTGCGCATGCCGATCCCCTGACGCCGGGAGCGAGCGCTCGAGCGCGGCCGCGCGCGGTCCGTGCGCACGACCGCGCGGAACCTTGCGGCCGACGCGGGGTCTCGATCGTATGCTGGCACGGTCGATGACGGCTCGGGCTCGCGTTGCGCTCGTCGTGGTGGCCCTCTCGGGGCTCGCCGTGGCCGCCGGCGCCCTCGCGCAGAGCTTCGTCGCCCACGAGTACGTGCCGAACGCGGGTGCCGAAGACGGCAGCTCCCTCGTGTCGACGGCAGGGAGCGCCGAGCCGGCGGCGATCGTGGTCGGGGGCGCGTTGGTGCCTCCGCCGGCGGGCGGCTCGCTCCGCGACGGCGAGCGCCCGATGCGCTCGTTGCCCGGCGATGGTCGCGAGAGCGAAGAGGTCGGCCGGCGCTCGCCCACCTTCCGGCCCGACCGCGTCACGGCGCTTCCGGGCGCCGTCGGCTACTTCGAGGTCTTCACGCCCACCATCACTCCCTACAAGCGCGTGACGGCGCTCGACGGGGTGGCGCTGGTCGGCGGCGTCCCCGTGCTGGCGGTGGCCGACGGGGCGCGCACGACGGTGCCGATCGACGGGGTCGGCACCGCGCCGCCCGACGCCCGGCCGCGCGATCGCTTCTGGGGCAGCGTGGTGCTCGACTTCTCGGACGGAAACACCGTCCCGCTCCCGAGCGTCTCCCCCGAGTCCCGCATCCTCACGCTGCGCACCGAGCCCCCGAGCGCGCGCGTCCACCTGGAGCGCGACCACGCCGACAACTTCTATGCGGTGCTCGAGAGCGAGCACGGCCCGCGCGAGGTCCGCGTCGTCTTCCTCACCGATGCGCCGCGCACGTACTTCGGGCTCGACGCGAGCGCCGCGCTCCCGACCGCGCCGAGCGACGCGCTGGTCGCGGAGGTGCCGGTGCTCCCCGACTCCGTGGAGAGCGACGCGCTCGCCTTCGCACGGTACGATCTCGGCCTCGAGCGGGGCGACCCCTTCGACCGCGTGGTGTCGGTCCTCGTCGAGCACTTCCGCTCCTTCGAGGAGTCGGAGGAGCCGCCCGCCGACACCGGCAACATCTTTCTCGACCTCGCGCGGGGCATGCGGGGCGTCTGCCGCCATCGCGCGTACGGCTTCGCGATCACCGCGATGGCGCTGGGCGTCCCCACGCGCTTCGTCGAGAACGAGGCGCACGCGTGGGTCGAGATCCACATGCCCGAGCGCCGTGGATGGCTGCGGGTCGACCTCGGCGGATCGGCGCAAGGGCTCGTCTCGCGGCGCGCCGATGCCGGCCCCGCCTACCAGCCGGACGTCCGCGATCCGCTCCCGCGACCGGCGGCCTACGAACGAGCGCTCGCCCACAGCAGCAGCGCGAGCAGCGCCAGCACGACGTCGTCCGGGACGGGCGGAGCGAGCGTGGACGACCCCGCGGGTGTCGCCACCGGCACCGGCGCGACCGATCGGGCGGCCACCGAGCCAGGCGAGACGGACACGCCGGTCGCGCCCGATCCGCTCGGTCTCGGCAACCCGTCACCCCGGCCCACGCGCGCGCCGCTCTCGCTCGCGCTCGACCGGCGGCACTGGGACGTGCTGCGTGGGCAGAGCTTCGAGGTGACGGGGCGCGCAACGAGCGACGCCGCTCCCGCCGAGGGCGTCCGGGTCGAGGTCCTCCTGCGGGACGCCCACGGTGCCGAGCTCTTGCTCGGCGTGACGGTGACCGACGAGCACGGCGTCTTCCACGCGAGCTTCGGCGTGCCGCCCGACGCCCAGGTCGGCGAGCGCTCGCTCGTCGTCCGATGCCCGGTCAGCACGCGCTACGTCGCCGCGAGCGTGGAGTGAGGGACCCGGCGGTCGCGACGCTCGATCGCGTCGCCGGCCGCCGCCTGGTCTCGCTCTGCGCGATGCTCGCCGGCGCGTCGTTGGTCGAGGCCGCCGCAGCCCAGTCCACGCCCACCCCGCCGCCGAGCCTCGCAGCGAGCGACGAGCTCGTGCACGTCGAGGCCGGGCACTTCGTCTTGCGCGGTGCTCGCTTCCGCGCGCTCGGAGCCAACGTCGCCGTGATGCACGGCGGGGCTCACCGCCAGGCGCTCGAGCAGACGCTCGACGCGGCGCAGGCCGACGGCCTCGGGCTCGTGCGTCTCTGGGCCCTCGGCGAGCGCGAAGAAGGAGCGCCCGACTGGGCCCGCAGCTACGCCTTCCGCATCGGCGCCGAAGGATGGGTCGAGGAGAGCTTCGCCCACCTCGACCGCGCCCTCGCCGCCGCGCGCGCCCGAGGCCTGCGCGCGATCGTCGTGCTCGGCAACCGCTGGGCGGACTACGGAGGGATCCCGGCCTACCTGCGCTGGTCGGGCGACCCGTTCGACGCTGCCTCTCCCGATGGGATCGCGCGGGCCGAGCTCGGCACCTTCTTCGGATCGAGCCGAGCGCGCGCGCTCTATCTCGCCCACGTGGAGCGCGTGGTGGGCCGCACGAACGTCGTCACCGGCGTACCGTATCGCGACGATCCGACCATCTTCGCCTGGGAGCTCGTGAACGAGCTCTCGTGCGAGCGGCGCGACGCGAGCGCGCTCGTGGACTTCGTCCGGACCACCGCGCGCCGCGTGCACACGCTCGACCCCCACCACCTCGTCTCGGCCGGGCACATCGGGTACGACACGAGCGCCGAGCGGCGCACCTGGCGCGAGGTCATGGCGCTGCCGGAGATCGACTACGCGGACGCGCACGCGTATCCGGCCGAGCACGGGCGCGTCGCGGGCCTCGCCGAGCTCGACGCGTTCGTCGACGACCACGCGATGCTGGCCACGAGTGTGCTCGGCAAGCCGCTGGTCCTCGGTGAGATCGGCTTTCGCGCGGGCACGCGCACCTTCGGCCTCTCGCGCCCGCGCCTCTTCGATCGGCTCCTCGCTCGCGCCGCACGGGACGGCGTCGACGCGGCGCTCGCGTGGATCTACTGCCCTGGCGAGGACCCCTGCGGTGCCCACACGATCGACGTCTCCCGCCGACGCGGCGAGGCGCGAGAGGTCCGCCAGGTGCTCGCGGCGCAGGCCCGCGCGATGGCCGACGACGAAGGCCCGGCGCGACCCTGGCCGAGCGGCGCCACGCCGCTCTGGGATCCGGCGCACGAGCTCTCGGGAACGCGCCGCGTGGCGAGCCCCCGAGGTCGCCGCGTGTCGATCGCCCCCGAGGCGTTCTCGCGCGCGCGCTTCGAGCGGGCGGGCCGCTACGACGAAGGCCCGATCCGGCAGCTCTACGGCGCCGGTCACGGCTGGGTCGAGTACCGCTTCCGGGCGCCGCGCGGACTGCCAGCGGCGATCTCCCTCACGATGCGCGCCAGCTCCGAGCTCCCCGGCGCCGGCGTGGGCGCGCAGCCGACCGACGGCTCGCGCGTGTACGCGTCGATCGACGGCGAAGGGCTCGGGCTCCTGCAGGTGCCGGCCGACGACGGGCTCGGACGGAGGGTGTCGCTCTCGGTGCCGCTCGACGACGCCCTGGCGGCAGTGCTCCGCGCGCGGTCCGTCCACACGCTGCGGCTCGAGGTCGCCGACGACGACGAAGAGCACGGGCTCTGCCTCTACGGCGAGGCGACGCACGCCGGCGAGCCCCTGGCCCCGGATGTCGCCGCCGAGCTGCCGGGGCGGATCGAGCTGCTCTTCGTGGACGAAGAGGAGGCGAGCCGGGCCGCTCCGTGACGCGGAACCTCGAGGCTCGCACGGGGCCCTCGGAGCGCGGGGCGATGGGTGTGATCGCGGCGCGTGCTCGCTGACCAACCATCCGCGATCACACCCCGGGGCGATTTCGTCCTTGACGGGCGGGGCCCCGCGCGCTGCGATTTGCGCTCCGATGCCCAACGACGAACGTCCCCCCGGCGCCCCGGCGCGCTTCTCGCGCGAGCCGACCGACGCCGAGCTCGCCGCGGCGCGCCGGAGCCTCGAGCCGGAGAGCGGCGGCTCGGCCGAGTTCAACCGCGTCGAGGGCGAGGAGGATCTCCACGAGGTCCAGCTCGACCTGCCGGACCTGCGCGCCGAGCTGGACGAGGCCGAGCGGAACGGCCGCTACCAGGACGGTCCGATCCTCGGCGCGGGCGGCATGGGCGAGGTGCGCCTGCGCAAGGATCGCCGCATCGGCCGGAGCATCGCCGCCAAGATCATGCACAGCCACGTCGAGACGGCCGAGACGCGCCAGCGCTTCCTGCGCGAGGGCCGGGTCCAGGGCCAGCTCGAGCACCCCGCGATCGTCCCCGTCTACGACATGGGCGTCGACGAGAACGGGCGCCTCTTCTTCACGATGAAGCGCGTGCGCGGGCAGACGCTGGCGCGGATCCTGTTCGGCCTCGCGAGCGCCGACGAGGAGTACACCAAGCGCTTCACGCGGCGCCGCATCCTCGCTGCGTATCTCCAGGTCTGCCGCGCCGTCCACTACGCGCACGTGCACGGCGTGCTGCACCGAGACCTCAAGCCGTCGAACGTGATGATCGGCGACTACGGCGAGGTCTACGTGCTCGACTGGGGCCTCGCGCGCACCCTCGAGGCGCGGCCCGAGAAGACGGGCGCCCCCGAGCGCGCGCGCCACTCGATCGTGGCGGCCGACCCGACGCGCCTTCGGATGTACAAGCCGAACATCACCAAGCCGGGCAACCTCATCGGCACGCTCGCGTACATGTCGCCCGAGCAGGCGCGCACCGAGCCGCTCGACGCGCGCGCCGACGTCTACTCGCTGGGCGTCATCCTCTACGAGATCCTCGCCCTGCGACGCTTCCGCGACGACTCGAGCTACTTGCGCGTCATCGCGATGATCGTCGACGGGATCGTGGCGCGACCGAGCGATCACGTGGACATCGACCCGAAGCTCGACGACATCTGCGTGAAGGCGACTGCGGTCGAGCGCGAGGACCGCTACGACACCGCGCTCGAGGTCGCCGAGGAGATCGAGCGCTGGCTCGACGGCGCCCGCGACGCGGAGTCGCAGAAGCGCTCGGCGGCGGCCGCCGTGAAGGGGGCCAAGGAGCGGCTCTCCTCGAGCGACCCCGAGGCGTCCGGCGCGGCCCTCCACGATCTGCTGCGAGCCGTGACGCTCGATCCCGACAACCGCGAGGCGCCGAAGCTGCTGGTCGAGGCGCTCGAAGCGCCGGAGGCGGCGCTCCCGAAGGAGGTCGACGCCGAGGTCGCGGCGCGCCGAGCGGCACGCCCGCGCGTCGGGGCGTTCATCACGCTCGCCGCAGTCCTCACGCTGGCGACGGCCCCTCTGCTCTGGATCTTCGGCGTCCAGCACCCGGGCCTCCTGGGGCCGGTGCTCGCGCTCTCCATCGTCACGATGGGGCTCCTCTTGTACGCGCGCAGCGTCCACGCCGCGCAGCAGGTCAAGCTCGACGAGAACGACCGGCGCTTGGCCGTGCAGGCCTACCACCTGCGCCGGCTGTTCCCCGGCGCGATCGACGAAGGCAAGCGCGACCGCATGTCGAACGGATGATCGACGACCACGGACGCGGTCGACCGCGACCGCGGCCGAGCGTCAGTCGCCGATGGCGATGCCGAGCTTGTGGCGAATCGTCAGGTAGCTCTCACTCACCGAGTAGAGCGTGAGCTCCTTGAGGCGGTCCTTCTGCGGCACGGCCGACGCTTCGTCGGGGCTCGCGCGCAGCAGGGCCGAGGCGATCTCGAGGTCGTTCGCGAGGATGAAGCCCACGCGGTCGGCCGTGAGGTCGACGGCGGCGGTCCACTTCTTCAGGTCGAGCTCGGGCGCCGCCGAGAGCAGGCGGTTCACGTGGCTTCGCAGCTGGTCTTGCTGCGGCCCGGGCAGGTGCTGCTTGAACGCCGACTGGTGCTCGTTCACCGCGCCCGCGAGATCGCCGGGAATCGGGAACGCCGGGACGACGCTCTTGATCGCCGCGAGCAGCCAGCCGCGCAGGCCCGAGCCGGTCGGCACGAGGTGTCGGAGATAGAGGCCGCCGCGCATGTACGTGAGGTGCCGTCCGGCGACGAACGCCAGCGCCTGCGGCGGGCCGCCCTGCTGCGCGCCCCGGCCGAGGCCGATCGAGGGCGGCGCCGCGAAGACGAACGAGAGGCCGCCCGGATCGTCGTTCCGGTAGTACATCGGCGGCAGCGTGATGCGCGTCGCCGCGCCGGCGTACCAGAGCGTGCGCGCCATGTCGGCGGCATCGCGCTCGGCGTCGCGCGGCTTCTCGCGATCGAGCTTGAACGCCGTGAGAGGCTGGGCGCGCACCGCGATCACCGCCGGGGCGATGGTGGTGAAGATGTCGGTGAGCAGCGGGTCCTGCGTCGGGTGCTGCACGTGCTTGACCCAGAGGTCCTCGGTCAGCTCGGCCTTCACCGCCGCCGGCGCGCGCTTCTTGTGCTTCTTGAAGAACGCCTCCTCGTCGGGCTCGGCGTTCTTCAGCACGGTGAGCGTCTGGCAGACGCACCAGCTCTCGTCGGGCTTCTTGGCCTCGGTGTAGAGCTTGCGGAGCGCCTGGTAGCTCTCCATGCGGTAGGGGCTCATCTCGAGCAGCTCGTGGTGCACGCGCACCGCGCTCTGGAAGTACTTCTTCGGCTCGGCCGAGAAGATCTCGGCGAGCTGCTCGGCGCGCCGGCGGTTCTCCGGATCGAGCTTCTGCGCCTTCTCGAACGCCTCGACCGCGTCGCTCGGCTTGTTCAGGCGGTGCTTGAGCACCTCGGCGAGCGAGTCGTAGAGGTGCGCCACGTCCTTCGGGGCCGGCGCCTCGGCGTCCTTGAGGCTCTCCATCCGCTTGATGCGATCGCGGTACGCCTTCTCGAGGCGCGGCCAGTCGGCCTTCGAGGTGAGCGCGGCGACGAGGCCGTCGAAGGCCTTGCCGAGCGAGGGCAGCATGTCGAGCGCCTGCTCGTAGTAGTCGGCCGCCTCGTCCAGACGCCCGAGCTCGAGGTGCGAGATGGCGGCCGCGGTGTTGTAGTACTTGCCGAGCTGGACGCGATCGCTGACGAGCTCGGCGATGCGGAGGATGACCTCCACGAGCTTGCTCCAGTCCTTCGTCTCCGAATAGACGGCCATCAGCTTGGTGAGCAGGTTGCGGTCGTCGGCCTTGATCTCGAGCGCCGCGACGTACGCCTTTCCGGCCCGCGCCTTGTCGGCGATCTTGCCGAGCAGCACGTCGCCCTGCTCGATCAGCAGCTTCGCGCGCTCGTCGTCGGGAGCCACGTCGATGCGGCGCTTGAGCGTGCTGACGACCTTCTCCCAGTCGCTCTTGGCCTCGTAGAGCTGCTTGAGCCCATGCAGCGGGTCGAGCTGGCCCGGCAAGAGCTGCGCTGCCTCTTCGAGCGAAGTGCGCGCCTCGTCGAGCTGCCCCGAGCGCCGGAGCGCCTCGCCCACGCGGTAGACGATGCGCCCGCGATCGGTCCCGACGAGGTCCTTGCCGACCGTCTTCAGGATGTCGCGGTACATCTCGGCGGCCTCGTCGGCCGCGCCCGACTCGAACGTCACGTCGGCCAGGCGCTCGAGGACCTCGCGATCCTCGGGCGCGAACGCCTTCGCGTTCATGTACGCGCGCTGCGCCTTGTCGAAGCCGCCGATCTTGCGGAACGAGTCGCCCGTGCGGAGCGAGACCTCGCGGGCCTCCTCCTTGGTCATCTCGCTCGTACGCGAGAGGAGCGGCTCGTAGCTCTTGGCCGCCGCCTCGAACTCGCCCGCCTCGAAGGCGATGTCGCCGAGGCCCCGCGCCGCCGGCGTGCTCGTCGGGTCGAGATCGATCGCCTTGCGGTACGCGTCGCGCGCCGCCGGGACGTCCTTCAGACGCTCGCGCCGGATCGCGCCGAGCTCGGCGTAGAGCTTGGCCTTGCTCGCCGAGCCGGTCGTGACCTCGATCTCGCGGAGCAAGAGCTCGGCCGCTCCGTGCGCGTCACCGCGACCGGCGTAGATCGCGCGGAGCGCCGAGGCCGCCGCGACGTCGTCCTTGTTCGCATCGAGCGCCGCCTTGTACTGCGCGATCGCTCCGTCCTTGTCGCCGGAGTCCTCGAGCATGCGCCCCACGCGCCCGAGCAGCTCCGCCTTCTTCTTCGTGTCCGACTCGGCGTCGGCCAGCTTGCGGACCGAGTCGATGGCCGACTTCGCATCACCCGACTGGTGCTGCAGGCGCGCCAGCAGCTCGAGGGCTTCGGCGTTCTTCGGGTCGACGCCGATCACCCGCTCGGCGACCTGCATCGCGCGCTGCGGCGAGCCGACGTCGACCGTGAGCACGCGCGCCGACTGGAGCAGCAGCGCGATCTTGCGCTTCTCGTCGGCCGACCCGAGCGCGTGCCGCTCGAGGGTCTTGGCGAGGTCGTCGAAGCGCTGGAGCTTCCGGTAGAGGTGCGCCAGCTGCGTGTTGGCGCCCTCGTGGCCCGGCTCGATGGCGACGATCTCCTCGAACGTCTCCGCCGCGCGCTTGTGATCGACGAACTCCTCCTCGAGGATGCCGCCGACGCGCTCGAGGATGCTGATGCGCTGCCGCGGGGTCGCCACGGTCTCGAGCTGCGCCCGGAGGTTCTGGAGCAGCTCGTCGTACTTGCCCTTCTGGCTGTAGATGCGCTCGAGACCCTTGAGGGCCGCCAGGTTCTTGGGCTCTTCGGCGAGCACCGCCTCGTACTCGGCGAGCGCCTTGTCCGGATCGGAGAGGCGATCCTCGTAGAGCTCGGCGATCGCCGAGAGCGTCTCGACGCGCGCCGCGCCGCGCTGGCTCGAGGCCTTCTTCTCGAGGAGCTTGGCCAGCTCCGGCCACTGCTTCTTCTCGGCGTAGATCGTCTCGAGAGACTCGGACGCCTTCGGGTGGGCCGGATCGGCCGCCAGCACCTGCTCGAAGAGATCGGCCGCGCGCGCCGCGTCCCCGAGCTTGCGATGGACGATCTCGGCAGCCTCCGCCTTGAAGTCGCGCTGACGCACCGGCGAGGTGGCGATCTCGGCCCGGCGCAGCAAGAGGCCCGCGAGCTCGGGGTAGCTCTGCGCCTTGCGGTAGAGCTCGACCGTTCCGTCGAGCGCCGCCTCGTTCTGCGGGTCGATCCCGAGCGCCTGCGAGTAGCAGGGCAGCGCGAAGTCCGGACGCCCGAGGCGCTCGCCGTACCAGCGGCCCATGAGCACGAACATGTGGACCTTGCGCGTCGGGTCGTCGGTCGCCGCGACGGCGTCGTTCAGGGCGTGGATCGCCTCGTTCCAGCGCTCGTTGTTCCCTTGCGCGAGGCGCTCGATCTCGCGCGCCGTCTCGTCCTTGGGATCCTCGGTGAGGGCCTGCGTCCAGGCGACGAAGGCGTTGCCCGGGTCCTTGAGCCCGTGCTCGTAGGTCTCGGCGATCTCGCGGAGGATGACGGCGCGGTCGTGAGGGACCTCTTCGCGCTCGGCCTTCTCGAGCAGGAGCTCGACGAGCCCCTCGGAGTCTCCGCTGCGGCGCTTGAGCTCCTCGAGCCCGATCCGCGCGATGTCGTCCTCCGCGTCGACCTCGAGGATCTCGCGGTAGGCCTCCTCGGCGCCCTTGTCGTCCTTGGCGTCGTTCTCGAGCACGCGCGCGGCGCGGAACAAGAGCGACTTCTTGGCTTCCTTGTCGTCGGCCAGCCCGGCGATCTCGCGCAGCTTCTCGGCGACCTTGCCCCACTCCTCGGCCGGGTCGGCGATCTTCTCGAGCGCGGCGGCGAGCTCCTCGTTCGCCGGCTCCGCCATGAGCGCGTCGACGGCCCGATCGAACGCGCTCTGGTCGAGCGCCTCCTTCTTGCGCGCCTCGGGCGGGATCGATGCGCGGCCGATCGACTCGATCGCCTCGCGCAGCTCGGCGGCGCTCTGGTAGCGGGCCGAGGGGCTCTTCTCGAGCGCCTTGAGGACGATCGCGTCGACCTCCTTGCTGACCCAGCCGCGCGGCGCGACACCGCTCGGCGCATCGGCGTCCTTCGTGAGCTGCTGGGCGACGACCTCGATCGCCGAGCCGCTGAAGAGCGGCTTGCCGGTGAGCAGCTCGAACAGGAGCGTGCCGACGCCGTAGACGTCGGACGACGCCGAGGCCTGGCCGGCCTTGGCCTGCTCGGGCGCGAAGGCCTTCGCGCTGCCCGCCACCGGCACGATGCCGCTCTCGGCCGCGCTCGCGGCCGGCCGTCGAACGAGCAGGCGATCGGCGGCCGGGTCGACGAGCACGCCCGTGGGCTCGTTCGTCATCTTCCCTTCGGCCGTCGGCCGGACGATGAAGACGTTCTCCATCTTCACGTTGCCGTGCGCGAGCCCTCGACCGTGCAGTGCCTCGAGCGCCTGCAGCACGCCGCGCACGATCGGGCGCGCCTCGTTGAAGTGCATCGGGCCCGTCCGCGCGATGCGCGCACCGAGCGCCTGCCCTTCGACGAAGCGCGTCGCGGCCCACGGTCGACCGTCCTCGAGCCGCCCTACCGCCACCACGCGGCCGAGCGTGCCCTCGTCGTTCCGGGCCACCGCGCGCATCGCGGTCGCCCAGCGCTGCGCGGCCGCGTCGTCACGACCGTGGGTCGCGCGCACGACCTTGAGGGCAACCTTCTCGATCTTGCCGTCGGGCAGCGTGCCCTCGGCGAGATAGACGACGCCGGTGCCGCCTTCGCCGATCTTCTTCTGCACCTTGAAGGGACCGACCGAAGTGCCCGCCGCGAGCTCCTCGGGGCGCGCGTACAGATCGATGTCGGCCTTCACGCCCTTCTTCGAGAAGACCATCGCGTCGGCGAGCGCGACGATCGCGTCGTCGGCCAGGCAGCGCTCCACGAGAGCACGCGCGAAAGCACCCTTGCCGGTCGCGCCTCCGACGTCGTCCGGAGAGAGCCCGAGCAGATCGCTCGCGAGAGCTTTCATGTCGTCGAGCTCGAAGAGGCGCTCCAGCTCTCCACGAAGGATGTCGGTCGTCGTCATGGCGTTCGCGTCCGTGCCCCGGGATAAAGGATCGAAAGGACACCCGAAAAACGCACGGGTGGCCCCGGGGGGAGCGAATCGTACACGCGTGGGGAGGCCCTGGAAAGACTTGGGCGACCACCCCGTCGGGGAGGTCGCCCGCGCTCGATCGACGACGAAACGGGGCCGATCTACAGGCGGAAGCCCAGATCGAACAGGTGCATCACGTTCATGCGCGTCGGGTCCCACTCCGCCGTGTAGCTGATCGTCACCCAGCCGAACTGCAGGTTGAGGATCGCCAGCGGGCGGACGACCCACTGCTGGTGCTCGGTGCTGGCGATGCGGATCGCGCCCATGTCGATGAGCGCGACGCGCGAGGTGTCGCGCACGCTGGAGACCGAGGCTCCGAGGCCGAGCTCGAAGTGGAAGCCGAAGCCGCCGCCGAAGCTCACGAGCTGGCGCCAGCCGGCGTACGCGTCACCGCGCATGCGGTCGGTGAGCGAGGAGAGCGTCGAGGTGCCGATCGGGTCGTCGGTGCGGAGCAAGTAGTGGAAGCGGCCGCTCAGCACGAACGCGTCGAGCGCGGTCATGCCGACCTGGAGGTAGCCGCCCCAGACCCAGCCCGGATCTTCGAACGCCGTCGCGATGCCGATCCCGAAGAAGGCGCTGACGCGTCCGCCGTAGCCTTCGGGATGCTCGACGCGCGAGACGAGGTCGGCGAGCGCGGGCGTTCCCGAGCCGAGGTAGACGATCTCGTCCATGCCAGCGAACGCGATCGAGACGGCCGCCACGACGCGCCCCTCGCAGTCGAGGATGGGGCCGCCCGAGCTCCCGCCGTCGAGGGCGATGTCGGTCTGGATGGCGCGGTCGCCGACGGCGCTCACCACGCCCGCGGCGACGGCCCAGTCGAAGAGGCCTTGCGTCTGCGGACCGCCCATCACGTGGTGGCGGCGCCCCACGAGCGAGTGCGCCAGGGCGACGACCGGCATGCCGACCCGCACCTCGTCCCAGCTCGCGAGCCCGAGCGGCGCGGACGGAAGGGGCGAGGTGAGCTCCAGCATCGCGAGGTCGTCGTCGCTCGCGGTGTTGATGACGTGCGCGTTGCGCGCGTTGCCGTCGGGGTCGACGACGCGCACGTCGTGGCCGTCGCGCACGAGGCGAAACGAGGTGATCACGTGGCTGGCGTCGACGACGAGGAAGCCCGAGCCGACGCGGGTGCCCGACTCCACGCGGACGACCGATGCGCGCGAGCTCGCGTAGACATTCTCGGCGCAGCCGCCCTCGCTCGGCGCCTCGACGGCGACGCTCGTCTGCATCACCTCGGGCGGCGGCTCGACCTGGCGCTCTTCGCTCGCCGCGTCCTCGCCGACGGGCGGAGCGTCGGCCAGCACGTCCTGCGCGAGCGCGGCAGGCGCGAGCAGAGGAAAGGAAGACAGCGCGAGCGCGAGCGAGAGCGAGAAGCGATGCGTCATGGTCAGCCCTTCGTGTGGATCGGCGCGAACGTTACTCCCGACCCTCCCGGAGTACGAGCCGCGGGCGGGGTCGGCCGAGCGAAACCGTGTGCGTGACGAGCTACGCACCGGGCGGCGTGCTGCAACGCGCGCGATGCGGCGTCATCGACTGGCGGACGCCTACCGCGGCGCGGCGGCGTGGAGCGCGCGCGCGTCAGCTCGAGGTGACGAGACCGCGGAGCGCCTCGGGCGCGACCTCGTAGGGCGTGTTGCAGTAGTCGCACGTGATGAAGAGCGGCTCGGCCGCCCGCATCATGTCCTCGAGATCGGCTCGGCCCACGGTGGCGAGGCTCGCGAGCACGCGCTCGCTCGAGCAGGTGCAGCGATAGGTGAGCTCGTGCTCCTGGGTCTCCGTGTACGGCATGCCGTAGAGGATCTCCGAGAGCATGGTGCGCGGATCGCCGGCGTGCTGCGTGAGCACCTTGCCCAGGTCGACGAAGTCGTTCCGCAAGCGCTCGTACATGACGGCGAGCGGCGGATCGGTGCACTCGGGGAGCAGCTGCACCACGTAGCCGCCGGCGATCGCGATCCCGACGTCGCTCGTGACGGCGCAGACGCCGATGGCGGAGGTGACCTGCTCGGACTCGAGCATGTAGTTCATCAGCGCGCCCGACACGCCGTGCTCGCGGCTGACCTCGACGACGCCCTGGTGGATCGAGCCGTTCGGGAGCGAGCGCATCATCTGCATGAGGGCTCCCTCGCCGAACGCGAGCTCCGCCTCGCTCGGCTTCACGAGGCCTCGGGTCGTGCCGTCCGGATAGGCATCGGCCACGACGACGCTCTTCTGGTCGGTGCCGCGCACGATCCCCTGCACGCGGTACGCAGGCGCCATCGTGAGGCGCACGAGCAGGGTGCCGGTGACGAGGTCGGCGATGTGCTCGGCCGTCCTCCCCTTCGCGCGCTGGGCCGCGATGACGCCGCGGGCCGTCTCGGTGGCGCGGAGCGCGATGACCCGGAACGCCCCGTCGTTCGAGACGGCGGTGACCGCGTGGTCGCCCTGCCGGAGTGCTGCTCGATCGCCCATGAGCCCGTATCGATGCGCCCTGACGCCCCACGCCGCAAGCCCCTCGTTCGCCTGGCGCGGGCCGCCACGCTCCGCGGGAATTTTGGGGGCGCCCGACCGGCTCTGACACGATCGCTCGAGCGAGCCTTATGACCAGCGCAAGAGTGATCACCAGGGAGCGCTCGCTCCGGAGGCCCGGGCGGCAAGCGAGCGGTTCCCGCGCAAGGAGAGGGCCGGTGTGGGCGAGCCGATCCGTGCCCAGCGCGCCCGGCGCGCGGACCGTCCTGGGCGGAGAGGCGGGCCGATCGTGACCGAGCTCCCGACACGTCTTCGCCTGGGTGACATGCTGGTCGCCGCGGGCATCATCACCACGGCCGAGCTCGACGAAGCGCTCGCGGCGCAGAAGGGCTCGGGAAGGCGCCTGGGCGAGGTGCTCGTCTCGCTCGGCAAGGTGAGCGAGCACCAGCTCGCGCAGGTGCTCAGCAACCAGCTCTCGATCCCGTGGGTGAACCTTCACCACGTGGACTTCTCGCGCGAGCTCCTGAACCTGATCCCGGGCGAGCTCGCCGAGCGCGCGGCCGTCGTGCCGGTCTACGTGCGGAAAGTCCGCCACCACGGCGACACGCTCTTCGTGGCCACCGACGATCCGCTGAACGAGGCCTCGCTCGCGCTCGTGAGCACGCACGTGGGCATGCCCGTCAAGCCGATGGTCGCCGGCTCGACCGACGTTCGCGACGCGGTCCGCGCGTACTACGGGCGCGAGCTGCCCGGGCCCGCCGCGCGCGTGGAGAAGAGCAAGGCGCTGATTCCTTCGATCCCGCCGGCGGAAGATCCCGATCTCATCGTCGAGGAGGGAGAGCCGGAGATTCTCGTCTCGATCCAGCCTCCCGCGCCGGGCTCCGAGCCCCCGGCGGCGGACGCCGAGCCGGTCGCGGCCGCGCCCGAGCCTGCACGAGAGGCGCCCGAAGCAGAAGCGCCGAAGCCGCGCCGCCGCCGCGGCCCGAAGATGCTGACGCTGACGCTGCTCGACGGGACGAAGGTGCGCTTGCCCGCCCCCGAGACCGAGCAGAGCGACGAAGCGGACGCGCAGCTCACGACGCGTGATCTGATCGCGGCCCTGCGCGCGCGCGTGCAAGGCAAGGACGTCTCGCGTGTGCTGCCCGACGGCCACTGGGAGTCGATGTTCGCCGCCCTGCTCACGCTCTTGATGCGCAAGGGCCTCGTCGCCGACTGGGAGTTCGTCGAGGAGTGGAACAAGCACCGCGTGCGCAAGTGACGCCGGGGCCGTCATGAGCCGGGTCTTCGTCACACGTCGTCTTCCGCTCGACCCCGTCGAGGTGCTCGGGCGCGCGCACGAGGCGATCGTCTTCGGCGAGGACCGCCCGCCGACGCGCGACGAGATCGCGAACGGCGCGCGCGGCGCCAAGGCGATCGTCTCTCTCGTCACCGATCGGATCGACGCGACACTGCTCGACCGGCTGCCGGACCTGGCGATCGTCGCGCAGATGGCGGTGGGCTTCGACAACGTGGACGTCGACGCGTGCCGCGCGCGGCGGGTGCTCGTGACGCACACGCCCGACACGCTGACCGAGTCCACGGCCGAGCTCGCGTTCGGGCTGATGCTCGCCGTGGCGCGCCGCTTCCACGAGGGAGAGGCCATGCTGCGGAGCGGCGGCTTCCACGGCTGGTCGCCGACGATGCTCCTCGGCACCGAGCTCGACGGAAAGACGCTCGGCGTCGTGGGCTACGGCCGGATCGGCCGCGCGATCGCCAAGCGCGCGGCCGCCTTCGGCATGCGCGTGATCGCGGCGGAGCGCGCCGACCAGCCCTTCTCGCCCGACGGCATCGCGACGCACGCGCCGCTCTCGCGCCTGCTCGAGGAGAGCGACTTCGTCACGCTCCACTGCCCGGGCTCGCCGGCGACGCGCCACTTGATCGGCGAGGCGCAGCTCGCGCGGATGAAGCCGAGCGCGATCCTCGTCAACACCTCGCGCGGCACGGTCGTGGACGAGGCGGCCCTCGTGCGCGCGCTCGAGCGCGGCGTGATCGCCGGCGCCGGCCTCGACGTGTACGAGGACGAGCCACGCGTGCACCCGGGCCTGGTCGGCCGATCGAACGTGATCCTCTTGCCGCACCTCGGGAGCGCCACGCTCGAGGCCCGCTCGCGCATGGCCTGCATGGCGCTCACCGACGCCGCGCGCGTGCTCGACGGTAAGCCACCGCTCCACCTCGTGCCGAGCTGGAGCGAGACGCCGCGGTGAGACGCAGCGGCCGGCGCCTGCCCGTGCTCGAGCCGCCCTCGGTGACGGACTTCGTGCAGAGCGAGCGCGCCGTGGCGCTCGCGCTCGTGAGCGGCCGCGGCCACCTCGAGCGCGTCGTCGAGACCGTGAAGGCCGCGAAGGTGAGCGTGTGGATCGCCACCGCGAACGTGAAGGAGATGCTGGTCGAGCGCAGCCGCGTGGGCCGCCGATCGATCTTCGGCAGCGTGCTCGAGGTGCTCGACGAGCTGGCCGTCGCCGGCGTCGAGCTTCGCCTGCTCCACGCCGAGCTGCCCTCGCGCCCGTTTCGCGACGAGCTCGAGAAGCACCCGCGCCTGTTCCGAGGCGCTCTGCAGATCCGCATGTGCCCGCGCATCCACCTCAAGACCGTGATCGTGGACGGCCGCTGGCTCTACCTCGGTAGCGCCAACTGGACCGGCGCCGGCCTCGGCGCCAAGAGCGAGCGCAACCGCAACTTCGAGCTCGGCATCGTCACCGAGGACGAAGCGATGCTCGACGACGTCCAGAGCCTCTACGAGCACCTCTGGAGCGGCGGCGAGTGCGGGCGGTGCGGAAGGCGCGAGCTCTGCGAAGCGCCGCTGGCGTGAGGAGCGCGGCGATGCTCACCGCCGCCGGCCGCCGCTCATGCGGCTCTTCTTCGCGGGGCCCGCGGTCTTCTTCGGCACGACGTCGCTGTTGCGGTCGGCGCGGCCCTCGAGCTTCTTGATGCGGTCGCGGATCTCGGCGGCCTTCTCGAACTCGAGCGCCTCGGCCGCGACGAGCATCTCGCTCCGGAGCTCCTCGATGCGATCCTCGAGCTCGGCGGCGCTGAGGCCATCGATGTCGGCGGTGACGCCGCTGCGCCCGGGGATCGGCGACCAGTCGCTCGTGCCGCTCGCCGCCCCCAGCTCGGTCATGCGGCGCGTCGTCGACTCGGGCGTGATGCCGTGCTCTTCGTTGTACTTCGCCTGGAGCAGGCGGCGACGGCCGGTCTCGTCGATCGCGAGCTTCATCGCGTCGGTGATCTTGTCGGCGTACATGATGACCTCGCCGTTCACGTTTCGAGCGGCGCGGCCGATCGTCTGGATCAGCGAGCGCGGCGAGCGCAGGAACCCCTCCTTGTCGGCGTCGAGGATGCCGACGAGCGAGACCTCCGGCAGATCGAGGCCCTCGCGGAGCAGGTTGATGCCGACGAGCACGTCGAACTCGCCCTTGCGCAGGTCACGCAGGATCTCGATGCGCTCGAGCGTGTCCACGTCGCTGTGGAGGTAGCGGACCTTCACGCCGAGCTCCGCGTAGTACTCGGTCAGGTCCTCGGCCATGCGCTTGGTCAGGGTCGTCACGAGCACGCGCTCGTTCTTTTTCACGCGCGTCCGGATCTCGCCCAGCAGATCGTCGACCTGCGTGCCGACCGGCTTGACGTGGATCCTCGGATCGAGCAGGCCCGTGGGTCGGATCACCTGCTCGACGACCTCGCCCTGCGTCTGCTCGAGCTCGAACTCGGCGGGCGTGGCCGAGACGAAGATCGTCTGCCCGACGCGCTCCCAGAACTCCTCGAACTTGAGCGGCCGGTTGTCCAGCGCGCTCGGCAGTCGGAAGCCGTGCTCGACGAGGATCTCCTTTCGCGCCCGGTCGCCGCGGTACATCGCCGCGATCTGCGGCACCGTCTGGTGCGACTCGTCGAGGACGAGGAGGAAGTCCTTCGGGAAATAGTCGACGAGCACCGGCGGCGCATCGCCCGCGCTGCGCCCGCTGAAGTGGCGCGAGTAGTTCTCGATGCCGTGGCAGAAGCCGGTCTGCTCGAGCATCTCGAGGTCGTACATCGTGCGCTGCTCGAGGCGCTGCTTCTCCACGAGCTTCATCTCGCTCGAGAGCTTCTCGAGCCGCTCGCGCAGCTCCGTCTTGATGCTCTCGCCGGCGCGCCGGCGCATCTCTTCCGGCGTCACGTAGTGCGAGCCCGGGTAGATCGCGTAGCTCGGCAGGTCGCGCAGCACCTTGCCGCGCAGCGGATCGATCTCGCTGATGCGGTCGATCTCGTCGCCGAAGAACTCGATGCGGACGGCCTTGTCCTCCTCACCGACCGGGAAGACCTCGACCACGTCGCCGCGCACGCGGAACGTGCCGCGGTGGAAGTCGACGTCGTTGCGGTCGTATTGGATCTCGACGAGCTCGCGCAGCAGCTCGTCGCGGCGGAACGTCTCGCCGCGCTTCACGATGATGAGCATCTCGGCGTAGGCGTCGCGCGAGCCGATGCCGTAGATGCACGAGACGCTGGCGACGATGATCACGTCGCGGCGCGAGAGGAGCGAGCGCGTCGCCGAGTGGCGCATGCGATCGATCTTCTCGTTCACGATCGCGTCCTTCTCGATGTACGTGTCGCTCGAGGGGACGTAGGCCTCGGGCTGGTAGTAGTCGTAGTAGCTGACGAAGTACTCGACCGCGTTGTCGGGGAAGAGCGACTTGAGCTCCTCGTAGAGCTGCGCCGCGAGCGTCTTGTTGGGCGCGATGACGAGCGTCGGGCGCTGCGTGTTGGCGATCGCGTTCGCGATCGTGAAGGTCTTGCCGCTGCCGGTGATGCCGAGGAGCACCTGACGCAGCTCGCCCTTCTCGATCCCCTTCGTGAGCGTGGCGATCGCCTTGGGCTGATCGCCCTTCGGGGTCATCGTGGACGAGAGGACGAAGCGCTCGGTCGCGGCCATCCGGGAGATATAGCCGTCTCCAGCCGTCAGCAGACTGTCATGTTAGGCGGGTACGCGTGGAGGGCCGCGGATTCACGCCGATTTCGCGGTCAATCGGGGTCGGGAAGACCGAGACGCTCGGCGATCTGGCGGGCCACGAACCGGGCGCCCTCCTCGGTGGGCTCGCCCGACACGACGACGTGGCCCGCGCTCGCGGGCGTGTCGGCGACGACGTCGAAGACGATGCGGCCGGCACGAAGGCGTCGGCGCGCGCGCACGTGCAGCGTGCGGATCGTACGGCCGGCCGTGCGCGTCCGACCCCGCCAGGAAACGGGCCACGTCTCGGCGAGCACCGTCTCGTCGTCGACCCGAACGCGCGTGAAGCTCACCAGCTCCACGAGCACGCCGCCGACGGCCCACAGGCCGGGGAGCGCCAGGAGCGATGCACAGAGCCACCCGGCCGGTGTGATGTCGTGCTCGGAGCGCGCGATCGACGTCACGACGACGCTGCTCCAACCACCGAGAGCCAGCGCGCCGAGCGCGTGCAGGATCGTCCAGAGGCTGCGCCAGTAGCGGCGGAGCTCGAGCGGGCCGCGACGCGTAGCGGCCGCGTCGCGGTACCCGGCGGTGCCCTCGACGCTCTCCGAAGGCAGCGCCTCGGTCACGATGCGGTAGCCACGCGGAGCGATCAGCTCGCGACGGCGGCGCGCGTCCTCCTGCGGCGTCCGCACTTGACCGCGGAAGTCGAACACCGACTCGCAGGGCCGACACTTGGCGAGCTTCGTCGAGAGATCGACGTCGTCGAGAGGGACCGCTCGCGCGCACCCAGGGCACACGATGCTCGCCATGCCTCGAGTCTGGCGCAAGATGCGCTCGATGGCGAAAGGCCCCGGCTCTTTCGAGCCGAGGCCTCTCATCACGAATCCGACCTGCTGTCGTTCTCCGAGCGACGCCGTACGGGGGCTCGGGGTGCCCGAAGGGCCCCCGCCCGCCGCGCCTGCGCGGCGGAAGAGTCAGTCAGCTACAGCCCATCGAGTTGCCGCAGTTGAGGCACTTGTAGCAAGCGCCGTTGCGGACCGTGATGTGGCCGCAGCCGTCGCACATGGGCGCATCGCCCATCATGTCGCCGAGCTGCTGATCGAGGACGCTGCCGCTCTTCTTGTCCGACGACGCCTTCGCGTCACCGCGGCCGTCGTACGAGAAGGTGACCTGCTCGGTCTGCTTGTAGCCCTCGGGCGGGAGCGACTGCGTGCCGCTGTTGGGCATCTTGTTCACCGCGTCGGCATCCGTCGGATTCGACAGCTCGAGCTGCACTTCCTCCGGCGGCACCTGCGCGAAGTCGTAGCGCTTGAGGTACTCGACCCCGAGCACGCGGAAGACGTAGTCGATGATGCTGGTCGCGAACTTCACGTTCGGATGCCCCTCGACCGGGCCACCCGGCTCGAAGCGCGTGAACGTGAACTGGTCCACGTAGGCCGAGAGCGGCACGCCGTGCTGCAGGCCCATCGAGACCGCGATCGCGAAGCAGTTCATCAGCGAGCGGAAGGCGGCGCCTTCCTTGTGCATGTCGACGAAGATCTCGCCGAGCGATCCGTCCTGGTAGTCGCCGGTGCGCAGGAAGATCTTGTGGCCCGCCACGCGCGCTTCCTGGGTGAAGCCCGAGCGGCGCTTGGGCAGACGCACGCGCATGCTGGCCGGTGGGCGCGCGCCCTCGATCGTCTTCTGGCGCGTCTGCGCCGGGATGACCTCGGGGTTGATGACGTGCTCGCCGACGACCGGCGTCGCCGTCGCGGTCTTGCCGCCCGCGCTGGTCTTGGCGGCGAGCTTCTCGCTCTTCTCCGACTTCTCCTCGTCGTCGCTCGCCGACGACGTGTTCAGCGGCTGGCTGGCCTTGCATCCGTCGCGGTAGAGCGCGACGGCCTTGAGGCCGAGCTTCCAGCCCTCGTAGTAGATGCGCTCGACGTCCTCGACGCTCGCATCGTTGGGCAGGTTCACGGTCTTGCTGATCGCGCCGCTGAGGAACGGCTGCGCCGCCGCCATCATGCGCACGTGCGCCATCGGCTCGATGAAGCGCTTGCCGTGCTTGCCGTTGCGGTTGGCGCAGTCGAACACCGCGTAGTGCTCCTGCTTGAGGTGCGGCGCGCCCTCGATCGTCATGCGACCGATGACCACGTCGTTCAGCTCGTCGAGCTGCTTGCCCGTCAGGCCGAAGTGCTTGAGCAGGTTGAATCCCGGCTTGTTGTACGCCTCCGGCTTGATGCCGAGACGCTCGTACGCCGTCGTGCCGATGACCCACGGACCGAGCGCCATGCCGGCGTCGAACACGCCCGGAAGCGCCTTCTCCGCCTTCGCGAGCTCGCTCTCGGTGAGCCCCTTCTCGAGCAGCATCGCGCGCGAGAGGTAGGGCGCCCCCGTGAACGTGTTCGTGCCGCTGACGAACGCGATGATGTCGGCGACCTGCGCCGGCGAGTACTTCAGGTTCGCGAGCGCCTGCGGGACGCTCTGGTTCACGATCTTGAAGTAGCCGCCGCCCGCGAGCTTCTTGAACTTCACGAGCGCGAAGTCGGGCTCGATGCCCGTCGTGTCGCAGTCCATGAGCAGGCCGATCGTGCCGGTCGGCGCGAGCACGGTCGACTGCGCGTTGCGGTAGCCGTACTTCTCGCCGAGCGCGACCGCGTCGTCCCAGTCCTGGCGCGCCGCCGCGAGCACGGCGTCCGGCGCGCCCGAGTCGCCACGACCCGTCGTGCCGGGGAAGCCCGGCTTGTCGATCGTGTAGGCCATGTCGCGGTGCTTGTTCATCACGCGCAGGAAGGGCTGGCGGTTGCGCACGAAGCCCGGGAACGGGCCCTTCGTCGCCGCCATCTCCGCGCTCGTCTTGTACGCGTGACCCGTGAGGATCGACGTGAGCGCGGCGCACCACGCGCGACCCAGATCCGAGTCGTACGGGATGCCGAGGCGCATCAGGAGCGTGCCCAGGTTCGCGTAGCCGAGACCGAGCGGGCGGTAGTCGTGGCTGTTCTTGGCGATCGTGCGCGTCGGGTACGACGAGTGATCGACCAGGATCTCCTGCGAGATGAACATCACGCGGATCGCGTGGCGGTAGCCGTCGACGTCGAAGTTGCCGTTCGCGTCGAGGAACTTCACCAGGTTGATCGACGACAGGTTACAGGCCGTGTCGTCGAGGAACATGTACTCGCTGCACGGATTGCTCGCGTTGATGCGATCCGTGTTCGGGCACGTGTGCCAGCCGTTGATCGTGCTGTCGTACTGCACGCCCGGATCGGCGCAGCTCCACGCGCTGTCGGCGATCATGCGCCAGAGCTCGCGGGCCTTGTGCGTCTCCACGACCTCGCCGGTCGTGCGCATGATCGTCTGCCACTCGCCGTTCGTCTCGACGGCGCGCATGAACTCGTCCGAGACGCGGACCGAGTTGTTCGAGTTCTGGCCCGAGACCGTGTGGTAGGCCTCGCCGTTGAAGTCGCTCGAGAAGCCCGCCTGGATGAGCGCCCGCGCCTTCTTCTCCTCGCGGACCTTCCACTGGATGAAGTCCACGATCTCCGGGTGGTCCATGTCGAGGCAGACCATCTTCGCGGCGCGCCGCGTGGTGCCGCCCGACTTGGTCGCGCCGGCCGCGCGATCGAGCACCTCGAGGAAGCTCATGAGGCCCGACGACGTGCCGCCGCCGCTCAGCTTCTCCTGGCGCGCGCGCAGGCTCGAGAAGTTCGTTCCCGTGCCCGAGCCGTACTTGAACAGGCGCGCCTCGGTCTTCACGAGGTCGTAGATGCTCATCAGGTCGTCGCCGACCGACTGGATGAAGCACGCCGAGCACTGCGGCTGCTGGTAGGCGTTCGCGGTCTCGAGGACGTCGTCCTTCTTCGGGTTGTAGGCCCAGTTGCCGCCCTGACCCTCGATGCCGTAGCGCTGGTAGAGGCCGAGGTTGAACCAGACGGGCGAGTTGAACGCCGCCGTCTGCGTGATGAGGAGGTAGCTGAGCTCCGCCTCGAACGTGTCCGCGTCTTCCTTCGTCGCGAAGTAGCCGCCGAGCTGCTCACCCGCCTCGCGGATGGTCTTGGCCACGCGCACGACGAGCTGACGCGCGCCCGTCTCGCCCTTCTTCTGGTCGCCCTTGACCCCCGCCTTGCGGAAGTACTTGGAGACCGCGATGTCGGTCGCGAGCTGCGACCACGACTCCGGGATCTCCGCTCCGCGCATCTCGAACACCACCGACCCATCCGGGTTGGTGATGACGCTGTCTCGCAGCTCGTAGCTGATCTCGTCGAGGGGATCGACGCCGACCCGCGTCGAGCGGCGCTCGATCGTCAGACCCTGCGCCTCGTCCAGCGACCGATGCTTGCCCTGTCCCTGTGCTTCCGCCCGATGCTCCACGACTCTCTCCATGGCACCCCCGCTACTGCTACGCGTCTCGCTTCGGCTGACTACGGACACGGTTGCCTCCACGTCTCGGAGCCTGGCCCTCCCACGAGCCCAGACCCGTCGGTTTTCGATCTCTCGCTCTGCGCCGGGTCCGCCCGACGCCCGACTCGACGGGCTCGCACGCGACCACGACTCTCCGGATTTCCAGCGCTACGACATCAAGTGAAGAAGAAAGGAGCCCCTCGATCTCGGGACGCTCCCGAGACCTCCTACTGACGGCGATTTTCTCGTCGCCCCGCCCCGGAACTGCTGCCGCCCTCGACCGACCGCCCCAGACCCGCACGACAGACCCGCTCGACCCCGCTCGTCACCCCGCCGGGTGACGCCCCGAGGTGCTCCGATGCACGGCCTACTTCAAGTGAATACACGACATGTAGGGAGAGGACGCCGAACCGACCCCCTATCGATTGAGGAAGGACCCCCTGGATAAAGAACGGCGACCCCTCGGTCAAACACTTTTCGGAGCACCCTCGTCGATTTCCAATAAACATTGTAGTTTCGAATAGATGAAATCGTAGCAGGCTGGATGCGAACGCGCTCGGGCGAGCGAGGTATCACGGATGGACATGGTCGCGTCGCGCGGCGTCACGTCATGTCATGACCACTACGACTAATGGGGGTTGAGCGCAAAAAACACGCAAGGAATCGCGTTCAACCCCCAGGGTGGTCAAAAACGCCAGACCCGACACGAATGGATCAATTCCGATCCGGCGCCGTGACGGATCCGTCGCGATCGCCAACGTGGACCGCGACGGATCGCGCGGTCCAAGTCCGCGAGAACGCGGTTGCAGCAGCGCGAGCGCTCGCATAAAAGGGGGGCCGCTCAGCGCGGCCGCGCCTCGAGGGGACGGGCGCGCGCGAGGGCACGACGGGGTCGAGCCGCGCGGGTTCGCGCGCGAGAGGAGAAGAGATGGACCAGCAGCAGCAAGCGTACGCTCAGCAACCGCAGGGCATGCAGCCCGCGATGGGCGGTGCACCGCAGTCGGCAGCGAGCATTCCGCACGAGATCACGCACGGGCCGTCGTTCGCGCTGCTCCGCGTCGATCTGCAGCCGGGCCAGCGCCTCGTGACCGAAGCGGGCTCGATGGTCGCGCGCAGCTCGCACCTCACGATGGACGTGAAGATGAGCACGAAGGAGTCGATGGGCTTCTTCAACATGATCTTCACGATCATGCTCGCCTTCATCCGCAAGGTGCTCGGCGGCGAGAGCTTCTTCGTGAACCACTTCCACGGCGCGCAGCCGGGCAGCGTGTGGATCGCGCCGACGATGGCCGGCGAGATCACGCATCGCCGCATCAACCCCGGCGAGAAGCTCGTGCTCTCGGCGGGCGCCTACCTCGCGTCGGTCGGCGACATCGACGTGAAGATGAAGTTCGGCGGCCTCAAGTCGATGCTCGCGAAGGAGGGCGCGTTCCTCCTCGAGGTGACCGGCAACGGCGACCTCTGGTTCAACAGCTACGGCGGCACGACGGCGGTCGACATCAACGGGCCGTTCATGGTCGATAACGGCCACTTCGTCGCGTACGAGGGCCAGCTCAACTACAACCTGCGCTCGGCGGGCGGCGGCATGCTCGGCTTCCTCGCGGGTGGCGAAGGCCTCGTCTGCGAGTTCAACGGCCAGGGCAAGGTCTACATCCAGTCGCGCAACACGCAGTCGCTCATCGGCTGGCTGACGCCGATGCTTCCGCAGCGTTGAGAGAAGGACGGAGAACGAACATGCAGATCGACATCGGTTACCGTCCCGCTCACTCCATGGCCAAGGTCTCGCTCAACCACGGCGAGTCCATCATGGCCGAGTCCGGCGCCATGGTCGGCATGAGCACGAACGTGCAGATGCAGACCGGCATGAGCCAGAACTCCGGCGGCGGCCTGCTCGGAGGCCTGCTCGGCGGCCTCAAGCGCGCGCTCGCCGGCGAGAGCTGGTTCCGCAACACGTTCACCGCGGCGAACGGCCCCGGCGAGGTGCTCCTCGCGCACGCCGTCTGCGGCGACATGGTCGTGCTCGAGATGACGCAGCAGGGCTACATGCTCACGGCGAGCTCGTTCATCGCGTCGACGCCGAACGTGAACATCGACACCAAGGTGCAGGGCTTCAAGGGATTCTTCTCGGGCGAGGGCGCGTTCGTGATGAGCGCCACGGCCCAGTCGCCCGGTCAGCTCGTGATCGGCGCCTTCGGCGGCATCACGCAGCTCAACTGCGACGGCAACCTCGTGATCGACACTGGTCACCTCGTCGCCTGGGACTCGAGCCTGACCTACAAGGTCGGCAAGAGCGGCGGCGGATGGATCGCGTCGTTCCTCAGCGGCGAAGGCCTCGTCTGCCACTTCCAGGGTCAGGGCCGCATCTGGATCCAGTCGCGCAACCCGGTCGAGTACGGACGCTCGGTCGGCGGCATGCTGCCGCCGCGCCAGCAGTGATGCCTCGGGACTGAGAAGGAGAGAAAGAACATGCGTCACGAACTTCTCGAGAAGCCCGACTTCACGATGGTGCAGGTCACCTTCGATCAGCAGGGCGAGCAGATGGTGTGCGAGTCGAGCGCGATGGTCGCGCGCGACAGCGGCATCGACATGAAGACCTCGCTCCAGGGCGGCGCGATGGCGGCGCTCAAGCGTGCGGCGCTCGGCGGCGAGTCGCTCTTCCAGAACACGTTCACGGCGACGGCGCCGGGCCAGCGCCTCTTCTTCGCGCCGGCGCCGGAAGGCGACGTCGAGGTGCTCAACCTCGACGGCTACACGCCCATCATGATGCAGTCCGGCGCCTACCTCGGCTCGGCGCCGAGCGTGCAGCTCGACACGAAGTGGGGCGGCGCGCGGGGCTTCTTCAGCGGCGCCGGCTCGTTCCTGCTCAAGGCGCAGGGAACCGGCCCCGTGTTCTTCTCGTGCTACGGCGGCATCCACGCGGTCGACGTCGGCCCCGCGGGCTACATCGTCGACACGGGCCACGTCGTCGCGTTCACGGGCGGCCTCAACTACAACGTGCAGAAGCTCGGCGGTCTGAAGAGCTTCCTCTTCGGCGGTGAGGGCCTCGTCTGCAACTTCCAGGGCCAGGGACGCCTGTGGCTCTCGACGCGCAACTCGTCGAGCCTCGTGAGCTTCCTGAACCCGTACCGCCCGATCCAGCGCCGCTCCAACTGAGGGCGGAGATCGAGGTGCGGGATCCAGGCGGTGGCCTGGGCGCACGGGGGCGAGCGTTCTTCGGAGCGCTCGCCTTCGTCGTTCTGGGGCTGACGACCGACGGGGCGGCGCAGGCGCAGCACGAGCCCGAGGTCACGCGCTCGACGGTCGTTGCCCGCATCGTGGCGTCGGCCGGCGTGCACGGGCACCTGCTCGATCCGGTCTGCGACGAGTCGACGGCGCTCGCACCGGCCGAAGAGGGACTGTTCACGTACGCGGTGACGCGCGCGGCGCGCTGGGCCGATCATCCGCTGGTGCTCGACGCCGGCGGGCTGCTCACGCCGAACGGCGTGATGCGCTACGCGGCCGCCGAGCGGCCCGCCGCCGTGGCCGACATGGTCGAGGGGCTGGGCTATCGCGCGCTCGCGCTCGGGCGTGTCGACCTCGGCGCGCCGCGCGAGCGCATGCTCGGGGTGATCCACGAGCTGCGCCTGCGGAACATCCCGATGATCGCCACCAACCTCCGGTGCGTGGGCGAGGAGTCGTTGCCGCTCTGCGACGCGCTCGTGGATGCGAGCGACGGAATCTCGATGCACCAGGTGCTCGGCGCGCGGGTCGCCGTTCTCGCGTTGCTGGGAGAGGACGCGCTCCAGCACGTCTCGCCCGATCTCGCCTCGGGCCTTGCGATCGAGCCGCTCGCCGAGACGCTCGAGCGCCGCGGGCGGCAGGCGCGGCGCGCCGGCGCGGAGGTCGTCGTCGCCGTCTTGCAGCTGGGCACCGACGAAGCGCTCGAGGTGACGAGCGCGCTCCCGGACGCCGCCAGGCCCGACGTGGTCGTCCTCTCCATGCCGACGCACCTGTTCACCGCACGCCCCACGACGGTGCGGCCCCTCGTCGTCGCGCCACGCCCGGGCGACGCCGCGCTCGTCGTGATCCGCGACGAAGACGGCCTGCGGATCTCTCGCTCGGCCACCGCCGAGCCGCTGGCGATGCGCGGCATCTCGACGGGCGAGCCCGTGCTCGACCTCGCGGACGAGATCGGCGAGGCCTATTGCGATGCGTGGGGGCGCGTCCTGCCCGGCGCCCACCTCGATCGCCCGATCGATCCGCCGGGCATCGCGACGCTCGCCGCGCAGATCGCGCGCGAGCGCGCCTCGGCCGACGTCGCGGTGGTGAACGTGTCGGCGGTCGATCCGGGATGGCGTCCGGCGCGCGAGGGCGCGCTCACCGAGTCGGACGTCTACGTGGCCCTTCCCTACGACGAGCCGCTGGTCGTGGCCGACGTCAGCCGCGCGTGGCTCGAGGCGCTGGCCCATCACGCGGCCGAGCGAGGCCTCGTCACGCCGGGGCTCGAAGCGGGCGCGACGCTCGTGGACGGGCGCTCACCGGTCGCTCGCGTGCGCTACCGGGTCGTGACGCTGCGCTTCCTCGCGATGGGCGGCGACGCGGCGCTCGGCGACCTCGACCCCGACGATCCTCCCGACTGGCACCCGGTGGACGACACGACGCTGCGCTCGGTCGTTCGCGACGCGCTCGCGCGGCGGGACGACCAGGACCCCCGGGACGCACGCGTCGATCCGGCGGAGCGCCCCGAGTGGCTGCTCTCGGCCTCCCTCGACGGCACGTTCTCCGGCTCGTCCATCTCGAACCCCGGCTACGACGTCGCCGCGCTCAATCGCTCGAGCACGGTCTCGCTGGGCCTCGAGGTCAACCTCGGTGCGGCCGCAGCAGCGCCCGACTGGACGTGGGAGAACACGTTCGTGCTGCGCTATCGGTCGCAGTGGCAGCCCGCGTCGACCCCGATGACGAGCGGCGCGTTCAACGAGGCGGTCGACCAGACGCAGGTGCGGTCCACCGCGAGCTGGCGGGGCTTCCGAACGGCGAGCGGCTCCCGGGAGTGGTACGTGCCCGACCCCTACGTCGAGGCCTTCGTGGAGACCGAGCTCACGCAGCCGAGCTCGCGCAACTTCCACTGGTTCCTGGTGCGACCGCTGGTCGGCTTGCGCTTCACGCTGCTGCCGGAGCTCGACGTGAAGCTCGACGTGGGCTTCCAGACGCAGGTCCTCGCCGCCGGCCTTCTCGACGCGATGGGGCAGCCCGAAGACACGATCGACGGCGGTCTCGGCGTCGTGGTGACGCTGCGCCCGTGGGATCTGCTCCGCGACGGAGATCGCCACACGACGCTCTCCGGCACGGCCGACTTCTTCTGGTCGGACCCGCTCACGCGCAACCTGTGGCAGCTCCGCGGGCAGCTCGACGCACAGATCGACCTCGCCGGACCGCTCTCGCTCACGCTGGGCGTCCGCTTGTACCTCCAGCAGGACCGACAGGTCGCGCTGGGCACGGCGATCGATGCGACGGCCGGGCTCCGCGTCTCCTCGGTCGGCCGCGTCACGGGACCTTGACCCGCAGGCAGACCGGAGCGCGATCCCGCGCGTCGTACTGGAGATGACTCGCCTCGTCGCAATGCTCGCGCTGACGCTCCTGTCCGCGTGCGCCGCTCTGCCGCCGCGCACCGAGCTCGCCGGGCCCGCGCTCCCTCCCTCGCCCGTCTATCGCGAGACGCTGCGCGACGCTCCGACACGCTACCACTTCAGCATGCGCACACAGGAGGAGGCCGCGCGCTACGGCTGGCAGCAGCTCGGGATCGCGTTCTACGCGTACGCCGCGCCCGTGCCCGGCGCGGTCGCCGTCTACTGCGAGACGCCCATCAGCGCGCCGCACTCGGACTATCGCTTCTCGACCGAGCCCGAGGCGGCGGCGCGCGAGGACGGTTGGATGCGCCTCGTGATCGCGTTCTACGCGTTCGACGCGCCAGCGCCCGGGCGCGTCGCGATCCACACCGAGACGCCGATCGGCTCTCCGGCCGGGCCCTACGGGTACGACACGCGCGACGAGATCGACGCGCGCGGTTTCGGATGGGCGAGCAGCGGGGTGGCCTTCTATGCCGTGGATCCCCACGGCGTGGCGCCGAGGCCGGACGACGCATCGTGACCCTCGAACGCGGCGGGCGGCTGATCTATCTTGGTCCGCCGTGGACGCCGCCGCCTTCGACGCGCTCGCGCGCACGCTCCACCTCGACGAGCTGACGCTCGCGCCCGGGCAGACCATCGGGCGCGGGACGATCGCGGCACCACGCGACAGCGCTGCGCCGTCGGCCCCGGCCGGAGCCTCGATCGCGATGGCGCTGCCGAAGCTCGAGCTGTCGCGGGAAGCCTCCGTCGCGCCATCGGCGTCCTCGCGCGACTTCGTGCTCACCACCCGGCTGGGCGAGGGCGGGATGGGCCTGGTGTGGCTCGCACGACAGAGCTCGCTCGATCGCGACGTCGCCATCAAGGAGCTGCGCAGCGAGGTCACCTCGCCGCGGGCGACCCGAGCGCTGCTCGTCGAGGCCCGCGCGACCGGGGCCCTCGAGCACCCGAACATCGTCCCCGTGCACGCGCTGGGCGTCGACGAGCGGGGCGCTCCGCTGCTCGTCATGAAGCGCGTGGAGGGCGCCTCGCTCGCGGACCTGCTGGCCGATCCGCAGCACCGCGCGTGGAGCGATCTCGAGGAGCGCCATGGCGACCGCCTCGGCGCCCAGATCGAGGTGCTGGCGCGCATCGCCGACGCGCTGCAGTTCGCCCATGCGCGCGGGTACGTGCATCGCGACGTGAAGCCCGAGAACGTGATGATCGGGAGCTTCGGCGAGGTGTATCTGCTCGACTGGGGCCTCGCGCTCCGGCTCGACGCGATCTCCGACGAGGACCGCGGCTCGATCGCCATCGTCGGGACGCCGGGGTTCATGGCGCCCGAGATGGTGATGGGGCGCGTGGAGGACGTGAAGCCGCATACCGACGTCTACCTGCTGGGCGCGACGCTGCACGCCGTCCTCACCGGCAAGCCTCGTCACCTGGGGACGAGCCTGCGGCAGGTCCTGGTCGCGGCGGCCGAGTCGGCGCCGTTCGCCTACGAGCCGAGCGTCCCGACCGAGCTCGCGGCGCTGGCCAACCGCGCGACCGATCCGATCCCGGCGCGGCGCCCTCCGAGCGCAGCCGCCTTTCGCGAGGCGCTCGCCCAGTTCGTGCGGCACCGCAGCTCGCAGCGCCTGGCCGAAGAAGCGCTCGAGCGGCTCGAGAGCCTCCGCGGGCGCGTCTCGCGCACCAGCACGGACGGTGCGCGGCCGACTCAGGACCCCGACGCCGCGGCCGCGCTCGTCGAGTGCCGGTTCGCGTTCACGCAGGCGCTCCGAGACTGGCCGCTCAACCCGACGGCCAAGACCGGGCTGCGCGAGTGCCTTCGCCTGATGATCGACGCCGAGCTGCGTCGCAAGAGCCCCGACGCAGCCGAAGAGCTCGCGCGCCAGCTCGATCCACCCGACGCCGAGATCGCGACGCGCATCGCCCGCGTCCAGGCCGAGGTCGCCGAGAGCCGACGCTTCGAGGACGCCGCCCGGCGCGAGGAGCAAGAGCGCGATCGAAAGGTCGGCGCGCGCCTGGGCGTCTACATCCAGAGCGGCCTCATCGTCGCCATCCTCGCGCTGGGGATCGTAGGCACGTGGTTCCGCCTGGCGGTCGGCTCCCACCCGGCCGCGACGGGGATCCTGGGCTGGTCCTCGGGCGTGCTCGTGATCGCGATCTCGGTGCTGCTCGCGTTCCGCGATCGCGCGCTGGCGAACCGCTGGGGGAGGCAGATGTCGGCCTACCTCGTGGTGGTGCTGGGATCGATCTGTGCGGCCGCGGCGCTCGAGGTGCAGCGCGGCGGTGACTCGGACAGCGCGACGACGAGCGTGATGACGGTGCTCGCCGCCGTGCTCGGCGCGGGCGGCGTGGGGCTCGACACGCGCCTGGGATGGTCGGCCGCGGCGAGCCTCGTCGCGGCGCTCGTCTCGGCGTTCTTCCCGGCCGTCTCTCCGCTCGCCGCGAGCGGCGCGTGCGTGGTGGCCGTCGCGGTGTTCCTGCCCGAGTCGATCCGCAACGCGCGCGAGCTCGCGAGCGAAGCGAGCGCCAAGCCGCGCTGACGCAGCACGTCCGCCCCGGGCGAGCGGCTGAGCCCTCGGCGATCAGCGCGCGCCGCAGTAGCCGTTGCCCTGCACGGTGCTGAGGCAGGGCTGTGCGCCGGCGCAGCCGTGGGAGCCGTCGAGGTTGCAGCCCGCGAGACAGATCGCCTGGCCCCCACTGAGCGGCGAGATGCAGAACGAGCCGCGCGTGCACTCGAGGTTGCCCGTGCAGTCGCTACCGATGGCGACGTTGCCGCCGAGGTAGCAGACGCCGCCGGTCCCGCTCGCGAGGGGCAGGCAGATGCGCCCGTCGCTGCAGACGGTGTCCTCGGTGGTGCAGTCCTGCATGCACCGGTTCTGGCCGTCGAAGGCTGGGACGCAGGTGTAGCGATCGGGGCACGGATCACTGCTGCTGCAGGGTGTTCCCGGGATCGAGCTCCCATTGCAGCCGAGACCCGCGAGCGAGAGGAAGAGCAAGGACGAGAACGCCGTGATCCGCATGACGAGCCCCCGATGAGCGTGATGGAAGACGCGAGAGACACCGAGGGCGCGCCACGCACGCCCAGAGCTCGGCGAGCGAGCTCGGAATCGCGAGCTCAGGATGCCGAGCTCAGATGTCGAGCTCCTTCACGTCGAGCGCGTGCGTCTCGATGAACTCCCGGCGCGGCTCGACCTCGTCGCCCATGAGGAGCGAGAACAAGCGATCGGTCTCGATCGCGTCCTCCACCTTCACCTGCAGCAGGATGCGCGTCTCGGGGTTCATCGTCGTCTCCCAGAGCTGCTCCGGGTTCATCTCGCCGAGGCCCTTGTAGCGCTGGATGCCGAGGCCCTTGCGGCCGCGCGCGTCGACGTAGGCGACGAGATCGTCGATCCGGCCGACTTCCTCGGTCGCCTCGGAGGCGCGGCCTTCTTCGTCGTTCCGGCCGAGCGCCACGAAGGGCGGCTCCCCGAGCGAGGCCACGCCCGCGTGGATCGCGCGGAGCTGGGTCACGTCGGCGCCGTTCAACAGATCGTGGTCGATCGTCGTGACCTTCGTCGATACGCCGGCACGCGTCCGGATGCGCAGCCGGAACGACGAGTGCTCGGTGTCGTCCTCGATCGAGAACACGAGCGGCAGCAGGTCGGGGTCGCGCTCGCTCACGTAGGTCTCGATCACCTTCTGCGCGGCCTCGAGGTTCGCGCGATCGGCGATCGACTTGACGTCGAGGCTCGTCGCGCGCACCAGCGCCTCGATGAGCACCGGCTCGGCGCGACGCTCGAACCCGCGGAGGATCTTCTTCCACCGACCCATGTCGTCGAGTAGCCGACGCAGCGGATCGCCACTCAGCGGCACGCTGCCGTTCTTGGTGCGGATCACCAGATCGCGGATCCCCTCGTCGAACACGAAGCGCGCGAGCGCGTCCTCGTCCTTGAGGAACTGCTCCTTCTTGCCCTTCTTCACCTTGAAGAGCGGCGGCTGCGCGATGTAGACGAAGCCCTTCCGGATCGCCTCCGGCATCTGCCGGTAGAAGAACGTGAGGAGCAGCGTCCGGATGTGGGATCCGTCGACGTCGGCGTCCGTCATGATGATGATGTGGTGGTAGCGCATCTTCTCGACGTCGAAGGTGCCGCCCATCTCGCCCGAGCCGATCCCGGCGCCGAGCGCGGTGATCAGCGTGCCGACCTCCTGGTTGCTCAGCATCTTGTCGAAGCGCGCGCGCTCGACGTTCAGGATCTTGCCGCGCAGCGGGAGGATCGCCTGCGTCTTGCGGTCGCGGCCCTGCTTGGCCGAGCCGCCGGCCGAGTCACCCTCGACGATGTAGAGCTCGCTCTTCTGCGGGTCCTTCTCCTGGCAGTCGGCGAGCTTGCCGGGCAGGTGCGTCGGATCGAGCATGCCCTTGCGCTGCACGGCCTCGCGCGCCGTGCGCGCCGCCTCGCGGGCGCGCGCCGCCATCACGCACTTCTCGACGATGCGCTTGGCCTCGGCCGGGTGCTCCTCGAAGTAGCTGCCGAGCTTGTCGTTGACGATGTTCTCGACGATGCCCTTCACCTCGCCCGAGACGAGCTTGTCCTTCGTCTGGGACGAGTAGCTCGCGTTCGGGTGCTTCACGCTCACGATGGCCGTCAGGCCCTCGCGCACGTCCTCGCCGGCGAGCGACTCACCCTTCATCTCCTTGAGGAGGTTGTGGCCCGTGCCGTACGAGTTGATCGTCTTGGTGAGCGCGCCGCGCAAGCCCGTCAGGTGCGTGCCGCCGTCCTTGTTGAAGACGTTGTTCGTGTAGCAGCTGATCTGCTCCTGGAACGCCTCGCTCCACTGGAGCGCGATCTCGACGCGCACGCGCTCGCGCTCGTCCAGGATCGTGATGACGTCGGGATGGAGCGGCGTCTTGCTCTTGTTGAGCAGGTGCACGAACTCGACGATGCCGCCCGAGAACTCGTAGGTGACGTGGCGGTTCTCGCCGCCCTCCTCGATGAGCTCGATCACCAGGCCCGCGTTCAGGAACGCGAGCTCGCGGATGCGGTTGTTCAGGATGTCCCAGCTGAACTCGACGACGTTGACGAAGATCGTCGGGTCGGGCTTGAAGGTGACCTTCGTGCCCGTCTTGTCGGTCGTGCCGATCGGCGCGAGCGGCGCCACCGGCGCGCCGCGGTGGTACTCCTGCGCCCAGACCTTGCCCTCGCGGCGGATCTCGAGCTTGAGCGTCTCGCTCACGGCGTTGACGGCCGAGATGCCGACGCCGTGCGTGCCGGCCGAGACGTTGTAGCTGTCGTTGTCGAACTTGCCGCCCGCGTGCAGGACGGTCATGACGACCTCGGCGGCGCTCACGCCGCGCTCGTGCATGCCGACCGGGATGCCGCGGCCGTCGTCGAAGATCGTCACCGACTGATCGGCGGTGTGCAGCGTGACCTGGATGCGCTTGCAGTGACCGGCGAGGTGCTCGTCGACCGCGTTGTCGACGGCCTCCCACACGAGGTGGTGCAGCGCGCTCCCGTCCTGGACGTTGCCGAGGTACATGCCGGGACGCTTGCGGACGGCCTCGAGACCCTCGAGCGCCTTGATGGAGCCCGCGCCGTAGTCGTCCTTGTCTTTCGTGCTGCTCATGACCGTTCGGTCTCTCCCGGCCTCGCGGAACACGAGGTGCAAAAGGGAGCGGCAGCATAGCCGTCGGGATCCTCCGCGGCAAGACGTTATGACGCCTGAATTCGCCTATTTTTCAGACGGATTCCGCGTTCCGTCCCACCCCGATCCGGGGGGTCGTTCGCCCCTCGATCAGGGGCGTCCCTCGAGCAACGAGAAGTCGCAGGAAGGATCGAGCTGCGGGACGCCGCTCCCGTCGAGGACGAGGTTCTCGCACGCGACGCCGTCGGCCCACGGGATGCACTGGTGGACGAGCTGGTTGGGGTTCGAGATGCGCGTGACGTGGCCGCAGTCGGTCGTGGTCGCGCCTCCGTCGAACGTCAGTCGCGTGCGGAGGTTGTACCCGCAGCGCATGTACATGCCGTCGATCGAGTCGACCATGTGCTGACAGATGCTGGCGGGCGACTGCGGACAGCCCGCGAGCATCACGGACGACGAGACCGCGAAGGCCGCCAGCGCGGCGCGACCGAGACGAACCATGGGTGCCCCTCCTCGACTGGTGCGAAGATGCGCGCCTTTCACGAGCCTCGCAAGCGCGGTCCGAGCGCGTGTTAGGGTGCGCGCGTGCCCATCTGGCTCGAGCGGCTGATCCCGATCGTCCTCCTGCTCCTCGTCGTCGGCGTCGTGCTCGCGCGCCTGCCGAAGGCCGACCTCGGGCACGACCGCGCCTTCGTGCGCCGCCGCTTCTTCAACTGGTTCCCTCTCGGGATGACGTACGCGTTCCTCTACATGGGGCGCTACAACCTCACGCAGGCGGCGAGCGCGCTCGCCGATCTGATCGACAACCACGACTTCGGCACCATCAAGGCGACCGGCACGATCGTGTACGGCGTCTCGTTCATCCTGAACGGCCCGCTCACCGATCGCTTCGGCGGGCGCGCGACGATGATCGTGGCGGCCACGGGCTCGGCGCTGACGAACGTCGCGATGGGCCTGCTCGTCGCGAGCGGCCACACCGAGGACATCGTCCGCAACTTCTCGATCCTCTACGGGATCAACATGTACTTCCAGAGCTTCGGCGCGGTCTCGATCGTCAAGGTCAACGCGGCGTGGTTCCACCTGAAGGAGCGCGGCACGTTCGGCGGGATCTTCGGGATCTTGATCTCGCTCGGCCTCTACTTCGCCTACGACTGGTGCGGGATGCTGGCGCGCGCGGCGAGCGGCGCGCCGGAGATCATCCCGTGGATCTTCTGGCTGCCCGCCGCGGTCCTCGGCGTCTTCGCGGTGGCGAACGTGATCTGGGTCCGCGACACGCCGGGCCAGGCGGGCCTGGCGGACTTCGACACCGGCGATGCGGACTGGGGGCAGGAGGAGCACCAGGGAGGCTTCGCCGAGGCCCTCGCGCGCGTCGGCCGCGTGGGCCGCATGATGCTCGGCCAGCCGGCGATCCTCGTCATCGCCGGGATCGAGCTCTGCAGCGGATTCGTCCGCAGCTCGCTCATGGACTGGTACGTGCGCTTCTCCGACCAGACGCACACCGCCGAGAACTACATCGCCTCGAACTGGGGCATGGCCCAGTGCATCGCGGGCATCACCGGCGGCGTCGTCGCGGGCGTGATCTCCGATCGCGTGTTCGGCTCGCGCCGCGGCCCGGTGGCGGGAATGCTCTACGGCGTCTTGCTCGTCGGCTCGCTCGTGATGGTGCCGGTCCTCGGCGTGACCTACGGCCTCGCGTCGATCGTGTGCGTGATGATGCTCGCGGTGATCGGCGTGCACGGGATGCTCAGCGGCGCCGCGAGCATGGACTTCGGCGGCAAGAAGAACGTCGGGATCGTCGTCGGGATCATCGACGGCTTCGTCTACCTCGGTCAGGGCGCGCAGTACCTCAGCGTCAGCCGCCTGGTCCCGGAAGGCGACGCGGCGGCGGTGATGACGAATTGGTGGCCTTGGCCGGTCGCGATGACCGTCTTCGCCGTGCTCGGGCTGCTCCTCTCCACGCGCATCTGGAACGCCAAGCCGCAGCGCAACGGCAGCGCCCACTGATTCACCGCCGGCGCTTGTTCTTCTTGCGGCGCGGCTGGGTGCGCGGTGCGGGCGGCTTGGTCGCCGCTCTGGGCGTGGGCGGGAGCGAGCTCGTGCTCGCGCGGGCCGAGGCCGGCACCGGAGGGAGCGCGATCGCCGGGCCGGTGCGCTCGGCCGCCGCGCCGACGGCGCCGAGCTTGAGGCGCCGCACGACGGCCTGCTTCTGGCGATCTTTGTAGGCGTCGTGGCTCGCATCGCCGAGCTCGTTCGACTGCTCGGTCTCGCGATCGACCACCTGGAACTCGGCCTGCGCGAAGACCACGCGCCCGAGCCCCAGCGCCGCGGGCGGCGCGAGCTCGAGGATGTCGTCGGGGAGGCGCACCGGTAGATCGATGACGAAGTGCACGATGCGGTAGCTCGCCGACGAGAACACGTTGTCGTTCGCCCCGCCGCCTTCTTCGTCCTCGACCGTCGGCTGCATCTCCCGCGCGACGTCGGAGAGCGAAGGGTGCCGGCGCAGGTAGCCGACGAAATCGAACATCGTGTTCGTGCTCTCGCCCGGCACGATGTAGTTGAACGGGAACAGCACGCGCTCGAGGTACGCGAGCACCGGGAACACGTCGTTCTGCGAGCGCGTGACGATGCGGAAGCGCAGCTTGTCGTAGATCTGCGCGGCGTGCGTCTCCTTCTTGGAGAGCAGCTTCGAGTAGAGCGAGTCCTTGTTCTTGCGGCCGCCGATGAACTCGAGGATCGGCAGGCCGCGCGCGAGCATGCTGCCGATGACGCGATAGACCTTCTGCTCGACCAGGTGGAAGACGTCCTGGTCGGAGATCGGGAGCATGTAGAGCAGCTCGCGCGCCTCGAGGTGATGGATGATGTGCATCACCTTCAAGATCGTGCAGGCGCAGAGCTGCCGGTGACCCCGCCCGCTCGCGACGAGGAGCAGCTCGGCGACGTTGGCGTCCGAGACCGGCTTGGGGATCGGGAAGTCGAAGTTGCGGCGCAGGTACTGGATCGCCGCGTTCTTGATCGCCTCGCTGCGCGCGCGGCTCGCCGGATCGGAGAGGTCGAACTCGTGCGCCCCGAGGAACTCGGTGACGTCGGTGTCGGTGCGGAACGCCAGGCGCGCCCAGTCGATCACCGAGCTGCCGCGCAGGAGCAGGCGGATGCTCTCGACGTCGGCGAGGGTGAGCTCCGCGAGGGGACGGTAGACGGCCGGAGCGCTCACGCGCGGGATGGTAGCGCGATAGAGTGGGTCCGTGGCCCCTTACCGCAGCTCCGAGGGCGCGCTCGGCGAGGTCGTCCGCGCGCACCCGTGGAACGCGTCGAGCTCGCTCCTGCTGATCGGAGCGGGTTTCACGGCGCTGCCCCTGACCTTGCTGGCGCTGCCCCGCGGTGACGCGTCGGACTGGACGCCGATGAGCTACGTCGGGCTCGCAATCCTCGTGATCGTGGCGCCCGCGATCGGCATCGGCATGCTGGTGAGCGCCTACCGCCTGCGCGGCAACGGCGTTCTCGTGTGCGAGCGAGGGCTCTGGCATCGCTGGGCGGGCGCCGAGACGAGCGTCCCGTGGAGCGAGATCGCCTCGATCCGCAGCAGCATCGTCCAGAACGTACGCAACGGCGTCGCCGGCCCGGTGCACCACGATCATCGCGTCACGATGCGCGACGGCACGGAGCTGAAGATCACGCATGGCTTCGACGACGTCGACGGGCTGATGGTCGACGTTCGGTCGCGCACGCGCGAGGCGAGGCTCGAGCACGCGCGTGCACTGCTCGACGAGAAGAAGCCCGTTCCGTTCGGTCCTCTCGCGCTGACCCGCCGCGCTCTCGAGCACGGGCGGCTCGGCTCGCTCCCGATCGCACGGGTGGGCTCGGTGCAAGTGCTCGGCGGGATGCTCTCGGTCTACGTGCCGGGCGAGCGCGAGGCGTGGATCACGGTCCGCTCGGCGGAGGTGCCGAACGAGGATCTGCTCGAGCCGCTCGTCGACGAGCTCGTCGCCGAGCGCCGCGAGAAGCGCGCGAAGGCCGCGAAGCCCGACTGAAGGGTCCCCGATGGGAAGGGTCCCCCGATGGAAGGGACCCCGACGGAAGGGTCCCCTCAGGACCTCACTGCGTCGATTCGGTCGCCGAGCGGTCGCGCTGCGGCATGCGGGGCGTCCCGCTCTGCGAGAACCGATTCAGGTTCAGCGTGCCGAAGAAGATCCCCGCCGAGACGAAGAGCACGAAGAAGTTACCGACGAAGGCGCCGTTGCAGCCTGCGAGCGCGAGGCCGAGCAGGGCGACACCGATCATGGTCGAGAGGCTCTTCTTCGTCGTGTTCACGGCTTCATCACCTCGGCCGGGCAGCGCCCGGAAACGGCTGGAGCTTGAAGGTGCGCGCGTAAGGTACGGGGATGTAAGCAAGCGTCCTACAGGCGGCCGAGGCGGTCCAGTTTCTATCAACGTGTCGGCCGGGTGCCAACCCCGAAATCGCGTCGGCCCGACCCCTCCGCTGCACCCCGCGAGCCGGGCGCCGCCGCACGTTCTTCCGGGTGTTTTCGCCGGCCGCCGTGGGACGCGTTCCACGGCCGCGTGGTAGAGAAGAGGCGTGACGAGCCCGTCGATTCCGCCGCCGGAGGGGCCCGAGCTCCTTCCGATCCTGCCGCTCCGCAACTCGGTGCTCTTCCCGACCGCCATCGTGCCGGTGAACGTCGGGCGCGCGCGGTCGGTGCGGCTCATCGAGGAGTCGTTCGGCCGCGACCGGCCGACCATCGGCGTGGTCGCCCAGCGCGAGTCGGAGGTCGAGGATCCGGAGTTCGCGGAGGTCTACGACCTCGGCACGGTCGCCCGGGTGCTGAAGGTGATCCGCCTCAGCTCCGGCAACTACTCGGTGGTGCTCCAGGGCATCGCTCGGATGAAGATCCTCGAGCCCGTCGGGCGCCAGCCCTACATGCGCGCCCGGGTCGAGCGGATCGCCGAGCTGCCGGTGCGAGACGTGGAGATCGACGCGCTCGGAGCCTCGCTCCGCACCCAGGCGCGTCGCCTGTTCGAGCTGCTCCCGACCCTTCCGCGCGATCAGGCGGCCGGTCTCGACAACGTGCACGACGCGGGCGCGCTGGCCGACCACGTCGCGGCGAACCTGCCGGTCCCGACGCTCCAGAAGCAGCAAGTCCTGGCCATCGTGGACGTGCGCGACCGGCTGCGCCGGGTCCTCGATCTCGTCGGCCGTCAGGCCCAGGTGCACAAGGTCAAGAAGGAGATCTCCACGATGGTGCAGGAGGAGATGTCGCGCTCGCAGCGCGAGATCCTGCTGCGCCAGCAGATGAAGACGATCAAGAAGGAGCTCGGCGAGGCCGAGGACGACGACGAGATCGAGCTCCTGCGCGAGCGGATCGCGCGCGCCGAGATGCCCTCGGAGGCCGAGAAGCAGGCGCGCAAGCAGCTCGTGCGGATGCGCTCGATGAGCCCGAACGGCGCCGAGTACCAGGTCTGCCGGAACTACGTGGAGTGGCTCGCCGATCTGCCGTGGGGCAAGACCACCGCCGATCGCCTCGACGTCGGCGAGGCCAAGCGCGTGCTCGACGAGGACCACCACGGCCTGGAGAAGATCAAGCGCCGCATCGTCGAGTACATCGCCGTCCGCCGCCTCAAGAGCGACATCAAGGGCCCGATCCTGTGCTTCGTGGGCCCGCCCGGTGTCGGCAAGACCTCGCTCGCGAAGTCCATCGCACGCGCGACCGGGCGCAACTTCGTGCGCGTCGCGCTGGGCGGCGTGCAGGACGAGGCCGAGGTGCGCGGCCACCGTCGCACGTACGTGGGGGCGTACCCCGGCCGCTTCGTGGCCGGGATGAAGAACGCCGGCTCGCGCAACCCGGTGATGCTGCTCGACGAGATCGACAAGCTCGCCTCCGACGGCCGCGGAGACCCGAGCGCCGCGCTGCTCGAGGTGCTCGATCCCGAGCAGAACGCGACCTTCACGGACCACTACCTCGAGGTCGCGCTCGATCTCTCCCAGGTGCTCTTCATCGCGACGGCCAACCGCAAGGACACGATCCCGCGGCCGCTCCTGGACCGCATGGAGATCATCGACCTGGCCGGATACACGCGCGACGAGAAGCTCGCCATCGCCAAGGGCTTCCTCGTGCCGCGCCAGCTCAGCGAGCACGGCCTGTCGCCGGGACGCCTCGACTTCACCGACGAGGCGGTGGACTTCCTCGTCGACAGCTACACGCGCGAGGCGGGCGTGCGCAACCTCGAGCAGAAGATCGCCGCCGTCTGCCGTGCCGTGGCGGTGCGCCTCGCCGAGGGTGAGGACGTGCGCCAGCTCGCCGACCCGGCGTACGTCGAGAAGGTGCTCGGCCCGGCGCGCTTCGACCGCACGCAGGCCGAGAAGCTCGGCCATCCCGGCGTCGCGGCCGGCCTGGCGTGGACGCCCGCCGGCGGAGAGCTGATGTTCATCGAGGCCCAGCAGATGCCCGGCAGCGGCCAGATGCACCTGACGGGCAAGGTCGGCGACGTGATGAAGGAGTCGGTCGCCGCCGCGTTCACCTACATCCGAGCGCACACCGAGGCGCTCGGCCTGCCGCGCGACTTCACCTCGAAGATGGACATCCACGTCCACGTGCCGGGCGGCATGATCGGGCGCGACGGGCCCTCGGCGGGCATTCCGATCTTCGTCTCGCTCGCCTCGATGCTCACCAAGCTGCGCGTGCGACCCGACGTGGCGATGACGGGCGAGATCACGCTGCGCGGACACGTGCTCCCGGTGACGGGCATCAAGGAGAAGTGCCTCGCCGCGCACCGCGCCGGGCTCAAGCGCATCGTGCTGCCCAAGCGCAACGAGCCCGACCTCGACGAGGTGCCCGACCTCATCAAGAAGGATCTCGACATCCAGCTCGTGAGTCGGATCGACGAGGTGCTCCCGCTCGTGCTCGATCTGGAGTCGGGGCCCGGCGGGCGCACGTCGGTGCCGCCGCCGCCGCCCGCGCAAGCGGCGCCGCCGTCCTGATCAGCCAGAGTGCTCGCTCCGGAGGCCCCGGACGGGGGCGGGCGCAGCCCGCGGACGGTTCGGGCCCGCGCAGAAACAAGTGGCTCGAGACCGGGCGCGTCGACGGAGCGCGATCGCGTGCGCGCCCGGAGCGCGCAGCGAGGCGTACCCCTGTTACGCCGCAGCGAGCAGCGAGGACGAAAGCCGCGAGCACGCCCGTCCACGCGACCGCAACCGATCCACTCGTTTCGGAGCGGCCCTTAGGGGCCGGAGCGGGCGAGCCGATGGATCCGGATCTTCCAGTCACGTGCGCGACTTGACAAGTTATGGCCGGATTCTAGAGTCCAGCCATGGCCCACCCCCATCTCGCGAGCACGCTGGCGCGATTCACCTCGCGCATGCACCAGACGAAGAACCGCCTGCTCTCCATCCCCGCCGAGGTGCAGCGCGAGCTCGGGCTCGAGCGACGCGAAGAGAACGACCTGATCCTCGTGTCCATCCGGCGTGGGGGCGCGGGACGCTGGAACCATCACTACTTCAAGTTGACGTTCGACAACGAGTTCGCGATCCCGTCGGACGTGACGGCGATCGCGCCGGGCGACGACGTCGAGGTGAAGATCCACGAGATCTACGCAGGGACGCCGCGCGCTCGTAGCGCCGGCCCGAAGGGCGCCGAGCTGCTGCTCTCGCTCGTGGAAGCGCTGCCGGGCGACGGCTGGCGGGAGAGCGGCTCCACGGATCTGGACGACGTCCTCGCGAGCGAGCTCGACGATGACCGTCTTCGTTGATACGGCACACTTCGTCGCTTTGCTCGACCGGCGCGACCGACTGCACGACCGCGCCGTCGAGCTCACGCGAGAGCTCGCTCGGCAAGCGCGGCCCCTCGTCACGAGCGACGGCGTCCTGGTCGAGCTCGGCAACTACTTCGCGCGAGGCCCGCTCCGTGCTGCCAGCATCGATTGGATCTACGCACTACGCGGCGCGGAGGGTTGGGAGATCGAGGCATGGTCGAGCGCGACCGTGGCGCGGGCCGAAGCGCTGTACCGGGCCCATCCCGACAAGACCTGGAGCCTGACCGACTGCGCCAGCATGGAGCTCATGCGCGATCGTCGGATCCGCGACGTCGCCACGACGGATCGCGGGTTCGCGCAGGCCGGTTTTCGGACCCTTCTGTGACGCGATGAAGCGGCTCCTCGCGCAGCGCTCGGTCCAGGTGGTGCTCGGCATCGCGACGGTGGCGACACTCCTCTGTTGGATCTCGCCGCTCTCCGCCGTGCACGGCGTCGAGAGCGCGCTCGTGCTCGGGCTCGTCTTGCCGCCGTGCATCGCCGGGATGAGCGCACGCTGGATGATCCAGCGTGGCGAGCGGACGATCGGCCTGTCGGCGCGGCACGCGATCGAGGCGACGACGCTGGTGCTGGCGGTGCCGCTCGTCGGGCTCTCGCTCGGCGCGATCCGCGCACGATGGTGCGCCCCGCTCGAGGGTCTGGCGTTCTTCGGCCTCGGGCCCGTGATGGGGAGCTACCTCGCGGCGATCGCCGGCGCGCTCGTCGGCACCGTGAGCGGCCGACCCCGCGTGGTCACCGCGGCCGCGATCTTCGTGCCGGTCGGCGTCGCGCTCCTCGGGCTCGCTCGCTTCTACACGACGCCCGCGATCTTCGCGTACTCGCACTTCGTCGGGTACTTCCCCGGCTCGCTCTACGATCCCGACATCGAGATCACCTCGACGTACGTCTCGTTCCGCGCGCTCACGGCGGCGTGGCTGGCCGCGGGCGCGACGGTGCTGATCGCGCTGCAGGACTTCCGCGCCCCGAGCGCGAAGGCGCTCCGCGCGCATCCGGCGACGCTGCCGATCGTCGTCGGGCTCGCGCTCGTGGGCGCGATCGGCGAGGTGTACGGGCCCGAGCTCGGGCACCGCAGCACGGCGGCGTCGATCCGCGAGGCGCTCGGGACCACGCTCGAGGGAGCGCGCTGCGACGTGGTCGTCCCGCGCGAGCTGCCGCGCCAGCAAGCCGAGGTGCTCCGCGACGAGTGCGACTTCCGCGTCACGCGCGCCGAGGAGGTGCTCGGCGTCACGCATCCCGGCCGCATCACCGCGTTCTTCTTCCGCAGCGCGAGCGAGAAGCGCGAGCTGATGGGCGCCTCGGGCACCTACATCGCCAAGCCCTGGCGCGACGAGGTGTACCTGCAGCTCGGGCTCGATCCGCACCCGGTGCTCTTCCACGAGATCGTGCACGTGGTGGCGGCGGCGACCGGCACCGGGCCCTTCCGCGTCTCGGGCGGGCTCGGAGGCCTCTTCCCTTCGCCCGGGATCATCGAGGGCGTGGCCGTCGCCGTCGCGTGGGACAGCCGCGAGGGCCTCACGCCGCACCAGTGGGCGGCGGCGATGAGCGCCATCGATCGCGCGCCGCCGCTCGAGGACGCATCGGGCCTCGGCTTCCTGCTCCAGCCCGCCGGGCGCGCCTACACCGCGAACGGGTCGTTCCTGCGATGGGTGCTCGACACGCGCGGCAGCCATGCGCTGCGCGTGCTCTATCGGACGGGAAGCTACGAAGAAGCGCTCGGCGAGCCGCTCGCCTCGGCCGAGGCGGACTGGCGGGCGTTCCTGCGCACGGTGCCGCTGCCGCCGCAGGCCGTTCCGCTCGCGCGCCTGCGCTTCGCACGCTCGGCCATCTTCACCCAGGTCTGTCCGCACACCATCGCCGCGCTCGAGGGCTCGCTCGAGAGCGACGAAGAGTCGGGCGACGACACCGGCGCGCTCACGGCCTGCGACGGAATCCTCGCGATCGATCCCGGCTACCTGAACATCGTCCCGCATCGCGTCGGCGCGCTCGCGCGCACGGGCCGGCTCGACGAGGCACGCCAGGCCCTGCACGGGCTCGAGGCCGACGACGAGGTGCCGGCGGCGCTGCTCACGAGCGCGCGCACCGAGCTGGCCGACGCGCTGCTCGCGCGCGGCGAGCTCGCCGAGGCGCGCACGCTCTACGAGGCCGGCGTGGGCCAGCCGCTCTCGGACGATCAGGCGCGGCAGCTCGAGGTGAAGCTCCTGGCGATCCAGCGCGGACCGAGCGTGGTGGAGCCGCTCCGCGAGGTGCTGGTGCCGAGCGGGCGCCAGACGCACGACGGCGCCACCACCGTGGAGGCGCTCACGCGCCTGGGAGAGCTCGGCGGCGACGGCCTCGCCGACTACCTCGTCGCGCGGCAGATGCTCTTCCGCCAGCGCTACGACCTCGCGGGGCCACGCCTGACGCGCGCGATCGCCGCTGGCCTTCCCGGCGAGCGCATCCAGCGCGAGGCGCGCCGGCTCGACGGCGTCATCCGCACGCGCACCGGCGACTACGACGGCGCCGAGCGCGTGTTCCGCGCCATCCTCGCCAGCGGCGACGAGGGCGCGCGCGTGGAGGCCGACGACTGGCTCGCCCGGATCCGCTACCTGCGATCGCGCTGAGCGACCAGCGCAGGTCTCGCGAGGTGGGCCTTCACTGGATGACGACTCCGCAGGGGAACGTCGCCTCGAGCGGCGTGACGCCCGCGAGCAGCATGTCGCAGGCGGTGCCGTCGAGCGCGATGTGCGTCGCGTCGATCGCGTGCCAGCCGTTGGGATCGCCACAGACGAGCTCGGTCCCGTTCAGGCGGACGTGGCCGCTGCAGGCCTGGGCGGGATCGATGGTGCCCATGAGCTGCAGGTTGCAGCTGACGACACCGCCGACGATGGTGGAGAGCGCCGTGCCGAGCTGGGTCGTGTCGTTGGCGAGGTACACGGTCGCGGCCGCTCCGCCGTTACCGGCGTTGGCGACGGCCTGCAGGCGCGACTGATCGGCGTCGTCGCTGATGCTGATCACGTACGTGCGGATGCCCATGCCGAAGGCATGCGTGACGGCGTCCACCGAGAGCTGCTGGCCCTCGGTCATCGCGTTGCGGTCGGCACACGTGTTCGGATCGCCGTCGGTCGCGAGGATGAAGATCGTCGGCTGCGACGGGTCGTCGATCACCGCGGGAAGGCGCGTGAGCAGCTCCTCGATCGACTCACCGGTCGGCGTGAAGCTGCCGGGCGTCAGGCCCATGTAGGTCGTGTTCAGGTTGGCGTAGTTGTTCAGCGCGCAGTCGACCGTCGTGAGGTTCTGCGGGCAGTTGTTGCCGCCGTGGTACCAGGCCATGCCCCAGCGCACCGACGACTGGAGCGAGAAGATGATGCCGTCGGGGTTGGCCATCAGCAGGGCTTCGAGCGCGTCCCAGCGGCTCGTGCCCGAGCCGGTCGGGAAGTCGTTGGTGTCCATCGAGCCCGACTGGTCGATGATGACGATCACGTTCGGCGTCGCGCGCTGCGTGCCGAGCGACACCGACGCGCACGTGCGGTCGGCATTCGCGTCGGTGAGGGTGACGGCGCCGTCGCGACCGCCGCCGTCCATCGTGCCGCCGAAGCAGGTGCCGTCCGTCGAGCAACGCGCGCCGTTGGGGCAGGGATGATCGGCGCTGCACTCCGCGGTGCAACGACCCGAGGTGCAGTGCGTCCCCGGCTGACAGGCGATCGTCGCCGAGCACATCATCCCGCAGCCCGCGGGCGGCGAGGGCAACGAGCAGATGTCGTTGCCGGGATTCGGCGAGGCACACTCGCAGCCTGCGAGCGGCGCTCCGAAGCCAACGAGAAGCAGCGCGCACAACCCCAGCCGGTGCGTGTTCGTCATCCAGCCATCGTAACCGATCGCCGACGACTTCCGCCGAATCCGGCCGGACCCCGGAGATTGTGCAAGGAATTGGGCAGTTCGCGGGCGCTCAGGACGCTTCGTCGCCGCTCGTCGCGGGCGTCGTCTCGGCGGGCGTCGCGCTGGCCTCGCACCGGTACGCGCGCCCTCGTCCGCTCCAGTGGGCGCGCCCTTCGCCATCGTCGTGGCGCTGTCGCGACTCCACCAGCACGTGCGTCGCGCCCATCTGCGCGGCGCGATTTCGCATCAAAATCACGAGCTCCGCTTCGGTGCCCGGCCGCCCGGCGTCGGGCGGAATGCCGATCGACGTGTCGCCGAGCATCGTGCAGCGGTCGGGCAAGCCGGTGCTCGGCACCTCCGAGACGGCGGTGCCTCCCGACGTGAGAGCGATCGCCGTCGAGCAGGCGGTGAGCAGGAGCGCAGCCGAGATCCCCGGAAGACGTGCCGATCGCATCGGCCGGGACCATACCAGAGCCTCTGCGATTTTCCTCGATCGCGATCGAGCGCTATTCTCGAAGCATGCGTGCTTGCTTCGGCTCGATGGCTCTCGTCGTCCTCGCTCTGACCGCACCCGCGTGCAGCGCGCTCGTGCAGCCCGACTCGACGCGCCTCGGCGGCGGGATCGACGCCGGGTCGGGCGGGCGCGACGGCGGTGGAACGACGCTCCCCGACACCGGGACGCCGATGCCGGACACCGGCGGCATGACCGGCTGCGCCGAGGTCTGCACCGACGGTCGCGTCTGCGACGGGACGCAGTGCGTGTGCCCGATCGACGCGTGCTGCCCCTCGTGCGGACCGGGCTCGATCTGCCAGGAGGGGCTCTGCGAGCCCTGCGGCGAGGCGAGCCAGGTGTGCTGCGACGGCGGCAGCTGCGCGGCGGGCGCGGGCTGCATCGGCGGCACGTGCGTCGCCTGTGGCGCGCAGGGCGCCGGCTGCTGCGACGGCGGCTTCTGCAGCACGGGCACCCTGTGCGTCGCGAGCACCTGCCAGCCCTGCGGCAACGACGGCGACATCTGCTGCGCCGGATCCGGCTGCTTCGGCGACGCCTCGTGTCTGAACGGCACCTGCCGGGCGCCGAGCTGCGGCGACCAGGACGAGAGCTGCTGCCGAGGCGGGACGTGCCGCGCCAACGACCTCGTCTGCACCGGCATCATCGACCGCACCTGCCAGCCTTGCGGCGACCAGGGCGACCCGTGCTGCGTGGGCGGTCAGTGCAACGGCGGCAACCTCGCTTGCTCGCCCACCGGCACCTGCAACATCTGCGGCAACCTCGGCCAGCGCTGCTGTCCGGGCCAGCAGTGCCGCGAGGGGCGCACGTGCACGGCCGGCTTCTGCACGTGATGCGGCGGCGGGCCCGCTCTCGCGCGGACCGTCGGGCGCGGGCGTGAACCGCGTGGCCCGCTCGCACGTCGGATCGGGCATGCGCCTCACGCTCGTCCTCGCGCTCGCGCTGCTCGCGAGCTGTAGCCCTCCGCGTACGGGAATCGGCACGTCGCACACGGGGGGAACGACGGGCGGGACCGGCCCCTCCCAGACGCCTCCGCTCGCGACCGAGGTCGACGCGGGGACCAGCGCGGGGACGAGCGCCGCGCTGCCGCGGCTCGAGCTCGCGCACACGATCCCCGACGAGGAGACGTGGCAGCGCCTCGCCGCCCACCCGACGTCGTCGGCGACCGCGCGCACGGAGGTCGTGAAGTTCCTCGTGGACCTCACCGACGAGCGGCGCGTGTGGTTCATCGACACCGAGCGCTGGAGCATCCACTACTTCTTCGCGCGCGACCGCCTCGCGCGGCCCGGTCACCCGATCGAGGACCACGGCGCGTTCAACGAGGTCGAGTACCGCACCGAGGGGCGGCGCTTCGAGATGGGCTCGGTCGTCCACTACCTCGACGCCGACCTCTGGGCGCTCGAGCTCGTCAGCGGCGACACCCTGAGTGGCGAGCGCATCCTGCGCCTGCACGAGCAGATCGCGGGCGCGATCTACGCCGGCGACCGGCTGCGCTTCCGGGCGCTCTCGCCGGTGCACGAGGCGAGCATCGCGAGCGTGGCCGGCCGCCTGCCGACCGTCACCACCGACGAGGTCTTCGCCGGTCTACGCTACGAGCCGCTGACGGTGGGGACCACCGTCGGCACGCTGCGCGTGGTGCGGGGCCCGCTCGACCTCGCGAGCGTGCGGCCCGACCAGATCGTCGTGCTCGAGCAGCTCCCCGACGAGATCCCCGTCGTCGCCGGCGTGATCAGCGCGCAGCTGCAGGCGCCGCTCGGTCACATCGCCGTCCTCTGCGCGACGCGGCGCACCCCGAACATGGGCTACCGCGACGCGCTCACCGACGAGCACATCACCGGCCTCGACGGCCAGCTCGTGGCGCTCACGGTGACGCCGCAGGAGTGGTCGATCCGGAGCGCGACCCGCGACGAGGCGGAGGCCGCGTGGGCATCGCGACGCCCGAGCGCTCCGCTGGTGCCGCGGATCGAACGCCGCGAGCGCCGCCTGCGCGAGCTCCGCGAGCTCCGCCTCGGCGATGCGAGCACGGTGGGAGCCAAGGCGGCGCAGCTCGGCGAGGCCGCGAGCCTCGACGGCATCGCGACGCCCGGCGGCTTCGCGATCCCCTTCGCCCACTACCTCGATCACCTCGATCACGGCGGCGTCACGGCCACGATCGCCCCGATGCTGGCCGATCGCTCCTTCGCCGAGGACGGCGCGACGCGCGATCGCATGCTCGCCGAGCTGCGCGCGCGCATCGAGGCCGCGCCCGTCGATCCGGCGCTCGTCACCGAGATCCGCACGCGCATCACCCGGACCGCGCGCGACGCGCGCTGGATCTTCCGCAGCTCGACCAACGCCGAGGATCTTCCCGGCTTCACCGGCGCCGGCCTCTATCGCTCGATCGTGGTCCCCGCGCACGCGAGCGATGCGCAGCTCGCGACGGCGATCGCCCAGGTGTGGGCGAGCGTCTGGCTGCTCGGTGCGTTCGAGGAGCGCGATTGGTATCGCGTGCAGCACGAGCAAGTCGCGATGGGCATCCTCGCCGAGCCCTTCGTGGACGGGGCCGCGGTCAACGGCGTCGTGATCACCGCCAACCCGTTCTTCGAGGGCCGGCCCGGCTACTTCGTGAACGCGCAGGTGCTCGGCGGCAGCGTCACCGGTGCCGGAGGCGACGAGGTGCCCGAGCAGCACCTGATCTACACGTACATGGAGGGCACGACCGAGTACGAGCTGCTCGCGCGGAGCTCGCGCTCGCCCGAGGCGCTCTTGCTCTCCGAGCTCGACCTGCTCCATCTGCGCAACACGCTCGACGCGCTGCACGCCCACTTCGTGAGCGTCGAAGAGCCCGACGCGCGGCACCACTGGCCAGGGAGCGATGCCAACGCGTGCGACGTCGAGTTCCTGGTCGCGGGCGCCGACCGTCGGGTCGTCATCCTCCAGGTGCGGCCCTTCACCGTGCACTACGGCGCCGGACAGGAGTGGTACTGAGCACGCCTCGTCCTCGGTCGCTCGTGACGCGGATCGTGTGTGTCGTGATGAAAACTGGCCGCCGCGACGGGTGCCAGCGAGCATGCGCGCATGAAGCGCGCGCTCTCAGGCTTCCTCGTGCTGCTCGGCTGTGGAGGAGAAGGCGCGACGACGCCCCCGGCGCCTGCCTCCGTGACCGTCGTCGAGCCGCCCTCGTCCCCCGCGCCCGTGGACGCGGGGGAGACCGACGCGGGCGACGACGCGCCCGCCGCGGTGGGGGATGCGTTCTTCGGAGAGCCCGACGCGCCGCGCCTCGTGATCCTCGGCAGCGGCGAGCCCACGCGGATCGAGCGCGGCAGCGGCGGGCGAAGCCTCGCCTTCCGGCTCACGTTCGAGGACGGCTCGCGCGGCTACTTCAAGCCCGAGCAGACCTTCTCGGGCGCCCACTTCTCCGCCGAGGTCGCGGCCTACCACCTCGATCGCCTCCTGGGCCTGGGGCGCGTGCCGCCCACGGTCGGCCGGCGCCTTCCCTGGGCGCCGCTGCGCGCTGCCGCGGGTGGCGATGCGCGCGTGGCCGAGGCCGTGGTCCACGAGGACGCCGTCTGCGGATCGATCTCGTACTGGGTGCCCGAGCGCCTGGTGCCGATCCGTCTCGGCCTCGGCTGGGAGGCCTGGGTCCGCTTCGCTCCGGCCGCGCCCATCTCGCCGTTCCAGCGAGCGCGCCTGTATGCGGCGCAGGCGAGCGGCGCGGCGGAGCTGCCCGAGCCGGCCGAGACGCTTCGGGCCGCCACGACGCCCGACACGGAGGAGCGCGCGGCCGAGCTCTCGGACATGGTGCTCTTCGACTACCTCACCGAGAACATCGACCGCTGGGGAGGGGACTACACCAACGTGCGCACGCGCGGCCCTGGCGGCGCGCTCGTCTTCCTCGACAACGCCGCCGGCTTCATCGACGCGCCGCAGCCGAGCCCCGGCTTCATGGACAGCCGGCTCCACGCCGTGCAGCGCTTCCGCCGCAGCACCATCGAGGCGATCCGCGCGCTCTCCGTCGCCGAGCTCCGCGCGCGCGTCGAGGCCGACCCCTGCGCCGTCCTCTCGGAGCGTCTGTACGCGCAGCTCGAGACCCGTCGCGGCACGCTGCTCGCGCACGTCGATCGCATGATCGCCGAGCACGGCGAGAGCGCCCTGCCCTGGTGAAGGCCGCGCGCGGATTCAGACGATGCCTTCGTCGATCCGACGCATGCCCTCGAGCAAGAGGCTCTCGGTGCTCGCCGAGAGCGTCCGCTCGGTGGTCTTCACGTTCGGATCGAAGGCGAAGTCGCCCTCGTTCATGCGCAGCATCGAGTAGAAGGCCGCCTCGCCCTTCTGCGTGCCGTACAGCGCGTGCACGATGTTGCCGGCGTCGAAGTGCATCTCGCCCCACACGATGCCGGACGTGACGCGGAGCTGGCCCGTCTTGCGGCTCTGGCCGAGGACCTGGATGACCTCGGGCAGGCCCATGTCTCGCAGCGCGCCCGAGAGGCCGCCCGCCGCGCGCTTCTTCTGGGTCGCGGCCAGCTCGACGATCTGGGCGGCCTTGGCGATCACCACGTCGGGCGCGGTGGGCTTCTGCAGGTAGTCCGAGGCGCCCGCCGAGAAGCCCTTGTTCACCGACTCGCGATCGGCCCGCTTGGTGAGGAAGACGAGCGCGGCGTTGGCGCTCTTGGCGCTGGCCTTCACGAGCGGGGCGAGCGAGAAGCCCTCCCCTTCGCTGCCGAGATCCACCTCGCTGATCACCAGGTCGAAGCGCTCGCGCCCGAGCGCCTTCTCGGCCGCGGCACGATCGCCGGCGACGAGCACGTCCCAGCTCTGGTCGATGAAGCGCATCTCGAGGATCGTCGCCTCGGCGCGGTCCGGCTCGACGATCAGCACGCGGTGGCGGATCGAGCCGGGCACCGTCCCCTCGCTCGCGCCCGCCAGGCGCAGCACGTCGAGCAGTGAAGGATCGAAGAGCGAGCCCGAGAGCTGCCGCACGACGTCGAGCGCCTCTTGGCGCGTGAGCGTGCGCTTGTAGGGGTTCTTCGGGTTCTGCACGAGGTCGGCGTAGGTCTCGATCATCGAGAGCAAGCGCGCGCCGAGCGGAATGTCCGGCCCGAGCACCTTGCTCGGGATGCCCTGCCCGTCCCAGCGCTCGTGCATGTTCGCCAGGATCGCGGTCACCCGCGGCGAGAGGCTCGCCGACTCGAACAGGCGCAAGGGCGCGTTCCAGGTGGACTCGGCCTGCAGGCGGTGCCCGTCGAAGCGCGACACGTTGAGCGCCGTGAGGTGATAGGTCGCGTGCTTGCCGAGGTCGTGCAGCAGCGCGGCGAGCTCCAGCGCCTCGGCGTCGGCGTCCGAGAAGCTCATGCGCTCGGCGGCCCGCCGTGCGACGCGGGCGACCATCGCCGAGTGACCGCGGAGCTCGGCGCGACCCTGCTCGACCATCGTCAAGAGCACCGCGATCGCATCGACGAGGATCGCCGCGCTCTCGGGCGGCTTCTCCGGCGGCTTGGGCGCCGCGGGCGGCATCTCGAGCGAGCCCAGATCGATCGGTGGGCGCTTGGCAGGCGCGGCCTTGGGGCGCGCGGCCGGCGCCGCGGGTGCCCCGAGACCCCCGAGGCCTCCGATGCCCCCGAGCCCCCCGAGACCTTCCAGATCGAGCGCCAGATCGCCGCCTCCACGCGCAGGGCTCGCGCCGGCTCCGCCGATCGACGCTCCGTCGCCTCGCTCGATGACGTCGTTCGATGCGGGTAGTCCCCCGGGGCCCATCAGCGCGGCGAACGCCTGCGGGTCGCCCGCGTAGTGCTTGCGGATGCCGGCGCGGATCGCGCTCGGCCGCGCGATGTAGGCGTGGACCTCGCGCACGTTGGCGGCGAGCTGGACCTGCTTGGCGACGTCCTCCTCGAGATCGGCGACCACGATCGAGAGCGCCGACGCGCGTCGATCGAAGAGCACCGGCACGATCGACAGGCGCTCGGCCAGCTTGCGCGGCACGAGCTGCAACATCTCGCGGCTCACGTCCGCCTTGGCGAGTCGCTCGGTGGAGACGAAGCGCGTCTGGTAGATGCCGGCGACGAACTTCAGGAGGTCGCCCTCGTTCATCACGCCGCCGTCGAGGATCGCCTCCTGCACCGGCTCGCCGCTGCGACGCGCGTGGTGGTAGAGCGACTCGTATTGCGCGGCCGAGATGCGCCCCTCGTCGCGCAGACGATCGAGGATGCGCATGCCTGCCGGCTGGGCCTGGGTGCTCATCGTGAGGAGGGGCTCGGGGCGGTCAAGACGGCTCGCGGCGTGGGCGGCGATTCTACCGCATGCGCGCCAGCCCCGGTCGCGCCATCGTCATCGACGCGCGCGTCGCAGACCGAGCAGCGTGAGCGGCTCGCTGGAGCGCGAGAGAACGATCTGGGAGCCCATCCGCACGTCGCACATCCGGTGCGGGCCGTCGATGAAGAGCCGGCCTTCACGGATCTTGCTGACGATCCGAAGCTGGTCGCGCTCCCCGACGAGCCCGCGGACCATCGCGATGCGGCGGCCGCCCGGGTGATAGGGCTCGCGCACCACGTACTGGAGCTTGCGGGAGGCGATCGGCAGCACCTTGCCCCCGGCCGAGCGCTGGGCCGCGGTCGAGCCGGCGGCGGGGCCGATCCAGACGCCGCTCGACTTCTGCTCCTCGCTGCGCGCGCCCGCGCGACCCTTCGGCTCGTGACAGAGCAGGTAGCGCGTGGTGGCGGCGGGCGAAGGATGCGCGAAGAGGACGTCGTTGAGCACGCGGCGCGTGATGACCTCGCCGTCGAGGCGCACCTGCATCCGCGTCAGCTCGGTCCGATGCAGCTCACCGGCGAGCGCGCGCGCGAGCGTGGTGCGGACGTGGCCCTTCTTGCCGGCACAGAAGTGCCCCACGCTGTCCTGGGGCGCGGAGTTGATCGCGACGACCGGCGTCCCGGCCCCCACCCAGCGGGCCGCCCAGAGCAACGTTCCGTCCCCGCCGACGGTCACGACGAGATCGAAGTCCTCGACGAGCCCTTCGTCGCCGCGGAAGCGGAACGTCGCGCGCACGCCGAGCTTCGCGAGCGCCTCGTGCGCCTCCTCGAGCGTGGCTTGGTGATCGTCGTGGGCCTCGACCAGGCGGGCGACGGAGGGGTCCTTGCGCGCGAGCAGCTCGAGGAAGCGGGGGTTCTTCCGCTCGCGGACGTTCGTCTGGTAGGCGCTCTTCTTGTAGACGACGAGGATGCGCGGGCCGCCGGCGTCCGGTCGCGTCGATCGGACGAGTCGGCGGGTCGGGCTCATTCGGGGCTCGGGCCGCCGGGCTCGGTGGTGCGCGAGGTCGCGTCGAGGTGCTCGGCCAGGCGCCGGATCGCGACCTCCGTCTTGGCGTCCTCGAGCGCACCGGACCGGCACGCCTCGAGCGCATCGTCGATCTTCAGCCAGCGCACGACCGCGCCTTCTTCCACCGGCGAGCCGTCGAGCGTGGGCGCGCTCGCAGCGTCGGGGTCGGCCTCGGCCGCGACGAAGTAGAGCTTCTCGGCCGAGAGCCCGGGAGACAGGAACACGCCCGCGCCCAGCAGGAAGAACGTGCCGTCCGGGATCTCGAGGCCGACCTCTTCCATCGTCTCGCGCGCCGCGCAGCGCCGCAGGCCTTCTTCTCCGCGCTCGTCCGGCTCGACGCGCCGGGCCGGGATCTCGACCAGCGTCGGCCCGCCGACGCCGGGCAGCGGCAACGCGTAGCCGGGTCGCAG
>JBGALT010000109.1:0-26932 GCA_044223665.1 Sandaracinaceae bacterium | reverse complement strand
CGTGTTCGCGCGCGGCCTCGCGCTCACGCTCGCGAAGAAGCTCCTCCTGCGCGGCGACGACGTGTTCCTCCGGTTCTTCGACTCGCGCCTCTACGACGTGCAGCAGGCGCGGGCGCGACGGCGCGGCAAGACCGAGCTCGACGTGCCCTACGTGCTCTCGTTCAAGGGCGAGCACGGCCGCAACTACGCCAAGGTGTTCTCGATGCTCGCCGGCGACCTGGCGCGCACGCGACGGCGCGAGAAGAAGTCGATCGTCCTCTACCTGCTGACGCACGCCGAGTGTCACGTGCCGATCGAGACGATCGAGCGGCTGCGCAACGAGGCCACGCTCTACGGCGTGTTCATGCTGCCGAGCACGGGCGAGCTCGATCTCGAGTACCTACCGCGCCTGCACACCGTGCAGATCGTGACCGAGAAGGCGCTCCACGAGCGCGATGCCCGCGCGCAGCGCGCCCTCGACATCGTCGACGACGCCGCGAAGGAAGAGCGGAGCAGCCTGCCGCCGCGCGCGGCGCGCCCGAGCGAGGCCGATCAGCGCAAGTCCGACCTCGCCGCCGCGACGCGCGAGGTCGACGAGATCGCACCGGGCTGAACGGCGATACGCTCGCGCCATGCGATGGCCGGTGCTCGCTCCGTTCCTCGACCCTCGCCCTCGCGCTCGCTCGCGCGGTCCCGGCGTCGCGCTCGCGCTCGCTTCGCTCGCGATCGGCTGCGGCGGCGCAACGAGCCCTTCGCCCGCCATCCCGGCGCGCGCGGCGCCGCTCGCGGAGCTGACCGTGACGATGCCGCGACTCGCGACGACGATGTGGGCGCTCGATGCGGCGGCCGGTGTCCGCAACCGCGACCCACACCTGCGCGAGTGGCTCGACCTCGGGAACGAAGAGGAGCCCGCGTGGCTCGCCGCGTATCGCGAGCGTCGCGATCACTGGACCGAGTCGGTGCGCGACGACGGCACGCCGAGGTTCCTCGCGTGCGCGCTCGAGAGCGAGACCCGCGAGACGCTCGACACCTGCCTCGCCGGCGTGCTCTCCGAGGACGACCTCGCCATCGCGCGCGCCGCGATCGACGAGGCCGACCGCCGCATCGCGCCGCACTGGGCCCCGATGCAGGCCCAGCTCGAGGCGCTCGTGCACGCGATGCGCGACGGGATCGCGAGCGAAGACGGGCAAGCGCTCCTCGCGCTCCTGCGCCACGAGGCGACGCTCGGCGATGCGCCGCTGCGCTTCGGCGTCGTGCTCGTCGCGACCCCCGACGACGAGCTGACCCGCGCCCAGCAGGTCGGCACGCTCCTCCCCTGCGAGATCGACACCCACGCGGAGGCACCGACGTTGCTCGGCATCGCGTACCACGAGATCGCGCATCTCGCGCACGCGCGCTCGCCCGAGCGCGCCGCGATGGACGGGGCGTTCGTGGCGCGAGGCGACGAAGGCGTCCTCGCCGCCGCGGTGTGGGACGAGGCCGTCGCCTGCGCCTTCGGCAACGGCCTCGCGCAGGCGCGCTTCGATCCCGCGTTCGTTCCGGCCGAGGAGAGCTACTACGCCGACCCGGTGATCGATCGGCTCGGTCACGTCCTGCACCGCGAGTGGGCCGAGGGCGCGGACCTCGTCGTGGGCGCCGCGCTGGCCGCGCACCTCAGCGAGCTCGTCGAGCGCGAGGTGCCGGCCTCGGAGCGCCCGCTCGATCGCTACCTCTGGTACACGTCGTTCTACGCCGAGTCCGTGGACGTGGTCCGTGCCGGCCGTCCGGCGGGCAGGCGCGCCTTCAGCGGGCACGCACCGGTCGAGGACGCGCTCCCCCGCGATGCGGACCTGCCGCCGTGGGCGCCGCGCATCGCGGTGCTCGGGGCGGCCACGCTCGCGGAGCGGCCCGCGCTGCAGGCGACGCTCGGCATGAGCGACGCGGATCGCACGCCGCCCGACGGTCCCGCCGCAGTGTGGCGTGGGCGCGCGAGCGACGGCTCGATGGTGTTCGCCGTCGTGACCCGGGACGAGGCCGACGGTCCGCGCGCGGCCGCTGCGTTCGTCGCGCTGCCGGCGCTGCCCGCCGAAGGGTGGTCGGTCCTCCCGCTCCGACCCGCCGATCCTCACGATCGAGACCTCGGCCCCGTGCGCTGATCACAGCGTCGGCTGCGTGGCGCTCTCGCGAGGAACGCCACGAAACGTGACCCGACGATCGCGGCAGAGCACCTGCGCCACGTCCCTTCCCGAGCGGAGCGCGTTCGGAAGCCCACCGGGGGGCTCGACCCACATCCCCGCGAGATAGAGGCCCGAGACTCCGGGCACGGTGCGGCGCACCGGTGTGGGGGGTCGCCCCAGCGCAGGCATGAAGGTCATGTAGTGACCGTGATGATTCGCGGTGTAGTGCGCGAAGGTCACGGGCGTGGCGACGTCCACCGTCTCGACCGAATCGGCGAAGCCGGGCATCGCCTCGTCCATCGCGCGCACGATCCCGGCGGCCAGCTCCGCACGCGCCGCGTCGTAGCGGGAGCGATCGCCGGCCAGCGCGCTCCAGTGATCCCAACGCGCGTCCAGCGTCACCGTCACGATCGTCCGCGGACCTGCCGCGAGCGTCTGGTCGTGAAGGAACGACTTCCACGCGATCACGTCGAGCCGGTGCCCGGCCAGCTCGATCGGCCGCGCGAGCACGCGTCGATGGATGACGGCGTCGATCCCCGTTCCCACGGGCGCGCGCAGTCCGCACGAGACGAGGCAGACGCTCTCCACGATCGGTCGCTCGAAGAGCGCCTCGTGCTCGGGCGATGGGTGCCGGCCGCGGAGCAGACGATCGAGGGTGAGGCGGAGATCCCCCGCCGCGATCACGGCATCGGCCCCCACGCGTCGACCGTCCGCGAGGCGCACGCCGACCGCGGCGCCGTTCGTCACCTCGATCTCGTCGACCTCGGTCCCGAGATGCATCCGCACGCCGACCTCGCGACAACGCTTCGCCATCGACAGCGCGATCTGCAACGAGCCGCCGATGGGGCTGCCGGCGGCACCGTTCGCGAGATCCGCGAGCACCTGGACGAGATAGAGGAGCGGCAGGTCGGCCGGAATCGCGTGAGTGACCGCGGCACGCAGCGCCGAGCTCTGGAAGCGGGCCGCGAAGTCTCGAATCGAGATGGCGAAGCCGTCTCGCCACAACCTCATCGTGGGCAGGAGATCGAAGAGCGCCCGCGTCTTCTCGACGAAGGACTGCAGCTCGGCGGCGCGGTCGACGCGATAGCGCGCGCGACGCATGAGACGCACGAGCCCGGCGAGCTCGCGCGTGACCGCGACGTCTCGCGGTGAGATCTCGTCGAAGTGCGCCTGCAGGCGATCGGGATCGGCGTGGAGCAGCACGCGCGTTCCGTCGGGCAGGAGCGTCTCTGCGTAGACGTCCCGGTTCACGAACTCCCGCGGGAGCACGCCGACCTCCCGCCAGAGCGCGTGGAACGGGCTGCTCGCGCCCGAGCCCATGAAGAACTCGACGCATCCGTCGAACAAGAAGCCGTCGATGCGCCAGGAGGTGCAGAGGCCTCCGGGGATCGTGTGACGCTCGAAGAGATCGACGTCGAAGCCGCTCTCTCTCGCATGAATCGCCGCGGCCATTCCCGCGACACCGGCACCGATGATCACGATGGGCGAGCTCATGAGGAGTCCTTCGCTCGAGGCGCGTGGCGCTCGAAGCTGCTGAAGTAGCGAACACAGGCTTCGGCGCGCGCCTGGGCGAGCCGCGGCAGGAGCGCGACGAGATCCGCGAGCGGGTAGTCGCGCGGGTGCGCGCTCACGGGGAGCTGCGGCTCCTCGATGAACGTGAGGCGGTAGTGGACCGGCGCCGCATAGAGCAGCCGCTGGATGCTCTCCGTCTCGGAGAGCCGTGCATCCTCGAGCAACGCGAGCAGGTCGGCGTGCAGCGCGCGTAGCGCTCGCGCTCGCGCGTGGAGATCGAAGAGCGCGACGAGCCTCTCCTCCACGTTGGGCGAGAGATCGCCTTCCGTGCGGAAGACGAAGACGCGATCTTCGATACCCTCTCGGCGGAACGTCGCGGCCAGCGCGGTCGTGTCGACGGCGCCGCCGATGTACGTGTTCTGCGCGAGCCGCTGGAAGCCGTGCAGGCGGAGCGCCTCGCGGACGACCTGTCGCTCGCGCACGTTCTCGGTCGCGAAGGCGAAGACGACGAGCGTCAAGCCCTGGGGGCGCTGGAGCTGCCCTGCGACGATCTCCTGCAGGGATCGGGTGGCCGCGCCGCGGTGGAAGCGGGGCTCTCCCCCATCGGAAGGCGCCCGCACCTCCACGAACTCCGACGCGCGGAGACGCGAGAGGGCCGTCCGGATCGCGGTCTCGCTGTGCCCCGCGGCACGCGCGAGGTCGCGGAGCAAGGGCGCGCTCACCGCGGGCGTCCCCAGAAGGAAGGGAAACGCCTCCCGGAAGACGATGGGCGCGACGAGCAGCTCGGAGAGTGGCACGGGATATCGCTCGCAGAAGGTCGAGAATCGCATGCCTCGATGTTGCACCAACATCTACATGCGCACAACGATGCGCTCACGGCTCCGGACACGTCCCGCCGAGCCTCAGCGGCCACGGATGCCCACCACCACCACCGGGTCGTTCCCGACGCTGAAGCGAGACTCGTCGAAGGTCGGCGCGCGCATGAAGGGCTCGGGGTCCGTGGAGATGCCCCAACGCTCGGTGGGAATGCCGAGGAAGTTCGTGTCGAGATGGCCGTTCGAGTTCTCGTCGTGGCTCATCGACACCGCGTACGTGCCGGGGAGCACGTCGCGGAATTCACATACCGCGCGGTCCTCTGCCGCAGGGCGCACGCGCACGACGGCCGACGCCCGCGAGAGGTCGGAAGGGAATCCGTCCGCGCTCGCGAAGAGCACGCACTGCACGACGCCGGCGGACGTCGCGAGGTTCGTGACCTCCACACGTACGGTGGTGATCCCGCGCGGAGGGCCGTCCTGCGCGGCGACCGCGAGGGCGAAGGACGAGACGAGAACGACGAGAAGAGCGAGGCGCATGAGATTCTCCTTGCCACAACACGTTGCACAATGCACAGCACATGTAGCAATTGACGCAACGCTAGAGAGAAGTCAACCGCCACCCTCAGGAGGAGCCCATGCCCCGTTCCACGTCCACGTTCGCCACCGCTTGCCTCGTCACGCTCGCCGCCTGCGGAGGCGGCTCGCCGCGGCTTCGAAGCCTCGCCGCGAGCGCGTCCACCGGAAGCCTCGGCGTCGGCGAGGCGCCTCTGTCCGTCGACGGATTCTTCGGCGGCCCGATCGACGGAGTCCGCGATCTCGCGGAGCCCTGCGCGGGCTACTTCACCGGCCCACCGGACCTGGTGCTGCGGCCCGCGACCACCGCGCTCCGCGTATCGGTCGTCGCGCCCGCGGACGCCGCGCTGCTCGTGCGCGACGCCCACGAGGCCTGGCACTGCGCAGCGCGCGGCGGCACGGTCGAGCTGCCGAGCCCGACCACCGACGGCACGATGCGAGTCTGGGTCGGCGCGCCGCCCCCCGACGCGGTCGTCGAAGCGCGCCTCGTCGTCGACCGCCTCTGAAGCAGCGCTCCCAACCCCGCCACGCGCCCGCCCCACGAGGCGGTTGCTTCCGGCACGCCCGTGTCGGAAAAAGAGCGCGTGGCCGCCATCGACGTCCGCGACCTCGAGCGACGCGCACAGCGTGCGATCCAGGCACGCCGCTACGACGAAGCGCTGCCGCTCCTCTGGATGCTCGTCGATCGGCCCCAGCTCGAAGCGGAGTCGTTCCGCGCGCACGTGCGCCTGCTCGCGTCGTGCTTCGCTGCCACGGGCAAGACGCGCGCGCTGGTGGCGGCGCACCTCTTCCTCGGCAACCTCGGGGACGCCGAGCGCGCCGCCACGCTCCCGCTCGACCGCGCGCGCATCGCGCAGGCCCGCAAGGACCACGCGAGCGCCGCGCGTGCGTTCGAAGAAGCCGGCTGGCTGGGCCACGCCGCGATCGCGCTCGAAGAGGCCAAGAACGACACCGGCGCGCGGATCCTCTGGGAGCGCCTGGGCGCCGACCCGCGCCTCGGGAGCGACCTCTACACGCGCGGCCTCGTGCGCTTCGACCACGGTCGCGCATGCCTGCGCCTCGGCGATCGCATCGCCGGGCGCAAGTCGGTCGTGGAGGCGATGCACTTGCTCACCGCCGCCGCCGACGGCTTCGAGCAGCGCGGCCTTCGCGAGCGCGCGTTCGACTGCTACGGCGTGCTCCTCACGATCGGGCGCGAGGGCAGCTTCGAGAACCTCGCCGAAGGCTACCTGAACTGCATCCGCATCCTGCGCGAGGACGGCCTCAAGAACTACGTCGTCCAGTACTACGACGACTTCGGCGAGCTCGCGCTCCAGCGCAAGGAGCACCACGCCGCCGCCACGCTCTTCCGCGAGGTGGCCGACTACGCGCGCCGTCAGTCGCTTCCCTACGTGCGGCACTACCGCAAGCGCAGCGCCGAGGCGCACCTGACGGCGGCGAGCGAGGGCCTTGCCGCGGGCACACCGGCCGAGATGGCCGAGAACGCCTTCGCGGCGGCCATCGACGCCTACAACGAGCTCGGCCTCTACTCACGGGTGCAGGCGACCTACGCGCGCATGGCGGGCCTCGACCTCGGCGACAAGCGACGCGAGCGCTACACGCGGCTCGCTGCGCGCCTGGCCGGCCTCAAGGACGACGACGCGACGGCGCCCGGCTTCCCCGACTACCTGCGGGCCGAAGTGCCCTACCCCGAGATCTGGCGCCTCGACGTCGTCGAGTGGGAGCAGCACGGCGATCCCGCCGAGACGATGGCCGACATCGTCCTCGACCCGCGTCAGAGCGACTCGGTGCGCCGGCGCGCGCTCGTCGTGCGCCTGTTCCAGTACGCCGCCGAAGAGCTCGTGCCCGCGACGCTGGTCTCGCTCGCCGCGCAGCTCACGCGCGTCGAGTCGTACGCGGTGCTCTCCCCGCTCGAGAAGCTGCTCGAGCACGAGCAGCCCGGCGTCCGCGCGGCCGTGCTCGGCGCGGTCAAGACGCTCTACTTCAAGCGCTCGTACGTCTCGATCCGACGCGGCCTGGCCGATCCGGCGCCCGAGGTTCGTGCCGCGGCGATCGCGGCGATGCAGCAGCTGCACTTCGGGCACGTCTTCGATCCGCTGCAGCGCATCTACCGCGAGTCGGAGGACCCCGACGTGCGCCGCACCGCGCTCCACTCCCTCGGACAGATCTCGAGCGTCGAAGCGGTCGAGATCCTGATCGACGTGCTGCGCAGCGGCGTCCCGGCCGAGCGCGCCATCGCGCGCGAGTGCCTCGTGCGCGCCGAGCACCCGGAGGCGAGCGGCATCCTGCGGCGCGCTGCCGCCGACGAGACGGGGCAGGCGCGCGAAGAGCTCGAGCGGATCGTGCGCGCCCGCGGCGGGTAGCCGATCAGGCCACGCGAGCCCGCCGTCAGCGCGGGCGCGGTGCGCTGTGACCGCCGCCGCTGTGACCGCCGCCGCCGTGACGCGAGCCGCCGCCACCGCCGCCATGACGCGAGCCGCCGCCGCCGTGGCGATGACCGCCGCCGTGGTGCGGGCGCGCGTGGCCGTGCTGCGGGCGACCCTGGCCCCCGCCCTGCGCAGGACGCGGGCTGCCCCCCCCGCCGCCCTTTCGGGCCAGGTCGGTCATCGGGGGAAGAGGTGCGCTGGGAGGAAAGCGGTGATCCTCGACGCGCGGCACGTGCTGGCCGATGAGCCGCTCGATGTCGCGCAGGAACTCGCGCTCCTCCTGGTCGCAGAACGAATAGGCCATTCCGTCCGCGCCGGCGCGCGCCGTGCGGCCGATGCGATGCACGTACGTCTCCGGCACGTTGGGCAGGTCGTAGTTCACGACGTGCGAGATCCCGTCGACGTCGATCCCGCGCGCCGCGATGTCGGTCGCCACGAGCAGGCGCAGCTCGCCGCGCTTGAACGCCCCGAGCGCACGCTCGCGCGCGCTCTGCGACTTGTTGCCGTGGATCGCCGCCGCCGAGAGCCCGGACTTGCCGAGCTGCTCGACGAGCCGGTTGGCGCCGTGCTTGGTGCGCGTGAAGACGATCGTGTGCTGGATCTTCTCGTCGCGCTGGAGCAGGTCGACCAGCAAGCGCGGCTTGTTGTTCTTGTCGACGAAGAACACGCGCTGCTCGATGCGCTCGGCCGTCGTCGCGGGCGGCGTCACCGCGACGCTCACCGGATCGTGGAGCAGCGTGTCGGCGAGCGCGCGGATGTCGGGCGGCATCGTCGCCGAGAAGAACAGCGTCTGCCGCTTCTGCGGGAGCTTCGCGATGACGCGCTTCACGTCGGGCAGGAAGCCCATGTCGAGCATGCGGTCGGCCTCGTCGAGGACGAAGAACGCGATGTGGTCGAGCCGCACGTGACCCTGGCTCATCAGATCGAGCAAGCGGCCGGGCGTCGCGACGAGGATGTCGACGCCGCGACGCATCTCGGCGATCTGCGGCTTCTCGTTCACGCCCCCGAAGATGACCGTGTGATAGAGGTCGAGGTCGGCGCCGTAGGTCTCGATGCTCTCGCCGATCTGCGCGGCGAGCTCGCGGGTGGGCGTGAGGACCAGCGCGCGCAGCGTCGCGTCGTTGCCCGCGATCGAGTCGAGCCGCTGCAGGAGAGGGAGCGAGAACGCGGCGGTCTTGCCGGTCCCGGTCTGGGCGCAGCCGAGGACGTCACGGCCGGCGAGCGCGGGCGGGATCGCCTGCTGCTGGATGGGCGTCGGGACTTCGTAGCCGGCCTTCTGCACGGCGGACAGGATTTCGGGCAGGAGCCCGAGCTCTTCGAACTTCAAGGGTGTTCTTCGCTTTCTGGGGGCCTCCGTGTCCCAGCTTTTCGGCGATCGTCAACGTGAATCGTCCTCGCGCAACGGGCCGAGGTGCCTATGAGACAATCGGGAGCATGCACGTCGCACTCTCGACCCGGGACTTCCTCCGACGCGCCGCCCTGGTCTACGGCGACCGCATCGGCCTCGTCGACGAGCCGGACCGCCCCGCGAGCTGGGGAGCCATCACCTACCGCGAGCTCGCGGCGCGCGCGGCGAGCGTCGGCGCCGGGCTCGACGTCCTCGGGATCGGGGCCGGCGAGCGCGTCGCCATCGTCTCGCAGAACGCCGCGCGCTTCGTCGCATCGCTCTACGGCGTGTGCGACGCCGGCCGCGTGCTCGTGCCGATCAACTTCCGGCTCCACCCGCACGAGATCGAGTACATCGTGGCGCACTCGGGCGCGCGCCTGCTCTTGGTCGACCCCGAGCTCGACGCGACGCTCGCGGGCGTCGGCGCGCCGCATCGCCTCACGCTCGACGAGAGCGCCGACGAGGTCCTGTTCCGATCGAAGACGCCGCGCCGCGAGGTCGCCATCGCCGAGGGAGACTGCGCGACCCTCAACTACACGAGCGGCACGACGGCGCGCCCGAAGGGCGTGCGCCTGACGCACCGCAACCTGTGGCTCAACGCGACCACGTTCGGCTGGCACGCCGGGGTGAGCGACCGCGACGTATACCTGCACGTGCTCCCGACCTTCCACGCGACGGGTGGGGCATGCCCTTCGCGGTCGCGGCGATGGGCGTCGAGCAGGTGATCCTGCGCAAGGTCGACGGCGCGGAGATCCTCGCGCGCGTCGAGCAGCACGGCGTCACGCTGATCTGCGGCGCGCCCGCGGTCGTGGCCGCGGTGCTCGACGCCGCCTCGAAGTGGACCGGGCCGATCCCGGGACGAGGGCGGACGCGCATCGTCGTGGCGGGCGCGCCGCCGCCCACTCGCACCATCGAGCGCGTCGAGACCGAGCTCGGCTGGGAGCTCATCCAGATCTACGGGCTCACCGAGACCTCGCCGTTCCTGACCATGAATCGCCGCCGCGCCGAGCTCGACTCGCTCGATCCCGCCGCGCGAGCGACCAAGCTCGCGCGCGCCGGTGCTCCCGCGATCGGCGTCGAAGTGCGCACCAGCGAGCAGGGCGAGATCCTCGCGCGCAGCAACGTGGTGATGGACGGCTACTGGGAGGACCCCGACGCCAGCGACGCCGCGCTCGCGGGCGGCTGGTTCCACACCGGCGATGGCGGCTCGGTGGACGGCGAGGGCTACGTCTCGATCTCCGATCGGAAGAAGGACGTGATCATCACGGGAGGAGAGAACGTCTCCTCGATCGAGGTCGAGGACTGCCTCGCGTCGCACCCGGACGTGGCCGAGGTCGCGGTGATCGGCGTGCCGCACGAGAAGTGGGGCGAGACCGTGAAGGCGCTCGTCGTGCTGCGCCCGGGCGCCGCGGCGACCGAGGCCGAGCTCGGCGCCCACTGCCGGACCAAGCTCGCCCACTACAAGTGCCCCACCTCGATCGAGCTGCGGACCGAGCTCGCGCGGACGGCGACCGGCAAGCTGCAGAAGTTCCTCCTGCGGGCCCCGTACTGGGAGGGGCGCACGCGCCAGGTGAACTGAAGCGGCCGCGCGCCGTGTACGCTCCGGTCTCCGATCGATGACGACGCACCCGAACCTCGCCGAGACGTTGGCGCAGCGACTCGGAGCCCACGCGCCGAGCTCGACCCTCAAAGGCACCACGATCTACGGCGCGCAGTCGACCGGCGGGACGCGGCGGCCGCCGGATGCGCGCGCGCTCGTGCCCGCGGGGTCGGAGCTCGAGCTCCGCACCACGCTCGGCGAGGGCGGCATGGGCGTCGTGCACCTCGCGACCCAGCGCTCGCTCCTCCGCGACGTCGCCGTCAAGCGGGTGCGCGACGCCACCGACGAGCTCGCGATCGAGGCGCTCATCGCCGAGGCCACGCTCACCGGCGGCCTCGAGCATCCGGCGATCGTTCCCGTGCACGCGCTCTTGCGGGACGAGCAGGGGCCCTTGATGGTGATGAAGCGGCTCGACGGCGTGACCCTACGCACGTTGATCCGGGAGCCCGACCACGCGCGCTGGGCCGAGCTCGGCACCGATCGGCTCGGCTTCTTCGTGCAAGTCGTGCGGCGCCTCTGCGACGCGCTCGCGCTCGCGGCCAGCCGCGGCATCGTCCATCGCGACACGAAGCCCGACAACGTGATGATCGGGAGCTACGGCGAGGTGTACCTGCTCGACTGGGGCGTCGCGACGCGCGCGGGCGCGAAGCTCCCGGCCGAGGACGTCGCAGGCACGCCCGCGTACATGGCGCCCGAGATGCTGCGGCCCGACAGTGGGGAGATCGACGCGCGCAGCGACGTGTACCTGCTCGGTGCGACGCTCCACGAGTGCGTGACGGGACGGCCGCCGCACGGGGGCGAGACGTTCGTCGCCGTCCTCGCTTCCGTCGCCGCGTCGGTGCCGTTCCCCTATCCGCCCGAGGTCCCCGCGGCGCTCGCGGCGCTCCTGCACACGGCGATGCACGCCGATCGCGCCGAGCGCTTCGCCGACGCGGGCGCGCTCGGCCGCGCGCTCGATGCCTTCGTCGCACAGCGACGTCGGCCGCGCTCGTGGAGGCGGCCGACGCAGAGCGCGAGGCGCTCGAGCGGGCGATCCGCGGACGCCACCGAGGCCGAGGTGCACGCCTTCTTCCAGGCGTGCCGCTTCGCCTACGAGCACGCCCTGCGCGACGCGCCCGAGGCCCCGCGCGCCGAGGCCGCGAGCAGGCGCTCACCGCGATGATCGAGTTCGCCATCGGCAAGCGCGACGTCGGTACCGCGCGCGGCCTGGCCCGCGCCCTCGGCGAGAGCCTCCCCCCGAGCGTCGGAGACCGCCTCCGGGCCCTCGAGCGAGAGCTGGCGGAGAGGGAGGCCGAGGGCGCGAGGCTCCGCGCGCTCGAGGCCGACCACGACCTGAGCGTGGGCGCCGCGGAGCGACGCGTGCTGGTGCGCCTGGCGGCGATCGGGATCAGCGCGGTCCTCGTGGTCCTCTCGACGCTCTTCGCGACCGGGATCTTCGTTCCGACGCCGCGCAGCGTCACGATCATCTCGGCCATCGGCATCTCGCTCGCGAGCGTGGTCGTGCTCCGGTACCGGGCGCAGCTGCTGCGCAACCGGATGAGCCGGCAGATCTCGTTCAGCGTCGTGCTCGTCGTCGGCGTGGTGGTCATCCACCGCCTCGTGGGCGTGCTGCGCGGATTGCCCATCGCCGACCTAGCCGCGGAGGACGGGTTCATCCTCGCGGTCGCCGCGGCGCTCTCGGCCCTCACGATCCGGCGGCTGCTCTTCGTGCCGGCCCTCCTGTTCACGATCGCCGCCGTGAGCGCCCCCTTCCTCGGCTCGGCCGGCTTCGTCCCCGTGCTGGCGGCGGGCGCGATCTCGATCCTGCTCCTCCTCTCGTCGCCGAGCGCGCTGGCGGCCCCGGCCCTCGGCGCAGTGGGGCCGCAGAGCCAGCCGGGCGGCGAGCGCGAGCGCTGAACGGACGGACGGCTCGCGCGGGCTCCGCGATTCGTTCTCGCCGACGAGCGCTTTCGTTTTCGAAAGCGTGTGGGCGCCGGGCGCCGCGGCCGGCTCGAAAAAGTGCGGGGAATTGCCTCGTTCGTCCCCGGGCGCGGGCTCGGCCCGCCGGTTGCTGCACGCGGGCCCGTGCGAATCCATCCGAGCGCCGTCCCCTCGCTCTTGCTCGTCGACGCCGACGAAACATCCCGTGCTCGCGTCGAGCAGTACCTCGCGGGCACGGCCCGATGGAAAGTGCGCGCGCTGGGCGATCTGCGCTGCGCCGTCGCGCTCCTCGCGACGCGCGCGTTCGAGGCGGTGCTGGTGTCGCTCACGCCCGATCCCGCCGAGGCGCTCCCGGTGCTCGAGATGGCTCGCGCGCGTCGGCCGCGCGTCCCGATCGTGGTGCTCGGACACCACGACGAGGCCGCCTGCGAGGTCGACGACGTGATCCGGCTCGCGAGCCGCTACCTGACGCGACACCACGCGCTCGAGGAGATCGAGCGCGCGCTCCGCACCGCTTCGTACGCGAGCTGACGGGACGGCGGGAGCTTCGGGCTCCTGCTGCGTACTTCGTTTCGCGCCACGGATTGGCCGAACGGCCGGTTTTCAAGAGGGATCCGCGCTTGACTGGGGCGCCCGCGCCCCCTAGATAGGCGCGCTTTCCGCATGGCTGGATATCCCTCCACGCTCGTCGAAGCGCTCGATCGTCTCCCCGGTGGCGAGGCGCGCGGCTTTCGGTTCGTCACGACGGATCGGGAAGAGAAGTACTTCCCGTACGAGGCGATGCGGGCCGAAGCGCATCGCCGCGCGGGCTTCCTCGCCGCGCTGGGCCTCTCGAAGGGCGACACCGTCGCGCTGGTCTGCCCCGAGAACCACGAGTTCGTGCTCACGTTCCTCGGCGCGTCGGTCGGCGGCTTCGTGCCGGTGCCGATCTTCCCAGGCGCGACCTTCAAGGTCACCGACCACTACGTCGAGACCATCGACCACATCATGGCGGCCGCGCGCTCGCGCGTCGTCGTCTGCGTCCAGAAGAACCTCGAGATCCTCGAGAAGGTCAAAGAGCGCCGGCCGGACATCACGATCCTCGTCGCGGATCGGGACTTCTCGGGGCAGGCGCCGCCCTTCTCGCCGCCGGTCGTCACGCCCGACGACCTCTGCTTTCTCCAGTTCACCTCGGGCAGCACCAGCAAGCCCAAGGGCGTGATGATCCGCCACCGGAACCTCGTCGCGAACACGACGGCGTTCCTCGGCCCCGCCGGCCTGAACCGCGTGCCCGAGGACGTCGGCGTCTCGTGGCTGCCCTTGTTCCACGACATGGGGCTCATCGGTTTCGTGCTCGGCACCTTGATCGTGGATCTTCCCGTCGTGCTGATGCCGACGCCCATGTTCGCGCGCGCGCCGCGCCTCTGGCTCGAGCTGATCACGAAGTACCGCGGCACGATCACCTACGCGCCGAACTTCGCCTACCAGCTCATCACCAAGCGCGTCAGCGACAAGGACCTCAGCACGCTCGATCTCTCGAGCCTGCGCGTCGCCGGCTGCGGCGCCGAGCCGATCCGCGCGCGCACGCTCGTGGAGTTCGGCGAGAAGTTCTCGCGCTGCGGCTTCGACCCGAAGGCGCTGCTGCCGAGCTACGGCATGGCCGAGAGCTGCCTCGCGATCACCTTCCACCGCCGCGGCACACCGATGGTGGTGGATCGCGTGGACCCCGAGGCGATGCGCAAGGGCGTCGCGACGCCGAGCACCAAGGAAGACGGTCTCGAGCTGGTCGGCTGCGGCGTCCCCTTCCCCGGACACGAGATCCGCATCGCGGACGACGACGGCAACGCGCTCGGCGAGCGCCAGGTCGGCGAGATCTGGAGCCGCGGCCCGAGCGTGAACGACGGCTACTTCGAGAACGCCGAAGCGACCGCCGAGTCGTTCGCGAACGGCTGGCTCAAGAGCGGCGACCTCGGCTACTTCACGGGCAAGTCGCCGGCCGAGGGCGACCTCTTCATCTGCGGCCGCAAGAAGGACCTCATCATCGTCAACGGCGCCAACCACTACCCGCAGGACATCGAGTGGGTGGTCGGCGACATCGAGGGCGTGCGCCGCGGCAACGTGGTCGCTTTCTCGACGATGAAGGACGGCATCGAGCAGCTGATCGTCGCGGCCGAGGGCAACTCGGGCGACGCGGCGCGCTTGCGCGAAGAGATCACCAAGAAGGTGAGCGAGAACTTCGGCCTGACGCCGTCGAGCGTGGCCGTCTGCCCGGTGGGCGCGCTGCCGAAGACCTCGAGCGGCAAGGCGCAGCGCCGAAAGACCAAGAGTTTGTGGGAGAGCGGCGAGCTCGAGTCCCACGTGTGATCGGAGAGCAAGCGATGACCCGGCCCGAGCTGATCCAGACCTTCCAGAAGATGGCGAGCGAGATCGCGGAGAAGGACTTCTCCGGCGTGAACGAAGAGGCGACCATCGCCTCGCTCGGCATCGACTCGCTCGGCATGCTCGAGCTCGTCGGCGAGATGGAGCGCCAGCTCGGCGTGCAGATCCCGGACGAGCAGCTGGTCGGCATCCAGACGGTCAAGCAGCTCCTCGACCTGGTCGAGAAGCGCGCCCAGATGAAGAAGTGACGATCGGCGGAGCTCGTCGTCGTCGACGGCGGCTCCGTGCGATCGGTGCGACGTGCGATCGTTGGGGGGCCCCCTTAGCCCCGAGTCGGAGTCGGAGACGTCATGGCGAACGAGGATCTCAAGGAAAAGCTGCGCGCGATCATCGCCGAGGTCAGCGAGGTCGACGAGATCCCGGACGCGACGCCGTTCAAGGACCTCGGCATCGACTCGATGATGGCGATCGAGATCGTCGCGGAGATCGAGCGCACCTACAAGATGTCGGTGCCCGAGGACGATCTGAAGAAGCTGACGAACTTCAACGCGGTCTACGAGCTGGTCCGCGCCAAGATCGGGGCTTGAGCCGAGCCGCGTCGATCGCGAGCGCCCTCCTCGCGCTCGTTGCCGCGGGATGCTCGTGTGGCGCGCCGCGCACCGAGATCCCGGCGATCGACGCCCCTCGCTTCGACGTGCCGCCCACGCTCGACGGCGATCTCTCCGAGTGGGGCGCTGTCCCCGAGACCGATGCCTTCGTGAGCACGATGGACGGCTCGCGCGGTGATCCGCCGGCGCGCGGGCGCTTCGCCTGGGACGACGCGTACCTCTACGTCGCGTTCGAGATCGACGACCCCCGCGTGATCGCCCACGGCGAGGGGACCGACCCACACCTGTGGGAGGAGGACTGCGCCGAGCTGATGTTCGACCCCGAGGGGGACGAGCAGAGCTACGTGGAGCTGCAGGCCTCGCCGACGAACGCCGTGTTCGACACGCTCTACGACACGCGCCGGCAGCCGCAGCCCTTCGGGCACGTCGACTACACCAGCCACCTCGAGCCGCACGCGCGCGTGCGCGGCACCGTGAACGACGATCAGGACGACGACGGCTACACGGTCGAGATGCGCATCCCGTGGAGCGCATTCGCCGTCGGCGAGCATCCCACGGCCGAAGCACCGCACGCGGGAGAGACGTGGCGCGTGGCGATGTACGCGATCGACGTGCGCGGCGACGCGGCGTGGCGCGGCTCGGGCTGGTCGCCGCCGCTCGAGGGCGACTTCCACGTGCCCGCGCGCTTCGGGCGCGTGACGTTCCGCGAGTAGCGGAAGCTCGGCACCCGAGGACCTCGACGGCCCATCGCGCTTCACCCGCGGCACGGCGCCGGGGAGGTCGTGGATCAGGGAAGGGCCAGCCCGCGCGCACGGGCCTCGGCGAGCGCAGCCGCGGATCGCTCGCGCGCCCGTGCCGCGACCGGCGCGAGCTCGCTGCGCATCGATGCGTACGACAGCCCCCGCTCCCAGAGCTCGGCGTCCCAGAAGCCGAGCTCGACGGCCAGCGTCGCGGCGCGCACCGTGCCCTCCACGTCGCCGCGCCGCGCCGCGAGCTCGGCGAGCTGCACGGCCCCCGCGTACCGGATCGCGACGGGCGCGTCGTCCGCGCGAACCAGCGCCTCGAGATCGCCCTGCGCGCGCGCCGCGGCGTCGTCACTGCCGCGGGCCGTCGCGATCCAGCCGTCGACGTAGGGCGCATCGAGCGCGTCGAGCGTGCCGGTCGCGAACCCCGTCTCGCTCACGAGCGAGGCTTCGTCGATGCGGCCGAGCAGGAGCCGCATGCGCACGCGCGCGAGCGTCGTGTAGCGGTGCTCGTCGCCGCTCGCGAGAACGGCGGCGATCCCCTCCTCGCCACGCGTGAGCTCGATCTCGTAGTGCTCGATGAAGCGGCAGCGCACGTCGTCGGGGAGCGCTTCCAGACAGCGCGCGAGATCGCGCCGCGCGAGCTCGAGCCAGCCGAGCGTCCACTCGATGCGCGGCGCGACCTGCAGACGCCTCTGCTCGGGCACGAACGCGAGCTGCTCGAGGGCCCCCAGCCGATCGCCGCCGAAGTAGAGCGCCGTCACGAGCTGGTCGTGCCCGGCGGGATCGCTCGGATCCTCGGCGACGAGCCCTTCGGCGAGCGCGCGCCCTTCGGCCAGCGCCGCAGCGCGCTCGGACGGTGCGAGCCGCGAGCGATCGAAGAGCGCGTGCGCCAGCGCCACGCGCGCGGGCCGCGAGCCGGGGTCGAGGGCATGCGCCTCGCGCGCCAGCGTCTCGGCGGCGTGGAAGTCCTGGCTCGCCGCAGCGGCGGCCACCAGCTCGGCCACGCGGCTCCGGCGCGCCCCGGCCGACCACCACGCGTAGCCGCCCGCCGCCAGCGCGATCGACGCGAGAGCCGCGATCACGACCCCGGCACGCCGGCGGTCCGGTGCCTCGAGCGCCCGCAGCGCGGCGCCCGCGCTCGCGAAGCGCCGCTCCGGCTCGCGCGCGAGGCAGCGGAGGATCACGCGCTCCCAACGAGCAGGAAGCGAGGGCAGCGAGGCGCGCGGAGAGAGCGGTTCCTCGTGCAGCCGCTTCTCGGCAGCCGCGCGCGGCGTGCTCGCCTCGAACGGCAGCCGCCCCGTGGCCATCTGCATGAGCAGCACGCCGAGCGCGTACACGTCGGCGCTGCGCGTCACCTCGCCCCCGGCGACCTGCTCGGGCGCCATGTAGGTCGGCGTGCCGACGTAGGGCCCGACCCGGCCTGCTCCCGCGTCGAGCGCGAGGCCGAAGTCGCCCACCACGACGCGCGCTCCCGAGAGCAGGACGTTGCGCGCACCGAGATCGCGATGGACCACGCCGACCGCGTGCGCGGCATCGAGCGCGGACGCGATGCTGCGGGCGATGCGGAGCGTCTCGTCGAGCGAGAGCCGACCTTCGCGTCGCAGGCGCGCCGAGAGCGTCTCGCCTTCGACCAGCTCCATCGTGAGGAACGGGCGGCGAGCCCCGGCCGCATCGACGTGGGCCCCGAGATCGAACGTGCGGCAGACGTTGGGGTGCGTCACGCGACGCGCGAGCTGGATCTCGCGCTTGAGCGAGGCGACCGTGCGTGCGTCCCAGGCATCGCCGTGCACGAGCTTCAGCGCGACGCGCGTACCGAGCTCGGTGTCGTCCGCCTCCAGCACGATACCCGAGGCGCCCGCGCCGATGCGGCGGATCACACGGTAGCGACCGGCGATCGTGGTCTCTTCGAGCGCGGCCTCCGGCTCGCCGAGCGGCGCCGTTCGCTCGGAGACGGCGCTCGTGCCGGAGACCGACGGCGCCGCTTCGTCGCGCGCCTCCCCATCGTCGTCGTCACGACCTCCGGAGCGCGCCGAGGACCCCTCCGTCACAGGGCGAGCTTACGCGAGCGGGGGGAGGCATGCGCGGCCGCGCGGCCGCGCGCGTCACCGGCGGACGGCGAGCCCCGCCAGCCCGACGCGGCCCGAGGTCCCGAGCTTCCGATGCACGGCGCCGAGCTGGTTGACGACCGTCGCCACGCTGGTGTCGCGGAGCCGCGCGATGTCGGCGTTCGAGTGGCCACGCACCGCGAGCTGCGCGACGGCGGTCTCGGCGCTCGTCAGGCCCGCCGCGGCCCACGCGGTGTCGAGATCCACGGACGCGATCCACGCTCCGGCGCCAGGCATCGCGCGCACCTCACGGCCGAGCGCGCGGGCGAGCTGCGCGAGCTCGGCGAGCGAGCCGACGCCGAGCGCTCGACACCAGGCCGCGAGCGCGCGGCTGATCGTGCTCTCGGCCAGGCCCAGCTCGAGCGCGATGGCCTTGTTGGCCTGCCCGGCGGCCAGCTTCGCGAGCGCGGCGTGCCGCAGCCGCCGCGTCGCGGCGGGCGCCGGGCCCGCAGACGAGGCCACGAGCACGAAGTGGCGACGTGTTCCCGCGTCCGAGCGCCCGACCACCCGCAAGAGGCCCGCGACGACCAAGGGCGACGCGTCGAGCGCGAGCTCGCGCGCCCGCTCGGAAGACGGGAGCTCGGCAGCGCTCAGGAACGAGCTCGGGATGGCGTGCATCGCGGAGAGCGCAGCAAGCGCCGTGCGCGCTGGGCGTACGGCGCGACGCAGAGCGTAGGAGCTGCGGCGCGGAGCCGAGATGAGTGTTTCGTCCGCCGCGGCGCGCGCGGGCGGCGTAACGTCTGGCGCAACACCGCGACGCGCGCGGACACCGTTCGATCGTTGCGCCCGCCGTCACACGCGTGCGCGAGGTCGCGGGCGAGAGCCACGGCACGGAGGCTGCGTTCGAGCCTCGATCGTGACGCCACGTCGGGCCCCTCTCGCGCGCGATCGACCGCTCTCGCCGGCGCGCGCTCGCGCGATCCTCCTCGCGCTGGCGCGCGGCGAGGCGGTCGTGCGGCGTCTGCCGGGCGTGCTCGTCCTCGGCTTCCGCATCGAGCGCTGCGCGCCGCGCCGTCCTCGGCTCGCGCTGGACGACGTGCGCGTCGCCGAGTGGGTGGGCGCTGGACGAGCGAACAAGGAGATCGCCGCCGATCTCGGCACGTCGAGCACGAGCGCCGCCCGCGCGGTGTCGCGGGTATGTCGCGCGCTCGGCCTGAGGCGGCGCCTCGACCTCGCGCTTCTCTGGGCGGCGCTCGCTCGTGCGAACGCAGGAATGGGCGCGACGCCGATCTCGCGCTCGCGACGCGAGGCGGACGGCGCGAGCGTCCTCCGCGTCGACCTCGGCGAGACCTCGGCGTGGGCGAAGCTGGCGCCCCGCGAGCGCACCGTCGTCGCGCTCGCCGTCTCCGGCTGGCCTGCGCGCCGCATCGCAGCGCACGGACGCATGCGCTCGTCCCGCACGATCGAGAATCAGCTCGCGGGCGCGTTCCGCAAGCTCGGCATCTCGGGGCGAGCGCAGCTCGTGGCTCGCCTCTTCCGCGTCTGAATCAGACTCGCGCCGCGCGCTCTCGCTCCGAGCGCATACCCGCGCTCACGCCGAAGCGGATGTCTCTCGCGCGCGCGTGTGCGACATTCAGCCCGTGCGCGATCACGACGCCGAGGCTCCGGCGCCCTCCGAGGCCACGGCCTCGCTCCCGGACGACGACGAGTCGCCGCTGGCGATCGGCCTGACGATCCTCGGGAGCGCGAGCGGCGAGCCGACGCACGATCTCGGCCCGGGCCCGGTGACCGTGGGCACACACGCCGCCGCCACGCTGCGGCTCGACGACGACGCCGTCTCGCGCTTCCACGTCGAGATCACCATCGAGCGCGGGCGCGTGCGCGTGCGTGACCTCGGAAGCCGCAACGGGACCCGCCTCGACGGCGTGGTCGTGCGCGACGCCGACGCCGCCTCGGGATCGGTGCTGGCGATCGGGCGCACGCGGCTGCGCATCGACGTCCACACGGCGCAGCGCCCCACCCTGCTCTCCACCAGCGAGCGCTTCGGCACGCTGCGGGGGCGCTCGCGCGCGATGCGACGCGTCTTCGCGCTGCTCGAGCGGGCAGCCAAGAGCGAGGCGACGGTGCTCCTCGGCGGCGAGACCGGCACGGGAAAGGAAGCCGCGGCCGAGTCGATCCACGCGGCCAGCGCGCGCCGCGAGGGGCCCTTCCTCGTGGTGGACTGCGGCGCGCTCGCGCCGACGTTGTTGGATGCCGAGCTCTTCGGCCACGAGAAGGGCGCGTTCACCGGCGCCGTCGGCGCGCGGGCCGGCGTGTTCGAGGCCGCGCAGGGCGGGACCGTGTTCCTCGACGAGGTGGGCGAGCTCGGGCCCGACCTCCAGCCGAAGCTGCTGCGCGTGCTCGAGCGGCGCGAGGTGCGCCGCGTGGGCTCCAGCACGTACGTGCCGGTCGACGTCCGGATCGTGGCTGCCACGCACCGCGACCTGCGCGCCGAGGTCAACGCGCGTCGCTTTCGGGCCGACCTCTACTACCGGCTGGCCGTGCTCGAGGTGCGTATGCCCGCGCTGCGCGAGCGCGGCGAGGACCTGCCGCTGCTCGTGGACCACTTCCTCTCGGCGATGCACGCACCCGACGAGGCCGCACTGGCGCGGATCCGCTCGCCCCGCTTCGTCGCGGGGCTGGCCGAGCACGCTTGGCCCGGCAACGTGCGCGAGCTGCGCAACTACGTGGAGCGAGCGCTGGTGCTCGACGGGGCCGACGGCGCGCGCGGCGTCGCGGCGAGCGACCCACCGCCGCTGCGATCGGACCTGACCCTGAAGTCCGCCCGCGAGCTGTGGACCGCCCCTTTCGAGCGCGCCTACCTCGAGAGCGTGCTCGCGAAGAGCGGCGGCAACGTGAGCGCCGCCGCGCGAATCGCCGGCGTCGACCGCGTTCACCTCTATCGGCTCCTTTGGCGGCACGGGCTGCGCTGATCGGCGCCGCGGAGCCCGACGGGACCTGGGTCGCCGGCGGCGCCCGCGCTCAGCGGAGCCGGATGCGCGCGACGTTCGTCGAATCGGCGAGCACGTAGAGCTGTCCGTCGATCACGGTGCACTGGCCGTTCTGCCCGTGGGGGAACGGGAGGTCGGCCATCGGCGACCAGGTGTGCGCGAGGGTGTCGTAGCGCCAGATGGCGGCGTCTCCGATCGTGCCGGCGGTCGCGAACAGGTGGCCCTCTCGATCGCCGCAGAAGAGCGGTCCGAGCGTGCCAGCACCTGGGATGCCCGGTTGGCTGTTCAAGTCTCCCGTGGCGACGTCGACTGCGTACAGCTCGTTGGCGAGGATCGTGGGCACGACGAAGAGGCGAAGCGCGCTCGGATCCCAGACGACCCGCGGAATCGCCGGGGTCACTCCAGCGAGCGGCAGCGGTAGGTAGCGCACGTCGGAGCTCGCCACGTCGTAGACGACCACGCCGAGGTCCTCCGCGAGCGCGTAGACGTGGCCTGCGTCGTCGTGCGCGCTCTGCGACTGGACGACCGAGTGGATCGTCGCGAGCGAGGCCCATCGATCGGTCGCGATGTCGTACCGATGAACCTGCGCGCCGTACATCACGTAGAGCGCATCGCCGATCCACGCGGGGCCGGCCAACGCGCGCGCCGCTCCCTCCGAGCCCGTCTCCGTGGGCGCCGTGAGGGCCGTCCACGCGTGCGCCGGAGCGTCGAATCGCGCGAAGACGGTCGTGGTGTTCCCCGCGAGGGCGTAGGCCGACGTCTCACCGACGGGCGTGACATCGGTGAGCCCGCCGTAGAGCGGCCACGTCGCGCTGGGGACCACCTCCCACGTCGCGGGCATCGCCGCATCGATCGTCGCGGCGTCGGCGCCCGAGTCGATCGGACCCGCGTCCCCACCGGCGTCGACCGGCGTCGCGTCCGCGCCGGAGTCGACCGCCGTCGCGTCCGGCACGTCACCATCGCTCGGCACGGCGCCGTCGGCCACGCCGGCGTCGCACTCGCCTGCGCACGGGATCTCACAGACCCCGAGCACGCACGCACGTCCCGCCGCGCAGTCGCGCGAGGTCATGCAGTCGGCGCAGACGCCACGCGTCGTGTCGCAGACGAGGCCCGGGCACGCCCGCGAGCTCGCGCAAGCGACCGGGTCCTCACAGACGCCGCCGACACAGACTTGCCCGCTCGAGCAGCCCGTCGCGTGCGTGCAGCTCGTGCCGCTCGGGGTGGTCGCCGTCCCGCAGCCCGCCATCCCGAGCACTGCCGCGACGACCGCGGTGCATCCCCAGCTCCGATCCACGATTCCCTCCACTTCGGCGCGGCTCTCGCCGCGGTGCCTGCATCAGCGCGAGGGCGCTTCTCGACGGCGTCCGCGCCGGCGCGCGAGAGCCACGCCGAGGCACGCGAGACCCGTGCTCGTCGCGAGCCATCCGGTACGCGGGGCGCTCGCCGCGCAGCCACAGGACGAGGCCGGCGCGGGGGTGGTCGTCCCGCCGTCGATCGTGGCGGCGTCGGGCCTGCTGCCCGCGTCGCTCGTGCTGCCCGCGTCGAGGCCGGCCGCATCGACGCCCGCATCGGGGCGCGGCAGCGAGCGCACCTTCACCCGCAGGCCCCAGTCGCCGTGCACGCCCGCGGCGTCGTTCCAGAGCCACCCGACGCCACCGGACGCGAAGATGAACGAGCGGTGGTCCATGACCGTGCCGTCGTCGTCCCGGACGGGGAAGCCGGCCGGCGCGTCGGTCGCCGGGGTACACGTCGAGCTGCTGCCGCCGTCCTGGAGCTGGACGACCACGCGCAGGTAGCGGTGCGTCTCGTCGACCGCGGGAAAGGGATCGGGATCGACCGCGAGCGGGATCTCGTTGAGCATCAGGTTGAAGCCGGTGCCGCCGTCGGTCGTCGGCACGCTCATCTGCACCGGGAGATCGTCGAAGGACGCGACGAGCTCTTCGCCCGGCCACGCCGTGCCGATCGCCGGCATCGCGTGGATGTCGGCGGCGTCGACGAGCATCGTGCCCGCCCACACCTCGAGGTGGACGAGCGCCTGTCCGCCGGCCGCCAGGCCGTGGCACTGCGCGGGCGAGCCCGTGACCTCGGCCGCGCCGAGCGCGAGCGAGACGCTCTGGACCTCGAGCGGGAACGCCGTGGGCTGCAGGCCCGAGATTCCCCCGATCTCGCGGAAGATCACCCCGTACGCCTCGCTCGCGCAGAAGCCGCACGAGAGCCCGACGGGGGCCGACTCGCTGAGCGTGTCGTGCGTGATGGTCTGCTGCGCCGAGGCGCGGGACACGAGGGCGCCCGAGAGGGCCAGGGCGCTCACGAGGAAGATCGAGGTCCGCATGGAGAGCGAGAATACCTGGCGTCAGCGTCGGGACGCGAACGTCGCGGCGGAGAGGTGCGTGATGGCGATCGCGAGGGCATCGGCCGCGTCGGCGGGCGGCACGGCGCGGAGGCCGAGCGTGGCCGCGACGACGCGCCCGACCTGCGCCTTGTCGGCCGCGCCACGGCCCGCGACGGTGCGCTTGACGAGGGCGGGCGGATACTCGGCGATCGCGAGCCCGCGCTGCTCGGCGACGAGGAGCGCCACGCCGCGCACGTGCGCGAGCTGGATCGCGGCGGCCGCGTACTTCGCATAGAAGACGCCCTCGACCGCGACCGCGACGGGCGTGTGGTCTTCGCAGATCGCCTCGAGCGCCTCGCACGCCGCGGCCAGGCGCGTGGCGAGCGAGTCGCGCGCCGAGAGACTCACCACACCGGCCGCGATGGGGAAGAGCTTGGCGCCGCGCCGCTCGACCACGCCCCAGCCGAGACGCCGCGTGCCGGGGTCGATCCCGAGCACACGTACGGCCCCGAGCACGGCGCGCGTGGTCTTCATGGGCGCCGAACGTAGCAGAGGCGACATGCTACCGTGACCCACGTGGCCGACCTCGTTCGCGAGCTGGAAGACATCGCGAAGGCGCTCGATGCGCGAGGGGTCGAGTTCGCGCTGTGCGGCGGCCTCGCGGTCGCGATCCACGGGCACGTGCGGGCGACGCGCGACATCGACTTGCTCCTGCCGAGCGCGGCCCGCGAGCGAGCGCTCACAACCCTGGCGGAAGTCGGGTCCGTGCTCCCCGCGGCACCGATGACGTTCGGCGCAGGAACGCTAGGCGGCGCCACGTCCAGCGCGCGAGCAAGGCGGTGGAGGGCCAGCTCGTGACGGTCGACCTGATCTTCGTGGAGCCTGCCTTTCGCGCGGTCTGGGACTCCCGCCAGACGTTCACGTGCGGCGAGGTCCGGCTCACCGTCGTCTCGGCGGAGGGGCTCGTCGCCATGAAGCGTCTCGCAGGACGGGCTCAGGACTTGGCCGACATCGAGGCCCTCCACGCGCTCGGAGGGCGTCGTGAGTGAGCGCGCGCTCGACGCCGAGGTCGTCTTCGCGCGGCTCGAGGAGCTCCGGGAGCTGCTCCGTCTGACCGACTACCTCTCCGGGTTTCGGCGAGAAACGGACGCGCCGCCGCTCGATCGCGAGGTACGTGATGGTGCGAACGCGGTCGTCACCCGACGCGAGCGTCCTCCGCGCTGACCTACGATCGGGCTTCGATGGGGTGCGACTCGCGCAGCGTGGGGATGCGCTCGTCGGTGAGGTCGTAGACGCGCATCAGGCCCTCGCGCAGATCGACGACGGCGCTCGACGGGGACTTGTCGCGCTTGAGCGTGCCGGGGTTGAGGATCGTGATGCCGTCGATGGTGCGGGTCATCGCATGGTGGGTGTGGCCGCCGGCGAGGAAGCGGAACCGATCGGCCGTGACGAGGCGTCGCCAGGCGCCGATCCAGCGCACCTCGTCGAGCGTGGTGTGCGGCTTGATGACGGCCATGTCGTCGTCGGCCACCCCGTGGCCCACGAGAAGCGGGCCGAGGATCGTGGAGACCTCGAGGATGGGCGGCCAGAAGCGCGCCGAGTCGGCGGCCGCGGCGTGCTCGTCGCGGAGCTGGATGGGCAGGAGCGTGCGCATCTCGTTCGCGAGAAACCAGCGGTCGTGGTTGCCGCCGACCACGTGCACGCGCTCGCGCGCGAGGATCTCCACCGTGCGCGCGAGATCGCCGAAGCCGTCGGCCACGTCGCCGACGCAGAGGAGCGCCTCGGCACCCTCGCGACGAGCGAGCGCGACGAACGTCTCGAGCCGCACGTCCTCGGCGTGGACGTCGCCGATGAGCGCGAAGCGCGCGAGCGGCTGGGCCGGAGAGCCGGCCCCGGCCGCGATGCGCGGCGGGTCGTCGAGGAGCGAAGGCACCGGAAGAGGATGACGCGAAGGTCAGGGCGGCGCCGGTCGCACGCGGAGCGCGACGTGCACGACGCCTCGCCACTCCGACGCTCACCGATCGCAGAGGCGCCAACCGGCTCGGGCTTCGCGGTCCCTCTCCCCAACCCTCTCCCGCTACCGCGGGAGAGGGAGCCGCGCGGAGCGGCCCACCGACGCGGCGAGGCGCGGGCGCGAAGGCGAGCGACCCGCGTCCGCACCCGCGTCGACGCGCTCGCCTCGACGCTCGACCTCGCGCACACTGCGCGGGCGATGTCTCGCGACGTTCCCGAAGCGCACGAAAAGACCGTGGCGAGCCAGGGTGGGACTTCGCAGCGCTCGACGGGGCAGGTGACCTCGCTCCAGCCGGGCGAGGTGCTCGGCGAGCGCTACCGCGTGGTCGAGCTCTTGGGCGCGGGGGCGCAGGGCGAGGTGTGGCGCGCGGAGGACGTCGAGATCGAAGGGCACGTCGTCGCGCTGAAGATCCTCGCCTACCGCGCGACGACGCCGGAGCAGCGCGATCAGGCCCTGCGCGAGCTGAAGATGCTCGCCGCCATCAACCATCCCTCCGTCGTGCAGTTCAAGGACAACGGCTGGCTCGGCGGGCGCCTCTGGTTCGCGATGCCCTGGTACGAGGGGCGCGATCTCGAGAGCGCGATGCCGCTCGATCGGGCCGAGGCGCGGCGCGTCTTCGAGACGCTCGCCGGAGGCCTGGCGGCCGTGCACGCCAAGGGCCTTCGCCACCAGGACATCAAGCCCTCGAACATCTTCCTCGCGAAGGTCTCGGGCGTGGAGCAGACGATGCCCGTCCTGCTCGACTTCGGTGTCGCCGCGAAGGAAGGCGAGCAGCTCGTCGCCGGCTCGCCCGACTACTTCGCCCCCGAGCTCGCCGAGGGCTGGCCCACCGCCGCGCGCCTCGGCCCCGAGGCCGACGTGTTCTCGCTCGCGCTCGCGCTGCGCAACGTGCTCGAGCCCGCCACCGCGCCCACCGTCGGAGCCTTCGACCGCGCCTCCCTCGCCGAGCGCGCCAAGACGCCGATCGAGCCCCCCAAGGCCCGCGAGCTGCGCTACCTCGCCCCGCACTTCCGCAAGTGGCTCGCGATCGACCCGGCCGCGCGACCGACGGCGCGCGAGCTCGTCGACCAGCTCGCGATCCTCACCGAGCCCGAGGATCGCGCACGCGATCGCATCAAGCTCCTGCGCCGCGTCGGCCCCTGGGCCCTGCTCGTGCTCGTCCTGGTCGCGATCGGGGGCTGGCGCGCGTGGAACGCCGTCGTCGATGCCCGCAAGGCGGCCGCCGAGGAGGCCGCCGCCCGCGAGCTCGAGGCCGCGCGCGCCGAGGAAGCCGCCTCCACCGCTGCCGACGCGGTCGCCCGCGCCGCCGCCTCGAGCGCGCGCACCGAGGACGCGCTGCGCCGCCTCGACGAGGCCGAGACCCAGATCGATCGGGCCGAGGGCGACGCGCAGGCCATGCGGGCCGCACGCGACGCGCTCCGCGCCGCGCTCCACGACGCCCGCACCGAGCTCGCGGAGAGCCAATCGGCGC
>JBGALT010000108.1:0-26916 GCA_044223665.1 Sandaracinaceae bacterium | reverse complement strand
CCTCGCACCACAACGGCATCTCGCAGGGACAGGTGTCCGAGAACCAGGTCGTGACGAGCGAGCTCTCCGGCGAGGAGCTCTGGAACCTCGCCCAGATGGGCCTCGTGCCGCACCAGCTGGTGATGGCGACGAGCGTCTACTCGCTCGGCGTGGCCGCCGGCATCGGATCGCTCTTCCAGTCCATCCAGCGCGGCGAGCTGCCGGAGGTCACCAAGCTCATCTACGAGGCACGCGAGAACTGCCTCGATCTGATCCGGCGCGAGGCGCAGCAGCTCGGCGCCGAGCGCGTGATCGGCAACCGCCTGCAGATCAAGGAGATCGGCAGCGGCATGGTCGAGGTGGTGGCGATCGGCACCGCGGTGCGGCGGGCGGAGAACATGAAGCCGCAGACCGCGCAGCTGATTCCGCAGGCCGTGATCGCGCTCAAGTCGACCGGCGGCCAGGAGAAGAACGTGCACGGCCTCGGCGCGCCGACGCAGCCGATGATGATCGCCCGGGGCGCGACGCGTCAGGGCGGCGCGCAGGGCCTCGTGGCGCTGATCATCGTGGGCTTCTGGCTCTTCTTCTCCTGCATCATCGGGATCATCGCCGCGATCAACGGTCATTGAGCCGGGCACCGGCTGGGAAGACCGCAGAAAGAGGTATCCGGCGCTCCATGCTTGCCCGGGCGAAGCGCCCCGGCTAGATAGGCGCGCTTCCTGCGGTTTTCCGTCCACGACGCGGGTCGCACGAGCCTCCTTTCCCAGCCCCTCCGCGATGCCCGAACTGCGCGCCGTCAAAGGAATGAACGACGTCCTGCCCGACGAGGCAGCGCGCTTTCAGCGCATCGAGGCGGCGTTTCGCGAGGCCGCGAGGCGATCGGGCTACGCCGAGGTGCGCACGCCCCTGGTCGAGCCGACCGAGCTCTTCGTGCGCTCGATCGGCGAGGCGACCGACATCGTCGGCAAGGAGATGTACACCTTCGTCGACAAAGGCGAGGACTCGCTGACGATCCGGCCCGAGGGCACGGCGTCGGCGGTGCGCGCCTACGTCGAGCACGCCCAGCACGCCAAGGACCCCATCACCAAGTGGTGGTACGTCGGCTCGATGTTCCGCCGCGAGCGGCCGGCGCGCGGGCGCCTGCGCCAGTTCACGCAGGCCGGGCTCGAATGTTTCGGCGACCCTGGTCCGTACGTGGACGCGGAGATGATCGATCTCGTCGTGTCCCTGCTGCAGGCGCTCGGCGTCCTGGACGTCGAGGTGCTCGTGAACTCGCTCGGCGACGGCGCCGCGCGCGATCGCTATCGTGCCGCGCTGGTCTCGCACCTGACGCCGCACCGGGATCGGCTCAGCGAGGAGTCGCAGCGGCGCCTCGCGGCCAACCCGCTCCGCATCCTCGACAGCAAGAGCCCGGTCGACCAGGAGCTCTGCGCCGGCGCGCCGACGATCGTCGACTTCCTGGGGGACGGCGATCGCGCGCACTTCGAGACGCTGAAGAAGACGCTCGACGCGCTCGGCACGCGCTATCGCGTGGAGCCCAAGCTCGTGCGAGGCCTGGACTACTACTCGCGCACGCTCTTCGAGATCCAGGGGCGCGGCGGCGAGCTCGGCGCGCAGAACGCGCTCTGCGGCGGCGGGCGCTACGACGGCCTGGTGAAGGAGATCGGCGGGCCGGACGTGCCCTCGATCGGCTTCGCGATGGGCCTCGAGCGCATCTTGCTCGCACTGCCGCAGGCGGGCGTGGCGCCCGGGATCCGTGGCGGTGGTCTGCGCGGACGAGGGGCTGCGCGAGGCGGCCGCGGTGCTGCTCCGGGACCTGCGCGAGGGCGGCCTCTCGGCCGACGCGGATCTGCGCGGCCAGTCGGTGAAGTCGCAGCTGCGGCGCGCCGATCGGCTGGGCGCGCGCGTGGTGCTCTTCCTCGGCGCACAGGAAGCGGAAAAAGGCGTCGTCTCGCTCAAGGACATGCAGGCGCGCACGCAGACGGACGTGGCGCGGGCCGACGTGGTCGCGGCCGCGGCGCGCACGCTCACGACCCCGGCGCCGGCCGAGGCACGGGAGAAGGCGTGAGCGTACGTCTTCGGCTGGCGGCCCTCCTGTGCTCGCTCGCTCTGGCGCTGCCCGCCGTGGCGCTGGCGCAGCCCGACGCGGGCACGAGAGCGGAGAGCGACCGCGAGCTCGACGAGGCGATCGAGGACGAAGACCAGCGCGTCGAGTCCGTCGAAGGCGACGAGGACGAGGACGAGGATCTCGACCACGACGCGTACACCGAAGAGGACGAGGACGAGGCGGGCCCCGACGGGGAGGCCGACGAGGACGAGGACGGCGAGGACGGCGAGGACGACGGCGACGAGGACGACGGCGACGAGGACGACGAAGAGGGCCGCCCGGGGATGGGCCCGGCGGGCGTCACGGCATCGTTCGTCGAGCCCCGCACCCCGCACGCCGACGGCGACATCACGATCCCGATCCCGCCCGTGCTCTTCGATCGGCACGGCACGATCACCACGACGGCCGTGTTCCCGGCGTTCTATCTCCGCGAAGAGCCCGGCAGCTCGGAGCTCGTCATCCCGCCCGTCTACCATCGGGAGTCGGACGAGCTCGCCGACGTCGTGTTCCCGTTCTTCTGGTGGTGGCGCGACCGCCCGCAGAGCTGGCACACGTGGGTCGCCGGGCCCGTCTTCCACCACGAGGACCAGGACAGCCACGACTTCGGCGTGGCGCCCCTCCTCTTCACGGGCCGCCACCACGACCGCTACTACCACGTGCTCCCCGAGCTACTGACGCTCGGCTGGGGCAGCGCGGACGAGGATCTGCTGTTCGCGGGCGGCCTCTTCTATCGCTGGCGCTTGCGCGACGACGAGCACTGGGGCGTGTTCCCGTTCCTCTGGGTGCACAACTCGCCGAGCGAGGAGTACACGTTCGTCCCGCCGGTGTTCTTCCGGTGGCGCAACCCCGAGATCGACCGGACGCTCCACGTCGTCACGCTCTTCTATCACCAGCAGGACCCGCACGAGAGCTTCTGGGGCATCGCAGGCCTCTTGCACCACGACGAGGGGCCGGGCTTCCACTCGACGACGATCCCGCCGCTGCTCTTCCACTGGTCGGAGGAGGCCGCCACCGAGGAGCACGCCGGCTCCTTCCGGCTCTCGACGCCGCTCTTCCTCTACATGAACGAGCGCGGCAGCGAGACCATCGTCAGCTGGCTCTACCAGCGCTACCGCGGCGCGACCGAGTTCGACGGCGTGTTGCCGCTCTTCCTGCACGTGCACGACCCACGCGACGACAGCCAGACGACGATGGCCTCGCCGCTCGTGTGGAACTGGTCGACGCCCGGCTCGAACAACTGGGCGATCCTCCCGTTGTTCATGCACCTCGACGACTACGGCCGCTCGCGCTTCTGGCTCACCCCGCTCGCCGGCCAGTACACCAACTTCGAGACGCACGACGAGACGACCTGGGTGCTGCCCACGATCCAGGTCTCGCGCTGGCACGACGGCGACGCCGTCCACGTGCACCCGATCTGGTACTACGAGAGCGTCCCGTCGCATCGCTTCGCGGTCGTGATGCCGCTCTGGTGGGACTTCGAGGCCTTCGATACCGAGGCCCTCGCGCGCGGCGAGCCGCGCCGCACCGTGTCGCGCTACCAGGTCGCGCTGCCATTCTGGGTCCACGTCCAGGAAGGCATCACCGACACGAACCTCGTGCTCAACACGTACTACCGCCATCGCGAGTGGCGGAACGAAGGCCGCTGGGAGTGGGAGGTCCACTTCGCGCCGATCTTCGACTACGGCGAGACGAGCGACCACGAGCACTGGTGGCGCCTGCTCTACGGCCTCATCGGCTTCGAGCACCGCGTCGACCACGACCGCCTCTGGCTCTTCTGGATGCCGATCGACTTCGGCCACCCGTGGGAGCACACGCCGCACACCGAGCCGGCCACCGAGACCTCGGCGAGCCTCCCGCTCTCGTTCACCCTGCAGTGAGCTCCACCGCCTGACGGGGCCGAGCACGCCCGTTCACGTCGCCACGTACGGCGTCGCGACGGGGCCGCGTCGTGGGCCTCTCGCCAGACGCCGACGACGGGGACGCTCACGAAAAGAGCCGTCGGCCCGGGTGCGCACGTCGGCTCTGCGACGACACGGCGCCCGAGGCGCGGCGGGCGACGAGGCGCGGCGGGCGACGAGGCGCGGCGGGCGACGAGGCGCGGCGGGCGACGAGGCGCGGCGGATGATTCAGTGGGCTGGCGCCGGCGTCGGCGCAGCGCCCTGCGCCGCCTCCGGAGCGCGCAGGCCCTCGGGGATGCCGCCCTCGAGCAGGCGGTGGCACGCGCCGCACGTCGCGATGTAGCGGCCGTAGATGCTCGCGCGGCTCTCGTCGTCCGTCGCTGCGGCGGCCTCGGCGCCGAGATCACGCACGTGGGTCGTGAGGGTGACGACCTGGTCCTCTGGCTGGGCGGCCGTCGCCGGGAGCTCGGCCTGCGTCAGCGGCGCCGACGTCAGCGCTTCGTTGCCGCTCCGGAACGTCTCGACGTTCGCCGTCAAGAGGCCGTCGAACATCCGGTCGGCTGCCCACTGGTGGCGGCGCATGCGCGCCTCCGGCGAGTCGCCCTCGGGAATCGGCGTCTCGGCGACCTCGGGGCCGCCGTCCGTCTGCGTGTGGCACGCGCCGCAGCGGACGAGCATGCGACCCACCGTGGTACCGGCCTCGGTCAGCGTCGTGGCCTCGGCGAAGTGCGCCGCCTCCGCCTGCATCGCCGCCAGGAGCGGCTGGACGTCGGCCGGCAAGGCGTTGCCTTCCTGGTGGGTCGCGATCCAGGCCATGTCCGCGCGCGCCTGGTCCATGTCCGCGCGGACGAGGGCATCGTGCACGCTGCGGGCGCGCGAGTAGTGGCCCTCCATCACCGCGTGGACGGCCTCCTCGGCGGTGGTCGTGGTGGGCGGCGGCGCGCTCGTGGGCGGCGGCGCGGAGCTGGGCGGAGGCGTGGCCTCCGTCGTGGCCGGCTCGCTCGTCGCCGCCGGCTCCCCTCCGCACGCCGTCACCAGTGCCCCGAGAACTACCCCGACCGTCATGGCTCGTCGCATGGCGGGTCCTCTACGCACCGACCGCGCGTGCGCAACGTTCGACCCACCGAGGGCCGAGCTCCGGGTGCTCGGGGGCTACGGAGCCCCACCCGCGCGCGCGTGTGTCAGTCCTGAGCGGGAGGCTCCGATCCGGGCTCGGGCTCGGTCGGTGGCTGCGGCTCGGTCGGTGGCTGCGGCTCGCTCGCTGGCTGCAGCTCGCTCGGTGGCTGCGGCTCGACCGCTGCCGCAGCCGCGATCGTCGCCGCGGGCGCCTTCGGGCGCGGCGGCGCCGTCGGCTTCCAGAGCGCGCCCTCGCTGAACACGCCCCAGCCCTTGCGCGCCCAGCGCACGACGGCGAGCGCCAGCCAGGCGGCCCAGAGGAACATCAGCACGCGGTACACGAAGACGGGCAACGTGACGACGAGCGCGCTCGGGAGCGATCCCTCCGAGCGGTCCACGAAGAAGTGCAGGTGCGACGAGTCGCTCATGGGTCCCTGCACGTCCATCCCGGGCGCGCCGAGCAGGCCGTCGCTCACGACCCCCACGAGCGCGCTCGCCGCGACGAGCGTGTAGAACGCCACGAAGACCTGTCGCAGATCGAAGAGCGCGCCGTCGAGCGCGACGACGCGCCGGAGCTCCACGACGAAGAACCACGCGACCACCATGAGCGCCACCGCCGCGGGCACCTGGCTCAGGCCGAGCCCGAGCAAGATCCAGTCGGCCAGCGTCGGCAGGAGCTCGCGCCGCCGCGACAGGCCGTAGCCGACGACCACGATCACGAGCAGGTAGGGCCAGAGCAGCACGGCGGGGCCCCAGCGCGGCCCGGCGATCCAGAGCATCCAGCGATCGCTCGACATCGAGACCTCGAGCGAGAGGTTCACCGCCTCGCGATCGAGGCGCACCTCGGGCGTGCCGAAGAGCGCGCTCCACCCGCTCGCCTCCTGCCAGGCCATCGTCACGCTGTGCGAGCCCGGCTGGAGCGCCACCGTCACGGCGCCGTCCTGTTGCTGCACCGGCCGCGCCGTGCCGTCGACCTCGAGCGATCGGATCTCCGCTCCGGACGGCAGCGTGATCGCGAGGGGTGCGCTGACGCTCGTGCGCACGTCGAGGCGCAGGTTGCTCGAGGTGAGGCGCGCGCCCGGCTCCACGGAGAGCACGGCCGAGTCGACCGTCGTCGAGGGGCCCGGGAGGGCATCGGGGCGGCTCATCGCGATCGTGAGGGTCTCGCCCGGCCACGGATCGAAGCGCGGCGTGCTCTCGCTCGAGCCGTCGTCGAGCGTCGGCGCGAGGCCGCTCGGCGCACAGTGCCAGAGCGGGGTGCACGCGATCGTCCAGCGCTCGCTGCGGCGCTCGTCTTCCGGCGCGTGCAGAACGAGCTCGGGCGAAGGCGCGAGCACGCTGGTCCACGAGACCGCGTCGACGAGCTGCGGCAAGGTCACGACCGCGACGCCCCCCTCGACGACGATGCTCGCGTCGGTGATCGACTCGCCCGGCAGGAGCGGGATGCGCACGACCTCGGCGGTGCCGCCGCCGGCGTGGCGGCGGAGCGTGGAGGCGACGGTCCAGCGCACGCCCACGTCGAAGCGTCGCTCGATCGTCAGCCAGCTCGGGAGCACGACGCGCTCGCTCGCATCCTGCTCGGCCGCGTCGGGGCTCGCTTCGGTCGCATCCGGCTCGGTGGGCGCGGCGTCGATCGAGCGCCGCAGCTGGATCGACTCGGCGACGGTCGGCCCCGTCCCCGAGCCGTCCGTCTCCCAGCCGGCGGTCGTGATCGCGATGGTGCGCGGGGCGCGGCCCAACGCGAGCGTCAGCGCGCTCCGGCCGGCGAGCGTCCCCTGCGCGCGCACGGTGTGCGCGCCGGGCTCGAGGCGCACGTGGACGAAGCCGCCGTGCAGCCGGACGAGGGCTCGTGCCGGCTGTCCGTCGATCGTGACGGTGTCGGGCGACCACGTGTCGACGGGGCCCGGAAGCGGGTACGCCGCCCGCACGGTCGCGCCGACGTCCATCTCGATCGCGAGCACGTCGCCGTGCGCGTCGATGCGCATCGCCGTCGCCTCGGCGCAGGTGTCGCCACAGTCGGCCGTCCAGAGCAGGCGCTCGTGCAGCTGCGCGAGCACCTCCGGCGGCGGGATGGGCCCCGGCGGCGGCGTCGCCTGCGCGCGCGCCATCGCCGGCGCCGCGAGCAGGGCGATCAGCGCGGCGGCCGCGACCGGCGCCCGCGCGGGGGTCGGAGCGCTCTCGGGAGGCGCGCCCTCCCCCCTCGGGCGCGCGCGCACGACCGCGAAGACGAGAGCGAGCAGGAGCGCGGCGCGAAGGAGCCCGACGATCGTCGAGAGCCAGGGCGGCGAGAGCCAGAGCCCGATGCGGTGCTCGCGCCCCACGGGGCCGTCGAGCACGAGGTCGTAGCTGCGCCACTGCCAGCTCGGGCAGCCGAAGCCGGTCTGCACGACCGACGACGGGTCCATCCAGGCGTACGTCGAGGTCGCCGCTTCCCGCGCCATGTGCGGGTCCACGGCGTCACTCGGTCCCTCGATGCCGTAGCGCGACGAGGTCACGACCGAGGCGGCCTCGCCCATCGCGCCTTCCTCGGCACGGCGGCGTCCGGTGCCGCCCTCGAGATCGTCCGCCTGCCAGGCCGGCTCCTCCTCCGCGTACCACGAGGCCGCGCCGGCCGGATCGAGCGCCGGATGGAGCGCGATGCGCGCCTGGTGCGCGGCGTAGATCACGCTGAACACGGCCGCGAAGACCATGGCCGCGACGTACGTGCGGCGGGCCCACGCCGCGAACGAGCGCGTGCCGAGCGCCCGGTGCAGCGCGAGGAGCGCCGCCAGCACGACCCAGATCCACGTGGGGGCCTCGTCGTCCGGATACGCGAGACCGAGACCGACGAAGGCGGCCACGCCCCAGATCGGCCCGTAGACGCGACCCACGACGACCGACACCAGCAAGAGCGCGAAGAAGCCGAGGAGGGTCCAGCGATCGCTCCACGAGAGCGGCGCGCGGTCGACGCCGCTCGCGTGCAGGAGGATCCAGCCCGGCGGGAGCTCGAGCGTCGTCGAGACGTGCTGAGCGTCCTCCGACCAGCCGACCGCGGGCAGCTCCGAGAGCGCGTGCGCGACGCGCCACTCCGCCGTGAGCTCGGCGCGCGTGTCGCGCAGCTCGACGCCCGGGCGGCCGCCCTCGGTCGCGGCGGTGATCAGCTGGTCGTGCCCGGCGACGGAGACACGCCCGAGCTCGCCCTCCTCGAGCTCGACACGGAAGCCCTGGTGCAGATCCAGCGAGAGCGAGTCGGAGATCGAGGCGCCGTCGCCGCTCTCGTCGAGCCAGATCGTGCGCGAGAGCATGAGCACGTTCGGTGGCGGCGTCGGCTCGCCACGGCGCACGGTCGTGAGCGTCATGGTCCCGCCCTGCTCGAGCAGGAACGCCGCGGAGCTGCGCCACTCGTCGGGCAGGGTCGTGCGCGCGGGATCGATGCTGCTCGCCCCGCCGACCTCGACCTGGCGGAAGCTCTCCGAGGGGGCCCACGTCCAGACCTCCTGCTCGGGCCACGGGTCGCTCGAGGCGGGCCGCACGAGCGCGGCGTCGGGATGGGGGACGACGGCGCGGATCTCGACCGAGAACGTGCCCGCGTGGATCTGGAGCGTCAGATCGCCCTCGGCGCTCATGCGCACCGGCAGATCGGCGTCGACGCCCACCGGTCGCGCGCCCTCGGGCAGGACGCGCCCGAGCGCGAGCTCGCGGGGCCGCCCCGAGACGTGGAGCGAGAGGCGCGTGGCGAGATCGAGCGGCATGCCGTCGGCGACCCGGCGGTAGGCCTCGATGCGGACCGTATCCGCTTGCTCCTCGACCGGCGTCTCGGGCGCCGGCGCGCTCGCGCTCTGATCGCCCTCGAGCCACACGGCGCCGTCGGTGTCGCGCGCGCCGACGCGGGTGCGACCGTTCTCCACCACGAGCACGCGCGCGACGCCGGCCGGCACCTGCAAGCGCTCGGGCGTCTCCGTCCAGACGATGCGGCCCTCGACGCGGTGGGCTCCCGCCTCGACGAACGCCACCGGCACGCCGTGGGTGGCGAGCACGGGCGCGGCGTGCCCGTCGATGCGCAGGTCGGTAGGCCACTCGCGGCCGGCGCCCGGGAGCTCCACGGCGTGCTCGCGGTCGCTGGTCAGCTCGAGCGCGAAGCTCGCTCCGCTCGCGCCGACCTCGATGCGGAGCGAGGTCGGCCACACGCAGATCGGATCGCCCGCCGCGTCGGCGTCGGCGCCGGCCGCCGACCCGACGGCCGTGCAGCCGTAGGTCGCGTCCTCCGCGAGCACCCACGGCACCCACGGGCGCAGCGCCGGCGGGATCTCGTCCGGCTCCAGCGACTGCGCGCGAGCCGACGTGCCGACCGCGAGCACGGCCATCGCGACCGCCGCGCGCAGAAAGCCCGATCGCACCCGCCCGCCCGCGCGCCCCCGTGCACTCGTCATGAGGCCCGGATACCGCGCGGGAGCCCCGCCTGTCTACCGCACGTGGATGGTGCCCGCGATGCAGCGGTTCACGTCGTCCTCGCGCCCTTCGACGATCTCGAGGCGGGTCTCGCCGCTGTAGTAGCCGATGAAGAACTGGTAGTCGCCCGCCGGGAAGTTCGCCGGCACGCGCAGGGTCTGGTGATCGACGACGATGTCGCCCTGATCCCACAGGCGCACCGGGTAGTGCCCCTCCACCGGCTCGTGGTCCCCGTTCAGGCGCTGCCCGTAGCCGTCGACGTGCAGGAAGATCTGGTAGCCCGCCGGCACCGGCGCGATCGAGCGCCAGTACCACGTGATCGTGAACTGCTGGCCCGGGCCGGCGGTGTCGGGCCGAGGCGACTCGAGATCGTAGCCGACGAGCTCGACCCGGCGATCGAAGTTGCAGTGCACGGCGTGCTGCATCGTGTCCGGCACCGCGTCGATGATCGCCCCGTCGAGGTAGTTCTCGTCGGTGCGGTTCGGGATCGGGGAGTTGGTCGCGAGGAGCACCCGCGCGCTGCGCGCGTCGGCCACGTAGAGGTGACGGCCGGGGTGCTCGGGCGTGCTCGTCGCGCGGCGGTAGGCGCGATCGAGCGAGGCCAGATCGTCGGCCCGGAACGCGAGCCAGACGCGCCCTTCGCGCTGCAGGAAGGTGACGGCCGCGCGCTCGTCCGCGATCTCTTCAATCGATCCCTGCGCGTAGTAGGCCGCGGCGCGTCCGCCGACGCGGTACTCGCCGAGGGGCTCGTCTTCGTGCGCGAGCGAGTTGTACGTGTCGTAGATCTCGCGGGGCGAGAAGTGCGTCGAGAGCTCGGGCTCGAAGCCGAGCGACACCCAGCCACCGACCGCGAGCGAGGCGACCATCATGGGCGCGAGCGCGTTCTCGCCCAGGCGCGCGAAGCCGAAGCGCAGGGCGCGAAACAGGTAGTAGCCGAGGAGGCCGCCGATCGGCACGAGGAGGAGCCCCTCGCCGATCCGGATCGCCAGGCTGGAGATGCCGGGCGACGAGAACACGAGCGCACCGACGGAGAACCCGAGCGCGAGCAACGCGACGCCGAACGTGATCGGCTTGCCCCGCGGGGGCGCCGTCTTGGCGAAGGCCATGAGGACCCGCGCGATCGCGGCGAGCGCCGCGACGCCGCCCAGGACGGCGGCGACGATCTGGAGCGTCGCGAAGGGCCGCTCTTCCACCGACGCCATGGCGACCGCGAGCGTGCCGAACCCGATGCACACCGCGCCGAGGCCGGCGAAGAAGACCATCCAGATCTGGTAGCCGAGCCCCTTGTTCCACTGTGCGCGCCAGAACGCGGCCGGCTTCCAGCTCGCCGCGCATGCCGGCGAACTCCTCGTTGCGATCGCTCGCCACGCCGAGGAACGCCAAGAGGGCGAAGACGACGAGCACCAGGGCCCACGGGCGGCGCGGGTTGAACGGCTCCGGCGCCTGGAGATCGGTCAGCGCGAGCCCGGAGGCCGGCGTGCCCGGGAACTCGGCGTAGTCGCGCAGCGCGAGCAGGACGAGCAGGACGGTGACCATGCCGGCCGCCCACGAGCCGCGTCCGTCGCGCTCGACCGTGCGGAGATAGAGCGCGACCAGGATCCCGAGCGCCATGGCCGGAAGGAACGGCGCGCTGCCGTAGCGCGACTCGAACACCGTCTCGGCCGCGAAGCCGGCGGCGGCCCACACCATCGCCGCGGCGCCCAGGGCGACCTCGCGGGCCTCCCGCTTGGCCTCGTCGTCCCCAGCGCCCTCGGCGCGCGTGCGCGTCACGAGGCTCCCGATCGCGATCGGGACCACCGCGCTCCAGGGCGCGAACGAGTGGAAGATGCGCTCGAGGTCGACCTCGAAGGTCGGCGGCGTGCCGGCGTGGGGAACGCTGCCGATCCATGCGCTGTAGGTCTCGGCGTTGGCGGCGACCGCGCGCACGACCATCAGCGCGACGCCCACGCCGCTCACCGTCACCGCGATGGCCGCCGCGCGCCCGGCCGCCGCCCCACGCACCAGCTCCTCGCGGCGCGCCAGCACGACCGCGGCCACGCCCAGGAGCGGCGGCGCCAGCCCCAGCATCGCGCCGCTCGTCGCGACCGCCAGGGCGCCGGCCACCGCCGCGCCCAGCATGTTGGCGATGCGGATCCGCTCGCGGTGCGGTCCCTCGGGCGGGAAGACGGCGAGGAACGCTCCGGCGAAGACGGCCGTGCTCGCGAGCATTCCCGGCGCCGAGCCCACCATCTGACGCGCGTTGAGGAGGAACAGCGGCGTCGTCGCGGCGACGATGATCGCGTAGAGCCCGGCGCGACGGTCGACCGTGGCCGCGACCACCGCGTACGCGACGGCGAGCGCGAGAAGCCCCGCCAGCGCGATGGGCAGACGCCCCGACCACTCGTGCACGTCGAAGACGGAGAAGCCGGTCGCGACGAGGGCCGTCGTGAGCTGGGGCGAGGTCTGCGGCCCGAGGTCGTCCCCCGAGAGCCGGTGGCGCGCGTTGTCGGCGGCCGTCAGCTCCCACGGATCCCAGATCCCGAACGACGAGAGCCGACCCAGCACCAGGACGGCGATCACGAGGATCACGGCGAGGGTCGCGAGGCGCGGCAGGAGCGAAGCGCGGGGCGAAGAGTCGGTCATGGCCAGAAGAGCGGCGGTTTTAGACCGCCTGGCCGGTCACGTCCACGGGGTCGATCAGGGCGGGGCGCCGCTCGCCTCGGCCGCGATCAGCGCCTCGTACTCGGCCAGGCGCCGCTCGTAGCGCGGGCGATCGTCGGCCACGTCGACCGCACGCCGGAACGCGTCGAGGGCCTCCGTGCGCCGTCCGAGCTCGTGCAGCAGGATGCCGCGACCGACGTGCGCCGCCGCGAAGTGCGGCCAGCGCTCGACGATCGCGTCGTAGGTCGAGAGGGCCTCTTCGAAGCGGTGCGCGTTGACGAGCAGCGCGGCCAGCCCGACGCGCGCGCCCAGGAACTCGGGGTCGTCGGTGATGGCCTGGCGATAGTCTCGCTCCGCGCCCTCGACGTCGCCGGCGTGCGCGCGCGCCATCGCGAGCGCGTTGCGCGTCTCGCGATGCGAGGGATCGATCGCGTGCGCCCGCTCGAGGAACGGGATCGCCTCGACCGGATGCCCCCAGCGCAAGAGGCGCGTCCCGATCACGCGGAACGCACGCGGGCTCTCGGGCGCCGCCTCGCAGGCGGCGTGATAGGCGACCAGCGCCTCGTCGTAGCGTCGCTCGAGCTCGTAGGTCTGGCCGATCGCGATGCGCGGCGTCGCGCTCGTGGGGCGGAGCGTGGCGGCGTGCTCGAAGGCCTCCCGCGCACGGCCGTAGCGCTCGGCCGACATCTCCGCTTCGCCCAGCTCCATCCACGGCTGGGGCTCGTCCGGGTGCCCTTCGGCGACCTCTCGGTACAGGCGAGCGGCGCGCTCGAAGTCGCCGCGGTCCATCGCTCGCCGCGCGTCGGCCATCGGACCGAGCGCGCACGCGCTCGCGAGCGAGATGGCGAGCGGCACGAGGGCCGAGATACGATGACGCCCGGGCACGACGCCCTTCTACCTCTTTCGTTCTCGTGGAGCCCGACGAACATGCCCGCCCGCATCCTCGTTTGTGACGACGAAGCGGGTGTGCGCGAGATGCTCGGCGTGCTGCTGCGCCGCGCCGGCTACGACGTCGACCTCGTGGAGGCCGTCGAGCCCGCGCTCGCCGCGGTGCGGGATCGCCCGCCCTACGACGCCGTGATCACCGACCTCGCGCTTCCCGACGGGACCGGCATGGACGTGCTCGTCGCCGCGCGCGATCGCGACGAGGGCACCCAGGTCGTGATGATCACCGCCTACGCGACCACCGAGCAGGCGGTGAGCGCGATGCGCCTCGGGGCCTACGACTACATCCAGAAGCCGTTCCGCAACCAGGAGATGCGGGCCCTGCTCGAGAAGGCCCTCGAGAAGCGCGAGATCGTCGACCAGAACCGGATCCTCCGCGCCGCGGCCCAGAGCCGCGAGCATGCGCGCAAGCTCGTCGCGCGCTCGCCGCAGATGGACCGGATCTTCTCGCTCGTGCAGCGCATCGCGAGCGCGCGCACGAGCGTGCTCGTCACCGGCGAGAGCGGCACCGGCAAGGAGATGATCGCGCGCGCGCTCCACGACGAGGGCGAGCGCAAGGACGCGCCCTTCGTGGTCGTCAACTGCGGCGCGATCCCCGAGGCGCTCATGGAGAGCGAGCTGTTCGGGCACGAGAAGGGCTCGTTCACCGGGGCCAGCGGCAAGAAGGACGGCCTCTTCGTCGCGGCCGCCGGCGGCACGCTCTTCCTCGACGAGATCGGCGAGCTGCCGACGGGCCTGCAAGTGAAGCTGCTGCGCGCGCTGCAGGAGCGGCTCGTGCGACCGGTCGGCGCCGCGCGCGAGCTGGAGGTCGACGTGCGCGTCGTCGCGGCGACCAACCGCGACATCGAGGCCGACGTGCAGAAGGGCGCGTTCCGGCAGGACCTGTTCTATCGGCTCAACGTGATCCGGATCCACCTCCCGCCGCTGCGGGAGCGCCCCGAGGACGTGCCGGTGCTGGCCGAGCACTTCCTCCGCAAGCACGCCGCGCTCGCCGGCAAGCGCCTCTCGTTCGCGCCCGAGGCGATGCGCTGGATCGTCGCCCAGCCCTTCCCCGGCAACGTGCGGGAGCTCGAGAACGTGGTCGAGCGCGCCGTCACGCTGTCGACCGGCCAGCGCGTCACGGTCGAGGACCTCGACGCGCGCATGACGCCAGCGGCCGCGCCGCCCGTCGCGACGCTGCCGACCCTCGTCGAAGGGTTCGACCTCGACGCGTGGCTCTCGGAGCAGGAGCGCGGGCTGCTCGTGCGCGCGCTGGAGCACTCGGGCGGCAACCAGACGGCGGCCGCCAAGCTGCTGGGGACCACGTTCCGGTCGTTTCGGTACCGCCTGCGCAAGCTCGGCCTCGTCGGCGACGGGGACGAGCCCGAGCCCTGAAAGCAGCCTCGTGCGGCCCGATGCGCGCGCGAGCCTGTGACTTCGCATCCGGGGCGGTGGTAGCCTTGCTTCGCGCCCGCTTCTTGCGTGCGTCGGCCACCGAGGAGCACAGATGGTACGGCACAGCACCCCTTCGCGGCGCAAGCAGCGCGCTGGCTTCACGCTGATCGAGCTGATGATCGTCGTGGCCATCGTGGGCATCCTCGCCGCCGTCGCGATCCCCGCGTTCATGAACTACGTCATGCGCTCGCGGACGCTCGAGGCGTACGACTTCCTCGGGGAGATCCACCTGCGCCAGGAGAGCTACCGGGCGGAGTTCGGTCGCTATGCGGACCTGCGCACGTGGAACCCGGCGGCCTACGCCGCGCGCGATTCATCGCAGCCCTGGACGCCGAACGCGCAGTGGGCGCAGCTCGGCGCGGCGCCCGACGGCGCGATTCGCTTCCAGTACTACGTGGAGGCCGGGAACCCCGGCGCAGCCTCGAGCGTGCCGGGCCTTCCGACCAACGACTTCTGGTTCGTCTCGCGCGCGCAGGCCGACCTCGACGGCGACACGCGCACCATGGTCGTCGAGGGCTACTCGGAGGCGTCCCGCTTCTACGTGAGCGAGGGCATCGGGGGCCCGTACCTGAGCTCGGGTTGGGAGTGACGAGAATTGTCAGCTCCCGGTCGACTCGCTGACGTTCTCCGTCACCGAGCCGACGGAAGAAGCCGACAAGCTCGGAAATCCGCGTCCCGGCGCCCTGGTACGACCCGTGCTTAGTCGGCCGCGTCGGACGCGCCACCAACCGGCGCCTCCCCAAGAGGTATCCGCATGCGAATCAAGTCACGTAAGGGCGGCTTCACGCTGATCGAGCTGATGATCGTCGTCGCCATCATCGGCATCCTCGCCGCGATCGCGATCCCGGCCTTCGTCAACTACGCGCGCCGCGCGAAGACCGCGGAAGCGGGCGGCAACCTCTCGGCCATGTTCACCGGCGCGGCCGCCTACTACCAGGCCGAGCACTGGTCGCAGCGCGCCGCCGTCCACGTCGGCGGAGGCGCCTCGACGCACTGCGTGCCGGTCGCCGGCAGCACGAATTTCGTGCCGAACGCCGACAAGCACATCGTGAACTTCAGCACGCTCGCCGACGCGCCCTCGTTCCAGGCGGTCGGGTTCACCGTCGCCGATCCAATCTACTATAACTACGAACTTCTCACGGTCGCCGGCTGCGGCCAGCCGCGGGATACCGCGCTCTACACGTTCCGCGCGACGGGCGACCTGGACGGTGACGGGGCTTTCAGCATCTTCGAGCTCGCGGCGGGCTCGAGCGAAGAGAACGAACTTTACCACACACCCGGCCTCTACATCATCAACGAGCTGGAGTGATCGCTCGCGGTGGGTCGCTCGGTCGATCCACCGCGCTTCGCTCGACAGCATTCGCTCGACGCGGGGGCCCTCTGGGCCCCCGTGCTATTTTCGGCCCTCCGTTGCCCCGCCTCTCCGCCATCCCTGCGCTCGGCATCGCGCTCCTGCTGGGCGGCGTCGCGAGCTGGATACGGCTCCCCGCGGCCGATCGGCACCTCGCCGCCGACGTGTACGAGGACCGCTACTACCTGCCGCAGCCGGAGTGGCTCGCGCTGCTCTCGCTCGGCTACACCGAGGCCCTCGCCGACGCACTCTGGATGCGGCTGCTCGTGTACTACGGCGACGAGATCGTCCACCGCGGCGACGAAGCGCACCTGTTCGACTACGCCGACGCGATCCTCACGCTCGATCCCGACTACCTCCCCGTCTACCGCCGCGTCGGCACGCTGGCCATCTACGCGGCGACCTCCCGCTCGCCCGAGGACGTCGAGCGCAGCATCGCCATCATGGAGCGCGGCGTCGAACGCTTCCCCGACGACGGGCCCCTGCGCTGGACGCTCGGCGCGACCCTCGCGTTCGAGCTCGCCCCCATGTACGGCACGGCCCACCCCGAAGACGCGCAGCGGGCTCGCGAGCGCGCCGCGCCCCATCTCGTGCGCGCCGCCGAGCTCGGCGCGGCGCCACCCTACGCGAGCATGTCGAACGCGGCGCTGCTCGAGCGCGTGGGCCACGCCGAAGAGGCCGCGCGTCACCTCGAGGAGATGTACGCGCTGACCGAGGACGAGACGCTCCGCGCGCAGATCGCCGAGCGGATCGAGTCGCTTCGCACGGGCGCGTTCGCGGCCGGCTTCGTCGAGGAGAACCGCCGCTTCGAGGAGCGCTGGGGCCGGGAGATGCCCTACGCACCGGCTGCGCTCTACGATCTGGTGGGCCCGATCCCGGTGATCGACACGAACGCCGTGCTGCGAGACGGCTACGGCGCCCACGTGCTCGACGAGGGCCCGCCGCTCGAGTGACGCCGCGGTGCGGCGGGACACGCACGACTCGAGCGGCCGCGATCAGCCGTCCGCCGGCGGCGCCGGCGGCGTCGCAGACGCCGGCACCTCTCCGATCCCCGACGACGTCGCGGAGGCCGGCACACCGAGCGCCTCCTCGCGGAAATAGAGGAACAGCGTCTGCGCGATGCTGAGGACGGGCACGGCCAGGAGCGCCCCCAGGATGCCGAAGAAGTGCTCTCCCGCGATCAGCGAGAACACGACCAGCACGGGATGCACCTTCGCCGCATCTCCCATGATCTTCGGGTTCAGGAGGTTGGCCTCGATCTGGTGGATCACGATGATCCACCCCAGCACGAGCAGCGCCGTCCCGATCCCCTGCTGGAGCCCGACGATCACCGCAGGCACCGAGCTGAGGATCGCGCCGAAGATCGGGATGATGGAGAGCACCGTCGCGAAGAGCGTGAGGATGGGCCAGTAGTGCACGCCGATGGCCCAGAAGCCGATGCCGCTCAGCACGCCGTTCACCACGCAGATCACCAGCTGACCGCGCACCACGCCCGACAAGCCCCGATCCATCCGGCGCATCAGCGTGTCGAAGCGCTCGCGGCGCGGCGGCGAGACGAGGCTGCGGAAGAACGCGAAGATGGCGTCGCTCGAGATCAGCACGTACGCGCTGATCATCAGCATGATGAAGAACTTGAAGATGCCGTTGACGGTCGCCGCCACGAACGCCTGCACCGCTCCGAGCGTGCTCGTCGCCGTGGCCTCGCCCTCGCGGAGCTGCCGGCGAATCGCCCGCGTGAGGGTCGTCGCGAGATCGGCGCGAGGGCGCTCGGCCTCGCCCTCGGCCGCACGGACGACGTAGCGGTGCTCGTCCTCCTGCTGCTCGACGACGATCCCGTCCTCGGGCAGCACCACCTCGAAGCCGCCCCCCTCCGTCGGCACGACGCGGATCGTGCGCGTCGGCTCGACGCGCGCCCCGGCGCCCTCCTCGACCTCGCCGCTCTCTTCCGTGTCGTCGGCGCTCCCGATGGAGCTGGAGATCGAGCGCATCCGCGCGTCGATCGCCGGGAGCCACTCGTCGCGCGCCTCGGCCAGGGCGCGCGGGGCGTCGCGCGCGAGGTGCTCGACGTTGCGGGCCAGGAGCGGCACCGCGAACGCCAGCGTCGCGGCCATCGCGCCGAGCAGGCCGAGGTAGAGCACGAGCACGGCGCCCCACCGCGGAAGCGCGCGCCCGGCGATCTTCGTCTTCTGCATCCGGTCGACGAGCGGGGCGAAGACGTACGCGACGACGAGCGCGACCATGAAGGGCGCGAGCACCTCGCGGAACGCGACCAGCACGGCGAGCAGCGCCGCGCCGGTGATGGAGAGAAAGACCGTGCGCCGCACGCGCGAGCCGGGCCCGTTCTCGGGGAGCGCGCTCGGGTCTGGTCCCACCACGGCGCCTATACGACGATGCGCCTTCCGGGTCGAGAGGCCGCCGTCTTGGTCGGGCCCGACCCCGACCTCACTCGCCCGTGAACACCGGCTTGCGCTTGGCGGCGAACGCCGTGAGGGCCTCCGTGCGGTCCTTCGACACGAGCGTGCGCTCGTAGCAGGCCCGCTCGTAGGAGAGCCCCTCCTCGAGGGGCAGCTCGCTCGCCGCGTCGACGGCAGCGAGGGCCGAGGCGATGGCGATCGGCGCCGCGGCGAGCAGCGGCTCGGCCCAGGCGATGGCGGCATCGAGCGCCGACTGCCCCTCGGCGGCGAGGCGATTCACGACGCCGAGCGCGAGCGCCTCGGCCGCGTCGAAGCGGCGCGCGAACACGATCAGCTCCTTGGCGCGGGAGGCGCCGATCTCGCGGACCAGGCGCTGGGTCCCGCCTGCCCCCGGAATGATGCCGAGCGAGGTCTCCGTCAGCCCGATCTGCGCGCTGCGCGAGGCCACCCGGAAATCGCACGCGAGCGCCAGCTCGAGCCCACCGCCGAACGCCACCCCGTCGATCGCGGCGATGACGGGCTTGTCCAGCCGATCGAGATCGCGGAAGCAGACTCGGTACAGGGAGAGGAAGTCGCGCACCTCCTCCTCGTTCATCCCCTGGCGCTCCTTGAGGTCGGCGCCCGCACAGAACGCCTGCCCTCCGGCGCCCGTGACGATCACGGCGCGCAGCGAGCGGTCGCCCATGGCCTCGCGCGAGAGCCTGCCGATCTCGCGCACGACCGAGCGCGACAGCGCGTTGCGGCGGTCGGGTCGGTCGATCGTCCAGATCGCCAGCGCCCCGCGCCGCTCGACCTTCACGCCGATCTGTCCACCGGCTGCCTCGATCTCGCGCTCGACGATGCTCATGCCGAGCGAGCTAGCGCGGCTCGTCGGGATCCGTCAATCCCCGCCCGCACCGAGCTCGCCGCGCTTGGCGCGCTGCCACAGCGCGTCGAGCTCCTCGGCGGTCATCGCGGAGAGCTCCAGGCCCGTCCGGCGCGCGTGGCGCTCGACCGACGAGAATCGCTCGGTGAATCGATCGAGCGAGCCGCGCAGGGCCGCCTCGGGGTCGATCTTGGTGCGGCGCGACCAGCTCGCGAGCGCGAAGAGCACGTCGCCGAGCTCCTCTTCCATGCGCCGCGCATCGCCGCTCGCCGCAGCCTCGTCGAGCTCGGCCAGCTCCTCGCTCACCTTCGCGCGGACGGCCGCCGTGCTCGGCCAGTCGTAGCCGAAGCGGCTCGCCTTCTCGCCCACGCGGACGGCGCGCAGCAGGCTCGGCATGGCGATCGGCACGCCATCGAGCGCGCCCTCGTCGCCCTTCCCCTTGGCCTCGCGCTCGCGCGCCTTGCGCTGCTCCCACTCGGCGAGCACCTCGTCGGCGGTGTCGAGCTTGCCCTCGCCGAACACGTGCGGATGGCGCTCGACCATCTTCGTGACGATGCCGCGCACGACGTCGTCGGGCCCGAACCAGCCCTTCTGCCGGCCGATCTCGCTCTGGAAGACGATCTGGAGGAGCAGGTCTCCCAGCTCTTCGCGCAAGGCGTCGGGCGAGCCCCGATCGATCGCATCGACGACCTCGTGGGCCTCTTCGATCACGTACGTGCGGAGCGTCTCGAGCGTCTGCTCGCGGTCCCACGGGCATCCGTCGGGCGCGAGCAGACGCTGCATCAGCGCGACCAGCTCCGGCAGGGTCTGACCGCGCTGATCGGGGAAGTTGCGCTCGGCGCTCATTGCGCCGCGCGCGCCTCCGCCGCCTCCACCGTGTTGGCGAGCAGCATCGCGATGGTCATCGGGCCCACGCCTCCGGGGACCGGCGTGATGGCCGACGCGCGCGCCGCCGCGCTCTCGAAGTGCACGTCGCCGACGAGCTTGCCCTCGGCGGTGCGGTTGATCCCGACGTCGATGACGACCGCGCCTTCCTTGATCCACTCGCCGCGCACCATCTCGGCCTTGCCGACCGCCGCGATGACGACGTCCGCCTCGCGGACGCGCGCGGCGAGGTCCGCCGTGCGCGAGTGCGCGAGGACGACCGTCGCGTTGCGCTCGAGCAGCATCGCCGCGATCGGCTTTCCGACGAGGTTCGATCGACCGATGACGATCGCGCGCGCCCCCTCGAGCTTGGCCCCGACCTCGTCGAGCAAGCGCATGCATCCAGCCGGAGTGCACGGGCGCAGGCCCTTGCGGCCCACCCAGAGCCGGCCCGCGTTCTCCGTCGTGAGGCCGTCCACGTCCTTCTGGGGATCGATCGCATCCACGACGGCGAGCGGGTCGATGTGCTTGGGCACCGGGAGCTGCACGAGGATGCCGTCGACGTCGTCCTTCTCTCCGAGCTCACGCACCTTCGCGAGGAGCGCCGCAGGCGTCGTGTCGGCCGGCATCCGGTGCACGGCGCCACGGATTGCCGCCTTGGCGGCCGCCGTCTCCTTGTTCCGGACGTAGACGTGGGAGGCGGGATCGTCGCCGACGAGGACCACGTCCAGCCCGGGCGGACGGCCGGCGCGCTCCGCGAAGGCGGCGGCGCGCAGCTTCACTTCGTTTCGGACCGATTCGGCCACGGCCTTGCCGTCGATGCTTCGAGCGCTCATGGCCGCTCTATAACACTGCGCCGGAGCGGCGTGCCCGCGTATGCTGGCCCGATGGTGCGCTCGACTCGGCTCGCGCTCTGCGCCTTCGCTTCGTTCATGCTCGCCGCCGGCTGCGGCGGCCCCACCGCGAGCCCCGATGCGGCGGCGCCCACCGACGCCGCGATCGACGCCGCGCCGGAGTGCGACGCCGACGGTGACTGCAACGACGGCTTGCTCTGCAACGGGGCCGAGACGTGCCGCAGCGGCGCCTGCGTCGCCGGCACGCCGATGCGCTGCGACGACGGCATCGCGTGCACCGCCGATGCCTGCTCCGAGCAGCTCGCGGGCTGTCGGTCGCGCGTCCCCGATGCGGACGGCGACGGCTCGGGCGACGCGAGCTGCGTCGACGGAAGCGGCGCGCCGCTCGGCGACGACTGCGACGACACCGACGCCGACCGGTTCCCCGGCAACGCCGAGCGCTGCGACGAGGCGGGGCACGACGAGGACTGCGACGGCACGACGCTCGGCGCGCTCGACGCCGACGGCGACGGGGTCGTCTCGCGCATCTGCTGCAACGGGGCGAGCTGCGGCGACGACTGCGACGACGGCCGGCCCGCCGTCCGCCCGGGCGCGACCGAGGTCTGCAACGGGCTCGACGACGACTGCAACGGAGCGACCGACGAGGGCGTCACGGTCGAGGGGTTCGTCGACGCCGATCGCGACGGCCGCGGCGACCCGTCCATGCCGCGGACGGCGTGCGGGAGCGCGGTCGGGTTCTCCGCGTACGGCGACGACTGCGACGACACGAGCCCGGCGATCCGACCGGGCCAGCCCGAGATCTGCGACGGGCTCGACAACGACTGCGACCCCGCGACCGCCGCCGACGTCGGCGCCGCGCCGGTCACGTGGTACCGCGACGCGGACGGCGACGGCTTCGGCACGCCGCTGACCACCACGCAGAGCTGCGCTCCACCGACCGGCTATGCGATCCTCGGCACCGACTGCGACGACACGCGCGCCGCGCGAAACCCCGGCGCCGCCGAGGCCTGCAACGGCATCGACGACGACTGCAGTGGGCTCGCCGACTATCCGCTCGGCGCGGGCGACACCGAGGACGACGACGCCGACGCCATCCCCGACGCCGCGTGCAACGATCCGCGGGCGCGCGACTGCAACGATCGCGACCCCGCGAGCGGCCCCGGCTCGGTGGAGACGTGCGACGGGCGAGACAACGACTGCGACGGCCGCATCGACGAGAACGCCACGCAGGTGGCGTTCTATCGCGACGCGGACGGAGACGGCTTCGGCACCGACTCCGTCGTCCGCACCGCTTGCTCGCCCCCGGCCGGCTTCTCGCGCCGCGGCGGTGACTGCGACGACGAGGCCAACGCGCGCTTCCCCGGCGCGCTCGAGCCCTGCAACGCGGCCGACGACGACTGCGACGGCGCGACCGACGAGAGCGCATACGCCGCGGCGAGCTGCGGGTTCGCGCACGGCTCCGGGATCTGCGTCGCGGGCGAGTGCCGCCTCGTCTCGTGCGACGGCGGCTGGGGAGACTGCTCCACCGTCGAGCCCTGGTGCGAGACCCACACCGACGTCGATCGCGCCAGCTGTGGCGCCTGCGGGCACGCCTGCATCGGCGCTTCGACGTGCGAGAACGGCGCGTGCGTGTTCGCCTGTCCGCCGGGCGACGGCTGCACCAGCACGAGCCTCTGCTCGTGGGGAGCGGCCTCGTGCAGCGCGCTCGGATACTGCAACGGCACGATCAACGACTGCCGCGTGGGCGGCGCCCAGAACGGCGCGACGACCGCGACGGGCACCGGACCCACGCCGCTCCCCGGCACCCCGTTCGACCTCGCGTGCGACGCCGGCCAGGTCTTGATCGGCCTCGCGGCGAGCGTCTCGGACGGCGCAGGAGGCGGCGCGCTGATGGGCGTGCGCGGGATCTGTGGCCGCGTCCAGACCGACGCCGCCGGGATGCTGACCGTGGTGTCGCTCGCCTCGATCCCCACCTCGGGCAACGTCGCGTGCTGCTCCGGCGCGGAGAGCGAGACGGTGCTGACGTGCGCGGCGGGAGAGGTCGTCGTCGGGTACCGCGCCGAGGCCAGCGCCACCGCGCCCACCGGAGTCACCGGGCTCGCGCTGACGTGTGCGCGGCTCCTGACCGCCGGGACCGCGCAGACGGCGCTCGACATCGCGCTCGGGTCGCCGAGCACCACGGTCGCCTCGCTCGGGACCGCCATCCCACGCTACGCCGTCGACTGCCCCGCCGGGATGGTCGCGCGCGGGATGCACGGCACGGGCACCACCACGCTGCAGAGCCTCGGGCTCGCGTGCACGCGCCTCGAGCCGACCCTGATCACGACCTCGCCGCAGTACGCCAGCTTCGGTGGCGCGTCGATCTACGCCGACTGCCCGCCGGGCCAGGTGCCGATCGCGGTGTCGGCCGCCTCGGCCACGGCCTTCTACTCGGGCTACCTCGACGTGATGGTGCTCGAGTGCGGCAGCCTCCTCGCCAGCACGGACGGGCACGGCGGCTGGATCACGACCGTCAGCCCCACCGGGGGAGCGGTGTTCCCGAGCGTAGGCGCCTATGGCACCTGGTCCAACCACGGGCCGGCGAACCGGGTCGCGTGCCCGACGGACCAGGCGATCGTCGGCCTCGGGGGGAACTGGGGTGTCTCGGGCGCCCAGCTCGTCGTGCGGTGTGCGTCGATCGTCCTGACGGGCGATGCGACGTCGGGGTACGGCGTTTCCTACGGCGCACCGACCTCCGCCGGGGTCGTCGGCGACACCGGTGGGGTCAGCGCCTGGGGCCCGTTCGACTGTCCGCCCGGGACGGTCGGGACCGGCCTGCACATCTACGCGGGCGAGATCATCGACGGCCTCGGTCTCGACTGCGGCACGCGCTCGCCTTTCGTCGCGGTGCGGTAGCTTTCTTGCGGGCGACGATCCTCGGAGGCGACGATCTCGATCGCGAGGTGAGCCCATGCTCGAGCGCGTAGAGATCGTTCCTTCGTCGCGTCAGACCGTTCGTCGCGCAGTCGAGATCGGCTGTGAGCTCGTCTCGCCCGGCGGCGCGTACGTCGAGCGCATGCTCGATCTCTCGCCGCGGGGAGCGCGCGTGCGCAGCCGTGAGCGCGTTCGCCGCGGCGCCGACGTGCTCCTGACCTTCGTGCCGCCCGGCGCCCCGCGGCGCGTGTCGGCGCTCGGCATCGTGCAGCACGCGGAGGACGGCGTCCTCGGGGTGCAGTTCACCTCGCTCGACCGGATCGACGCCGACACGCTCGACCGTCACCTGCGCGGGCTGCCGCCGCCCCTGCCGGCGAAGACCCGCCGCAAGGGCACCGAGCTCGTCTGGGTCGACACGCTCCTGACGTACGAAGAAGACCTCGGCGATCGCATCCACGTCTACGAGGTCTCCGAGCAGCTCTCGATGGAGATCGATCTGCCCGGAGAGATCGCGCCGCTCGCCGCGCCGCTGGGCGGTGGCTCGCGCTATCGCTGGCGCCTGGCCTGATCTACTACGTCCCAGAATCGTCGCGGTGCGCGACGATTGGGACGATGCTGGTTGGCGACTCGCGCGTCGTGCGCCAGCCGAGCTGCGGCAGCGCTCGATCGCCACGGCGTGCTTCCGAGACCGCGCGCCGCGCTGCGGCGCCGAGGTCGTTGGGCTGCGGGCTACGCCCGCGCTGTGCACCGTTCCCCGCGAGCTCGTGGGCCGGTGTCCCCACGAACGACTTCGTTCCGCGGGCGAGATCAGTGCACGGCAAGAGTGCTCGGCCCGGAGGACCCGGACGGGAGCGGGCACTGCCCGCGGACGGGAGGGGCCGGAGTGGGCGAGCCGATCAGTGCACGGCAAGAGTGCTCGGCCCGGAGGACCCGGACGGGAGCGGGCACTGCCCGCGGACGGGAGGGGCCGGAGTGGGCGAGCCGATCAGTGCTCGGCGACGAGCGTTCGGATCTCTTGCTCGATCCGCGCCGCGTCCGAGGCGCGATAGCCGGTGTGCACGAAGCGGACGACGCCACGGCGATCGACGATGTACGACGTCGGCATCGTGCCGGGGTTGTAGCGCCCTGCCACCGCGTGGCCGTTGTCGTGCACGATCGGGAAGCTCACGTGGACCCGGCGCAGGAACGACGTGATGTTGCCGGCCGAGGTGTCCTGCGAGACGCCCACCACGTCGAGCCCTTGCCCGTGGAGCGAGGTGTAGAGCCGCTCGAGCACCGGCATCTCGTCGGCGCAGGGGCCGCACCAGCTCGCCCAGAAATCCACCACGACCACGTGGCCGCGCATGCTCGCGAGATCGACGCGATGCCCGTCCAGGTCGTTGAGCCCGATCTCGGGCGCGCGCGCTCCGGCGTTCAGGGCGTACGCCGTGGAAGCGGCGAGAAACACGGAGAGAATGGCCCAGGACTTCAGTATCCGCGTCACGAACGACTTCGACGAGGAACGCGACGTCCGATTCATTGGTCCAGCTCCTCCCGCACGTAGTTCGCGAGCGCGCTGGGCGGCTCGTGGAACCGTCGGCCGTTGATGAAGAAGGTCGGCGTCCCCTCGACGTCGAGCGCATGCCCGGCGTCCCGATCGGCGTCGATGCGCGCCTGCGTCTCGGCGGAGGCCATGTCTGCGTGGAATCGTGCCACATCGAGCCCGAGCTCGGTGGCGAAACGATCGAGGTCGGCGTCCTCCAGGGTGTCCTGGTGCTCGAAGAGCAGGTCGGCCATCTCCCAGAACTTGTCCTGGTTGCCCGCCGCGATCGCCGCCCGCGCCGCGGGCTGGGCCCGCGGATGACCGGGGAGCGGGTAGCTGCGGAACACGAGCCGCACGTCGCCCTCGAACTCGTGCAGGAGCTGGCGGAGGATCGGGTGCGCGTGGCCGCAGTGCGGGCACTGGAAGTCGCTGAACTCGACGATGGTCACGCGCGCCATGACGGCTCCGCGCGTGGGGAAGCCATCGGTCGCCACCTCGACGTCGGTGTCGTGCCCGTAGCGGAGGTCGTAGAGGTCCTCGATCTCCGAGCGCTCGTAGCCTTCCCCGATCAGCCGCGCCACGTAGCGGGCCGCGGGCACGCAGCGCCGGCAGGCGTGCTGTCCCTGCTCGGTGCTCGCGCAGCGCGCGACGCTGACCGCCTCGCCGCACGGCGAGAGCTGCTCGTTCACGATGTCGACCCAGATGCGCCGCTCGGCGCCCGTGAGCTCGGAGAGGTCCACCGACGGAATGCTCTCGACGCGGCTCCCGCCGCCGCTCGGTGCATGCTCGGCGCCCGATCCGTGCCCTTCCCCGCTGCCCTGCTCCTGCGAGCCACCGCTGCAGCTGGCGCCGATGAGGACCGATGCGGTCGCGAGGAGCGTGGCGACGGTGACGAGCGCCCGCGAGTGCGGAAGCGTGGCGGAGACGACGAGTGCGGTAGGGCCGTTCGGCATGGCGGCCCGACTCTAGATGAGCGATCGTCATTCGGCCATGGCCGAATCACCGCTCCCGAGCGGGCCGTTCGGGCCGACCTCGAGGGTCCGGCGGGACGGCCGCTCGAGGGTCCGGCGGCCATCGTTCGCAGAGCTCGCATCGTAGGCGCGGGGGCCACGCGACCTCCTCCATGGGCTCCGCGGGCGTGCCCGCCGCTTCGAGCGGCGCGCGCGGCTTCTCGGTGCGGTGTTCCTTCGGCGCGCTCGCCGCGATGCGCGGGGGCTCTCGCCAGCCACCCACGGCGAGAGCTCCCGCGCCGAGGACGGCGGCCGCGACGAGCGCGTCCACGGCGAGATCCGGCACACGAAACGCGAGCGCCCTCCCCGGCGGCAGGTCCCCGACCCCGCGGTAGCCCGCCCGCTCCTCGCCGAAGCGGGCGCTCCGCAGGGCCGCGAGCGCGCCGTGCGGGATGGCCCGCTCGTCTCGGCGCGGAAGAGGTAGCTCCGTGGCCCGACCGAGGCCGCCTCGCGGCGCGCAGCGCACGGCGATGGGCCAGGGCCCCTCCCGCACGATCGACACGTCGAGGTCCTCGCCGCGCCGCAGGTAGAGCACGTCCGCCTCCACCTCGGCGTAGCCCCACGGGAACAGATAGC
>JBGALT010000107.1:0-27011 GCA_044223665.1 Sandaracinaceae bacterium | reverse complement strand
GACGAGCCGACGAGATCGCGGCGTACCGCGCCGAGGTCGCGCGATCGCGTCGCTGGCGCTCGGAGGCGTGACGCGCGACGCGGCGCTCCTCGACCGGTCGGGTCAGGCGCGCTTGAGGTTGGCGATCGGCGTGGGGCTCCGGGCCAGCTTGAGCGCGACCCGCGCCACCAGCTCGCCGCGATCGACCGTGCCGTCTCCCGTCGACGAGAAGAGCCCGCTCGGCGCGGGCTCGAACTGCGCGCGGTACACGCCGTAGGCGTGGAACTTCTGGCGATCGATCGCCGGGTCTCCCTCCACGATCACGCTCACCGTGGTGGGGAAGTCGCTGGCCAGCGCGAGCAGGAACGCCATCTCGACGCTCGAGGAGGCGACGTCGACGACGACGACGGCGCGCGGTGCCTCTTCGACCGCGATGAGCAGCTCCGCGGCATCGCGGGCGATCATCGCGTCGCCCTTGCCGTCGAGCACGACGCGGGTCGAGCACACGATCACGAGCTGCGGCGGGTCGACCTCACCGCTGGCAGGGGGCTTCGTTTCGGAACCATTGCTCACGACCGGGCGATGAGCACGACGCATGCCGCGAGGCGTTCCTCCGAAACCACGGTGCTTTTCGGGGATGTGGCGTGGCTTGCCCCCTTCATCCCTGCAACGTGGCGGGTTTCACCCTTCGAATTCAGACGGACCACCAACGCTCGCGGGGCCCGGTTCCAGCGCGATGGTCACGCGCACGCGCGAGACCGCGTCGGGAGTCGGCGCCGTGGCGTCATCGCCGCCCGGTGCCGGGTCCTGCCTGGACGACCGGGGAGCGGCCGTCGAGCATCATCTGCAGCTCGTTGGCGTCGGTCGAGTACGCCATCGCGTCCTCGAGCGTGATGAGGCGGCGCTGGTAGAGCGAGTAGAGCGCCTGGTTCATCGTCTGCATGCCGCTCTTGCCCTGGCCGATCTGGATCTGGGAGTAGATCTGGTGGACCTTGTCCTCGCGGATCAGGTTCCGGATCGCGGCGTTCGGGACCATCACCTCGAGGGCGACGACGCGGCCCGGGCCGTCGGCCCGCGGCAGGAGCAGCTGCGTCATCACGCCTTGGAGCACGAACGAGAGCTGGGCGCGGATCTGCGCCTGCTGTCCCGACGGGAACACGTCGATGATGCGGTTGATCGACGAGATCGCGCTGTTGGTGTGCAGCGTGCCGAACACGAGGTGACCGGTCTCGCTGATGGTGAGCGCCGCCTCGATCGTCTCGAGGTCGCGCATCTCGCCGACCAGCACGACGTCGGGGTCCTGACGGAGCACGTACTTGAGCGCGTCCTTGAAGCCCTTGGTGTCGGCGCCGACCTCGCGTTGGTTCACGACGCAGAGCTTGCTGTGGTGCTCGAACTCGATCGGGTCTTCGATCGTGATGATGTGCTGGCGTGTCTCACGGTTGATCTTGTCGATCATCGACGCGAGCGTCGTCGACTTGCCCGATCCGGTCGGTCCGGTCACCAGCACGAGGCCGCGCGGCAGCGAGGAGAGATCGGTGACGACCTGCGGCAGGCCCAGCTCGTCGAACGTCATGATGCGATGGGGGATCGCGCGGAACGCCGCGGCGACCGCGCCCCGCTGCATGAAGACGTTGCCGCGGAAGCGCGAGAGGCCCCGCAGTCCGAACGAGAAGTCGAGCTCCTGCGTCTTCTCGAACTTCACTTTCTGGTCGTCCGAGATCGCCGAGTAGACGAGCTGCTTGGTGTCCTCGGCGCGGAGCGGGGGCATCTTCAGGGGCACGAGGCTGCCGTCGATGCGGAACTGCGGCGGCGTTCCCTTGGTGATGTGCAGATCCGACGCGCCGCGCTCGATCATGGCGCGCAGGAGCTGGACGAGAGTGACCTGGAGGGGGCCCTGGGGCTCGGGGACGTCCGTCATGTGCCGGCCATCATACCGCGGAGCACCGTGACTGTACTTTGACCCTCGCGGGCCCACGCGAGTACGCTACCCGTCGCCGATGGCTGCCGTTCAGGAGTGGGTCTGGGAAGCGAAGGCGCGCACCGGCGAGGTGCGCAAGGGCGTCATGGAGGCCGACTCCGAGGCGACCGTCCAGACGCGTCTCAAGGCCCAGAACCTGACCCCGACCAAGGTCAAGAAGAAGGGCGCCGAGCTCAACATCACCTTCGGCTCCCCGGTCTCCGAGGCCGAGCTCGTCGTGTTCATCCGCCAGTTCGCCACGATGATCGATGCGGGCCTGCCCCTCGTGCAGTGCCTCGACATCCTCTCGGGCCAGGGCGACAACAAGGCCTTCAATCGCATCCTCAAGGACATCAAGGCCAACGTCGAGCAAGGTGCGACCTTCTCGGAGTCGCTCCGCCGACACCCCAAGGTCTTCGACGAGCTCTTCGTGAACCTCGTCGCGGCCGGTGAGCTCGGCGGCATCCTCGACACGATCCTCCAGCGCCTCGCCGTCTACATCGAGAAGCGCGTGAAGCTGAAGCGCCAGGTGCGCTCGGCGCTCGTCTACCCGTCGGCCGTCGCCGTCATCGCGATGGGCGTCTTGGCGATCCTGCTGACCTTCGTCATCCCGAGCTTCCAGTCGATGTTCCGCGACTTCGGTGGCGAGGACGAGCTCCCCGGGCCGACGCGCCTGGTCATCGCGCTCTCGCAGGGCTTCATCCACTACCTGCCCTTCATCGTGATCGGCATCATCGCCGCGGCCGTCGGCTTCTCCTACAGCTACCGGCAGCCGCGCGGCAAAGAGTTCTGGCACCGGCTCCTCTTGACGCTTCCCGTCCTCGGGCCCGTCATGCGCAAGATCGCCGTGGCGCGCTTCACCCGCACGCTCGGCACCCTGCTCGCGTCGGGCGTCCCCATCCTCGATGCCCTCGAGATCGTCGCGAAGGCCTCGGGCAACGTGGTGATCGAGAAGGGCATCAACGACACGGCGAACAAGATCCGAGAAGGTCGGACGATGGCCGAGCCCTTGATGGAGACGAAGGTCTTCCCGCCCATGGTCGTGCAGATGATCGGCGTCGGCGAGCAGACGGGCGCGCTCGATCAGATGCTGAACAAGATCGCCGACTTCTACGAAGAGGAAGTCGACGTGGCGGTGGCCGGTCTCACCTCGCTCCTCGAGCCGCTCATGATGGTCGTCATCGGCGGCATGGTCGGCTTCATGCTGATCGCGATGTACATGCCGATCTTCGAGATCGCCGGCAAGGTCAAGGCCGATTGAGCGATCGGGCCGCGTCGCACGGCCCGACTGCGCCCACGAGCCCCGGGCCCGCCGTCGCGCCGGACGAGACCGCCGTGGCGGCGCGCGTCTCGGCCCCCGTCTCGAGCCCGCCCACGGGGCGCAACAGCCCGCGCACGCGCCGGCTGCAGGTCGCGCTCGCCGTGCGCTTGGGCGTCGGCATCGTGCTCCTCGGTGGGACGATCCTCGTGCAGGGCGGCGCGCCGTCGCTGGCCGAGCCGTTCTTCCGGCTCGTGCTCGCGCTCTTCACCACCTCGCTCGCCTTCGCGATGTGGCTGGGGTTCCGCCCCGGTCACTTCGAGCCGGTCGCGCTCGCCCTGACCGCGACCGACTTCATCCTCACGAGCGTGCTGGTGTACCTGACGGGCGGCGCCGTGAGCGGCTTCACGTCCCTCTACGGCGTGATCGTGCTGGCCGCGTCGGTGGTCGTCAGCCCGCGTCTCACGCTCGTCGCGGCCGGCCTCGCCCCCATCCTCTACGTCTCGGTGGCGCTGGGGATCGCGAGCGGGAGCCTCTCGGTCCCGAGCGCGTCGCTGGTGGCGCCTCCACCCCCTTCCGACACCGAGTTCTCGCTCGCGCTGCTGCGCAACATCGTCGGCCTGCTCCTGGTCGGCGGGCTCGCGGCGACGCTCAGCGAGCGGATGCAGCGCACCACCGGCGCGCTCGTCCGCGCGACCGAGAACGCCGCCGCCACCGCGCGGCTCACCGAGGACATCGTCCGCTCGCTCGACGCCGGCCTGCTGACCACCGATCTCGAGGGCGCCATCCGGACGCTCAACGCGGCCGGTGCTCGGATGCTCGGAGCGACCCCGGACGAGCTCGTGGGACGCGCGCTCGCGCGCTTCTTCCCGGAGGCCGATGTCGGCGCCGGCGCCCGCCGCGAGGGCCTCGCGCGACGCCTCGACGAGTCGACCTTCCCGGTCGGCTACACGCAGACGCCGCTCGTGGGCCACGACGGTGTGGTCCGCGGGAGCCTGGTGCTCTTCCAGGACCTCACCGAGCTCACCACGCTCCGCGACAAGGCGGAGCGCGCCGAGCGCCTGGCCGTCCTCGGACAGCTCGCGGCCGGGCTGGCCCACGAGATCCGAAACCCCCTGGGCGCGATCTCCGGATCGGTCGAGCTCGTCCGCGAGGCCGACACGCTCTCGGCCGAGGACCGGCGCCTGCTCGGCACGGTGATCGGCGAGGTCGATCGCGTCAACGAGCTCGTCACGACGATGCTGGAGCTCGGGCGCCCTACCCGCCCGGAGCGGCAGCACGTCGACCTCGCCGAGCTCGCGAACGACGTCGCCCTGCTCGCACGCCGCCATCCGAGCGCCGCGAACGTGCGCCTGACGGTCCACAGCGTGCCGGTCGAGGCGAGCGTCGATCCGCGCCAGATCCGCCAGGTGCTCTGGAACCTGGTGAAGAACGCCGTGCAGTTCTCGCCGAAGGGAGGCGAGGTCGAGGTCCGCGTGGCGAGCGACGGGGCGCACGCGCGCATCGAGGTGCTCGACCACGGGCCGGGGATCGCCACGACCGATCGCGCGCGTGTCTTCGAGCCGTTCTTCACCAAGCGAAAGCACGGTGTCGGGCTGGGCCTGGCGATCGCCAAGCAGATCGCCGAGGCCCACCAGGGAACACTCACCCTCGAGAGCGAGCCCGGGCAGACCCGCTTCGTCCTGACGCTCCGAATCGAGGGCGACGGCGAGCGCCGCACGCCCGCCTGACGCCGGACGCCGTCCCAGCGCGCATCGCCACCACCGCGCGCGGTGCGGTCGCCTCGCTCAGCTGGTCGACTGGCGCTGGCCCAGCGCGGCGCGCGTGCCGAGAGGGCCCAGGATCGCCCACGGCTTGTCCTCGCTGTTCGGAACCGGCGCGGGACGATCGGTGAGCACCTCGCAGCCCGTGTGGGTCACGAGGACGGTGTGCTCGAACTGCGCCGAGAGCCGGCGATCGCTCGTGACGACGGTCCAGTCGTCCTCCAGCACCTCCGTCGCCCAGTGGCCGAGGTTGATCATGGGCTCGATGGTGAAGACCATGCCGGCGCGCATGCGCTCGTTCTTGTGGCCGTCACCGGGCTTGGGGACGTAGTGGGGGACCTGCGGCGCCATGTGGAAGACGCGACCGACGCCGTGGCCGACGTAGTCGCGCACCACCGAGCAGCCGCGGCTCTCGGCGTACTCCTGGATCGCCGCGCCGATGTCCCAGATGCGCCCGCCGTGCTTGACGGCGGCGATGCCGCGCTCGAGCGACTGCCGCGCGGTCTCGACCACCCGCTTGGCGTCCTCGGACGGCGTGCCCACGTAGTAGGTCACGCTCGTGTCGCCGTGATAGCCCTTGAAGTAGGTGGTGACGTCGACGTTCACGATGTCCCCGTCCTCGAGCCTCCGCTTGCCGGGGATGCCGTGGCAGACGACCTCGTTGACGCTCGTGCAGACGCTCTTCGGATACGCGCGCGGCGCGCCCGAGGGCTTGTAGTTCAGCGGCGAAGGAACCGCGTCGTGGCCGAGCGTCCACTCGTGCACGAGCTTGTCGATCTCGTCCGTCGTGACGCCGGGACGGATGTGCTGGCCGACCACCACGAGCAGCTCCGCGGACAGGCGGCAGCTCTCCTTCATGCGGTCGATCATCGACGGGCTCATGATCTCGACGGACGCCATGCAGTTCTGCCTCGCAGCGGGCGCATGTAGCGCGCGAGGGCCGGCCGATCAACGAGCCCGTCGCATCGGCCCTGCTCGGTCGGAGAGGCCCCGATGACGCCGCGCGAGGCTCCGTGCATCATCACCGCGGGCCGGCGGCCCGAGGAGGATGCGCGATGCTCGAGCTCGAAGCTCTCGACGTGGTGGTGACCGGGGGCACGGGGGCTCTCGGGACGGCGCTGGTGACCATCCTCCTCGCGCGCGGGGCGCGCGTGCACGTGCCGGCGTTCGACGACGCCGACGCCGCGCGCTGGCCGCTCTCGAAGGACCCGCGCGTGATCGTCCGAGCGGGCTTCGACCTCGGGAACGAGACGGACGTGGAGCGCTTCTACGCCGGCCTACCGGGCTTGTGGGCGAGCGTGCACGTCGCGGGCGGCTATGCCGGCCGTGAACGTCGCCGCCAAGCCGGCGCTCGTGCCGACGGGCGGCATCGCGGCCTACGCGATGAGCAAGGGCGCCGTCGCGACGCTGACCCTGAGCCTGGCCGAGGAGCTGAAGGACGAGGGGATCTGGGTGAACGCGGTCGTCCCGTCGACGATGGACACGCCCGCGAACCGCGCGGCGATGCCGGGCGCCGACTACGCGGCGTGGCCGAAGGTCGCCGAGGTCGCCGAGACGATCGCCTTCCTCGCGTCGCCCAGGAACGGCAGCACGCGGGGCGCGCTCGTTCCGGTGTACGGCAAGAGCTGAAGGCCCGGCCGGAATCGGAGCCCGCACCTCGATCGACGTGATCGACGCCGTCAGAGGCTCGAGAGGCGCGTCGCGATCCGCGCGAAGAGCGGCGCCGCCACGGTGCCGCCGCTGTAGTCACCGGTCCTCGTGACGACGTCGACGAGGATCACGTACCGAGGCGCGTCGACCGACACGACGCCGACGAACGCGCCGTGCGTGCGCTCGCCGCCGAGCGGCATCGTGCCCGTCTTGCCGGCGATCCGGAGGCCGGCGATCGCCGCGCGGTGCCCCGTTCCGTCCTCGCGCGTCACGGTCGCCTCGAGCAGCGCGCTCATCGCCCGGGACGTCTCCTCGGAGAGCACGCGCTCCCCCTCGGTCGCCGCTTCGCCGGTGCGCCAGGGCGCGTGATAGACGCCCCCGTTCACCACCGCCGCGAACGCGCTCGCGATCTCGAGCGGCGTTCCCTCGAGGGCTGGGCCGTAGGCGAGCCGGGCCGCGGTGAGCGGGTCGTCGATCGCGCCCGAGGGTGTGGCCGCACCGAGGTGAAGCGCCGTCAGCCCTTCCACGAGCGATGCGGCGCCCAGGCGCTCCAGCACGTGAACGGCGCCGACGTTGCTCGAGAACGCGAGGGCGTCCTCCACGCTCATCGAGGCGCGCTCCTCGCGGTCTTGGACCCGCTCCCCACCGACCTCGAGGCTCACGCCCTCGAGCCGATCGGCGGGCGTGCGCACGCCGCGCTCGATCGCGAGCGCGTAGGTGAACACCTTGCCGACCGATCCGTGCGAGCGCCGCTCGCGCGCCGGTACCTCGGGATCGGCCACGTCGCCGGCGAAGCTCTGCATCGCGACGACGCGCCCGACGCGCGGGTCGAGGACGACGGCGAGCGCGCTCTCGATCTCCGGGCGCGACGCCGTCGCCGCGAGCTCCTCGTCGAGGATCGCCCGCGCCGCATCGGCCGCTGGAGGCGCGCTCGCCTCGGTTCTCGCGGAGGTCGCGCCCCCGCAGGCGACGAGAAGGGCCATGAACGAGACGTGGATTCGCATGCGGCCGCCGTGAGCAACGCTCGCGCCAGCGGAGAAAACCAGCGAACGCCGCCACCCGACGCGCGCGAGCGTGGCCCGCGAGGCACGGCGCGCGGGCGCGCTGACACGATGGACGACGACGCGCCGGCGTCGATCAGGGCGCGACGACGACGTGGAACGCGACCGGACCCGAAGGCGCCCGGAGGACCGCGTCGGCGCTGAGCGACGTGACGACGACCGTGTGCTGATCGCCCGTGTAGCCGCCCGCCGGAATGCCCACGAGCACGGGATCGGACGCGCGCGCCGCGACGAGCGAGACGTGCGCCGAGACGACCTCGCTGATCGCCGTCGCCTGGAACACGCCCGCGGTGCGCAGGATCTGGAACGTGCCGCCGTTGCCGAGGGAGGGCGCATCGAGCAGGACGACGGCGCCACCGCGATGGAGGAGCTCGTCGATGGCCAGGCGCCACGCGCTGCCGAGGGCCGCGAGCTCGGCATCCGTCGCCGTGGGCTGCCCCAGCACGAGGAGCGTGTCCGCGTCGTCGAGGAGGACCGGGACGCTCGCGGCGCTCGTCGCCGTGACGCTCGTGAACGCGCGCGCCCCGGCGCCGACCGAGAGCGCCATCGCGACGTTCGCACGCGTCGTCGCCGTGGCCGCGCGGTCCCACACGACGATGCGCACCGGGTCGTGCGCCGGAAGGAAGACGGCGTTCACGAGCAGCGTCCGCGTCTCGGCGCGGTAGTGATCGAAGTCGTGGCCGATCACCACGACGTCGCCCTCGGCGTCGGGCTGGCAGCTGCCCGCGACGCAGGCGGCCGCGCCACAGTCCATCGCGCAGTCGCCGCAGTGGTGGGCGTCGGTCATGAGGTCGGCGCAGCTGCCGGCGCAGTCGGTCTGCGTGCCGCAGTCCGCCGCACAGCCCGTGTCGCGACAGACCTCGCCGCTGCCGCAGCTCGTGGCGCAGTCTCCGCAGTGGGCGGGCTCGCGCAGGCTCACACACGTGTCCGTGCAGAGCAGCTCGCCCAGGTGACAGAGCGGGCCGGCATCGCTCGCGCCCCCATCGCGCGGCCGAGCGGCGTCGCGCCCCGCGTCCTCGCCGCCGTCGGAGCTGGCGGCGTCGCGCCCCGCGTCGCGGCCCGCGTCCACCATCGCCGCGTCGATGCGCCCCGCGTCGGCGGGCCCCGCATCGCCCGCGCAGACGGCTCCCACGCAGGAGGTCCCGCTGCGACAGGGCGCGTTGCATGCCCCGCAGTGCAGCTCGTCGGACTGCAGGTCGACGCAGAAGCGCCCGCACACCGTCAGCGGCGCGCGGCACTCCGATCCCACCACCGCGCTGCAGCCCGGGGCCAGCGCCAGCAGGGCCGTGAGCGGGACGGTGAAGGCGAGGACATGACGAGACACGCTCACGGGGCTCCTCCGCCCGCCGAGCGAGCCACCACCAAGATCTCGATGCGGCGATTCGCCTCGGCGGCCTGCGCGCTCGTGCCGGCGACGCGCGGCACCGACGAGCCCAGCGGCACCGACGAGCCCAGCGCGTCGACGACGAGGCGCTCGGCCGCCACGCCCAGCTGCACCAGGCGATCGCGGACGGCCGTCGCACGCCGGCGGCTGAGGGCGACGTTCCAGCGCTCGTCGCCGGCCGCGGCCGTGTGCCCCTCGACGTGGACCTCGGCCCAGTCCGGATGCTGCGTGAGCAGCGCCGCGAGCGCCTCGAGGGTCGCGCGGCCCCCCGGCACCAGCCGCGAGCCGCTCGGGGCGAAGAGGATCGCCTCCGTGATCACGATTCGGTCCCCGACGAGCTGGACGAGCCCGGCATCGGGACATCCGTCGTCGTCGGTCACGCCGTTGACGACCTCGGGCTCGTTCGGGCATCGGTCCTCGGCGTCGAGCAGCCCGTCCCCGTCGTTGTCGGGCTCGGCGCAGCCGTCGGCGTCCTGCCAGCCGTCGACGTCCTCGCGCGACTCGGCGCACTCGTCGCTCTCGTCGGCGACCCCATCGCCGTCGTCGTCCATCTCGGGGCAGCCGTCGAGATCCTCGAATCCGTCGGTGTCCTCGGGATCGCGCGGACACTCGTCGCTCGCATCCGGGATGTTGTCGTCGTCGTCGTCCGCGTCGGGGCAGCCGTCGAGATCGCGGAAGCCGTCGAGGTCCTCGGGCTCGAGACGGCAGCCGTCGTCGAGATCGTCCAGGCCGTCGTGATCGGAGTCGACGCCTTCCTCGCGTCGCGTCGCGTCCGGACCGCGGGTGCGGATGCTGTCCTCGACCTGCTCGGGCGCGGCCGCATCGAAGAGGACGAACTGCAGGCCCAGCTCGAGGAGGAACGACGAGCTCGGGTCGATGCCGCGCTCGTCGGTCTGCAGCACGTGGACCAGGCGTGCGACGGGGCCGACGTCCAGGTGGCCGGCCTCGGTGAGGCCGGCGTCCCACAGGAAGCCGAGGCCGAGCTCGAACACGGGGCGCGCGAGGCTGCCGGTCAGCCCCACGCCCATGTCGATCTCGGCCCAGAAGCCGGTCGCCTCGGGCTCGTCGTGCGCCTGGGTGACGCCGTCGACGCGCAGCCGGAGGCCCCCGGTGAGCGAGTAGAGACCGCCCACGCCGGGATCGGCGCGCGTGGCGTCGGCCGGCGGCGCGCCGTCGCCGAGGATCACGGCACGCCCGCGGATCACCGGGAGCAGGAAGCGATCGGGCGCGAAGAGCGCCGCCGCCGAGATCCCGGCGCCCGGCAGGAAGCGATCGACGGCCGGCGCGGAGATCGGCGTGACGAAGTCGCCCTCGACGTCGAGCAGGACGACCTGGTGCTGCGCCGCCACCACCCCAGGCGCAGCGAGCCCAACGGAGGAGATCGCGATCGCCACGGCGAGCGCGAGAGATGCACGACCCAAAGCCAAGCCCCCTTCGACCCGACGAAGGTAGCCGAAGGAGGCGAAGGAGCCAGCAAAACAGGGCAATTACGGCAGCGCTGAACGGAATCCCGCGCGGCGCGCGCGCGCTCAGACGTCGAGCGACGCGAGATCGGCGCCGGGGGCGCGCTCCATGATGAACTTGAAGCGCGCGCTGGCGTCCTTGCCCATCAGCTCGTTGAGCACCCGATCGGTCGCGAGCTCCTCGTCGATCACGACGCGCAGCGCGCGTCGCTTCTTCGGGTCGAGCGTCGTGACCTTCAGCTGGTCGGCGTCCATCTCGCCGAGGCCCTTGAAGCGCCCGATCTTGGGCTTCACGTTCTTCGGCAGCTGGCCGAGGATCCGATCGCGCTCGGCCTCGTCGAGCGCCCAGTGCGTCTCCTTGCCGGCCTCGATGCGGTAGAGCGGCGGCTGCGCGATGAAGACGTTGCCGTTGCGGATGAGCCCCGGGAGCATCCGGTAGAAGAAGGTGAGCAGCAGCGTGGCGATGTGATGCCCGTCGCTGTCGGCGTCCATCAGGAGGAAGATCTTCCCGTACCGGAGCTTGGTCGGGTCGAAGTCCTTGCCCATGCCGCAGCCGAGCGCGGACACGATGTCCTGCAGCTCCTTGTTGCCGGTGACCGCCGCGCTGTTGGCGCGCTCGGCGTTCAGCACCTTGCCCCGCAGCGGCAGGATCGCCTGCGTCTTGCGGTCGCGACCGGCCTTGGCCGAGCCGCCGGCGCTGTCGCCCTCGACCAGGAACAGCTCGCTGGTCGACGGATCGGTGCTCGAGCAGTCACTGAGCTTTCCCGGCAGGTTCAGCCGGTGGCTCACCGCCGTCTTGCGCGAGACCTGCTGCGAGGCCGCGCGGCTCGCCTCGCGCGCCCGCGCCGCGGCCGCGACGCGCGCGACGATCGACTCGCCGGCCTTCGAGTTGTCGAGCAGCCAGTTCTCGAGCGCGGTCCGGACGGCGCCCTCGACCTGGCTCGAGACCTCCGGGTTGTTCAGGCGGTCCTTCGTCTGCCCCTGGAACTGCGGCTCGGCGACGTAGACGCTGACGAGCGCGACGATGCCCTCGCGGATGTCCTCGGCCGTGATCGTCACGCCCTTCGGCTCGATCTTCTTGGCGGCCATGAAGTTGCGAACGGCCTTGTTGAGCGCGGCCTTGAAGCCGTTCTCGTGGGTTCCGCCGACCGGCGTGGGGATGCCGTTCGCGTAGCTGAGGATCTTCTCGTCGGGGGACTCGGTCCACGCGAGGGCCACCTCGAGGCGCGGGTCCTCCTCGCGGTTCATGGCGAAGTGACCGGCGTGCACCATGCCGTGCCCGCGCTCGACGATGAGCTTGCCGAGGTACTCGGTGATGCCCCCCGGGTGGTGCAGCTCCCACTTCTGGCCGCTCTTCTTGTCCTCGAGCGTGACGAGCAGCCCGCGGTGCAGGTAGCTCTTGGCCTCGAGGCGCTCCTTGATGCGCTCGACGTCGAAGTGGCCGCTCTTTCCGAAGATGTCCGGATCGGGCCGGAACGCCGTCGTCGTACCGTGCTTGCGCGAGGGGCCGACCGTCTTGAGCCTCCCCTGCGGCACGCCGCGCGCGAAGCTCTGCGTGTACTCGCTGCCCTCGCGGCGAACGGTCACGGTGACCGACTCGCTCAGCGCGTTCACCACGCTCGCGCCGACGCCGTGGAGGCCGCCCGAGACCTGGTAGTTCTTGCCCGCGAACTTTCCGCCCGCGTGCAGCACCGTCATGACGAGCTCGAGCGCCGTCTTCTTGTGCTTCGGGTGCACGTCGACAGGGATGCCGCGGCCGTCGTCGGTGACGCTCGCGCCCTTGCCGTCGGCGTCGATCACCACGTCGATGCGGCTCGCGTGGCCGTTGATCGCCTCGTCGACGGAGTTGTCGACGATCTCCCAGAGCAGGTGGTGGTATCCCGACGCGTCGGTGCCACCGATGTACATCGCCGGGCGCTTGCGGACGGGCTCGAGGCCCTCGAGGACGTCGATCGCCTCGGCGCCGTAGCTCTTGCCGTTGGGCGGGGTGGACTTGCTCATCGTGCGGACCCTCCGAGGCGAGCGCTCATTGCCGTCATCGGCTCGCCGCTGCGGCCCCTACCGTCCGCGGGCTTCGCCCGCTCCCGTCCGGGACCTCCGAGGCGAGCACTCATTGCTGACCTCACGCCTTCACCTCGTCCTTCATCGTCGCTTCGCCGAGCTGCGGCAGCGTCGGCGCCCCTTCGAGCGCACGCACGAGCTTGCCGCGCTTGAAGAGCGGGGTGCCCTTCCCCGCGCGCGAGGCGACCGTCTTCCAGACGGTGATCTCGAACTGCTTGCCGCTCTCGTTCTCCACGATCAGCGGCGCGCTCGAGTCGAGCATCAGCCGGGCGCCGACGACCCCGTCGTCCTCTTCTTCCAGCTTCACCAGGCGAACGCCCTTGCCGACGCCGGCCAGGATCGGCACCTCGCTCGCCATGCACACGAGCGCGTGGCCCTGGACGGTGGCGCAGGCGAGCTTCTCCTCGCCCGTGCAGACCTCGACGTAGAGCACCTCGTCCTTCTCGAAGAGCTTCGCGTAGCGCCGGCCAGCGCGCGTCGAGACGTCGCGATGCCCGCGGAGCGAGAAGCGGGACGTCTGCCCCTGCTTGGTGACGAAGAGCGCGTGCGGCCCGGGCGGCTCCTTGCCGTCGAGGAGAGGGCCGTCGCCCTCGGGCTCGGCGGGCGGCACCTCGAGCACGCGCGGGTCGAAGCTCAGCATCTTCACGATGCGCTCGCCGTCCTGCATCTTGAAGATCGTCTGGACCGGGCTGCCGTAGCCGGTCGTGGCAGGCACGTCGACGATGCGCATGACGTAGCAAGCGCCGGTCGACGAGAAGAGCGCGATGCAGGACTTGGTCGAGCCCGCCGTCACGTCGAGGATCGCGTCGCCTTCGCGCACGCGGGTCGCCGAGAGATCCCGGACGCTCTGCTGGCGCTTCAGCCAGCCCTGCGCCGAGAGCAGCACCACGGCGTCCTCGTCGATGATGAACGCCTCGGCGTCGTACTCCGTCTCCTCGGCCGCGCTGACCTTCGTCATGCGGCGGTCGGCGTAGGTCGTCTTCATCTCGAGCAGCTCGGCGCGGATGAGCTTCCAGCGCGCCTTCTCGCTCGAGAGCAGCTGCGCCAGGCGCTTCTCCTCGGCGCGCTTCTCGTCGAGCTCGGTACGGATGATGTTGATCTCGAGCTGGGCCAGCCGATAGAGGCGCAGCTCGAGGATCGCGTCGACCTGGGCCTCGCTCAGCTCGAAGCGCTTCATCAGCTTCTGCGCCGCGTCTTGCTTGCCCTCGCTCTTGCGGATGATGCGGATCGTCTCGTCGAGGGCGTCGAAGATCGTGACGAAGCCTTCGAGGATGTGGATCCGGTCGCGGATCTTCTTCAGGTCGTAGCCCAGGCGCCGGACCACGACCTCCATGCGGAAGTCGAGGAACTGCCGCAGCATCTCGGCGAGCGAGAGCCGCTTGGGCGTGGTGACGACGCCTTCCGGCGTCTTCAGCGGGACGAGGCAGGTGAGGTTCACCTGCACGTTCGTCGACAGAGACGTGTGCTTGAAGAGGTACGCCATCACCAGGTCGGCGTCGGCGCCCTTCTTCACCTCGCAGACGATGCGCGTCTCGTCGGTGCTCTCGTCGCGAACGTCGAGGAGCAGCGGGAGCTTCTTCTCGATGATGATCTCGGCGATCTGCTGGACGACGTTCTTGCGCTCGAGCCCGTACGGGATCGACGTGAGGACGATCAGCGGGTTGCCCTCGCTGCGCTTGCCGGAGCTCGGCGCGTCCTCTTCCTTCCAGGTGCCGCGCAGCTTCAGCGACCCCTGACCGGTCTCGTAGACCTCTTCGAGCTCCTTGCGGGTGCTCAGGAGCTGACCGCCCGTCGGGAAGTCGGGGCCCTTCACGAACTTGAGCAGCTGCTTGGTGGTGCTGGCCTCGCCGTCGATCATGGCGACCGAGGCGTCGATGATCTCTCCGAGCGCGTGCGGCGGGATCGAGGTCGCCATGCCGACCGCGATCCCTTGCGACCCGTTGACCAGGAGGTTCGGGAAGCGAGCCGGAAGGACCGTCGGCTCGACCTCTTCGCCGTCGTAGTTCGGCTTGAAGTCGACCGTGTCCTTGTCGAGCTCGCCGAGCAGCTCCTGCGCCGAGCGCGAGAGCCGGCACTCGGTGTAGCGCATCGCCGCCGCCGAGTCGCCATCGGGCGAGCCGAAGTTGCCCTGGCCGTCCACGAGCGGAAGCCGCAGCGTGAACGACTGCGCCATGCGGACCAGCGCGTCGTAGATCGCGCTGTCGCCGTGCGGGTGATACTTACCCATCACGTCGCCGACCACGCGGGCCGACTTCACGTGGCGTCCGTCGTGGCGGACGCCCCCGCGCTGCATGCCGTAGAGGATGCGCCGTTGGACCGGCTTCATCCCGTCGCGCACGTCGGGCAGCGCGCGCGAGGTGACGACACTGAGCGCGTAGTTCAGGTATCGCCGCTGCGTCTCTTCCGCGAGCGAGGCGTCCTGGATGCCACCACCACCGCCACCGCCACCGCCCGATGCGACGGGCGGAAGGGGCTTCTTCGGAGGAGGAGGCGCTTTGGCCCCCGCAGGCAGCGCGCCCGGCGAGGACTGGAACAGCGCGAGCTGGTCCCTGGGATCGGTCGTGGGTTGCATGCGAACGTCTCTGCGCCGATGTTCAGCATCGGGCGTCGCCGCTTGTAGCAGGCCGGATCCGAGGCGGGCAAGGAAGGGACCCGCAGTTGAAAATACAGTGACCCGACAGTCACATCATCTGCGCGCGGCTGGCAGCGCATCGACCATGGAGTGGGGCCGTCGGTCGCCGTCGATGGGATCAGCGGCAGCCGTAGACGACGAGCTCCATCGCGTCGGTCGTCATGTCGTAGACCGCGAGATACGCGTACGCGTTGCTCACGATCACGGGCAGCCCGATCGCGCCGGGGTCGCCTGGCTGATCGATGTTCGCCGCGGGCGCGGTGATCGCGCGCAGCCCGTAGCTGGTGCCGTCGTACACGAAGAACGTTCCGTCGCCGCGCGAGACCAGCGGCCGCGGCGTGCCGTCCCACTGCGCGACCTCCGTCGCCGTCGCGCTCGTGCTCTGGGCCGTCAAGAGGTGCGTCGCCGCGCCGGGTCCAGAGAGGGAAGCGGCGAGGCCGACGGCCGTCTGGGTCGCCGCATCGTAGGTCACCTGGAGCGACGAGACCGGATCGGTCACCGCCGAGCGCACGGTGCTCGTGCCCGACGCGGTGAAGAACCCGAAGGTGGCCGAGACCGTCGAGAGCCGCTGCCCAGTGACCAGCGCGACGTAGCCGTCCCCTTCGCGCGCGGCCACGTCGATGGGAATGAAGCCATTCGACGAGTCGGTCAGCGTCATCGGCGCTCCGCCCGGCAGGAACGTGTACTGCCAGACGAAGGACGCCGAGGCGACGTGCACGAGCGCGTAGTCGGTCGAGTGGTACGCGAGCGCGTAGGGACTCGAGACGTTCGAGGGCCCGCCGATAACCGTACAAGAGCCGCCGTCGGTGCAGCGGAACCATCGGGTGGGCGAGGTCGCGAGGACGACCCACGCGTTTCCTGCGCGCGCGAGGTCGATCGACGCCCCGCTGCCGTGGCCGGTCGAGACCGACGCCGCCGTCACGTCGGGCGTCGCCGAGCCGCCGGCGACGTCGACGTGGAAGGACTCGAAGTGGAGCGTGCCCGCCGCGTCGAGCCACGCGACGGCCAGATCACCCGTCGCGGTCCCGGCGACCGCGTAGCGCGTGTTCTGGATGGGAGCGGGAAGGCCCACGATGTCGCCGAGGTCGATGTGCGTCGCGCCGCCGATCGCGGAGTGACAGCTCGGAGCCGTGCCTGCGTCGGCGCCACCCGCGTCGCGCGCGCTCGCGTCGCGGCCGGCATCCAAGACGGCCGCATCGGTAGCGGAGGCGTCACGGCCGGCGTCGTCCGAGACCGCCGCGTCGTCCCCGCCGGCGTCCATCGTGCTCGCCGCGTCCTCGGTCGCCCCGTCGAGCACGGCGGCGTCCGCCGCGGCATCGGGGCGTGCAGCGTCGACGCTGCCGTCCGGCGCGGGCGCGTCCTCGGGCACGCGCGCGTCGTGGGCGCCGGCGTCTTCTTCCGCCACGTGGAAGCGCGAGAAGTCGTAGGAGAGCGAGCAGCCACCGACGACGACGGTCGTGAGCGCCAGGGCGCAGGCGAGAGTTCGGGAACGCCACATGGGCGGATGTGATACCGCAGCAACGGCGACGTGCACCCCCGCGCGGGGCGATTATGCTCCGGGCCCATGTCGTTCCGCGTCCTGTGCGCCGCCCTCGTCGCTTCCACCCTCGCCGTTCCCGCGCTGGCCGTCGCCCAGCCCGTCCAGGAGATCGAGCTTCCGCCGAGCGAGATGGCCGCGCGCGGCCACTATCTGATGGCCCTCGAGGCGTACCGGTCCGGGCACTTCGACGAGGCCGTGCACGAGTTCGAAGAGGCCCATCGCCTCGCCCCTCAGCACGGGGAGCTCCTGTTCAACCTCTTCCTGGCACAGCGCGACGCCGGGCAGACCGGCGCCGCGGTCGCTTCCCTTCGCACGTACCTCGAAGCGGTGCCCGACGCCTCCAACGCCGAGCTCTTGCGGGCGCGCCTCACGACCATGGAGGCCCAGCTCGCCGCGGAGCAGCAGCGCGCGACGCCCCCGACGGAGCCGCCGCCCGACGTCACCGCTGCCGACGCGACGCCCGTGCCGGACGCCACGCCGGTTCCCCCGCCCGCGCACCGCGACCCTTCGCCCGCGCCGTGGGCAATCGTCGGGGTCGGAGGCGCGCTCGCGATCGGCGCGATCGTCACCGGCGTGCTGACCGCGTCGACCTACGCGTCGATCGAGTCCTCGTGCCCGGGCGCCACGTGCCCTGCGGGCTACGACCTCGAGGGGCAGCGCTCGACGGGCCGCTCGCTCGCGCTCGCGACCGACGTGCTCGGCGCGGTCGGCGGCGTGGCCATGGCCGTCGGCCTGATCTGGGGAATCGTCGATCTGACGAGCGCTTCCGAGAGCTCCACCGCGTCGATCCAGTGCACGCCGCTGGGCTGCCGCGGCCGCTTCTGACGCGCGCCGGGGCGCGCCCGACGCCGATGCGAGCCCGGCGCCGGCGCTCTACCCCAGCAGCGCGTCGAGCGCGATCGTGAGCACGAACGCGATCGCGGCCGCGATCGGCAGCGTGAGCACCCACGCCACCGCGATGTTGCCCGCCACGCCCCAGCGCACGGCGCTCACCCGGTTGCTCGCGCCCACGCCCATGATCGCTGCGCTGATGCAGTGGGTCGTGGACACGGGGACGCCCAGGCGGCTGGCGGCCAAGATCGTGATCGTCCCCGCCGTCTCGGCGGCGAACCCCTGGAGCGGGCTGATGCGGATGATCTTCGCGCCCATCGTCTTGATGATGCGCTGACCGCCCGCGAGCGTGCCGGCCGCGATCGCCGCCGCACAGGTCACGATGACCCACGTCGGGACGAGGTTGCCGGTCGGCAGCCAGCCTTCGGGGATCCCGGTGCCGCCGCGCGCGACGAAGGCGACGAGCGCCAGCGTGATGATGCCCATCGACTTCTGCGCGTCGTTGCTCCCGTGCGAGAAAGCCATCGTGCAGGCGCTGAGCAGCTGCAGGCGCCGCGAGACGCGGTGGACCGTGCTCGGCTTGGCGCGCCGCACGGCCCACGTGAGGCCCACCATGACGAAGAACGCGACGAGGAATCCGAGCGTCGGGGACAGGACGAGCGGCAGCAAGACGCGCATCAGGAGCGTCTGCCAGTGGAACGCCGCTGCCCCCGCATGGGCCACCACGGCCCCGCAGAGCCCGCCGATCAGCGCGTGCGAGCTCGACGAGGGGATGCCGTACCACCACGTGACGATGTTCCAAACGCACGCGCCCAGGAGCGCGCACAGCACGACGGCCTGCGTGACGTCGCCCGGCTCGGCGAAGCCCGTGGCGATGGTCGCGGCGACGGCGGTCCCGGTGATCGCGCCCACGAAATTGAACGCACCGGCGATGATCACGGCCGTGCGCAGCGGCAGGACGCCGGTGGAGACGACGGTCGCGATCGCGTTCGCGGCGTCGTGGAAACCGTTGATGTAGTCGAAGACGACGGCCGTCACGACCACGAGCAGGAGCAGGCCCGTCATCGCCCCCTCAGCCGTGCTTGACCGAGAGATTGGCCAGCGTGTGCGCGACCCGCTCGCAGCGATCGATGGCGTGCTCGAGGTTCTCGAGCACCTCCTTCTCGCGCAGGAGCTCCTTGGCGTCGATCTTCTCGTTGGCGAAGAGCTGCGAGAGCGAGCGGCGGAAGATCGCGTCCGCCTCCTTCTCGATCTGCCGGACCTTTCGGCTGGTCGCCATCAGCCCCGCGTAGTCGTGCTTCGACAGGAGCGGAAGCGCCGTCGCGAGCTCCGACGTGCAGCGGCCGAGGTGCGCGATGAGCTGCTGCATCGCATCGGTCGGCTCCTTCACGCCGAACAGAGCGCACGCGCGCGCGGCGCTGTTCGTGAGGTCGAGCACGTCGTCGAGCTCGCTCGAGAGCAGCTGCAGATCTTCGCGATCGATGGGCGTGACGAAGGTCTTCTGCAGGGCCTCCTCGAGCTCGTGGACGACCTTGTCGCCCTCGTGCTCGAAGGCCTGCACGGCCGCTTGCACCTCGTCGATGGCCTTGCCCGGCTTGAACTCGGCGAGCGCCTTGGCGCCCTTGTCGGCCGTTTCCGCCTGGCGCTCGAGGAAGCGAAAGAAGTGATCTTCCTTGGGAAGAAACCAGCGAACGAGGTCCTGGAGCGCCATCGGGGATCCTCCGCGGGCGGGCCGTAACGTCCCGGATGCCCCCGCGTCAAGCGCCGCGACGCCTCGCAGGGCGGGCGTGAGAGGACTCGCCCGGAGCCGGGCCTGACCGAGTCGCGCGCAGCGACCCCGCGGACTATGCTCGCCGCTTCGTCATGGCCGGGCCGATCGCCGTCGTCGTCAATCCGAACTCGCGCAAGAACCGGCGGGGCGGAGTGCGCGTCGAGGAGCTGCGGGCGGCCGTCGGCTCGAGCGGCGAGGTCTTCGTGACGCGCTCGCTCGACGAGCTCGAGGACACGATCGATCACGTCCTCGAGATGGACCCGTCCTGCCTCGTGTCCGTCGGTGGCGATGGAGCGCTGCACTGGGCCCTCAACGCGGCGCGCCCGCGCTGCGAGGCCCGCGGCAAGGTGCTTCCGCCGATGCTGCCGACCAACGGCGGCACGATCGACTTCGTGGCCCGGAAGGCCGGGGTGCAGGGCAACGCGATGGTGCTGCTGCCGCGCCTGCGCGCGCACCTCGATCGCACCGATCGCCTCCCGACCGTGGAGCTCGACTCGCTCGCGATCGAGGCCGTGACCGACGACGGCGCGCGATCGCTGCTCGGCTTCGCGGTGGCGGCCGCGGGCATCGGGCAGCGCTTCTTCGACAAGTACTACGAGGACGCCGACCCCGGCCCGCTCACGATCGTCGGCGTGATCGCCAAGGCCGTCGCCTCGCTCTCGGTCGGCGGCCAGTACGCCAAGGACGTCTTCCGCCCCTTCGAGGCCAAGGTGCGCATCGACGGCGTCGAGCTCCCGGTCTCGAGCCACGGCGGGATCCACGCCGGCGCGTTCGACGTGAACCTCGGCGGCGTCATCCGGGTGTTCCCGCTCGCGCGCGATGCGGGCACGGTGCAGTTCCAGGCGGGCGCCATCACCGCGCCGCAGATCGTGGCCGCCCTCCCCGCGCTCTTCCGCGGCCTGCCCATCACGACCTCGCCCGAGCTCCGCGACACGGCGGGGCACGTGATGGAGATCGAGGCCACCGGCCCCGAGCTCCTTCGCCCTGTCGTCGACGGCGAGATCTACGAGGGCGTCCGCAAGCTCCGCATGGCGGCCGGCCCGCGCGTGCGCGTCGCGCGGGTCTGAGGCGTGCGCGCCGGGCTCGTCCTCCTGGCGTTCCTCTTCGCGGCCGTCGCGAGCGATGCCCGCGCCGACGAGACCGCACGCGCCTGCCCGTCGCGACCTCCAGCCGACGGAGCGAGCTGCCCGCAGCGCGCGAGCTGCCGCTATCCCCGGCGCGGCGTGGTCTGCGCCTGTCAGGCCGACGCGCCGGGCCGCGGCGCCCCACGCCACTGGGTCTGCGGCGAGCTCGGCGAGTAGCGCCGCCCGCTCAACGGCGCGTGCGATAGACGCGCACCGTGATCGGGATCTCGAGCATGAAGGTGGCGAGCACCCCGAGGCTCGTGAGGATCGCGGCCACGCGCCCGCTCGTCACCGAGAGATCGATGACGCCGAAGATGACGGCGAGGCCGAGCATCGATGCGGCGTAGCCGCCCGCGCTCATCCACAGCCACTGCTCGCGCGAGCACTCGCTCTCGCCGATCTCGAACAGGAACACCGACCAAGGCGAGGCCGCGGGCGTGGGCGCCGCACCGGCCCAGCGTGCGGCGAGGTAATGCCCCCACTCGTGCGCGTAGAAGCCGCTCAGCGTGAGCAGTGCGCCCGCCAGCACCGCCACGACCAGGGGAGCCGGGCCGCTGGCCCCATCCGATCGGAGCCGCGCGTCGAGCACGAGCAGCGCAGCGGACCCGAGGACGACGATCACGTCCCGCAGCCCGAGGACGCGGATGCGCCGCGCGCGCTCGGCGGCCGAGACGGGCGCCCCCTCCATCAGCTCCGGAACCGACGGCCACCGCTCAGCTGATCGGCGAGCACGACGAGATCCTGCTCTTTCTTGAGGAGCGTCCCGAGGAACGGCAGCTTCTCGCTCAGGCTCACGCCGCCGAGGCCCGCCGAGCGCAGCACCGCGATCCAGTCGATGAGCTCGCTGGTGCTCGGGCGCTTGCGCAGGCGCTTCATGTCGCGAATCTCGTAGAAGACGCCGAGCGCTTGGGTCACGAGCTGCGCGTCGGCGTCCGGGTGGTGGACCGCGACGATCCGCTTCATCAGCTCCTGATCGGGGAACTCGATGAAGTGGAAGACGCAGCGCCGCAAGAACGCGTCCGGCAGCTCCTTCTCGTTGTTGCTGGTGATGATCACCACGGGGCGCTTCCGGGCCGCCACCTCGTCGTCGGTCTCCGAGATGCGGAAGCGCATCCGGTCGAGCTCGTGGAGCAGGTCGTTCGGGAACTCGATGTCGGCCTTGTCGACCTCGTCGATGAGCAACACGACGCGCTCGTCGCTCTTGAAGGATTGCCCGAGCGGCCCGAGCTTGATGTAGCGGCGGATGTCCTTGACGTCTCCGTCGCCGAAGCGCGAGTCGTAGAGGCGCTGCACGGTGTCGTAGACGTAGAGGCCGTCCTGCGCGCGCGTGGTGCTCTTCACGTGCCAGGTGAGCAGGCGCAGCCCCATGCCCTGGGCCACGGCCTCGGCGAGCAGCGTCTTGCCCGTGCCGGGCTCGCCCTTCACGAGCAGCGGCCGCTCCAAGAGGAGCGCGCAGTTCACCGCGGCCTCGAGGCCCTCGTTCGTCAGGTAGCGGTCGGTCCCGTGGAAGCGCTGGAAGTCGGTCATACGGCGCGGCGAGCCTGTCGCGGGGCGCCTTCCCGCGCCAGCCGGGCCCAGGAGCCGCCCGCGCGCGATCAGGCGGTCCAGCGGTCGAGCGCGAGGACGGCGGCGATCTTCTCCTCGCGCTCCGCCTCGGTCCGCCCGCGCACGGTCACGTGCCCGATCTTGCGCCCCGGTCGCTCGCTCTTGCCGTAGAGGTGCAGGTGCGCGCCCTCGATCGCGAGGACGCGCTCGACGTCGGGGAGCGCGCCGACGAGGTTGACCATCGCCGTCCATCCGACGTCGGCGCTGCTACCGAGGGGCTGGCCGGCGATGGCGCGGACGTGGTTCTCGAACTGGCTCGTCTCGGCGCCCTCGATCGAGTAGTGGCCGCTGTTGTGGACGCGCGGGGCGGTCTCGTTGGCGACCACGCGATCGCCCGCGACGAAGAGCTCGACCGCCATCACGCCGACGTACGAGAGCTCGTCGAGCAGCGCCGTGATCGCGGCGCGGGCGCCGGCCAGGATCGGCTCGGTCAGGCCGCGCGCCGGCGAGCGCGAGACGTGGAGGATCCCGTCCCGGTGCTCGTTCTCGATCGGGCCGTAGAGGACGACGTCGCCCTTCGCGCTGCGCGCGCCGAGCATCGAGACCTCGCGCTCGAAGCGCACGAAGCCCTCGTAGAGGGCCGGCACGCTGCCCAGCGCCGCGAAGGCGCCCGCGACGTCGGCGGGATCGCGCAGGCGCTTCTGGCCCTTTCCGTCGTAGCCGAGGCGGCGCGTCTTCAAGATCCCGGGCAGGCCGATGCGCGCCACGGCGGCCGCCAGGGACGCCTCGTCGTCGACCGCCGCGAACGGCGCCGTCTCGATGCCGAGGCGGCGGAAGAGCGTCTTCTCGGCCAGCCGATCGGCGCCGATCTCGAGCGCGCGCGGGGGCGGATGGACCGGCACGCGCTCGGCGAGACGCGCCACCGACGCCGCCGGTACGTTCTCGAACTCGAAGGTCACGACGTCGACGCGCGCCGCGAGGGCGTCGAGCGCGCCCACGTCGTCGAAGGGCGCGACGATCCCTTCGGTGACCGCCATCGCCGGATCGGCGGCGCCGGGGCCCAGGACGACGACCTCGTGGCCGAGCGGATGCGCCGCCAGCGCCAGCATCCGGCCGAGCTGCCCAGAGCCGAGGATGCCGATGCGCACGCGGGCCTCTACACGCGCGGATCGGGCGCCGCGAGGACGTCGTCGGTCTGGCGCGCGCGGAACGCGAGGAGCTTCTCGCGCACGTCGGCGTCGTCCGCGGCGAGGATGGAGGCCGCGAAGAGCGCCGCGTTGACGGCGCCCGCCTTGCCGATCGCGAACGTGGCGACCGGGATCCCGGCCGGCATCTGCACGATCGACAGGAGCGAGTCGAGGCCGCTCAGCGCCTTGGACTGCACGGGCACGCCGAGCACCGGGACGTGCGTCTTGGCCGCGAGCATCCCGGGCAGGTGCGCGGCACCGCCCGCGCCGGCGATGATCGCCGCGAGGCCGCGCGATGCCGCCTCCTCCGCGTACGCGAACAGCAGATCGGGCGTGCGGTGCGCGGACACCACGCGCACTTCGTGCGGGACGCCCATCTGCTCGAGCATCGCCGCCGCGTGCTCCATGGTGTCCTTCCAGTCCGAGCGCGAGCCCATGACGACACCGACGCGCGGCGCGGTCGCCACGCGGGTGGTCTTCGCCAGAGGTGCTTTCCGCTTGCCGGGGCCCATCGGGAAGGCGCGAGAGTAGCCGGCCCGCGCGCGCTGTAAAGAGAACGGCGCGAGCGTCGCGCGCGAGCGCCGAGTCGGGGGCCTCGCCGCGGATCACCGCGTCGTGGCGCGCTTCATCCGGCTCGGAGGGACTTCTCGTACACGCGGTAGGTCTTGTAGACCTTCGCCCCCATCGAGCGGATGCCCAGGTTGATCGGGGCGTCGTCCTCGCGCGTCCAACCGAGCTCGGCCCACGTGTAGCCCTTCTTGCGCCCGCGCGTGCTGACCTCGACGTACATCGCGGCGCTCAGGCCGCCGTAGCGCTTCACGTTCTTCCGGACGTGCTCGCGCACGCCCAGGAGGATGAGCCGGGCCGATCGCGGATGCGTGATCTGCGTGCGCCAGAGCAGGCGCATCCATCCCAGCGGGAAGAGGCTGCCGCCGAGATCGGCGATGGCCTCGTTGAGGTTCGGGATCATCACGCACATGCCGGCCGGCGCTCCGTCGATCTCGGCGATGAACGCGATCTCGGGGTCCAGCACGAGCGCCATGTCCTTGGCCATCTTGTCGAGCTCGGCCGCCGTGATGGGCACGTAGCCCCACTTGCCGGCCCACGTCTCGTTGTAGATGGTCATGATGACGTCGAGCTCCTCGCGCATGCGCTTGGGGCGCACGCTGCGGAGCTTCACCTCGGGGAGCGCGGCGATGGCCTCCCAGGCCTTGGTCGTGCGCGCGTTGTGCTCGAGCTCGACGCCGTAGCGCCACGCGTACAGGTCCTTCTCCTTCACGTAGCCACACTGCTCGATCAGGCCCGCCTGCCAGCGACGCGAGTGGCCCATGTCGAGCTGCGGTGGGTGCTCGAATCCGTCGATCAGGAGCCCGATCTCCTGGTTGGCGTTGAAGCTCATCGGCCCGTTCACGCGGGCCATGCCGCGCTCGCGCAGCCACCCCTCGGCACGCGCGAGCAGGGCGCTCGCGACCTCCGGATCGTCGACGGTGTCGAAGTAGCCGACGTGGCCCGTCTCGTCTCGGTAGAGATCGAGCCACGCGCGGTCGATCGTGGCCGACACGCGGCCGACCAGCTTCCCGTCCTTGCGCGCCGTGAAGAGCGCGACCTCCGCGTGCTGGAAGAACGGGTCCTTCTTCGGGTCGAGCTTCTCGTGCATCACCATGCGGAGCGGCGCGACCCACGCGGGATCGCCCTCGAAGACCGCGTAGGCGGCCTCGACGAAGTCGCGCGTGTCCTCGCCGGGGACGTGCTGGCGGATCTCGACGCTCATCGCGGGCCTCATAACGCGGCACGCGCGCCCCCACAATTGCGACCGATGGGTCGCACCTGGGCACGCTGGCGGCCGCGCAGCGCGCCGCTCGGCGTGTCGCTCGCGATGCGGCGAGCGTTCGTGGCACGCTCGCGGCGCGTGGAAGGCGCGGCATACGAGCTCCTCGAGCTGCTCGGAGAAGGCGGGATGGGCCGCGTCTATCGGGCCGTGCACCATCCGACGCGCATGGAGGTGGCCGTCAAGACGCTGCGCGCCAGCAGCGACGCGCTCCGCCGGCGCCTCTTGCTCGACGAGGCCACCGCTGCCGCCCGCGTGCGCCACAAGCGCGTCGCCCGGGTGATCGACGTCGGTCGCGACGCCGACGGCGCGCCCTTCCTCGTGATGGAGCTCGTTCCCGGGCACGATCTCGAGCGCTTCTTCGTCGCGTGGCCGGGCTGGCCGACGGTCGCCCGCGCGCTCACCGAGATCCTCGAGGGGCTCGAGGCCGCGCACGCGATGCAGGTCGTCCATCGCGATCTCAAGCCGCCCAACGTGCTCGTCGACTCGCGCGACCAGAGCATCCGGCTCGTGGACTTCGGGGTCGCGGCGGTCGTCGACCCGCTGCACCAGGACGAGGACCGACCGATCGCGGGAACGCCCGAGTTCATGCCGCCCGAGCAGATCAGCGGCGAGGGACCGCTCGGCCCCTTCACCGACCTCTACGCGTTCGGCGTGATGCTCTCGCACGTGCTGCGCGGCGCCTCGCCGTTCCGATCCACCGACGATCTCGAGATGCTCGACCGCGAGAAGCGCGCGTACACGCCCGGCCTCGATCGGCGCGAGCGCCCCGGGCTCTCGGTGCCCGAGGAGCTGCAGGCGCTGATCGATCGACTGCTCGAGCCCCGCGTGCGCCACCGCGAGCGATTCGCCGTCCGGGTCCGTCGGACGCTCGAGCGTCTGGCGCCGCTCGTCCTCGAGACCGAGCGCAACAGCGATCCCGGCGGCTACACGGCAGCGCGCACGTCCGTCGATCCCTCGTTCCAGGCGACGGCGCTCCCGAGCGCGTCGATCTCCGTCGTGCAGACCCAGGAGACGGAGCTCCGCCTGCTGCCGGCGCCGGCCGATCCGGCGGCGACGTTCGCGCTGCTGGGCTCCCGGGACGCGGCCTTCGCGGGGCGCACCTCCGAGCGCGCCGCCCTCTTCGAGGCCATCGACGACGTCGTCCGCAACGGCGGCGCGCGCATGGTCGCGTACGTGGGCGAGCCGGGCATCGGCAAGAGCCGGCTGGCACGCCTGGGGCTCGAAGAGGTCGAGCGGCGCGGCCTCATGGAGGGCGCGGCGACCGGGTTCGACGCGCGCGGCAACGACGTGTCGGGCGGCCTGTTCCGGCTCCTCTCTCGCTGGCTCGGGCGCCCGCGCCACCCGCGCGAGAGCTGGGGCTGGCTCGCCGAGAGCGGCGCCGACCTCGATCGCCTGCACCGCTGGCTGAGCGCGACGGCCACCGAGTCGGCGGACCGTCCGTCGATCGGCGAGGTCGTCGACTTCGCGTACGCCGTCCTCCGCGGCCTCTCGCGGCGGGCACCCGTCTATCTCTGGCTCGACGACCTCGCGTGGTCGCGCGACGGGGCGCTCGACCTCGTGGAGCGCCTGCTCGTGCGGCAGGACACGCGCGTGCTCGTGGTCGCCACGCTCCGCGCCGGGACGCTGCAGCACACGACCTCGCGCGACCGGATGGCGCCGCTGCTCGCTTCGACGCGCGCTTCCGTGCGCACCCTCGCCCCGCTGGACGAGGGCGAGCGACGCGATCTGCTCGCGGGCCTGGCCCCCTTCGCGCCCTCGCTCCTCGACGAGATGGTCGCGCGTCTCGACGGCTCGCCCATGCTGCTCGTCGAGGTGGTGCGTGCGCTCGCGGCGGGCGACTTGCTCGAGCCTCGGCCCGAGGGGCTCGCGCCGCGCGGAGACGCGAGCCTGCTCGACCTGCTCGGCGACCGGCCCCTGGCGACCCTCGTGGGCGCACGCGTCGAGGCCCTCCTCACCGCGCTCGAGGCCGAC
>JBGALT010000106.1:20253-27710 GCA_044223665.1 Sandaracinaceae bacterium | reverse complement strand
CTTGTCGTCCGCGCCGAAGCGCGGATGGCTCGTGCCGAACCGGATCATCGGGGTCCTGCCGCGATCAGAGCTGCCGGACGATGCGCACGGTCTCGCCCGCCGGAACGGTGACCGTCTCTTCGTGCATGGTGCCGTCGGTGGTGCGCAGACCGATGCGATGCGAGCCCGCGCTCACCGGCAGATCGCGCACCGGCGTGTTGCGGCCGGTGTCGTGCCCGTCGAGGAACACGCGCGCCCACGGGAGCGTCTGGATCATGAGGTGGCCGCGCGCGCCGCCCGAGCTCGAAGAGGTCGTGCTGTGGCGCGAGGACGACGAGGAGCTCGACGAGGACGACGACGAGCTCGATGAGCTCGACGAGCTCCCGGTCGCCGGAGGCGGATCGATCCGGCGTGGCCCAGTCGGCGTCGCCGACGAGGGCGGCGGCATCGGCACGGGGCGCGCCGTGGTCGTCGTCGTCGTCGTCGACGGCGGAGGCGCCGCGTGCGTCGTGGTCGTGGTGGCGGTACGCGTCGGCGGCGGTGCGGCCACCACGGTCGTCGGCGGAGGCGCGACGGCCACCACGGTCGTCGGGGGCGGCGCGACCACCGTCGTCGGCGGAGGCGCGACGGCCACCGTCGTGGGCGGCGCAACGGCGGTGACGGGAACACCCGTCGCCGGGATCCCGGTGGCCGGCGGGATCACCGCCGCGATCGGTGCGACGGGAACCCCGGTGACCGGAGCGGCCGGCAGGACGCCGATCTGCGGCGCGACGGCCACGATGGTCGGCGGTGGGGCCGCCACCGCCACGCCCGTCAGTGGCGTGAGCGGCACGACGATCTGCGAGCCGAAGTTCGCCTGCACCGTGACCGTCTGGGTGACGGTCGCGTAGCCGTCGGCCTGCAGCATGATCTCGTGATCACCGGCCGCGACGTTCTCGAGACGCAGAGGCGCGCGGCCGCGCACGGTTCCGTCGACGAGCACGTTCGCTCCGACGTCGGCGGGCATCGTGCGGATCTCGACGATGCCGACCTGAGGACGGTTCATGACCAGGAACCCGATCACCGCGATCGCGGCGAGCGCGAGCACGCCGAAGATCGCCGCAGCGATCACCGGCCCGCGGCTCTTCTTCTGCTGCGCAGGCGGGACGCGCAGCTCCATCGTCTCCTGGTGACGCTGCGGCGGAGGCGCGCCCGGGAACGCGGGCGGCGGCATCAGCCCGCCCGGCTGCTGCGCGTCGGGAGGCTGCATCAGCATCGGCTGCGGCCCACCCGGGGGCTGCGGATATCCGGGCTGCGGGTATCCGGCCTGCGGATATCCCGGCTGCGGGGGCCCGGGATACGGCGCCGGCTGCGCGTACGGCGCGACCTGCACCGCGGCAGGACCGAGCTGCGGCGCCGGTGCCGGCCCTGGCGGCGGCGCAGCCAGCGTCTCCGAGTGTCCCATCGCGGGCATCACGGCGGGCTGGCCCACCACCACCGCGGGCCGCGGGGGCGAGCCGCCGCCCACGACGCGCATGGGCGCGGCGACGGCGACCGCCGGCGGTCCGGCGTGGAGCTGGATCGGCTGGCCGTGGCCCGGCAGCGGCATCGACGGCGGCGCCGACTCCGGTCCCTGCGCGATCGCGTCCTGGTCGTCGGACGAGAAGAAGATCTGGGTCGGCTGACCCATCATCTCCTCGCCTGCGCCGGCCGCAGCACCGCCGCCCTCCATCATCTCGTCGAAGGGCGAGGCCGAGATCATCGTGCTCTCGCCCTGGAGCTCGGGCGGATCCTCGTCGTCGGCGGGTGCCTGGCGCTGCGGCACCGGCGGCGGCGGGCGGCCGCCCGCGCCACTCGCACGTCCCGGCGGCGGCGGCGGCACGCTCGGCGGCGGGCCGACCTTCGCGAACAGATCGAGGCGCGCCTTCTCCTTCGCGATCTCGGTCGCGAACGCGGTGCGCATCCACGCCGAGAGCTTGCTCGTGCCGAAGGGCGGGCGCTCCTTGGCGATGTACTGCTGCAGGGCCTCCTGCATCTCGCCGGCCGACTGCCAGCGATCTTCGACCTCGCGCGCGAGCGCCTTCATCACGATGCCGTCGAGCTCGGGCGGCATGTCGGGGATGAGCTGCGAGAGCGGCGTGACCGTCGCGTTGCGCACCTTCTCGAGCGTCGTGAAGTCGCTCTCACCCACGAAGAGACGCTCGCTCGTGAGCATCTCGTACATGCAGGTGCCGACGGCGAACACGTCGCTGCGGTGGTCGACCGGCAGGCCGCGCACCTGCTCGGGCGACATGTAGCCGAACTTGCCCTTGAGCACGCCGGCCTGCGTCTTGGTGTTCCGGGCCGCCGCCTTCGCGATGCCGAAGTCGATCATCTTCACCTGGCCCTCGTAGGAGACCAGGCAGTTCTGCGGGCTCACGTCGCGGTGGATGATGTTGAGCGGCCGCCCGTGGCGATCCTTCTTGCGATGCGCGTAGTCCAGGCCCTCGCACATCTTGCTGCCGATGAACGCGCACATCGCCGGCGGCATCGACTTCCGCATCTTGCGGAAGCGGTTCATCAGCTGGAGGAGATCCTTCCCCCAGATGTACTCCATGGCGATGTAGTGCGAATCGCCGATCTTCCCGAGCTCGTAGATCGGGGCGATGTTCGCGTGGGTCAGGTGCCCGGCGATCTTCGCCTCGTCGATGAACATCTGGATGAAGTCTTCATCCTCCGCCATCGTCGGCAGGATCCGCTTGATGGCGATGATCTTCTCGAAGCCCTCGATGCCGAAGCTCTTGGCCGTGTAGACCTCGGCCATGCCGCCGACCGCGAGCCGGTCGAGCAGCAGGTACTTTCCGAACGGGATGACGCGGATATCGGACTTGCCGCCCGGCGCCGCGATGTTGCCATTGGGGCCTACACTACCCATTCGAACCTCGCTGCAAGCATGGACGAGATCATCCTGCCTTGCGTCAGAGCCAGGGATCAACGGGTTCTTGGCTCGAAACACGAAATAGGTAGGCGCATGGGCGGAACGAACCGCCATCCATCGGGGGCTGTGAGCCGTGGCTCGCTCACCACATGGAGCGATCCAAGGGCGCTGGGAGTGGGCGGTCGAAGCCTGGTTCGTGCAACGCTCGCGCTCGCGGAGCTCCCCGACCGATGACGAAGCGATGGTTCGAGATCGCCGACGAAGGATGGGCCCGGGTGGCCTCGGCGCGCCCCTTCGAGCGCGCACTGCTCGAGGCGGTCCAGAACGCGCTCGATGCCGGGGCGAGCGCCGTGTCGGTGGAGCTCGACGCCGAGCGCGTGGTGGTCGAGGACGACGCGGCGAGCGGGATCGCCGATCCGCGGCTCGTCTACACGCTCTTCCTCACCGACAAGGCCGGGGACCCCACGCGGCGCGGGCGCATGGGACGAGGCCTGAAGGAGCTCGTCGCCGCCGGCGAGCGCGCGATCGTGGAGAGCACCGGTCACGTCGTCACCTTCGACGAGCACGGGCGCAAGGTCGCGCCCAGCGAGCGTGAGCGCGGCACGCGCGTCGAGATCGTGAGGCGCCTGACGTCCGCCGAGCGCGAGGCCGCCGAGAGCGCGCTCCGCCTGGTGATCCCACCGCGCGGCGTCACGCTCCGCGTCGACGGAAAGGTGGTGCGCCGTCCGCGGACGGTTATCGCACTGCCGAGCTGCGAGCTCGAGACCGTCGTCGCCGAGAACGGTGTCGAGCGCGCGGTGATGCGGAGCACGATGATCTCGGTCCACGCCGTGCGCCGCGGCGAGATCCCCCACGTCTTCGAGATGGGCATCCCGATCGCGCCCTGGAACGTGCCCTGGCACTGCGACGTGCAGCAGCGCGTGCCGCTGGCGGCGGGGCGCGACCAGCTCCCCGAGCGCTTCGTGCTCGCCGTGAAGGCGACGCTCCTCGAGGCGACGATGCACCGGCAGCTCGGCCCGCGCGAGCTGCGCGCCGACTGGGTGCAAGAGGTGCTCGCGCGCTGGCCGCTGCGCAGCGCGATCCTCGACGCGTACGTGAGCAAGGTGCTGCCCCGCGGCTCCGTCCTCGGCGGGAGCGCGCGCGGCAACGACCGCGCTCGTCAGCTCGGCGCCCACATCGTGCAGGCCGAGGCGATGACGCAGGGGACCTACCTCGCGCTCGGGCGCGTGCTCGAGACGGCCGACGACTTCGTGCGGCGTCGCTCGCGCGAGCTCGTGGGCGAGGACGTCGAGCCGACCGACGCGCAGCGTGCGTTCGCCGAGTCGGTGCGCTGGCTCGCGCGACGGCTCGCCGGGAGCGTGGTGCGCATCCGGTTCTTCGCCCGCGATCCGAGCGACACCGGCCTGATCGAGGACGCCACCACGGATCCGGCCGCGCGCCTGCTCTCGTTCAACGTGCGCAGCACCCTGCGCTGGGAGGACGTGCTCGACCCGGCGACGCTCGGCATCGTGCTCCACGAGCTCGCGCACCTCGTCACGCTCGAGCACGACCATCGGTTCATCGATCGCCTGCAGTACCTCGGCGGCGCGTGCGCGCGCCTGTTCGCCGAGGGCGGAGCGGACCTCGCGACCAAGCTCCGCCGGGGCGACCCCGATCGCTGATGGGCTGCACGCGCTCCCGTACGGGGCCTCCGGGGCTCCGAGCATCTCGCGTTCGCGCTCGGGAAACGCGAGCGGCGGCGCACCGGCGGGCGGGTAGCCTAGGCGCATGTCGAAGGCCGCTCCGACGCTCTCCGCCCGCGTTCGTCACGCCATCCCCGCGCTGCGACCGAAGCTGGCCCGTCCGGCCCCCTCGCCACCGCAGCTGCCGATCGTCGGGCACCTGCCCTCGAGCGGGCTCGCGCGCCTCGATCTGCTCCTCCGTCTCGCGCTCGAGTACGGCCCCGTCGTCCGCTTCGAGCTCCCCTTCGTCACGGCTCACCTCCTCAGCTCGCCCGATCACGTCGAGCGCATCCTCGTGAAGGAGCACCGTCTCTTCTCGAAGAAGACGCGCGGCTACGATCAGCTCCGCACCTTCCTCGGCAACGGCCTCGTCACGAGCGAAGGCGACTTCTGGCTCCGCCAGCGACGCATCGCGCAGCCCGCGTTCCACAAGCAGCGCATCGCCGGCTTCGCCGACACCTTCGCTCGCTGCACGAACGAGCTCGCCGCGCGCTGGGAAGAGGACGCGCGGCGCGGCCGCACGATCGATCTGCACGGCGACATGATGCGGCTGACGCTGCGGATCGCGTCGCTCACGCTGCTCTCGGCCGACACCGGCGAGCGCGCGAGCGAGGTCGGCGCGGCCGTCGACTTCATGCTCCACGAGTCGGTCTCGCGCATCAACAACCCCTTCCGGCTGCCGGACTCGGTGCCGACGCCGGCGAACCTCCGCGCCCGCAAGGCCGCCGAGACCCTCGATCGGATCGTGCTCGACATCATCGCGAGCCGTCGCAAGGGAAAGAAGCGCGAGGACGACCTCTTGCAGATGCTCCTCGAGGCGCGCGACGAGGACACCGGCGAGGGAATGACCGACCAGCAGCTGCGGGACGAGGTCATGACGATGTTCCTCGCCGGTCACGAGACCACCGCCAACGCGCTCACGTGGACCTTCGTGCTCCTCTCGCGCTTCCCGCAGATCGCGCGCGACGTCGCCGACGAGGCGGGCCAGGTGCTCGGCGGGCGCGACGCCACGGCCGACGACGCGGCGCGGCTCGAGATCTCGCGGCGCGTGCTGAGCGAGTCGATGCGGCTGTACCCGCCGGTGTGGGTCATCGGCCGCTCTCCGGAGGAAGACGTCGAGTTCGACGGCTACACCGTGCCGAAGGGCTCGCTCCTCTTCGTCTCGCCTTGGGTCACGCATCGACTCCCTTCGCTCTGGGAGGATCCCGAGGGGTTCGATCCGGACCGCTTCTCGCCCGAGCGCGCCCGATCCCAGCACCGGTATCAGTACTTTCCGTTCTCGGCCGGGCCGCGCATGTGCATCGGCTCCGCGTTCGCGATGCTGGAAGGGCAGATCGTGCTCTCGATGCTCGCCCGGCGATTCCGTCTGGATCTCTTGCCCGGCCATCCCATCGTGCCCGAGCCCCTGATCACGCTACGCCCGAAGGGCGAGGTGCCGGTGCGCGTCGTGCTGCGCTGATCGACTCGGTCCGGGAGCGGTCGCGTGATCCGACGTCGGGGGCCCGCGCGATCCCGCGGCGCCCCGTGCGATGCTGCGCGCCCCCCGTGACGACGTCCACGAGCCAGCCGCCCCGCCCGCGCCTCGGGCTCGTCAGCACCGCCGGCCTGGTCGTGGCGAGCATGATCGGGACGGGCGTCTACACGACGAGCGGCTCGATGCTCGCCGACGGCCGCACTCCGGGCGGCGTGCTCGCGGTCTGGCTGATCGCCGGGCTTCTCTCGCTCGCGGGCGCGCTCTCGTACGCCGAGCTCGCGTCGGTGTACCCGGAGAGCGGCGGCGAGTACGCGCTCCTGACGCGCGCGCTCCATCCGGGCGTGGGCTTCGTGGCCGGCATCGCCTCGATCGTGCTCGGGTTCGCCGCGCCGATCGCCGCGTGCGGGATCGCCTTCGCTCGCTACGCGACGGCCGCGCTGGGCGTCGACGAGGCGACACGCGCGCTCGTGGAGCAGCCCCTCGGGATCGCCATCGTGGGCCTGGTGTCCGCGGCCCACGCGCGGGAGCACGAGACGACGCGGCGCGCGCAGGACCTCTTGACCTACGCCAAGCTGGGGCTCGCCGTGCTCTTCGTCGCGCTCGGCGCACTCTCGCCGGCGCTCGATCTCTCGCGCCTCTCCGCGCCGCCGATGCGCCCGGGCGAGATGCTCGAGCCGAGCTTCTCGCTCGGCATCGTGACCGTCTCCTTCGCGTACACCGGGTGGAACGCAGCCGTGTACGTCGGCGGCGAGGTGCACGACGCGCCTCGCACGCTGCCGCGCGCGCTGGGCCTCGGCACGCTCGCGGTGACGCTCGTCTACCTCGCGCTCAACGCGCTCTTCCTCGCCGCCGCGCCCGGTCCTGCGCTCGAGGTCGTCGAGATCGCCCACGTGGCCGCGACACACCTGTTCGGCGGCATCGCGGGGCGCGTGCTCTCGACCGTGATCGCGCTCGGCCTGCTCTCGACCATCGGTGCGTTCGTCGTCACCGGCACCCGCGTCTACGCGGCCATGGGCCGCGAGCACCCCATCCTCGCGCGGGCCGCGCCGCATCGGACGGCGCTGGTGATCCAGGCGCTGCTCGCCTTCTGCATGATCGTGACCTCGAGCTTCGACGTGCTCCTGGCCTCGGTCGGCGTGACGCTCTCCCTGTCGTCGGCCCTCACCGTCCTCGCCGTGCTCGTCGTGCGGCGCCGCGGGCTGCCGCCCCACGCGTACCGGACCCCTGGCTACCCATGGACGCCGCTCGCGTTCGTCGCCCTCTCGCTCGGGACGATCGTGCTCGCCATCGTCGATGCGCCGATCGTCGCCGTCTGGGGTGCCCTCTCCATCGGCGTCGGGACACTCCTCTACTCCATCGCCCGACGCGCCGCCGGCGTGAGTGCGAG
>JBGALT010000106.1:0-20190 GCA_044223665.1 Sandaracinaceae bacterium | reverse complement strand
GGCTGCGGAATCCCAGTCCCCACCCCTCGACCGAGCGCGCCAGCGTGTCGCGCGATCGTGGGGCCTTCTGACCTGAGCCTCGTGCGGGGCCGCGGGCGTCGACGAGGGATCAGGCGTGAATTCGACCTTGCGATCGGACGCACCGTTTTGGCACGCTCGTCGCACCAGGAGGCGCTCATGACGGCCACCAAGACCCGGCTCGCGGTCCAGGCTTCGGTCCCCCAGCGCGATGCGCTCGGCGGCGAGCGCGATGCCGCCGAAGGCCCGACGGCGCGTCCGGGAAGCTCCGCGCTGACGGTCCGCGGCTTCTTCGACCTCGGCGCCGACACGCGCGGCGCCATGTTCGTCGAGTACCTCACGCTCATCTGCGTGGTGATCCTCGGTGGCTCGGCCGCCGTGGTCAGCCTCGGTGAGCCGCTGGTCCACCTCTATCGCGTCGCGCAGCTCGTGGTCGGCCTGCCGATCCCCTGAAGCGCCGGTTCCCCGTTCGATTCTTCGTTCTTCCGCAACAGCGTTCCAGCCCGCAACAGAAAGAGAAGGTAGACGCCATGATGAAGACCCGCCGGATTCGCTCGCTCCTCGCTGATACCCGCGGCCTCTCGACCGTCGAGTACATCATCATCCTCTGCCTCATCGCCGTCGTCGGCTTCGCCATCTGGCAGAAGTTCGGCAACACGGTGAAGACCAGAAGTTCGGCAACACGGTGAAGACCAAGACCCGCGGCGCCGAGAGCGTCATCGGCGGTCTTCCCACGTCGTCCACGCCGTGACGTGAGCGCGTCGGGGGGGCGCCTGCGCGGGCGGGTGCCGAGCCGGGGGATCGTCGAGATCCCCCGGTCCTCGACGGATCTCTCCATCCCGCGCGATCGGCTCCACCACTCCCTTCACCGGAGCGACCGACACCGTGCTCGCCTTCGACCCCGGCCCGCAGCTGATGCCGTACGTCTACGGCTTGGCGCTCTTGATCGCCGGGATCGGTGCCGTCACGGACTATCGCACGGGGCACATCCCGAACTGGTTGACGCTCCCTCCTCTCGTGATCGCGCCGCTCGTGTACGGCCTCGCGTTCGGGTGGGACACGTTCCTCGGGGTGACGCTCGGTGTGGTGCTCTGCGGGGTGGGTCCCGTGATCTTGTTCTACATGAACGGGATGGCGGGCGGCGACGTGAAGCTCTTCGCTGCGATCGCCGCGCTCATCGGTCCGGACCTCGGCCTGCAGGCCGAGCTCCTCGCCCTCGTCGTCGCCGGGATCTACTCCCTCGGCCGGCTCGCGTGGGACGGCAAGCTCTTCCGGACCCTGGGCAACATGGGGATGATGGGACTGAACCCGATCCTCCCCAAGCGCTTCCGCCGGCCGATGGCCCGCGAGCTGCGCGACACTCTCCGGCTCGGCGGAGCGATCTTCGCCGGCCTCCTGATCGCGGTCCTCGGACAGTTCCGGGGCCAGTTCTGATGAGCGCGCGATCCACGAGTCTCTCGCGACCCACGAGGCCCTCATGAGCCAGCTCCGACGTCGAGATGCGCGAACGAACGGCCTGGTCGCCGACACCGGCGGCGCGGTCTACGTGGAGTTCCTCCTCGCGTTCATCCCCCTCTTCTTCTTGTTCCTGGGCATGGTCCAGATGGGCCTGCTCTACGGCGCTGCCCTCGTCCTGCAGCACTCGGCCAACATCGCCGCCCGCTCGTCGATGGTGGTGATCGACGACGACCCGCAGTACTACGACAACGCCGGCCGCCGCCAGCTCGACACCGAGTCGAGCGGCATGTCGAGCTTCGTGCAGCGCGCCGGCGGGCTCATCGGGACCTTCTTCGGTGGCAGCTCGACGGGCCCGGCGTGGACCGGTGGCCCGCGCCTGCAGGCGATCGAGTTCGCCGCCGGCATGCCGCTGCTCCCGCTCTCGCCCTCGTTCTCGTCGATCGCGCGGATGCCCGAGGACGAGAGCGTGCGAGGCGCGCTCGGGCTCACCGGCCTCGACTCGCCCGAGGCGCGCGTAGCCTGGGGTCTGGTCTACAACCGCATGGCGCTGCGCGTGAGCTTCCCGCAGGCGCAGGGCTCGACCGACCAGTACCACGAGGACTTCTCCGGCCCGAGCGCCACGGGCGACGCCGGCCAGGTCATCGCGCGCGTGACCTACCTCTACAACTGCCAGGTGCCGCTCGCGAACCGTCTGATGTGCGAGGACCTGTTCTTCATGCGCTTCGGGCTCGACCCGGCCGCGGTCTCCGCGCTGACGCAGCAGTTCATCGCGGGCGACCTCACGTACGATCAGCTCCAGGCGGCGCTGCAGGCGATGCAGGTCCGCAACCAGCGCCGCACCCGCTGGACGCCGCGCCTGAACGAGCTCGGCAACTCTCTGAACGTGCTCGCGGCGATCGCCGGCGTCTCGTCACTGGTCGGCGGGCCCTCGCCTCGCTTCGTGCCGCTCACGGCCGAGGCCTCGATGCCGCTGCAGGCTGCGAACTACCGCTATCACGGCGGAAACGACAGCACTTCGGGCACCTGGGCCCAGGAGTCCGCCGACTGACGACGGGCTCGTCCGGAGAACGGGCGGGAGCGTTGGCGAGGGTACGTCCCGCGCGGCCCGCGCGGCGGTAGTTCCCCCTTCCAGCGGCGCGCCGTGATCGGATAGGCTGCTCGTCGCATGGTCGAAGTCCCTGGTAGGACGGCGCGCACGGTTCTCTCGTCCCGGACGCTCGCGTCCCGGGCGGGTCCGGGCGTCCGCGACGCCGTCGGGCTCCGCACCGAGGGGCTCCGCCGCGAGGTCGTACGATGAATTCCAAAGCCATCCTGGCCGCGGTCGGGGCTGCCGTCCTCGGTGTCGTCATGCTCGGCATGTACATGCAGCGCTTCGAAGACGAGGCCTCCGGCGGCGAGCCGGTCCTCGTGCTGACGGCCGTCCAGGACGTCCCGCTCGGCGTGGCGCTCACCGCCGACATGGTCGTCGCGCGCGCGCTGCCCGCCGCCTACCTCGAGGATCGCCACATCACCGTCGACGACCAAGAGCGCGTGATGGGCGTCCGGGTCGTCAGCGGCATCCGCGCGGGCGAGTCGATCCTGTGGACCGATCTGGCCACGACGACCGACACCTCGCGGGATCTGTCGAGCCTGGTCCGCAACGGCATGCGCGCGATCACGATCCAGGCCGACCAGAGCGCCACCTTCGGCGGCCTCGTGCGCCCGGGCGATCGCGTGGACGTGCTGATGACGCTGACGCGCCCGCGCGCCGCCCCCAGCGTGTCGCTCGACGAGGATCGCGTGACGATCGCGCTCCTGCAGAACCTGCTCGTCCTGGCGGCCGGCCAGGACACCGGCGCGCTCCAGCGCCAGGCGGCGACGCGCACGCCGACGCAGATGAACGACGTCACGCTCTCGACGACGATCGAGCAGGCGCAGCTGCTCGCGTTCGCGCAGCAGCGCGGCCGCCTCACGCTGCTCCTGCGTCATCCCGACGACATCACGGTCATCGAGGGCCTGCCCGAGACGACCACCGACGACATCATCACGCCCGAGCGACGCGAGACCCGTCAGCGCACGGTCCCGCGGCCCCCGTCAGCGCACGGTCCCGCGGCCGCCTCCTCCCACGCAACCCACCACCGCGGTGCCCCAACGTGTCCAGAGCGTTCACTGATCCCTCGCCGGGCCTGGCCCGAACCTCGACGGCTGTCCTCGGACGTAGCGCAACTGCGCTGCTGACGACGGCGATGGCCGTGCTGGCCGCGATGCTGCTCGTGGCGCCGGCGATCGCGATGGCGCAGCGCTCCGCCGGGACCGAGCGCATCGAGCTCGGCGTCGGCGAGCAGCAGACCATCTCGGCCGCGAACGTGGCGAGCTACTCGGTGGGCTCCGAGGGCGTCGCCGACGTGCGCCTCACGCAGGACGGGCGGCTCTTCGTCATCGTGGGTCAGAACCCCGGCGAGAGCTCGCTGCTCCTCATCTTCGCCGACGGCCACCAGGTCCGCTACCAGATCATCGTGCGCAGCACCGAGCGCGCCTCGACGCCGGGCGAAGTGCTCGCGCGAGACGACATCCGCCTCGACCTCTACTTCGTGCAGCTCTCGGGCAGCTACGACCACTCGCTCGGCATCGCCTGGCCGGGCAGCATCGGTGGCGGCGCGCAGCTCGATCTCACGGTCGACCTCACGGCGCTCGACACCGCTCCCTTCCAGCAGGCGACCGCGTCGCTGCTGCAGCAGGCCCTGCCGCGCCTCGACCTGGCGCAGCGCGCCGGCTGGGCCCGCCTGCTCCGCCAGGGCATGGTCGTCACCGCCAACGGCGAGCAGTCGATCATCAACACCGGCGGCGAGATCAACATCCTCGTGCAGACGGGCTTCACGCAGAGCGTGCAGCGCATCGAGTTCGGCACGCAGATCCAGATGACGCCGCACTACGACCCGAACAGCCGCCGGATCGAGATCTCGCTCTCGGCCGACGTGAGCGAGCTGACGCCGCCGGTCTCCGGCCCGATTCCCGGCCGCGTCCGCACGCAGCTCTCGACCATCGTGAACATGGAGCTCGGCCAGTCGATCGTGCTCGGCGGTCTCGTCTCGCGCAGCACGACCGAGTCGCAGGGCGGCCTGCCGGGCCTCTCGCAGATCCCGATCGTGGGCGTGCTCTTCGGCACCAACGTGCGGCACGAGGAGAACGTCGAGAACTTCCTGTTCATCGTCCCCACGGTCGTCCAGTCGGTGCCGCGCGCGCAGGCGGACCGGATCACCGAGGCGCTCCACGTCTACGAAGACTACGGCTCGATCGGTGGCCACGGCTTGGGCGACATCGAGCTCATCGAGCCCTCGCCGCCCGGCTTCGAATGAAGTGAGTCGAGCCATGCAGTCGTTGGACCTCGTGCGGAGCGCGGTGGCGGCAAGGTGGGGCGCGCGCCCCGCCGTCCGCCACGAGGGCGCGACGCGGGCACGAGGAGAACAGCCCCGCGAACGACTTCGCGGGGCTCGGGGCTCGGCGCTGCTCGCGGGGACGCGATGCCGCTGAACCTCGCCATCGAGCTGCAGGATGGGACGGTCGAGCAGCTCTCGGTCGACGTGCAGGGCCCGGTCACGATCGGGCGCGACCCGTCGTGTCACGTCGTCCTTCCCTCGCCCGACGTCTCGCGCCGCCACCTCTCGGTCGAGGCGTCGGCCAACGGGACCTTCCTCGTCACCGACTCGAGCGCCAACGGCACGATGGTCGGTAACCAGCGGGTCCGGCAGACGACGGTGCAGGTTCCGGCCAACGTGCCGATGCGCGTGGGCCCCTACGTGGTGCGCCCGATCGCCGCGCTCACGCCCGGTGCTGCGGCCTACAACCAGCAGCCCTACTCGCAGCCGGGCTACGGCAACCAGCCGACGGCGGGCTATCCCGCGCAGCCAGGCTATCCGCCCCAGCAGACGGGCGGCTATCCGCAGCAGGGGGCCACGGGCGGCTACCCGCAGCAGCCCGGTTATCCGCCGCAGGCCCCGCCGCAGCAGGCGCAGAAGCCCGGTTTCCCGCCGCAAGCGCCCGGCTACCCGCAGCCACCGGCCGCACCTCCGGCCCCTCCGGCGGCCGCCGCCAAGCCGCCCGAGAAGAAGGGCGAGGCGAGCCCCTACGACGTCTCGGGCACCGCGATGGTGCCGGTCGAGATCCGCAAGCGCATCCATCGCCTCTTGCTCGAGAACCTCGACCTCGCGTCGCTCGACCGCAACAAGATGGACGAGAAGATCATGCGGCCGAAGGTGCGCACCGCGCTCCGCCGCATCGTCACCGAGCTCGCGAGCGACTTCCCGCAGGGCACCGACACCGCCGCCCTCATCGACGAGATCACCGACGAGGCGCTCGGCCTCGGCCCGCTCGAGCGTCTCATCGCCGACGACGCGGTCAGCGAGATCATGGTCGTGGACCCGTACACGATCTACGTGGAGCGGCGCGGCAAGATCTCGCTCACGGCCCTGCGCTTCACCGACGACGAGGCCGTCCGCTCCGTCATCGAGCGCATCGTCACCCCCCTCGGCCGCCGCATCGACGAGTCGACGCCGCTGGTCGACGCGCGCCTGCGGGACGGCTCGCGCGTGAACGCGATCATCAAGCCCCTGGCGATCAAGGGCTCGTGCATCACGATCCGGAAGTTCGCCAAGAACCCGCTCACGCTGCAGAACCTCGTCGGGTTCGGCGCGATCACCGAGCCGATGGCGCGCTTCATCACGCGCACGGTCAAGGCGCGAAAGAACATCGTCATCTCCGGCGGCACGGGCTCGGGCAAGACGACGTTGCTCAACGTGCTCTCGGGCGCCATCCCCGAGGACGAGCGCATCGTGACCATCGAGGACGCCGCCGAGCTGCAGCTCAAGCAGCCGCACGTCGTCTCGCTCGAGACGCGCCCCGCCAACATGGAGGGCAAGGGCGAGTACTCGATCCGCGACCTCGTGAAGAACGCGCTCCGCATGCGCCCCGACCGCATCGTCGTCGGTGAGTGCCGCGGCGGCGAGGCGCTCGACATGCTCCAGGCGATGAACACGGGCCACGAGGGCTCGATGACGACGACCCACGCCAACTCGCCGCGCGAGGCCATCGCGCGCCTCGAGACGCTCTGCCTGATGAGCGGCCTCGATCTGCCGGCGAAGGCGATCCGCGAGCAGATCGCGACGTCGGTCGACATGATCATCCAGCAGACCCGCTTCTCCGACGGCTCGCGTCGCGTGACGGCGATCAGCGAGGTGGTCGGCATGGACGACGACGGCGAGCTCGAGCTGCACCACATCTTCGAGTACATCCGCACCGGCACCGGGCCGGGCGGCAAGGTCCTCGGCGAGCACCGCGCGAGCGGCTACATGCCGACGTTCCTCGACGAGTTCATCACCATGGGGCTCGTCACCGACGGAGAGTACCTGTGACGAGCCTTCTTCTCACCGTCTCCTCGACGACGGAGCTGCTCGGCTGGGGCGGCCTCTTCCTCGCCGTCGGCGGCGTCGTCGCGTTCGTGTTCTTCGTGGTCATGGACGAGAAGAGCTGGCCGCGGCAGCGCTTCTCCGAGTACGAGGACCACATCGAGAAGGAAGTGCGCTTCCAGCTCTGGAAGACCACGGGAAAGACCATCGCACGCGCGCAGCTCGGCGTGATCCTCGCGATCCCGGTGGTCTCGTTCCTCATCAACGACCCGATCTGGATCCTGCTGGAGCTGCCCGCCGCGATCGGGCCCTACTTCTACCTCCAGAACCAGCACGACGAGCGCCTGCGCAAGCTCGAGGAGCTGCTCGACGGCTGGCTGCTCATGCTCGCGAACGCGCTGAAGGCGTCGCCCTCGCTCGGCGAGGCGATCTCCAACAGCGCGAAGCTGATTCGCCCGCCCTTCTCCGAGGAGATCGACCTCGTGCTGAAGGAGATGAAGCTCGGCACGCCGCTCGACCAGGCCGTGCTCAACATGTCGCGGCGCATCAACAGCCGCGTCATCTCGAGCTCGCTCGCCACGATCCTCGTCGGCCGCCAGACCGGCGGCGATCTGCCAAACATCCTCGAGACGAGCGCCAGCACGCTCCGCGAGATGGCGCGCCTCGAGGGCGTCGTCCGCACCAAGACCGCCGAGGGCAAGATGCAGGTCATCGTGCTCGCGGTCATCCCGTTCGCGCTGCTCGGGATGATTCACTACATGGACAACACGTGGCTGCGCCCGCTCGTCGAGACGACGATCGGCTACGGCATCATCGCCGTCGCCACCGCGCTCTGGATGACCGCGCTCATCCTCGCGCGCCGCATCCTCTCGGTGGACATCTGACGATGAGCGCTCCCCGGAAGGCTCGCTGAGGAGGACCTCGTGCCCGCACGCGCATACGCCTACATCGCGATGGCCATGTTCGGCACCGGCATCTTCCTCGCCGTCTTCACGCTCGGCCGGAACAAGCCCGAGGACTCGCCTCGCCTCGGCTCGCGCGGCCTCAAGCGCCAGCGCGCGCTCGACGCGCAGGGGACGTTCGCGCAGTTCGAGCCGATGGTCCGCATGGTCGCCGGCTGGGTCGCCTATTTCCCGCTCACCGACCAGCGGCGCCAGCTGGACGAGCTGCTCAAGCACGCCGGCGACTGGCTCGGGCTGACCCCCAACGAGTTCTTCGCCCTCTCGGCGATCGGCTTCGTGTTCGGCACGCTCATCGGCCTCGTGGTGATGATGATCATCGAGTGGCCGCCGATCTTCGCGATCGTCATCGGCGCGCTCGGCGGGATCCTCCCGTACTTCCAGGTCACCGGCGAGCGCGACCGACGCTTCAAGGAAGTGAACCGCGCGCTGCCGCAGTCGATCGATCTCGCCTCGCTCTGCATGGGCGCCGGGCTCGATTTCCCTGGCGCGATGCGCCAGATCGTCGACAAGGCCGGCAACAAGAACGACTCGCTGGTCGAGGAGTTCGAGCGCCTGCTGCAGGAGCTCGAGCTCGGCCGCACCCGCCGCCAAGCGCTCGAGAACTTCGCCGACCGCGTTCCGACCGAGTCGGTGCGCGACTTCGTGGGCGCCGTCGTCCAGGCCGAAGAGAAGGGCAACCCGCTCGCCGAGGTGCTCCGCATCCAGGCGACGATGCTGCGCATGCGCCGCTCGGTCATGGCCGAAGAGGCCGCGGCGCGCGCGGCCGTGCTCCTGATGGGACCTCTGATGTTGATCTTCGGAGCGATCATCCTGTGTCTGCTGGGTCCCTTCGCCGTTCAGGTTCAACAGAGCGGAGCGATGTGATGGAAGCCTACGTCGAAGTCATCCGCGAAGACGGCACGCTCGAGCGCACGCGCATCGAGGGAGAGCAGATCACGGTCGGGCGCTCGCCGACGGCGGGCGTTCCGCTCCCCGACGCCCGCGATCTCGAGCCGGAGCACTTGCTGATCGCGCCGCGCGGTGAAGGCTGCTGGGTCGCCATCGCCCAAGGCTCCAAGGTCGGCGCCAAGGTCGGCGGACAGCCGTTCCAGCACGGCATGGTGGCCTGGGGCAGCGAGATCGAGGTCGGCGGCCTGCGCTTCCGCGTCACCGACAAGCCGCCGCAAGATCAGAACAAGCCCAAGACGCAGGCCTCTCCGGTCATCATCATCGCCGGCATCCTCGGCGTCGTCGTCGTGCTCTGGGCCCTGCAGGGAGAAGAAGTCGTCGGGCTCGAGACGGAGGCGCCGGAGCCCTACCCGCTCTTCGCCGACCTGACGGCTTGCCCCGTCTCGGGCGTCCAGGCGATGACGCGGGCGACGCAGTCGTCGGAGGCTGCGCTCGCCAAGAGCGAGCGCTATCCGTTCGATCCGGCGGACGGTCTCGACTCGGTCGTCCTCTACGACACCGCCTACGTCTGCTTCCAGGCGCAAGGCGCGACCGCCCCGGCGCAAGAGATGCTGCGCGAGCGCGACTACATGCGGCGTCGGATCCAGGAAGACTACGACACCCATCGCCTGCGCATGGGCCGTGCCCTCGAGCTCGAGCGCTTCGACGACGCGTTGCTCGAGGACCGCGCGCTGCTCGCGCTCGTGCGAGAGCGCGGCGGCGATCACCCGTACGTGCAGTGGCTCGTCCGCATGGAGCGGCAGCTGCAGCTGCTCACGGCCGCGCCGGAAGGTTGAGCGCGTGATCGTGCTCGCGATCACCAGCCTTCCGCGGCGCGCCTGCCGCGGAGGCTCGCCGTCGGCCGTGGCGTTGCTCGCGCTCCTCGTGGGGTGTGCGTCGACCCAGCACCCCGTCGAGACGACCCCGATCAGCGATCCGCTCGACGACCAGACCGGGCAGATCCTGTTCGACTCGGGCGTCCGCATCGCGGGGCAAGGCGACTACATCCGTGCCGAGCAGTACCTGACGGCCGCCCGCGATCACGGCTTCCCCGAAGAGCGCGTGCTGCCGCTGCTCATGGAGGTCTGCGTGCGGAGCTCGCGCTTCTCGGCCGCGGTCGGCTACGCCGAGCCCTACCTCGAGACGCATCCCGACGACTGGCGCCTCCGGCAGCTGCTGGCGACGATCCAGATGGGGCTCGGGGATGCGGCCGCGGCACGCCTCTCGCTCGAGCACGTCGTCGCCGAGGCGCCCGACGAGCCGGTGCCGCACTACATGCTCGGCGTGCTCTTGCGCGATCAGCTCCACGACGAGCCCGGGATGCGCGTGCAGTTCGAGCGCTACCTCGCGCTCGCGCCGGAGGGGCCGCACGCGACCGAGGCGCGCGAGGCCCTCGGCATGATCGTCGGGCCGAGCGGCCCCGTGCCGGTACGTCTCTCGCCCGACCAGGTGCCGGCCGATCCCGCAGCCCCCCCGTCGAGCACTCCCGGAGGTTCTCCATGAGCGGCAGCAAGGCCCTCGGCAAAGACGTCTACGAGCAGACGCTCGTCAAGTTCTTCGAGCCGATCAAGCCATTCCTCGACGACGCGTCGGTCAGCGAGGTGATGATCAACGGCCCGTTCCAGATCTACATCGAGCGCAAGGGCAAGCTCACGCTCACGAGCGCGAAGTTCGCCAACCGCGAGGCGCTGATGGCCGCGCTGCGCAACCTCGCGCAGTTCGTCGGGCGCCACGTGGACGAGCACCGGCCGATCCTCGAAGGGCGCTTGCCCGACGGCTCGCGCGTGGAGGCGGTGCTCCCGCCCGCCGCGCCGGACGGCCCGCACGTCGCCATCCGCCGCTTCTTCCGCGAGACCCTGACCATCGACAAGCTCGTGGGCTTCGGCTCGTTCACCCCCGAGGCCGCCGAGTTCCTCCGCCAGGTCGTGCTGGTGAAGAACAACACGATCGTCGCCGGCGGCACCGGGTCCGGCAAGACGTCGCTGCTCAACGCGCTGACCGGCTACATCCCCGACGACGACCGCATCGTCATCATCGAGGACAGCAAAGAGGTCCAGTGCCAGCAGCCGCACGTCGTGCAGCTCGAGGGCCGACCGCCCGACGTGCGCGGGCGCGGCGCGGTGACGATCCGCGACCTGTTCAAGGCGACCTTGCGCATGCGACCCGACCGCATCGTCGTCGGCGAGATTCGCTCGGGCGAGGCGCTCGATCTCGTGCAGGCCATGACCAGCGGTCACGGCGGATGCATGGCGACCGTCCACGCGACGTACCCGACCGACACGCTGAACCGCCTCGAGACGATGTGCCTGATGAGCGACATCGAGCTGCCGCTGGTGGCGCTCCGCGCGCAGCTCGCGAGCGCCGTCGACATGATCGTGCAGACATCGCGCCTGCGCGACGGCTCGCGCTGCGTGACCCACATCGCCGAGGTCCAAGGTTACGACCCGGTGAAGGGTTATCACATCGAGAACGTGTTCATCCGGCGCTACCACGGCGAGGACGAGAAGGGCCGCGTGCTGTCCACGTTCGAGCCCACGGGCTTCGTTCCGAAGGTCACGGAGGAGATCCGTGGACACGGTCACGACATTCCGAGCATCATCTACCACGCAGCGCAGCATCGCGCGCAGCACGGGCCGCGACCCGAGGACGACATGAGCGGCACGGGCGGCGGCGGTCACTGACGCGGGAGTGAGCGAGACGGTCGATGGCGGTGGTCGGACAGGCGGCGAGCGGAAGAAGCTGGGCGAAGGTGCGCCTCACGCGCGGGCAGTCGGCCGGCGGCGTCTGGGAGATCGATCAGCAGTACCCGCAGGCCCGGCTCGCGATCGGCAGTGATCCTAGCGCCGGATGGTCGGTGCAGGGCGCCGGCGTGCGCCCGATCCACTTCGAGCTCTACTGGGACGGTCGATGCCTCTTCGTCGCCGACACCCAGCGCGCCGGCGGCGTCACGCTCAACGGGATGGCCGTCGCGGGGGACTGGCTGCAGGTGCGCGGCCGCGGTGAGGTGACGTTCGGCCAGGCGGCGATGGCGATCGAGACGTCGGACGGAACGGCCTCGGCGATGCCCGACCCCGCTTCGGCCCGTCGGATCTCGGCGGCCGAGGGCCCGAGCAAGCAGCACAACCTCGCGGAGCTCACCGGCGAGGCGACGCGCATGACGGACTCGCCGTTCGACGGTCCGCCCTCCCTCACGAGCGAGGCGACCCGGATCCAGGACTCGCCGCTCGATTCGCCCTCGCCGCTCGCGACCGGCAACCTCGCTGCGCTCGCGCCGCCGAAGCTGGGCGGCGCCGGGCGGCCGCCGCCTCCACCGCCTCCCGGCGGCCCGGCGCGGCCGCGCCTCGGAGGCGATCCCCAGGGCGGCGCGGGCGCGGGCCAAGCCAAGACGTTGATGCAGGACGAGCTCGCGGGCGCGGTCGGAGAAGCGACGCGGATGGTCGCGATGCCGGACACGCCGGGCCCCGTCGGCGCACCGATGGGCGGCATGCCTCCTCCGATGATGGCGCCGGCCGCGCCGCTCGCGGACCCCACCGGCCCTCCGGCGGCGCAGGCCTTCGGCGCACCGAGCTTCGGAGCGCCGGCGGCGCCTCCCGCGACCGGAGGGTTCGCGACGCCGCCCGGCTTCGGCGAGGGACCACCTCCCACGAAGGGAGGTGGGAAGACGCCCTTCGGGCTGCCGCCACGGACACTCGCGCTGGGCGGTGTTCTCGTCGTCGGCATGCTCGCGCTGGCGTTCTTCGGCTTCGATGACGAGGAAGAAGAGTACGTCGAGTACGCGGATCCGAGCGTGCCGGCGACCGACGTGCCTCCGACTGCGCTGCCTCCGACCGCCGTCCCCGCCACGGCCGTGCCTGCCACCGCCGTCCCGCCGGTGACCGGCGCCATGCCCCCGCCTTCGACGCCGACCACGACCTCGCAGATCCAGCCGCTCGCGAGCGGCGTGCCCGCGACCGCGATCGCTCCGATTCCGACGACCGCGCCGATTCCCACGACCAGTCTGGCTCCGCCGGTCACCGCTGCGGTGCCGGTTCCGACGTTCGTGCCGCCCGTCCCCACGGCGGTGCCGATGCCACCGCCCACGACCGGCGTCGTCGATCCCACGGTGCCGGTCGGGCCCACGCCCGAGCGCCTGGCCGCCGATCGCGTTCTCGCGGGTCGCTACGACGAAGCACTTCCTCTGTATCAGGCTCTGGCGGCCCAGCATCCCGAGCGCCCCGAGTACAGCGCGATGGTGCGCATTCTCGAGGCGCGTCTGCGCGCCGCGCAGTGCGTGAACGGCATCGGCCCCGACGGCCGCCCTTGTGCGGTACGCTGAAGCTCGGCCCCCGACCCCGGAGACACCCATGCGCCACGTCCGCCCCGTCTCGCCGCATCGTTCGCGCGCGCGCGCGCTCGTGCTCGCCGGCGTCCTCGGAACCGCCGCGCTCGCGTCCGTCGGCTGCGAGGAGCCGCCGCCGCCGCCCTCGTTCCCCGTCACCTTCCTCGCGGAGTCCGATCCCGGCGTGCCGCTCCCGGGCGTGACCATCACCGTGGCCGGTGCCCAGCCGGCGCTCACCGGCGCCGACGGCACGGTGCGCCTCGAGCTCTCGGGTCAGGAAGGCACGGCGGTGCCGGTCGGCGCGACGTGCCCCGACGGCTATCGCGAGGCTCCGGCGCTCTCGCCGATCGTGCTGCGCACGACCGTCGGAGTGGGTGGCGCCCCGGCGCCGGGCCTCCGCGTCGGCGTCTCGTGCCTGCCGGCGATTCGACACGGTGTGGTCGTGGTTCGCGCCGGCGGCGCAGGGACCGCGACCCGCGCGGGCCTGCCCGTGATGATCGAGGGCCGCGAGGTCGCTCGCACCGACGCCAGCGGCGTCGCGCACGTCTCGCTCGAGATGGCGCCCGGCCAGAGCTTCCAGGTGCTGCTCGCGACCGCGACCGCCTCGCCGATGCTGCGGCCGCAAGATCCCCAGCTCACGTTCGTGTTCCCGGACGGCGACGAGATCTTCGCGTTCGACGAGAACTTCGACGAGGAGGCGCCGCCGGCGGCGCCCGTCCGCCATCGCGGACACCGCCGGGCGGCGACCACGCCCGGCCCCGTGCTCATCCCAGTTCGCATCCCGTCCTCGGGGCGCTGAGTCCTCGGGGGCCGACCCCATCGGGAGTGAATCCCGATGGAGCCTCCCCCTCGTATCGCTCCGCGAGAGAGGGCGACAGGTTTCCTGTCACCCTCTGAGCGTTCGCAGCCCGTCCTCGGGGCGCGGCGCACTTCTCGGCAAAGAGTGCTCGCCCCGGAGGACCCGTACGGGAGCGGGCTCGGCCCGCGGACGGCAGGGGCCGGAGCGGGCGAGCCGATCACCGCGGCGCGCGGCGGCCCGACGGACCGTGGCGTGATGTCCCTCGCGCTAGAGGCGCGCTTGCGCGCGGACGGCTTGCCGTCGTTGCATTCCCGCGGGTCACGTGCGACCGTCCCGAGCCATGTCGGCATCCGTCCTCGTGCTCGCCTCCACGTCCGAAGCACGTCGTCGACTGCTCGCCCGGCTCGGCATCGAGCACGTCGCCGTCGCGCCCACGTGCGACGAGCAGGCGCTCCACGGCCGCACCCCCGACGAGACCGCCCTCCTGCGGGCGTTCGCGAAGGCCGAGAGCGTTCGCGGGAGCTTCCCTCGCGAGGCGTGGATCCTCGGCTCCGACCAGGTGGTCGACCTCGACGGGCGGCTGCTCGGCAAGCCCGGCACCGAGGAGCGCGCTCGCGCCCAGCTGGCCGAGCTCTCGGGTCGGATGCACCGCCTCGTCACGGCGGTCGTGGTCCTCGGCCCGGACGTCCGCGAGAGCCGCATCGTCGTCAGCCGGATGCGGATGCGCCCGCTCACGGAGGCCGAGATCGCCGCGTACGTGGCGCTCGACCACCCCGAGCAGTGCGCGGGCAGCTACAAGTTCGAATTGCACGGTCGTGCCCTCTTCGCTTCCGTCGAGACCAGCGACGAAACCGCCATCGAGGGCTTGCCCCTGGTGGCAGTTTCGGGAATGCTCGGCGCCTTTTCCGAGCGCAGTGCTCGGTGGCGGGGGGGCGTCGTCGCACCCGCCGGAGGCGGCCTGGGGGCCGGCTCCTCGACGAGGTGAGCGTAGACATGGCCAAAGTCACGAAGTCCCCTGCGAAGAGCTCCAAGCCGACCGCCAAGGCGGCACCTCCGAAGCGGACCGGGTCGTCCGACAAGTCGGCGTCCGACAAGAAGAACGGAAAGGCAACATCCGTGAAGCCCAAGTCGTCGGCCGCAGCGAGGAGCGCCGCCCGGATCGAGATCCCCAAGGCGGCCCCGCCGCCTTCCGCCAGCAAGGACGCCAAGGAGAAGGCCCTCGGCCTGAAGCCGACGCCGGACGCGTCGGTCATCCGCGCGCATCCCGACGCGAAGCTGAGCAAGCAGGAGCTCAACCAGCTCTACGGCAAGCTCGTCGACGAGAAGTCGCGCGTGCTCGGCAACTTCGAGAACCGCGTCGACAACGCGCTCGCCGAAGAGGACGTGCTCGCCGACGAGATCGACATCGCCCAGCGGTCGACCGACCAGGCGTGGCTCTTCCGCATGGCCGACAAGGACCGCAAGCTCCTCATCGAGATCGAGGCGGCCCTCGAGAAGATGCACAGCGGCGAGTACGGTGTCTGCGAGGGCACCGACGAGGCCATCGGCTTCAAGCGCCTCGAGCTGCGCCCGTGGACCCGCTACTCGGTCGGGTACAAGGAGATGCTCGAGCGCGAGAAGGCGCAGCAGGCGCGCTGACGCCCGCGCGCGTCACGGTCGGTCCGCAGGTCGAGACCGAAACCCGTGGTGCTCGGTCGCGTCGTCAGGCCCGGCCTGCGACGAGCGTGATGCGCGTCACCTCGGGCGCGCTGCCGATCCTCATCGGCGGCCCGACGGTGCCGAGCCCGCGGTTCACGTAGAGCTGCGCGTCGCCTACCCGGTAGTGGCCGACGAGGTAGCGCGTCGTCAGCGAGAGCGGGCTCACGCCGGGGCGGATCTGACCGCCGTGGGTGTGGCCGCTCAGCTGGAGGTCCACGCGCGGCGCAACGACGTGGAACTGGCCCGGGTTGTGGCAGAGCAGGACGCGCGCGAGATCGGGATCGACGTCGGCGAGCGCGCGATCGAGATCGGCTCCTTCGCCGTAGCCATAGCGATGCGCCCCGATGTCGTCGACCCCGAGGAGGGCGAAGCGCCCGCCGCGATCTCCGATCGACTCGCCGCGATTGCGGAGCACGCGCACCCCTGCTGCGCGCAGCGTGTCGATCACGCCATCGGCGCCGGCGAAGTGATCGTGGTTGCCGAGGATCGCCACCACGCCGTCTCGTACGCCCGCGTCGGTGAGCGCACGCGCGAGCACCCCGAGGTCGGGAAGGTAGCGCGGGTCGTGGTCGAGCAGGTCGCCGGTCAGCACGACGAGATCGGCGCGTGCCCGTCGTACGAGCTCCCGCGCCGCGTCGATCTCACGGCGCCCGACGAAGGTGCCGAGGTGCAGGTCGGAGAGCTGCGCGATCGTGTAGCCGTCGAGCGAGCGCGGCAGGCGGGCGAGGCGGACCGGGAGCTCCTCGAGCACGTAGTCGTGGCGACCCAGGGTGAGGCCGTACGACGACAGCCCGGGCCCGGAGGCGAGCGCGGCGCCGATCGCGGTACGACGAATCATCTCGCGGCGGCCGAGCGGCGCGGCGACGGGCGCGGCGGGCGCTCTGGCCGGAGCCGATCGACGCGTGAGCCGCGAGGCGAGATCGACCAGGAGCAAGAGCCCACACGCGAAGCCCACCGCGGCGTCGGTGCCGTACCCGATCACCGAGAGCACCCACACGAAGGGCTCCGGGACGGGGACGAAGCGCGCGAAAGGACCGATCGCCAGGAGCCCCACGAGCGCGACGAGCGCCCGCTTGGTGCGCGTCGAGGTCGGCGCGAGCTCGTGCGCGCGGCGGGCGACGTAGACGGAGCCGAAAGTCGTCGCCAGCACGACCAACGCCATGGCGAGCGCGACGCGTGTGGTCACGCGCGGCCTGCGAGCAGCGTGATGCGCGTCAGCTCGGGCGCGCTACCGAGGCGCGCCGGAGGCCCGGCCGTCCCGAACCCGCGATTGACGTAGAGCTGGGTGTCGCCCTGGCGGTATCGACCGGCGACGTAGGGCAGCACGAGCGAAGCGGGCTGGACGATGGGATTGAGCTGCCCCCCGTGGGTGTGGCCGCTGAGCTGCAGATCGACGTGGGGCGCCATCGAGGCGAACGCCTCCGGGTTGTGACAGAGCAGCAGCTTGGGGAGGTCCTCGTCGATCCCGGCGAGCGCGCGCGGCAGATCGGCACCGACGCCGTAGCCGTGTCGGGGGGCCCAGACGTCGTCGACCCCGACGAGCGCGAGGCGGCCGCCCGCATCGCCGATCGTCTCGTTCGCGTTGCGCAGCACGCGCACCCCGGCCGCGCGCAGCGTCGCTGCCACCTCGTCGGCGCCCGTGTAGTAGTCGTGGTTGCCCAGCACGGCGACGACCCCGTCACGCGCGCCGGCTTCGCCGAGCGCGCGCAAGAGCGCGCCGAGATCGGGAAGGTAGCGCGGGTCGTGGTCGACGAGGTCGCCGGTGAGAACGATGAGATCAGCCCGCGCGCGGCGGATCATCGCGCGCGCCTCCTCGAGCTCGCGGCGACCCACGAAGGTGCCGACGTGCAGGTCGGAGAGCTGCGCGATCGTGTAGCCCTCGAGCGTCGGTGGCAGGCGCGTGAGGCGGATGGGCACGTCCTCGAGCACGTAGTCGTGGCGGCCGAGCGCGAAGCCGTACGCGGAGGCGCCCGCGCCCGTCGCGAGGGAGGCGCCGATCGCCATCCGTCGGAGGGCCTCTCGGCGTGGCATCGGCGCTGGCCCTTCGGTCACGGTCCTGGCCACCGGTGCGGGCGCGGGCTCGGTCGTGCGCGCCCGCCAGCGCTCGACCCGCCGTGTCATCCACGTGAGCGCGTCCACCACGAGCAGCAGCGCCGTCGCGATCATGCACGCGAGCCACACCGAGAAGCCGGCGACGGAAGCGACGGTGATCCACTCCTCCGAGGGCCCGACGAAGCGCACGAGCGGCAGCGCGCTCGCGCCGAAGAGCGCCCAGCCCAGCGCCCGCCCGCGCGCGCCCGGGAGCGGCACGATCTCGCGGATGCGTCGCACCAGATAGGCCGACGAGCCCGCCGTCGCGAGCAGGATGGCACCGAAGAAGAGCACGACGCGCAGAGCCATCGTCACGATGGTAGCGCGAGCGAGCCGCGCTCGGCTCGAGCCCCCGCGCGATCCACGTCCGAGAGTCAGCGCGCCGGAGCCGCCACCGCCTCTTCGGAGAGGTCCGTGCCGTCGCGCAGCCATGCTCCGAAGCGCTCGGCCAGCATGAGAACGGCGAGGTGGATGTTCGCCGTCGGGATCGTCGGGAAGAGCGACGCGTCGGCGACGTGGAGGCCTTCGATCCCATCGATGCGCCCGAGCGCGTCGGTGACCGTTCCCATCGCGACGGTCCCGGACGGGTGGTAGCCCGAGTCGCAGAGCGAGGGCAGGAGCGCATCGAGGCGGGCGCGGTCTGCCAGGTGGTACGGGCGCGGCCACACGACGCGGACGTGCGGCGCGATCGGCGCGGACAGGGCGAGCTCGCGCACGATCTCGAGGCCCTCGATCGCCACGTCGCGGTCGGCCTTCGCGGTGAACAAACCCGACGCGATGCGCGGGAGCACGCGCGGGTCGGGCGATGCGTAGGTCACGCGCCCTTCGCTCTCTGGCTTGCCGACCTGGAGCATGATGCTCACGCCAGGAACCGCGCGCCCCCGGCCGAGGGGGAAGTACCAGTACGAGCCGGCCTGGATCTGCAGATCGCCGTCGAAGCGGCCGCGCACGCTGCGAAGGCGCAGCGCCATCTGGAGCAGCGGCGCCGTCCGGTCGACGAGGCTCTCCGACCTCGGCCAGAAGAACACCGCGGTGCCCGGGTGGTCCAGCAAGCGCCCGATCGCGGGCACGTCGCGCACCAGAGGCGCGCCCGCGCGGTCGACGTCGGCCGCCGGACCGACCCCGGAGCGGACGAGGATTCCCGGCGTCGCGATGGCGCCCGCGCAGAGCACGACGCGATCGGCCTCGAGGGCGCGGAAGACGCCGTGTCGCTCGAGCTCGACGCCGGCGGCGCGACCGCGCACGAGGCGCACGCGGTGCACGAGCGTGTGATCGAGCACGCGGAGGTTTCGCCGCGCGCGCACGCTGGCGCCCAGCCAGGCGCTCGCAGCATCCTGTCGCACGCCGTCGATCTCGTTCTTGGGATGCGGCCCGATGCCGAGCGAGCGAGCGTCGTTGTGATCGGCGACGCGCGCATGACCGAGCGCGACGCAGGCCTCCGCGAACGCGCTCTGCCAGCGCGAGAGGCGCTCGTCGGGCGCGCGACGGATGGCCAGGGGCCCCGAGAGGCCGTGGCCGGTCGCATCGATGCGCCCTTCGCACGCGTCGCGATCCTGCTCGAGCCGAGCGAAGGCGGGCGCACATCGCTCCCACGACCACGTGGGTAGCCCGAGGCTCGCCCACTCGTCGTAGTCGGCCGGGACGCCGCGGAGCGCGACACACGTGTTGACGGCCGACGAGCCGCCCACCACGCGCCCGCGCGGCATCGGGACCGAGAAGCGCACGCGGGCGCTCGGTCGATGGACGTATCCATGATCGTGCGTCGTGTACGCGTTCCGCGTTCCGTCGCGGAGCTCCGGTGGTCTCCCGTCCGGGTAGTCGGGCCCCGCCTCGAGCAACGTGACTTCGTGCGCGCTGGACTCGCTCAGACGTGCGGCGATCACGCAGCCGGCCGATCCGGCGCCGACGACGATCGTTCGCATCGGGGCGATCCTACACGGCTTCGTGCCCGTCCCCGGGCGCACTGCTACGTTGCGCCTCATGTCGAACGTACGTTCCGCTCTGATCACGGTCGCGGCGCTCACTCTCGGTGCGTGCGGAGGCGGCACGGCCCACGTGGACAGTCACGAGAGTCACGAGCGGGCGCGGGTCGCGGAGATCGACGCGCTGCACGACGAGCTCGCGCCCGTCTACCACGCCGAGGCCGGTGCGACCCGGGCGGCTGACGCGTGCGCGCACGCGAGCGCGCTGCACGACCGCTCGGCCGCGGTGCAGGCGGCGGCGCCGCCGGCGGGGGTCGACGGTTCTCACTGGCGCGACGAGACGGGCGAGCTCGCGAGCGCGGCCGACGCGTTGGTCGCCGAGTGCGGCGCGAGCGGCCCGGCCGTCGAGCAGCGACTGGAGGACCTACACGCGCGGTTCCACGGTGTGATGGAGCTCGCGTACGGCGGCGAGCACGAGCACGACGGCGAGCACCACGACCACGAGGGCGAGCACCACGACGGAGACGGCGAGCACCACGACGGCGAGCACCACGACGGCGACGGCGAGCACCACGACGGCGAGCACCACGACGGCGACGGCGAGCACCACGACGAC
>JBGALT010000105.1:0-28003 GCA_044223665.1 Sandaracinaceae bacterium | reverse complement strand
GCACGCTGCGCTTCGTCGAGGCCGCGCCGCCTGGGAGGCGGCGTCGAGCGCGAAGCCGCTCGCGCGCATCGAGGCGGCCCGCGCGCGCCGCGAGGGTGGCGAGGTCGGCCCGTGCCTGCCGCTCGACCTCGCTCCCTGCGTGATGCGCGTCGGCGGCCTGGGCCCAGCGCGCGATCGCGGCGCGCACGAGCCCGAGCTCTCGCTCTTCGGCGGCGAGCGCCGACCGCGCGCGATCGTCCACGTGCTGGGCAGCGAGCGCTTCGAGCCGAGCTTGGGCGTATGTCACCGCGCCGCGCGCTCCCTCGATCGCGTCGGCGCCTTCCGACACCGCCGCGGCGAGCACCTCGGCCGCGCGCCGCACGCCCGACTGGGCGGGAGCGAGCGCCGCCTCGGCCTCACGCGCCGCGCGTCCGGCCGCCTCCCACCGCTCCTGCGCCTCGCGCTCCTGCGCCTCGGCCCGCCGCAGCGCCGCGAGCGGATCGACGCAGGGCTCCACACGCTCGACCCGAGCGACGTCCTCGCGAATCCACCAGCGTGCGCTGCCGCTCCAGCTCGTCCAGCGCGACGCGCGCGCTGCTCCTCGTCCGCAGCCGCGCAGGGGCGCGATCCGACTCGCGCTGCGCCTGACCCACGCAGAGAGCCTTCTCCTCTCGGCGCGCGCAGCGTCGAGCCGTGCGGCAGCACTGCCACGCCGCGAGCCGCGCGCGCGCCGCGTCGTCGAGGACCGCGAGCATGGCCCGAGCGACCTCCGCGTTCTCTCTCGCGCGCCGCGCCGCAGCGGCCTTCTCGTGCACGACGCGCGAGACCTCCGCGAAGATCTCCGCGCCGGTCAGCCGCTCGAGCAAGCGCGCACGCTCGTCGGCCGGCGCATCGAGGAACGCCGCCACCTCTCCCTGGGGCAAGAGCACGGCCCGTCGAAGCTCGGCGAGACCGAGACCGAGCGCGCGCTCGGTGGCTGCGAGGACCTCGCCTTTGGTCCCGCGCGTGACGCGCCCCGTCGCGAGCTCCGTCAGCGAGAGCTGCGCCTGGCGCAGCCGGCCCGAGCGACCTCGCTCCACCGACCAGCGGGCCCGGTACGCGCGCCCGTCCGCACCCACGAAGTCCACCTCGGCGTACGCGTCGCGCGCGCCGCGCCGCACGAGCGTCCGCGCGTCGCGCGCCGTCAGCTCGTCGGCCTCGTCCTCGTCCAGCCGCTGGCGCGGCGTGCGCTCCAGGCGCGGCGTGGTGTCGAAGAGGGCGAGGCAGAGCGCGTCGAGGAGCGAGCTCTTCCCGGCGCCGGTCGGCCCCACGATCGCGAAGACGCCGGCCGAGCGCAGAGGCTCGGTCGAGAGATCGATCTCGAACGCCGCCTCGAGGCTGGCCAGGCGCGCGCCGCGCAGTGCGAGGATGCGCACGTCAGTCCTCCGCCTCGCGCCGCCGGGCCGCGCGCGGGAGCGCACGGACCCACGCGCGCTCCGCCTCGACCTCCACGCTTCGCGGCTCGCGCGCCTCGAGCCGCGCCCGAGCCTCCCGCGTGGCCTCGTCGAGCGCCTCGAGCAGCGCCGAGGACGGCGGCACGCCGTGCTCCGCCTGCCACCGGGCCGCGAGGACGTCACGCACGTCGAGCGAAGCGAGCGCCGTCGCCTCGCGCATCTGCCGCTCGCGCTCCTCGTCGGGGACCTCGACCACGACCCGCGTCAGATGGAGCGCCCGCGTGCCCGCCGCTTCTTCGATGCGCTCGACCACGCCGCGCTCGCCCGCGCGCGCCGTGACGCGCACCTCGACCCAGGGCCAGGCCGCCTCGTCGTGCGCACCGTCGCGCGCCGCGAAGGCGCCGAGCGCCGCGATGGCAGCGTCCGGCGCGAGCAGGCCCTCGTCGGGAAGGCGCCGGAGCTCGATGGCGCGCGGGATGCGCGCTCCTCGCTCTGCGCGCCCTCGCGCGTGAGCCGAACGAGCGCACCTCGTGCTCGAAGCGGCGCTCGGCGAACGAGAGCGGAATGGGCGAGCCGGCGTAGCGCGCGCCTCGCCGCGCGGCCTACGGCGAACGAGCTGCGCCATGTGCAGGTGCCCGAGCGCGAGGTAGTCGGCTCGAGCGAGATCGACGACGTCGACCGGCAGAGTCCCGTCGACACCGACCGCGAGCAGCCGCTCGCTCTCGCGCGACATCTGCGCGCCCGCCGCCGCGAAGTGCCCCGTCGCGATCACCGGCGCGCCGCACGCCACGGCGCACGCGTGCGCGAGAGCCTCGTCGTAGACGCGCCGGCACCCGCGCACGTGCGCGTCCTCGCTCCACGGCTCGCCCTCCGGCGGGGCCGGCACGTCGGCGCCGCGGAGGAAGGGCACGGCCGCGACGACGGCCTCGACGCGACCGCCGCGGCGCAGCGGGACGACGAGGCGCTCCACGTCCACCCTGCCCTCGGCATCGAGCACGCTCCCGATCAAGCTGACCCCGCGATCACGCAGCAGGACGTCGGGGGCGGCGAGACGGGCGGGCGAGTCGTGGTTGCCGGCGACGACCACGACCGTGAGCTCCGGCAGGCGCCGGCGCGCTTCGGCGAGGAAGCCGTAGAACATCGCCTGCCCGCTGCCCGAAGGGCTGCCCGAGTCGAACACGTCCCCCGCCACGATCAGGGCGTCCGTCTCCCGGGCGACGAGCTCGTCGAGCAGCCACGCGAGGAACGCGGTGTGCTCGTGCTCGCGGGAGCGACGGTAGAGGGTGTGCCCGAGGTGCCAGTCCCCGGTGTGACAGACGGTGAGCGCCATCGAACGGGAGACGTTCTATCGCGCATCGACTGACGCGGGCCCGGCGCGCGCCGATCGCGCCGGCGTTTTCCCTCCGAACGACGGGGTTTTTCGGCCGCGCACCCGGGCGCCGGCGCTCCGCGGGGCGATCCGTCCGGGCCCCCGCGCGCCGAGCGAGCCCCGTCCCGCGTCAGGGGTCTCGACTCGCGAGGACCGAGTCGGTGCTCGCGTCCCCGGCCTCGGGTGCGGCGTGGGCCTCGTCGAGCGCGACCGCGACGGCCGCAGGCTCGGCCGGCAGCTCGAGCGGCGGCGCGGCTACGCCGAGGCTCCCGAGCGCGCGCTTGCCACGGACCAGATCCAGGATCTCGATGGCGAGCCAGATCGTCGCGACGAGCCCGGGCAGAGGCACCTCGCCTTGCTCGAGGATGGGCGTCGTGAGGGCGAGCACCCAGCTCGCGACCGCCACGACGAGGATCAGCCAGCGCGTGAAGGGCGCGTACGTCCCGTAGCAGAGGAACGCGACCATCCAGGGCACCACGAGGAACGCGGCGTCGTAGTAGAAGAGGTATCCGTTGAGCGCGATGGTGGCGAGCACCATGATGCCGACCGCGCGCAGCGAGAAGCGTCGCTCGTCGGGGGCGAGCGCACGGCGCACCGCGAGCAGCGTCGCGAGGCCCATCGGGACCACGATCGCGAGGTACATCCCGCGCGCGACATCGAGGTCCATCCCCGCCCGCGAGGTGACCGAGCGCAGGAACGCGTAGAGCGTGAACTGCCGCCACCACGTCGACTCGGCACCCTCGAGCGCGCCGGCGCACCAGGCCGCTTGCTCGCGCCATTCCACGATGGCCGACACGCCGAGGAACGGAATCGAGATCGCCCAGAGCAGCGCCAGCGCGACGGCGAACGCCGCGAGCGCGACCCACGCGCGCCGCACGAGAGCCACGACGAGCACCACGAGCGCCAGCTGCGGCTTCACGCAGAGCAGCGCCGTCAGCACGCCGGCCCCGATCGGGATCCCCCAGCCGCGCACCTCCGCGCGCGGCTCGACCAGCAGCGTCAGGCTCGGCGCCAGCAGCACCAGATAGAGTCCCGTGAGCTGCCCGAGGTAGAGCGCGAACCAGATCGAGGGCATCGAGCAGGCGACGAACACCGCCGTCAGCGTCGCGCGGCGCTCGGCGCGGCACGCCCGCGCCACCGTCACGACGGCGAGCACGTAGAAGAGCAGCGTGACGACGGCCGCGAGCACGAACGCGGCGTGCTCCGGCACGTACGAGAGCGCCACCACCGCGGGCGCCGAGATCGGCGTGAGCAGGAACGGGATCTCGTCGTGCTGGTAGACGTCTTCGCCCGCCCGGATGCGGACGCCCGCGTTGTGGAAGTTGTGGAAGTCGCGGTGCGTGAACTGCGCTTCGTCGCTCCACTGGTCGCGGACGAAGTTCGACATCGCGAGCGCGAAGATCACCATCGTCACGATCGCGGCGATGCGCGCGGCGTCGTGTCCGTCGAAGCGGAATCGGCGAGGACGATCGGTCGGCAACCCAGGCGAACCTACTACACGCGCTCGCGGCGCGCGTAGCGGTCAGCCGTCGAGGCGGCCGATGCTGGCGAGGTAGCCGCGGGCGAGCTCGTAGTCGTCGCGCTGGTCGGGGTGGAAGTCCGGCCGCAGGTAGTCCCGGATCGCCGACCGGAACATCTTCGCCCGTCGCTCGTTCTCGGCCTGCATCCGCGGATCGCTGCGCGCCCACGCGGCGTACGCCTCGAGATCGGTGCCGCGGGCCGCCTCTTGCGCGAGCAAGTGCTTGGTCGCCGCGCGCCAGCTCAAGAGCAAGCCCCCGAGCGCGACGCCGAGGCCAAGCACGCGCACGGCGTACCGGCCGTCGACCTTCATGAACACGTCGAAGGCCACCGACTTGTGCTCGATCTCCTCGGCGGCGTGCCAGCGCAGGAGCTCCGCCATGACCGGGTGCGCGTGATCGAGCAGCTCGCCGGTGAGGCCGTTCAGCGCCATCGTCGCCGTGAAGTGCTCGAGCGCGGCCGTCACCGCGAGCCGCAGCGCAGGGGGCGCCGTCTTCTCGAACTTTCCGTACGCGATCTCCTCGTGCGCGCGCAGGAAGCTCTCGATCTCGTAGCCCTGCTCTTCGAGGATGCGGTTCCACCGCTCGTGCTCGTGCCCGTGCCGCCCCTCCTGACCGAAGAAGCCCTTCACGCGCTTGACGAGCTCGGGGTCGTCCTGGATGCGGTCGAGGTAGTGCTTCACCGAGCGGATGAAGAAGCGCTCACCCTCCGGGAAGAGCGAGTTCAGCGCGTTCGAGTAGTGGGTCGCGTGCGGCGATCCCATCAGCCAGAAGCGCGGCACGTTGCGCTCGACGAACGGAAAGCCCATCGCGCGGACGGGGATGGGACGCTTGGGGCGAGCCTTCGCGGGCGCCTCGGGGCGCGAGTCGGGGATCGATCCTGCGGCATCGAGCGCGAGCGTCGTCATCGCATCCTCCGGAGCCGAGCGGGCGCTCGCGCTCTATTGAACGGGGTTCAACAGAGTGATGACAGGCTATTGAACCAAAGTCAACGGCGAGCCAGGATCCTCCGGACGATGACCGGCTCTCGACGCTCGATGGCCCGAGAACGAAGGCCGAAGGCCGCGCCCCGTGCGCGCCTCGAGCTCGACGCACGGCGACAGCAGCTGCTGGTCCTGGGGCGTGAGCTCTTCGGACGGCGCGCCTACGACGAGATCCAGATCGACGAGATCGCCGAGCGCGCGGGGGTCTCGAAGGGGCTCCTCTACCACTACTTCGGGAGCAAGCGCGGCTTCTACGTCGCCACGGTGGAGGCCGCGGCGAGCGCGCTGCTCGAGGCCACGCTCGAGGACCCGAAGCTGCCCCCACCCGAGCGCGCGCTGCGCTCGCTCGAGACCTACCTCGACTTCGTCTCGGAGAACGCGCCCGCGTTCAAGGCGCTGCTCGGGAGCGGCATCGGGACCGACGCCGAGGTCTCGGGCATCGTCGAGCGCGTGCGCGCCGAGTTCGTTCGTCGCTTCCTCGTCGGCCTGGGCCTCGAAGGGCAGGCGCGCCCGGTCTTCGAGCTCGCGGCGCGCTCGTGGATCGGGCTGGTGGAGGCGGCGAGCCTGGCGTGGATCGATCGCGGCGCCGTCGATCGGGCGACGCTGCGCACGTTCCTCTTGGACACGCTCACCCAGGTGCTGCTGGCGGCCGTGCGGCTCGATCCGCACGCGCCCCTCGCCTTCGCGCCCCCGCGCGCGACCTGATCCGCGCGCAGCGCGGCGGGCGTCGCAGCACGTCGTCGATCAGCTCGCGAGGCGTATCAGCTCGGCCACGTCACGCGCGAGCTTCTGCCGGGCGCCGGCGTGGAAGTACATCATGTGCCCCGCTTCGTAGGTCCGCTCGTGCACACGCCGCACGATGCCCGGCTCGGTCCCGAGCTGGCGGGCGGCGAGCTCGGCGCCGAAGAACGGCGTCGCGAGATCGTAGAGACCGTTGCAGAAGAGCACGTGCGTGTGCGGGCTCGAGAGCATCGCGCGTCGAAGATCACGCACGACGTTGACGAAGCCCCCCGAGGTGTCCTTCTCGGGCACCGGCCACTTCCACTGCGCGTTCACCTTCATGTTCAAGAGCTCGTACTCTCGCTCGTCCTTCACGCCGAGCACGCCGCGCAGGTACTCGTTGGCGAGCGTGGTGAACGCGGGCCCGGCCGCGTGGTGCGCGGGATCGGCCTGCATCTCCGAGTGGCCGAGGTCCGGCTCGTGGCCGACGTAGCGTGCGTCGAGGCGGCCGATCGTGAGCCCCTTGCTCCGCATCAGCTCCTTGAGCACGCGCATGTCGACCAGACGCAGCCCTTGCTGCTCGATCCACGAGGGCGAGAGCCCGGTGAACGACGCCAGCTTCTCCACGACGCGCGCGCGCCGCTCGGCCGGCAGACCCGCGCCGTGGAAGAGCGCGGGGAGGTACTCGTCGAGCGCGAAGGCTCGCACCGACTGGAGGAAGGGCTCGAGCTCGCTCGCACCCTCGCGCAGAAGGCCGTGGTAGGCCGCCAGCGCCGCGTACGAAGGGAGGAACGCCACGCTCGGCACCAGGTTTCCGAACTGGAACTCGAGGTGGCCGAAGTCGAGCGCAGGCGAGACGAGCACGACGCCGTTGACCGCGATGCCGCGATCGAAGAGGTGCGCCGCGAGCCCGGCGACCCGCGTTCCGCCGTAGCTCTCACCAGCGAGCAGGCGCGGCGAGTTCCAGCGGTGATGGCGGGTGAGGAAGAGGCGCACGAGCTCGCTCATCGACTCGAGATCTTCTTTCACGCCGGTGAAGCTCTCGAGCTTGCCCTTGCCGATCGGGCGGCTGAGCCCCGTGCCGACGGGATCGACGAACACGAGGTCCGCGTAGGGAAGCAGCGTCTCGGCGTTGGAGACGAGCGCGTACGGAGGCGGCTTGGGGAACTCGGGGTCGGGAAGCTCGGCCCGCATGGGCCCCCAGGCACCGAGGTGTAGCCAGGCCGACGCCGATCCGGGCCCGCCGTTGAACGCGAAGAGGATGGGCCGCTTCGGGTCCGGGGTCTCGCCCAGCGTGTAGTGGACGTGGAAGACCTCCCCGTGCGGCTCGCCGTCCGGCCCGCGCAGGTGCAGGCTCGCGGCCGTCGCCACGTAGGGCGTCCCGTCGCCCAGCACGTGGCGCGTCTGCACCGCGAGCTCGGGGGGCAAGGGCTTGTCGCTCTTGTCGCCCTTGTCCCTCTCGTTCCCGGGACCACTCGCACGCTCGTCGCTCTTGCTGCTCGCCTCGCTCATCGCGCCACCTCGCTCTCGTCCTGCGATTCGATCAGGGGGTCACGAACGTCCGCGCGAGCAGCAAGTGGGCCCCGACCGGGTCCGGCAGCGCGCGCGGCGGGAGCGCGAGCGCGTGATCGTGCTCGATGCCCCAGTAGATGCGCCCGTCGCTCAGCGGGACCGCGCCGCTCGAGCGCTCGACGTTCGGCAGCACGGTCCCGTTCGCCTGGCGGCCCCAGCGCAGCGCCCCGGTGCCTTGCGCGAAGCTCGCGACGAAGGCGGCATCGCCCGGCGCGGTGAGCGTCCCGCGCTCGACCGTGAGCGCGCCGCGGAAGGCGCCGGAGACCAGCACGTCCCCGCCCGAGACCACGAGCCCCGCGACCTCGTTCAGGTGCCCCGAGAGCGCGACGGCGTAGGCGCCCGCCGTGAAGGTGGGCGGCGTCACCTCGAGCAAGAAGCCGTTGCGGTCGCCGGTGGCGCTGACGACGTGGCCACCGATGCCGTAGGGGCCCGGCGGGAAGAAGCCCGCCACCGTGACGTTGCCGTTGGGCAGCGCGACCACGCGCTGCGCCGCATCGTCGCCGGCCGAAGAGCCGAACTGGAAGCCCGTCGTCACGACCCCGCTCGCTCGCACGTAGTCGACGATGAACGAGTCGTAGTAGCCGGCGTGCGCCGTCGGTCCGAAGCCGAAGTCGCCCGAGCCCGACGAGTAGCCCACGACGACGAGGTTGCCCGCCGCATCGATCGCGAGATCTTGCGGGATCTGATCGTAGTCGCCGCGGATCGGGCGGACCCACTCGAAGACGGGCTGGGTGGCGGTCTCGCGGGCGCGGAACACGAACCCGTCGTAGGCGGTCGCGGCGCCGAGCCCGCGGCTCGCCGATCCGCCGTACCAGCCGGCGCCGTAGACGTAGGTGCTCGGCCCCACGCGCTCCATCGCGAGCGCGCGGATCTCGGCCGGGCCGCCGGTCGCGATCACGCCGTCGGCGTAGTTGCACGCCGGCGCCGCGGCGCTGGCGAAGCGCTGGAAGAAAGCCTGACAGCCGGTGATGGGCCCGCCGCAGAGCGTCGCGTTGCAGAGCGTCCCGCCGACGACGAAGCCCGTGAGGTCCGGCGTCATCGCGGCTGCGTAGATCGCGTCGTCGGAGCTGCCGCCCCAGGCGTTGGCCCAGGCGGCCGTGTCGTTCGATCGCATGCGCGCCGCGAAGCCGTCCCAACCGCCCGCCGAGACGAGCGTCTGCCCGCCGAGCCGCAAGGTCCCCCGGAAGCGCCCCACGAAGATGACGTCGGTGCTCGCGGGCAGCGGGAGCATGCGGGCGACCTCGACCTCCGATCCCGTGTCGGTGAGGTTCACGAGCGTGCCGATCGAGGGGCCACAGCGTCCGGCACTGCACGAGGCGAGCGCGTCCGCGCACGGCTGGCACGAGCCACAGTGCAGAGGGTCCCGCATCACGTCGCTCTCGCACCCGGCGATCGCGGGGGCGCAGTCACCGAACCCGGCCTCGCACGCGAGGGTCACGCAGCGCCCGGCCACGCAGCCCATGCTGGAGTGCGGCAGCGCGCAGCTCGCGCTCGCGCCCGGACCCTCGTCGGTGGCCCCGTCGCAGTCCTGATCGGCGGCGTCGCAGGCCTCGGCGACGCCCGGCGCCCGCGTCGCGTCCGTGTCGTCGCAGTCACCGCCGCGCCGCACGTAGCCGGCGGGCGCGGTGCACGCCGGCCGCACGTCCGTCGCGCTGCCGAAGCCGTCGCCGTCGGCGTCTCGATGAAACGCGACCTGCGTCGCGTTCTCGTCCACGCGACCGTCGCAGTCGTTGTCGCGACCATCGCACGCCTCGACCGTGCCCGGCCCGCTCGCGCCGTCGCGGTCGTCGCAGTCGACCCCGATCGGCGGGCCGCAGGCCGCGTCGGGGACGCCATCGCCGTCGTCGTCCTCGAGGTCGCCCGTCGCGATGGCGAAGTCGGCGCTGCCGCTGCAGTCGTCGTCGATGCCATTGCACAGCTCCGCGGCCGCCGGGCTCACGGACGCGCGCGCGTCGTCGCAGTCGGTCGAGCGCAGCGAGTACCCGACTGGCGGCGCGCAGGACGACGTGATGCCCGAGCCGGCGCTCCCGAATCCGTCGCCGTCGAGGTCGCGGTACCACGTCACGGCCGCCGCCGACTCGTCGATCCGCGTGTCGCAGTCGTTGTCCTTGGTGTCGCAGAGCTCGAGCTGCGCCGGGTTGCGTGCACCGTCGGCGTCGTCGCAGTCGGTGGGATCGACGCTCAGCCCGGGCGCGCTCCCGCAGGCCGAGAGCGGCGCGGCGGGATCGCCGTAGCCGTCGCGATCGGCGTCGGCATAGCCGGCGGTCGCGACTCCGTCGTCGGGCATCCCGTCGCAGTCGTCGTCGACCAGGTTGCAGACCTCGGTCCCTCCGGGGTGCGCGCTCGCGTGCGCGTCGTCGCAGTCCTCGCCACAGCTCGCGCCGTTGCAGCATCGGTGATCCTCGAAGCCGTCGAAGTCGGAGTCGACCGCGCCGTGCGTCGCGTCGTCGCAGTCTTCGTCGTGCGCGCCCGCGTCACAGACCTCGTGGTTGCCGGGAAAGCGCGCGGCGTCCGCGTCGTCGCAGTCGCTCCCGAGTGGCGTGCCGCCGCCGTCGACGCAGCTCGCGGCCGCGTACCCGTCCCCATCGGCGTCGGGCGCGAGCGCCGTGCAGCGCCGGTCCTGCTCCGAGCAGCCGTCGGCCGTGCAGGCGATGCCGTCGTCGCAGCGCACCGGGGCGCCGCTCGCGCATCGACCGTCCGCGCCACAGACCTCGGTGCCGTTACAGAAGAGCCCGTCGTCGCAGTCGGCGGCGGTCGTGCACGGGCTCGCCGCGTCGGCCGTCGCATCGGAGCGACCCGCATCGTCGACGGCGACGGGGGAGCCGCCGCACGAAGCGAACAAGAGCGCGAGGGAGCCGTAGAGAGCCGGGTGGATCCGAGCCTGGCGCGCGGGAGACCTCATCGACGCGACGGTAGCCCAACCCTCGCCCTTCGGGATCGACGACCGCGACGAAAACCGGCGGCCGGCCATGGGCTCGCGTAGGGTGTGGCGCGTATGCGGGCGTATCTCCTCGTCGCTCTCGGCGGTGCCGTCGGCACCGCGCTGCGCTTCGGGATCGGTCGCGCGCTCGGCCCCTGGACGCCGCCCGCCTTCCCTTGGGCAACCTTCGCCGTCAACGTCGTCGGCTGCTTCCTGCTCGGCGTGATCGTCGAGGTCGCCGGAGATCGCCGGTGGGCCGAGGTAGAGGTCCGACACATCCTGGGGGTCGGCGTCATGGGCGGGTTCACGACGTACTCGTCGTTCGACATCGAGCTGCTGCGCCTCGGGGCGAGCGGCGCGACGCCGATGGCCCTCGGCTACGGCGCGGCGACGCTCGCCGTGTGCCTGGTCGCGGGCGCGCTCGGGATCGTCGTGGGTCGAGCCGTTCGATAGCCGCGATCACCCCCAGGAGAGCCCGCGGGCTCGAGGGGATTGAACCCGGCTCCGTGCCCTGGCAGCGTTCCTCGAGGAGGGACCATGATCACTCGAACGGACCGTGCGGCAGTCGGCGCCATCGCCGCCGTCTTCGTCACCGCCCTCGGCTGCGGCGGGCAGTCGAGCCCGAGCGATACGGACGGCGCGGTGGACACCGGCGTCGACGCCTCCAGCGCGGTGTGTCGCACCGACGCCGACTGCGACGACCACGCCTACTGCACCGGCGTCGAGCACTGCAACCCGAGCGCGTCGGGCGCCGACACGCGTGGGTGCGTCCTCGGCGTGGCGCCGTGCACGGGCACGCAGCGCTGCGACGAGTCGCTCGGCCGTTGCGTCGCGACGAGCTGCGAAGGAGCCGCGGCCGACGCCGACGGCGACGGACACCGCTCGACGGACTGCGCGGGCGACGACTGCGACGACGCCGATCCCAACCGCCATCCCGGAAACCCCGAGTCGTGCGACACGAGCATGCACGACGAAGACGGCGATGCGACGACCTACGGCTACCGCGACAGCGACGCCGACGGAGTGCCCGACGCGCACTGCTGCAACCTCGACGCCGGGGGCGCCACGATCTGCGGGACCGACTGCAACGACATGGGCGCCGCGGTGCATCCCGGTGCCGTCGAGGCGTGCAACGGGATCGACGACGACTGCGACGCTGCCACGGACGAGGGAGTCCTGCTGCCGTTCTACGTCGACGTCGACGTCGACGGCTACGGCGATCCGAGCGCTCCCCCCATGCAGGGATGCTTCGCGCCCGCGGGCTACGTCGACGACCACACCGACTGCGACGACCAGCGCGACATGGTGCACCCGGGCGCAGCCGAGGTCTGCGACGCCCCGGACGGCGGATCGCCCCTGGACGAGAACTGCGACGGGACGATCAACCCGACCGCGCTCTGCGACTGCACGGGCACGGGCTCGCGCGCGTGCCCCCTTCCCGGGCGCTGTGGTGCCGGCACGCAGAACTGCTCGGGTGGGCACTGGACCGACTGCTCGATCCTCCCGACGACGGAGACCTGCAACTCGGTCGACGACGACTGCGACGGCACGATCGACAACGGCGTGCGCGTCCCTTGCTTCGTCGACGCGGACGACGACTCGTACGCGGCGCTCGGGGCTCCGATGTCGGACGAGTGCCGGACCTCCGGCCGTCCACCGTCGTACGGCGAGTGTCCCCCGGGATTCACCGGGCGCGCGCCGCTCGGCGTCGACGCCGACTGTCGGGACGGTGACTCCACGATCCACCCGGGCGCGAGCGAGACCTGCGACGGGATCGATCGCGACTGCTCGTCGGGCGGCGCGAGCGCGCCCGACGAGGACGGCGACGGCGACATGCACGCGCCGCCCACGGCGACGTGCTCCGGCGGCCCGTTCCCGCGCGACGACTGCGACGACGCGAACGGGTCGATCCACCCGGGGGCGACCGAGATCTGCGATCGCGTGGACTCGAACTGCTCGAACGGTGTGAGCCCGGGCGGCGTCGCGATGGAGGAGGACGTGGACGGCGACGGTCACGCGCCGACGCCCACGACCGTGTGCAGCCCGGGCCCGGGCGGGCTTCCGGTCGACGACTGCAACGACACGAACGCGAACGTCCATCCGGGCCAGGCGGCGTACTTCGCCGATCCGATCTGCAGCATCGGGATCGCCACCTGCAACGTGTCCGGCACGACGGTGCGGGTGTGCGGCACGTGCCTGTGCTCGGGCAGCTGCCCGCCGTCGAGCTGGGACTACGACTGCAGCGGCGCCAGCGACCGCGCCCCTTCGCGCACGAGCTGCGGAACCGCGCTCATCTGCTCGGGCGACTGCGCGGACGCCTTCGAGTACACGGGCACCCCCCAGTGCAGCGCCGCCACGGCCACGCTGCACGACTGCATGTGCACGTCGGGCCCCGTCGGGAATCGGTGCACGGAGCCCGGAGCGGCGGTCTCGGGCGCACGCGTTCCCTGTCACTGACGAGGGCGGCGAGCGCGACGGCGCGGTAGCATGGCCCGCATGCGCCGTGCTTTCCGCCTCGCTTGCCTCTCCGTGCTCGTGATCTCCTGCGCCACGCCGGCGCCGACCATCCCGATCATCGCGGGCCCAGGGACGCGCTGGGCGCCGGGCATGCAGGCCTTCGAGGAGCACACGCACGACGCAGGCCTCGACGGGGCGCTCGGGACGCGCATCCACGCGCTCGACTACGACGGCGATGGCTGGACCGACCTCTTCGTGCAGAACGGGCGCGCGGTCGCCGGCGACGGGCTCCGCTGGTCGCGCCTCCTGCGCAACGACCAGCACGGCAACTTCGTGGACGTGACCGACGCGTCCCGCCTGCTCGCACGGCGCTCGGGCGACCCGCAGGAGCGCCCCGTCGACGTGGCCGTGTTCGGCGACGTCGACGGCGACGGCGACCTCGACGCGTACCTGGGCGTCTCCACCGAGAGCCCGACCAACAACGGCAACGAGCACAGCGAGCTCGTCTTGCAGGGCCCCGACCACACCTTCTCGCTCGCGCCCGAGTCGAGCGTCGTGCGCCCCATCGACGAGGTCGTCGGCCCGCTGACCGACGCCCCCTCGGGCGCCGCGTTCCTCGACTACGACGTGGACGGCGATCTCGACCTCTTCGTCTCGGAGTACGGCTTCACGAATGCGACGGGCGCGTTCTTCCTCGAGACGAGCCGCCTCTACGAGAACGACGGCGCCGGCGGCTTTCACGACGTCACGACGGCGAGCGGCGTGCTCACGCAGGACTGGGTCGAGGTCGGCGCCATCGACGACGGCCTCGGCCACCCGCGCGCGTGGTCGGCGACGGCGTGCGACCTGAACGACGACGGGCTTCCGGATCTGCTCGCGGCCTCCTACGGGCGCGCCCCCAACCACCTCTGGCAGGCGGGCCGCGCGGGGAGCGGCCCCGTGACGTACGGGAACCGCTCGGTCGCGTCGGGCTACGCGTACGACGACGAGCTGGACTGGACCGACAACCAGTTCGCGCTCTGCTTCTGTCAGGGGATGCCGACCGCGGCGGGATGCCCGGCGAGCCCGCGCCCGCTGCTCCAGTGCCCGTCGCCGGCCCAGTGGGATCCGAGCACCGACACGCACCCGTTCCGGCTCGGGGGCAACAGCGGCGCCACGATGTGCGGCGACGTCGACAACGACGGCGACCTCGATCTGCTCACGAGCGAGATCCAGCACTGGTGGGCCGGCGACAACTCCGATCACGCGGAGCTGCTCGTCAACGACGGTCAGCACGACGTCACCTTCGCGCGGCCGGGGCGCGACGCGATGGGCATCGTGATCCCGCACGACGACCCGGGCGGCTGGAACGAAGGGATCATGTCGGGGGCGATCTTCGACTTCGACAACGACGGCTGGCTCGACCTCTACTTCGGCATGAGCGACTACCCCGGCAACCACGGCGTGCTCGTGCACCAGACGAGCGCCCTGCACTTCGAGAGCGTGCCGATCGCGCAGGGCATCGATCACCACCGGAGCCACGGCATCGGGGTGGCCGACTTCGATCGCGACGGCGATCTCGACGTCGTGGTCGGGCACTCCCGCGCCCGCTGCGACCCGGCGGCGCCGGACGACTGCTACCCGACCCAGCAGATCCGCTACTTCCGGAACGTGATCGGGGGCAACTTCATCCAGCTGCACCTCGTCGGCACGACCGCGAACCGCCCGGCGATCGGCGCGCGCGTCGCGCTCACCATCGACGGCGTGACGCAACGCCACGACGTCGAGGGCGGCCACGGCCACTACTCGGCCCAAGACGACCTCGTGCAGCACTTCGGCCTGGGCCCGGGCCGCGAGGCCGACGTCGAGATCCGCTGGCCGGCCCCGGGCCTGCCCACGCAGACGTTCCACGTGGTCGCGGGTCATCGCTACCGCGTGGTGCAGGGCGAGGCCCCGGTGCTCGAGGACGTGGGCACGAGCAGCCCGTGAGGGTGGGCGTTTCTCCACGGGTGTGATCCAGCGCGGTGGTGAAGTCTTGCGACGAGACTGCTGCGCAGAACGGTCGAGGCCTCATTCACGTCGCGTCGCGAGACCGGCCTTCAGGCGTCACCGAGCCCGAGGCCGGAGCGGAGCGGCCTTCGGGCCGCGAGCACCGACCGCAGGGTGAGGAGGCGAGCGTCCGAGCTTGCTCGGACGCGGCATCAAGGCCGGGATCGCGGCGCGTCGCCGCTGAGCACCGCCAGCGATCACACCCCTTCTCCACTTTCCGCGTGACGCTCGCTGGGTCCGCCGCCAGGCTCCCTCGCCATGACGGACAACCGCGAGCACGACATCGTTCTGTTCGGCGCCACCGGCTTCACGGGGCGCCTGGTCGCGGCGCACCTCGCGCGCGCCCATCTCGCGTCCGGCCTACGCCTCGCGCTCGCCGGGCGCGATCGCGGCAAGCTCGAGAAGATCCGCGACGACGTGGCCGCCGAGACGCCCGCCGCGCGCGCGCTGCCCATCCTCGTCGCCGACGCGCACGACGCCGCGGCGCTCGACGCCGTCACTCGCAAGACGCGCGTGGTCGCGACCACGGTCGGCCCCTACGCGAAGTACGGCGAGGCGCTCGTCGCCGCGTGCGCCAAGAACGGCACCCACTACTCGGACCTCACGGGCGAGGTCACGTTCGTGCGCCGCATGATCGACCGCCACCACGACGAAGCGGTGAAGACCGGCGCGCGCATCGTGCACACGTGCGGCTACGACTCGATCCCTTCGGACCTCGGCACCTGGCTCGTCGCGCGCGCCTACCGCGATCGCTTCGGCGCGCACCCCACCCACCTCGAGCACGCGGCCGGCGAGTCGCGCGGCGGAGCGAGCGGCGGCACCGTCGCCAGCATGCTCGTGCTCATGGAAGAGGCCCAGCGCGACCGCGCCGTGCGGCGCCTGCTCGCCGACCCCTACGCGTTGGTTCCGGGGCCCCGCCCGGGCGAGGACGGCGCCGACCAGATGGGCGTCCGCTACGACCGCGACCTCGGCATGTGGACCGGCCCGTTCATCATGGCCGCCATCAACGCGCGTGTCGTGCGCCGCACCGCGTACCTGCTCGAGCGCGAGGGCAAGCAGGCCTACGGCGGTGCGCGCTACGAAGAGTGCATGAGCACGGGCAAGGGCCTCGGCGGGGCGACGCGGGCGACGCTGCTCTCGGCCGGCATGGGTCTCGGGCTCGCGGCGCTCGCGATCGGCCCGCTCCGCCGCGTGGCCGCCGAGCGCTGGCTACCCAAGCCGGGCGAGGGCCCGAGCGAGAAGCTGCGACGCACGGGCTACTTCGTCTCGCGCTTCGTCGCGCGTGGCCCCGAGGGCGTCGTGCGCGCGAAGATGCGCGGAGAGGGCGATCCCGGCTACGACGCGACCTCGCGCATGCTCGGCGAGAGCGCCATGTGCCTGGCCAAGGACGCGCTCGAGGCGCCCGGTGGCATCCGTACCCCCGTCTCCACCATGGCCGAGCCCCTGCTCGCCCGGCTGCGCGCGCAGCGCATCCAGCTCGACCTCGAATAGCGTGGACGGCCCAAGCCGCGGCGCCGCGTGCGCGTCCCACGCAGGATGGGACGCATCGTCCGGAATCTTGGGCTCGCTTTCTGGCTCGGGATGGCGCTCGGGCTTCTTTCAGGCCAGGCGCGCCCGCGGCACGACCCGCGCATGGTCGGATGCGCCGACGGCCAGCGCGAGGGCTTCCGGACACGCCGCGTCTATCCCGGCATCGCCGCGTGCGCGGGCGGATGGGACGTGCCCGGTGTCGCGGCCACTCTCGCGCCGAGCTGCGAACGTCACGGTGGCGACGACGGCTCCAACCCCGACGGCGCGCACTGCAACGTCGAAGATCTCTGCGCCGAGGGCTGGCACGTCTGCACGGGCGCGGCAGAGATCAGCGCGCGCTCGCACGACGGATGCCGCGGCGCACACGACGGGCGCGCGATGTTCTTCGTGACGCGGCAGAGCGGGCCCGGCTGCGGGGTCTGCGCGACGGGGGCGAGCCCCAACTGCGGAGGGAGCGACTGCCGGCACGACTGCGCGCCGAGCACCGCCACGCACAACGACGTGTTCGGCTGTGGCACACTCGGCGCGGAGCCGGAACCGTCGAGCTGCGGCGCGCTCGATCGCTTCACGCACGACCGATGCTCGACGCTGCCTCTGCCGTGGTCCTGCCAGGACGAGGGTACCGGGACGCACGAGGCGGAGACGATCACACATACCGGCAGCGCGGGCGGCGGTGTCGTCTGCTGCCGCGATCGACGAGCAGACGAGGCGTCGGGATCGTGAGAAGCTCGCGCCGATGAACAACGACCCGTACGGCAACGGCTACGGCAACAACCCTCCGCCGCCAGCCGGTCCGCCGGGCTATGGCGGGCCGCTCGCGCCCTTGCCGCCGTCGGAGTTCGGGCCTGGGGGCGCGCCGCCCTTCGACGACACGCTGAGCTGGGTCGCGATCGCGTGCTCGAGCGTTTCGTGGGCGTCGTGCTGCTGCAGCTGGGTGCCCTTCGTCGGTTGGTTCGTGTCCATCGGCGGCACGTTCCTCGCGCTGATCGGCGTGATCATCGGCTACCTCCAGTGGCAGAAGGCCAAGGCCACCCAGGGCGCGCGCACGGACCTCGCGATGATCGGGCTGGTCATCGGAGCCGTTCGTCTCGGACTGACGATCGGAGCGATCGGTTTGGTGGTGGTCCTGATGGTGCTCGGAGTCGGCGGTGCCTTCCTCCAGGGCATCATGCACCCGCAGTGATCAGCAAGAGTGCTCGGCTCACCCGCGGGCAGGGCCCACGACGCGCGCGGGCACGCCGTCGATCGACAGCGTGCGGCCGTCGGTGACGGCGGCGCGCTTGAGGTAGCCGAGCGCCGCGCTCCCCGCGACGCTCGTGACGCCTCCGAGCTCGGCGCCGCTCTCGTCGAGCACGCGCGCGCCGACCCGAACGGGGCCGCTCGGCTCGAGCCGCGCGAGCAAGCGACTGAGCTGGCCGCGGTTCTCCAGCATGCAGACGACCTCTTGCCCGAGGTAGCAGCCCTTCTGGAACGAGACCGCGCTGTCGAGCCCGGCCTCCTGCGGGTACGTCGTCGGTCCGAAGTCGGCGCCGAACGCCGGGCGGCCCGCGGCGACGCGCGCGGCCTCGGCCTCGGCCTCCTCGATCCGCGGCAAGCGCGCCAGGGCGTCCGCCGGGCCGACGAAGAGCGAGACGCCCTCACCGAGCCAGGGCGTGGCGAATCGCTCGCCCGCGGGCGAATCGCCCATCCCCGCCTCGCCGTGCAGCTCCGCCACATCGAGCGTCTCGAGCGCGAGCGCGACGTCCTCCATGATCACGTACTTCTCGAGGTGCGCCGCGAGCGCGTCGTGCTCGCTCCGCGGGATGACCATCGCGAGGCCGCCCTCCCCACGATCGAGCACCGTCACGTCGGCGAGGATCCGGCCCTTCACGTTGAGGACGAGCGCGTGCACGGCCTGGCCCGACGAGGTCGACCGCACGTCGTTGGTGACCTGGCCGTTGAGCCAGCTGCGGGCATCGTCCCCACGGACGGCGAGGACGGCGAGGTCGGGGCGGAGGCGAGCGCGCATGCCCGGCTTCTGGCGCCGAGAGCCCACCACGGCAAGCGCGCGCCGGCGATGCGTGAACGGCCGTCCACGCTCGGCGAGGGAGGAGCGTTCGCGATCCCTCGTCCTTCGGACCGTGCGCTCGACGCCATCCTTCGTTTTTCGCAGACTTTCGAGTGGGTGCGCGACGTCGTAACGATGGTTCGCATCTTGCTCGATGCCCAACCGGAGGTCCCGATGACCCGCTTCGCCCTCGCCCTCTTCGCCGCGAGCGCGCTCCTGACGACTGCCGTGCCCACCGCCCTCGCCCAGGACGACTCGTCCGGCGAGGACGCCATGCTGGCCCGCATCAACGAGCTCCGCGCTGCCCAGGGTGTCCCGCCGCTCGCGCGTGACGGCCACCTCGACAGCGCCGCCCGGGCGCACAGCCACGACATGGCCGACCACCAGCAGCTGATGCACGTCTCGGAGACGAGCGGGACGCCGGTCGACCGCGTCCACGCGGCGGGCCTGGCCATCGACGAGATCGCCGAGAACGTCTCGATGCACTCGGACACGGCGCAGGCGGAGGCGACCCTCGAGGCGAGCCCGCCGCACCTGGCGAACATGCTGAACCCGCGCTTCACCCACGTCGGCCTCGCCGCCATCCTCCACGGCGACGGGACCTACGTGACGCAGGTGTTCGGGCGCATCGAAGAGCCGTCCGCGCCGGCGCCCGAGGCAAGCACGGCGGTGGTGCCTGCACTGCCCCCGCCCTCGGTCTCGACGCCTGCGCCGACGCCCAGCACGACGGCGACGGTGACGGTCGCGCCGCCCGTGACCACCAGCGTGCCGAGCGCGACGGGCACAGCCGTCGTCGTGCCGCCGAGCTCGAGCGGCGTGGTGACGGTCCCCCCGGCACGCCCCGGCGTCGCAGGCTACTGGGTCTGCGGCAGCGGTCGGTGGTGGTACTACCCGATCCCCGCCGGAGCCAGCTCCGGCACGCAGCTGCAGCCCGACCTCGCCGTCGCCGGCCCGCCCCCGGGCTACGCGTCGACGGCGTGCGGTGGCGGCGCCTACGCGGTCGCGCCGCGGGCGCCGGCGCCGATGACGACGGTGATCACGCCCCCGCCGCCGCGCGTGAGCGCGCCCGTCGTGGTGCAGCCCGGCCTCGTGATCGGTCCCTGGGGCGGTGGAGTCCGCGTCGAGGTCGCACCGGCCCCGATGTACGCGCCCGCGCCGGTGTACGTGACGCCTCCGCGCGTCTACGGCCGCCGCCACGGCCGCTGGCGCCGCTACTGACCGAGGCCCATCGCCCGATGCGACGGCGCGCCCCTCCAGGCGCGCCGTTCGCGTTTCGGGGTAGGCTCGCGCGCATGAACGAGCGCGTCGCCAGCTGTCTGCTCATCGCGAAGGTCCTGGTGGCCGACGGCATGATGGCCGAGCACGAGCGCGCGTTCCTCGGCCGCTCGATGACGAGCCTGGGCTTGAGCGAGACCGAGATGCAGCAGGTCCGCGCGCTCGAGGGCTTCGAGCAAGCGGAGAAGGTAGTCGCCGCGATGCCGCTCGCCGCCCGCCGGACGTTGGTGGATCAGCTCCTCGAGGCCGCGCTCGCCGACGGGAAGCTCGCCGCGATCACGAAGGCGCTCGGCATCGAGGGCTGAGCCACGCGGCCCTCGACGCCGCCGCTGCGCCCGCACCACGCGGCCCCCTCTCCCGCGAGAGCGGGAGAGGGTTGGGGAGAGGGACTGCGAAGCGCCGGACGAACCGACGCCGCTGCGATCGCACGACGCGCCCGTCACGCGCGACGCCCGCGCTGCAACGCTTCGAGAACCGTCGCGACGACCGCGTCCAGCTGCTCGCGCACCTCGCGGTTCGTGAAGCGCAGCACGACACGAACGCCGGCTCGCTCGAGGCGCTCGGTCCGCCGGCGGTCTTGGCGCTGCTCCCTAGCACCGAAGTGCTGCCCCCCGTCGAGCTCGATGACGAGACGTGCCTCGTGACAGTAGAAGTCGACGACGTACTCACCGAACGCGTGCTGCCGGCGAAAGCGGGCGCCCGCCGCGCATCGACGCACGACACGCCAGAGCGCACGTTCTTCCCGAGTGCCTTCTCGACGGAGAGCACGACGAAGCGCGAGCGGTGACGGTGGCATGCCTCGGTATCGTGCGGTCGCGAGCAGCGTTGCGATCGAGCGCCGGGCTCGTCGGCGCGTCGAGCGATCGCAGCGCTGGCGACTCCACTCTTGCTGCGCAGTCCCTCTCCCCAACCCTCTCCCGCCTCGGCGGGAGAGGGAGCCGCTCGCGCCTTCGCAGCGGAGCCGTTCCCAGCTGGGAGAGCGAGACGCGTCGCTTCTCGAGAGACAAGAAGGCCGCCTTGCTTTCGCTCGGCGGCCCTCGAGTGCTCCGGCGCTCTCGCGCTCGCTCAGGTGTTCTCGATGAAGCTCCGGAGCTGCTTGCTGCGGCTCGGGTGGCGGAGCTTGCGGAGGGCCTTGGCCTCGATCTGGCGGATGCGCTCGCGCGTGACCTCGAAGTCCTGGCCGACTTCTTCGAGCGTGTGGTCGCTCTTCTCGCCGATGCCGAAGCGCATGCGCAGCACCTTCTCTTCGCGCGGCGTCAGCGTCTTGAGCACGCCACGCGTGCGCTCCTCGAGGTCGGTGTTGATCACCGCCTCGATCGGCGAGACCACGCTCTTGTCCTCGATGAAGTCCCCCAGATGCGAGTCTTCCTCCTCGCCGATCGGGGTCTCGAGCGAGATGGGCTCCTTCGCGATCTTCAGGACCTTGCGGACCTTGTCGAGAGGCATCTCCATCTTCTCGGCGATCTCTTCCGGCGTCGGCTCGCGGCCGAGCTCCTGGACGAGGTACCGGCTCGTGCGGATGAGCTTGTTGATCGTCTCGATCATGTGCACGGGGATACGAATCGTCCGTGCCTGGTCGGCGATCGCGCGCGTGATGGCCTGACGGATCCACCACGTCGCGTAGGTGCTGAACTTGTAGCCGCGGCGGTACTCGAACTTGTCGACCGCCTTCATGAGGCCGATGTTGCCCTCCTGGATCAGATCCAGGAATTGCAGGCCGCGGTTCGTGTACTTCTTGGCGATGCTCACCACGAGGCGGAGGTTCGCCTCGACGAGCTCGGCCTTCGCCTTCTCGGCGTCGCGCTCGCCCGAGTGCAGCTCGTGGTACGTCGCCCGGAGCGTCTCGACGGGCTGGCCGAGCTCTTCCTCGACCTTCTTGATCGCGCGACGCGCCTCGGCGATCTCCTCGAGCACGTCCTTGAGCTGATCGGGACCGGCGCCGATCTTCTTCTGGAGACGCCGCGCGAGCGCGGGGTTCTCCGTCATCTCGCGCATCGCCTGGCGGATGGCCTTCTCGGTCAGCCCGCCCGCCTTGCGCTCGGCCTCGCCGATCGCGTCCTCGGCCCGCTCGACGCGGCGCACGAAGCCCTTGATCGTGTTCACGATCCGATCGAGCTGCTTCTTGTTCAGCCGCAGCTCGCGGAGCGTGTCGAAGCGCTCGCGGCGGATCTTCGACATCTGCCCTTCGACCGCGCGGCGCGCCTTGTCGCTGATGCGCTTGGCGCTCTCGAGCTCGTCGAGGAGCTTCTGGTGGGCGCCCTCCAGCCGCTTGACCTTGTCGATCTGGCGGATGACGCGGCCCTTCCACTCTTCTTCGTCGACGAGGGCCTGCTCCTCGTCTTTCTCCTCGGCGATCGCGGCCGCGGCCGCGTCCTGCTTGGTCTGCTCCTGGTCTTCCTTGACCACGTCGCGGACGCGGATCTTGCCCTTCTTGAGCTTCTCGCCGAGCTCGATGACCTCGCTCAGGCCGACCTTCGAGCTGAGGATGACCTCGAAGACCTTGTTCTCGCCCGTCTCGATGCGGCGCGCGATCTCGACCTCGCCCTCGCGGGTGAGCAGCGACACCGAGCCCATCTTCCGCAGGTACATGCGGACCGGGTCGTTCGACTTCGTGTACAGCGCCTCGTCGACGCTGGGCGGTGGCATGGTCGAGCTGCTGCTGCTGCTCGCAGCCGGGCGCCGCTCTTCCTGCTCGTCGTCGTCGTCGTCGTCGCTCGCCGCCGCGCCCGCGCGCGGGGCCTGGCTCTTGCGCTCGGCGTCACGCTCCTTGCGCGCCGCCGCCTTCGCGTGCGCCACGTCCACGACGTCGATCGACTCGCCGCCGAGCAGGAGCAGCAGGTCGTCGATCTGATCCGACGTCACCATCTCCGGCGGGAGCGCGTCGTTCAGCTCGTCGTAGGTGAGGAAGCCCTTCGCCCGCCCCTTGTCGAGCAGCGCCTGCACCTCGCGCCGATGCGCGCCCTTGAGCGGCCCCGGCCGCATCGAGCTCGTGGGCGGCAGGCTGGAGAGCGCGCGCGTGGTGCGCGGCTCGTTGTCCATCTCGTCCTCGTCGTCGTCGCGATCGCCCGCGTCGGCCTCGATCGCCCCTGCCGAGGATGCGCTCTTGATCCGCTGTCGCTTGCCGGCTCCGGTCTTTTCCACCATCTGCTGCACCTCGGATCCGCGTGGATGCGCCCCCGCCCCGCAGGCGGCCGTCTCCCCGACCCAACCTTCGGCGCGCTGTGAGGGGCCGCCTGAGATCGCTCAAGAATTGGTGTCAGTCAAGGAAGCGCGCACAATTTTCTGGCGTTCGTTGCCCGTTCGTGGGGTGGTCCCCCCCCTCGAAGCAGGGGCCGCGCCAGACCTCACCCCGGCTTGGCGCCCGTCGCGCCGGCGCGGAAGAGCGCGTCACGTTCCCGCATCAGCGCCGTCGCCCGGTCGACCTCACCGCTCCGCAGCGCCTCCTTGATGGCGCGCTCCAGCTCGGTTCGCTTGCGGCCGACCGCCTCGGCCCGCAGGCGCGAGAGCGCCGTCACGAGGAACGCCTCGGCCGCCGCGAGGTCGAGCTCCTGCCGTGCAAGCCGCCCCGCGAGCCAGGCGCGGATCCCTTCCGCAGCGCCCGCCAGCAAGAGCGCGGCGTCGATGCCACCTCTCTCCTCGACCATCATCGCCGCCGCCCGCACGACCGAGCGCAGCTCCGGGCTCGTCATCAGCTCGACGAAGCGCTCGCCCCCGTCGCCACCGAACAATGCCGGGCAATCGAGCAGAGCCCCGACCACGTCCTTCTCGATCGGGGGCAGCACGCTCGGCCGCGCCGGCGCCGGCTGCTCACTGGCCTTCGCCTCCTGGGTGTTGCGCTCGCGCGGGGATGTCGGCGCCCGCGCGCCCTTGTGGAGCGCGCGACGGACGGCCCCCAGATCGGCGATCTGGAAGGCCTGCGCGACGCGCTCCACGTAGAGCCCCCGCTCGACCGGCGACTCGATCCGCGCGAGCACAGGCCCGAGCGACTCGACCGCCATGGCGCGCGCGGCCGGATCCGATCCCGCCTCGCCGGCGGCCGCCTCGATCAGGTGGTCGACGATCGGAGGTGCCGCCGCGCAGAGGTTCTTGAACGCCTCGGGCCCCCGCTCGCGCAGGAACGAGTCGGGGTCCGCCTTCCCCGGCAGGGCCACCACCCGCGAGGCGAGCTGGGCCTCGGCGAGCAGCGGGAACGCCTTCTTCGTGGCCTCCCGCCCGGCGCGATCGCCGTCGAAGATCACGATCACCTTGCTCACGTACTTCTTCAGGACCTTCGCCTGCATCGGCGTGAAGGCCGTGCCGAGCGGCGCGACGACGTTCTTGAAGCCCGCCTGGTGGATCGCGACGACGTCGAAGTTGCCCTCGCACAGGATCGCCTCGCCCTCGCGGCGCAGGTCCACGCGCGCCTCGTTCAGGCCGAAGAGCAGCTCGCCCTTCTTGTAGAGCGGGCCCTCGGGCGAGTTCACGTACTTCGCCGGCGGCTCGTCGGGCTCCTTCTCGCCGGGCGGCGTCGGCAGCGCGCGCCCCGAGAAGGCGACGATGTGCCCGTCGGCCGTCGCGATCGGGAACATCAGCCGATGCCGGAAGCGATCGTAGTGGCCGTCGCCGCTGCGGCGCGGGACGAGCAGGCCGACCTCCTCGCATTCCGCCGGCGAGTAGCCCTTCTGCCCGAGGAAGTTGGCGAGGCCGTCCCAGCCGTGGGGTGCGTAGCCGAGGCGGTAGGTCGCGGCGACCTCCGGCGTCACGGCGCGCTTCTCGATCTCCGCGCGCGCCATCGCGCCGAGCGGGTGCTCGGAGAGCATGCGCAGGTAATAGCCGGCGGCCGCCTCGGTGATCGCGATGAGGCGCGAGCGCCGCTCGCGGGCCTGCCGCGCAACCGATTCCTCGCGCGGATCGCTGACCGGGATGGGCACGCCCGCGCGCTCGGCCAGGCGGTGCAGCGCCTCGCGGAATTGCAGGCCCTCGAGGCGCATGACGAACGTGAAGACGTCGCCCGAGGCCTGGCAGCCGAAGCAGTGGAAGAACTGGTTCGCCGGGTGGACGTAGAACGAGGGCGACTTCTCGGGATGGAACGGGCAGAGGCCCTTGAACTGCGCGCCGGAGCGCTTCAGCGCGACGTGCTCGCCGATGAGCGAGACGATGTCCGTCTGCTCGCGCACGCGATCCTTGAAGTCGTCCTGCTGGGCGCTCACCTGGGTCGGAGGATCTGACACGGATCGGGCGCCGTCGGAACTGGCGGCGGCCCCGGCCCGGGCAGGAGGCGGCCGCGTCGCCTGCCTGCGGGCGTACTGAATCGAGCGAAGGAACGGGTGGCGCCGAGGGCCCCCGGGTGCGATGCTCTGGGCTCCTCATCCTACGTCCCATCACTGCCGCCTCTCCCGAGAACGCGTGGTCGAACGCAAGACCGCGAGATCGAATGACGCAGCAGCAGGTCGACAGGCCCCCTCCCCCAGCGGACGCGCCCCGCGCCGACGCGGGCCGTTCCTGGCACGGCCGCTCGCGACCGAGCGATGAGAGGGCGCATCGTGGTCTTCACTCGTCGTGACAAGGACGCGGCGCTGCGCGCTGCCGAGCGCCGGCGACGCGAGGACGAGGCGCCTCGCCTCTTGGCGCTGGTGCCGACGCTCCGGGCGCTCGAGATTTCTTTCTCCGCCGGCACCGGCAGTACGGCCCCCGAGTCGACGCACAAGCGCCGGGTCGTGGTGGAGCGTGCGCCCGCCCTCTTCGAGTCGCCTTGCGGCAACCCCTCGTGCAAAGGCGGCGGGCACGATCTGAGCCACGTCATCCTGTCCTCGCTGCGACACGGCGAGCAGAGCGTGTCCGCCCAAGACGTGTGCCACGGCTCCGTGGGCCCTGCGCCGTGCGGGTGGGTCCTCAAGTACCAGACCCACGCGCGCTACGAGAGCGCGTGATGGCGCTGCCTCGCCCCACGCCGTCCCGTCGCCACACGGCGCCCCGGCCCCGAGCGTCGCGATGCTCCCGCCCGAGGCCCTTCCCGTGGGGCCTCGCCCCCGTACGCGCCCCCTCGCCGTTCGCCCCCGAAAGCTCCTCTTGAGCTCGCTGCCTCTCGACTCCCGCCGTGCTCCCTCTCCCGCTCGCGCGCGCACCGAGGGCGCGGGCGAGCCGAGCCTCTACGTCGTCGGCCGCGCCAGCGATCACGCGCAGATCGTCGTGCTGCTGTCGGCCTTGCGCGTCTCGCGTTTCGATCTCCGCGACGTCTCCCTCTACATGCGGCTCGACCGCGCCACGCCGAGCGCGGGCGAGAGCGCGAGCGAGCACGCCCGCGGAACGCTGCGCTCGTTCGGGCCGCTCGGCCGGCGTGCGCGGGTCTCGCACCAAGGCCTCGTCCTCTCCGCGGGCCCCCTCTCACGGAGCTCGGGAGGCGATCGCTCGAGCGCGCCAGGCCTCGGCGGCATCGGCCTCACCGTCGCCTCGCTGCGCGGCTTCGAGCATGCCGTCACGCTCGGCTCTCCCGTGGTCTGCGTCCAGACGCCGCATCGCGGCTGGCTCTCGCAGGCGCGCCGCATCTTCGCCGCGTGCGGCATCGCCGACATCGCCGTCGCGGCGGCTTGATCGCAGCCGGCGCCCGCCATGGATCAACGGCAGCGCACGCTGGTCGTCGCTCCCCCCGCGTACGCGGCGCCGGCGCACGCGCCGCGCACCGGGTTGCACGAGCAGGTCGGCGCGGTCGTACCACAGGCCGGCGCAGGACCGGTGAAGCACAGGTCGAGCATGATCGGATCGGTGCACGTCGGAGCGACCGCACCCACCACGCAGTCCCCACACGCGGGATGAGCCATGCATGCCGCCCCGAGACGAGAGGTGGTGCTCGAGAGCGATCGCTCCGCGCCATCGCAGTCGTAGTCGTACGACGTCGTCGCCGCCGGCAAGCTCGGCGGACACGCTCCGGGGCTCGCGGTGCAGCGCGACGTGCCGCCCGTGTCGGTGCAGACGAACAGCCCCGACCCACAGAACGTGTACGGCGTCGCGAAGTACTGCGTCTGCCCCGGGCGCGCGCTCGCGACACCATCGGCGCAGTCGCCGCCTTGCATCGCGAACGTCGGGAAGCTCGTCGTGCACTGATCGAAGCTCGTCACGAAGCTGCTGCCGCCGCCGTAGCCGTCGCCGTCGAGGTCCCGCCACACGGTGCGCTGGACGAGCACGCCGCTGTTGTCGACTGCGCCGTCACAGTCGTCGTCGACGCCGTTGCAGGCCTCGGTCGCGCCCGGATGAATCGTCGCGACCCCGTCTCTGCAGTCGGCCTCGCCCGGGACGGATGGGTTCCGTGCGGTGTAGCCGGGCGAGCATCCGCCGTAGCCGCCCGAGCCCATGCACGCGGGTGAGAGCGCCGCGGTGCCCGCAGGCGCATAGCCGTCCTGATCGGCGTCGAGATAACAGACCACCTCGAGCCCTTCGTCGACCATTCCATCGCAGTCGTTGTCGAGCGCATCGCAGCTCTCGATGCCGGGCGCGATCGAGCAGTCGCTCCACATGCCGCCGATGCACGTCTGCGTCCCGCTCGAACAGAGGCCCATCAGCCCGAGGCAAGGACGTGACCCGGTGCCGGCGCAGCCGCAGTCCTCGTTGATGCGGCCGTCGCAGTTCTCGTCCAGGGCCATCGCCCCCGGCGAGGCGACGTCGCAGTCTTCCTCCGCACCGGGGTGCACGCGCATGCGCGTGTCGTCGCAGTCGGTGTGCCCGGCGACGTAGCCGGAGGGCTGCGCGCACGCCTGCATCGCCATGACGCTCGTGTCGCTCGTGCCGTAGCCGTCCACGTCCGCGTCCGCGTAGAACGTGACGAGCACGCCCTCGTCGACGCTCCCGTCGCAGTCGTCGTCGCGTCCGTTGCACGCCTCCGTGCTGGTCGGGGCGACCGCGGGGCGCGTGTCGTCGCAGTCGCTGCCGCAGTGGCTGGCCCCCGCCGCATCGACGTTGCAGCACGCTTGGTCGGGCTCGCCGTCGCCATCACCGTCGCGGACGCCGAACGTCGCGGCGTCGCAGTCCTCGTCGTGCTGGTCGACGTCGCAGACCTCGCCGTTGCCGGGAAAGCGATTCGGATCGGCGTCGTCGCAGTCGTTGCCTCCGCACGCGGTGGCGTCGTGTCCGTCGCCGTCGGCGTCGGGCGTCTCGCAGCTCGGCGTCCCGCAGCGATCGGCGTCCTCGTCGCAGATCTGGG
>JBGALT010000104.1:0-28065 GCA_044223665.1 Sandaracinaceae bacterium | reverse complement strand
AGCATCTGCGCGCGCTCGAGGTGCGTGTCGGTCTCGCGCGCCACGTCGAGCAGGACGAAGGCGGCGCGCTCGGCGAGCGGCCAGCTCGCGCCGTGCGCGCGCCCGGCGATCGCGCCGATGCCGCGACAGGCCTCGACGCGCGTGGCCCAGGTCGGCGCGGCCCACGCGCTCGCCGTGAGGGCATCGAGCGCGGCCTCGGGAGCGACCGCGCCTCGCTCGAGCTGGCGAATCGTCGTGCGCGGGTCGTCCATGCGAGGGAGCGTACACCGGAGGGCGCCGCGGCTCGTTCGCGCGTAGGCTCGGCGCGAGGCCGTATCGCACTGCGAGCGCAACGGCCGCCGCGTCATGAACCCTCCGTACCGGCCGCCTGGGTGCGGCTACGCTCCGCAATGCCGTATGTCGAGCAGCCCAGGTGCGAGCTATCGGTCGCAACTCAGTCGGCGAGCGCCCCGCAGTGGTAGCGCCTGGCGTAGTAGCCGGGCGCGTCGGGGCGGCGGTCGAACCATGCGACGACGACGTCGTCGCCTTCGCTGATTGCCTGCACCTCCAGCTCTCCCGGGTACGGGCCGGTCGTCGCGGTACGAGGCGTCGTGGGGCCGAGCAAGCCGGTGGTCTCCGGCGCGCTCACGCGGAGGATCTCGGACGCGCGCCGGCCGCGCTCGTCGATCGTGTGCAGGAACACGCCGTCTTCCCACTCCGTGCTCGCGGTGATCGCGCGCACGAACTCGGTGCCCGGCGGCGAGTAGTTCGTGCGCTCGCCGTAGGCGATGACCGCGTGGCCCGACGCGAGCGGCTGGAGCACGACCCAGGCGCTGAGCGTCGGGCCGTTGAGCCCACGGCGAAGGCCGTCCGGCGGAGGCTGGCAGCGCATCTGAAACGGGGCTGCGTGCGCGCCCGTCCCGTCGGGCGCGACGAGCATCAGATCCTGGCACTCGCTCGAGTCGCTCTGGGCGTTGTGCAGCGTGTAGAGCAGCGTGCCGTCGCCGAGCGCGACCGCCTGGGGCTGGAACCCTCCCGGAATCGGCGAGGCGCGCGTCGTGAAGTCGACGCGATGCGGAGGCGTGTCGACGAGGCGCAGGTCTGGGCCGATCCGCGAGTAGTGGACGAAGCCCTGGCCCGCGCCGGTTCCGAGGCGGAAAAAGACGCCCGCCCCGCCGTCGCGGAGCGGAACCAGGCGCATGTCGTGCTCCCACGTGGTGCCGTCGCCGACGCAGGGCACATCGGGCGAACCGGCGACCTCGACGTCTGTCGCGGTGAAGACGAAGAGACGCGAGTAGTTAATGTATGCAGGGCAGTAGGTTGGAATGCCGGCGAGCGCGAAGACCGGCCCGCCGAACGCAACAGTCACCGGCGCTCGTACGTCGTTCCCCGCGCTGATTCCACCCCCGCCGCCGACGTCGATCGGCGTTGCTCCGAGCCCGTCTAGGCCGGAGTTCGCCGGCATGGGGCGCGCCATGCGGTCCGGAGTGCTACTGCCGGGCGACAATGCGTAGATCGCCACTGTTTCCCGCACGGGCCGCGCTCCACCGTCGATCTCGGCCCAGATCTGCGCCCACAGCCGACCGTCGTGCGAGACCCACTCGAACGGCACGAGCGCGTCAGAGTCCCCAAGCCAGAACTCCGCGCTTTCCGCGTCGAAGTCCGAGGTGAGCCACTGCGCGTGTGCCGAAGCGACCTGACCGTCGCTGGAGAGCGCTGTGTACGCGAACAGGACGTGACCGTCGACCAGGCCGAGTGACCAGCGACCCGCGACGCCACCCGCGGTCGGCAGTAACGTCGGCTCGGTCACGGCGACACACTCGTCCGAGACACGAACCGGATCCTCTGCGGCGCAGCCGAGCGCGAAGGCCACGACCACGAGCGCCTTGCAAACCACACGAGCCCCATGATTCGCTCGACCCGTTCTCGAACCTGCGGGGGGCCCGATGCGAGACGAGCGCTCCACTTCGCGAAGTGTGAGCAGGGGCGTGCTCATGGCGGCCGTCGTCCTCTCCCTCGCGGCATGCCGGGCAGGTTCCCCTACCAGCGGCACGCCGCTTCAGCTCGCCAGTGTACACGTCGGCGCGCCGCTCACATTCCGAACGAGCACGTTCACGTCCTCGCAGACGGACATCCAGCCGATCCAGGACACGATGCGCGGCGCGTTCTCCTTCGGCGGAGGGCTCGGCGCTGGACCGGCTTGGGACTTCGACGGCAACACCGAGGAGTACAACGCGCGCGTCCTCGGCGCTGCCTCTCACGTCGTTGGCGACCCCAGCTTCGCGCCGCGCTCCATCGGTAGCTACAACGTCCTCGCCGCCGAGCTCGCAGCGCTCTCCGCCGATCCGACGCTCGCCACACTCCTGAACGCCTCCCCGCTGCCTACGCTTCCGGGCAACGCGCTGCTCACGGACATCGCGCTCGGCTTCGACTTCTCTCAGACGAACGTCCGATGGCGCGCCAGCGGCAGCACGCCGGTGCTCCGCGTCGACACGCCGCTCGTCGTCTCTCCGGCCCTCGACCCGCTCATCCGCGATCTGTTCAACGCTGGCCCCTATCGCGTGGCCATGCCGGTCGACATCGGCGTGCGACGCTGCGGCAGCTGCACGAGCCCGCGCGTCGAGTGCCGTGACGCGCCGGGGATCGTCGCGGCCGGCTATCGAACCGGCATCGCCTCGAGCCTCGGCTACGCCTCGACCGAGGTCAACGCGACCTATCCGGACCTCCGGCTCAACTTCGATCTGCTGCGCGTCACCGGCCCGACCGCTATCTCGGGATCGACGACGTACAACGCAGCGTGCGTGCTCAGCATCGCCGAGCTGAGCTTCACGGCGCTCGCCGACATGTTCGGCCTCGACCTGACCGATCCGAGCACCGCTGCGCTCGCGGTGGTCTTCGAGTTCGCGCGATCCGCGGTGGGCGTCCTCAAGTACATCGCATCGTTCGCGGTGTGTGACTACGTGACCGGGCTGACGGCTGCGCAAGTCGAGCCGGCCATCGCCTCGCTGCCCATGCAGCTGACGACGAACGCGACGACAGGCACGAGCGTGGGCTCGTTGATGGACCTCCTCGTCAACCCTCCCGTGCTCGATCGCCGGATCGCGGGCACGAGAATCATGGCGCTGCCGGCAGGAACGGTGGCCGACAGCGGCATCGTCCACGCGGCGGTCACCGTCGGAGCGTTCGGTACCACGCCGAGCACGCTCGCGACCGGCCCGACGGGCGGATACACCGATACGCTGTTCTCGACGGTCGCGAGTGGGGGCTGCGCGGACGTGAGCGTGCGGGTCGACCTCACGCCGGTTTCGCGCGCGTGCGCCACTGGCATCGGGCTGAGCAGGCTGGATAGGGACTCGGTCTGTCCGGCTTGCGCCCCAGACGGCAGATGCGCAGCCGATCCTGCGTGTTCATTCGTGTGTGATGGCGCCGGCGGCTTTCTGCCGAGCGCGATCGTGCCCGCGTTCACGCCCGGGATCACCCCCGCGTGTCCCAGCGGCACGACTCTCCAGATCACGGCGGCGCCGAACGTTGCCAACCTTCTCTCCTCGGCGCCGCTCTTCGGCGAGACGATCCGACGCTGGTTCTCGTGGCCGCTCCCGCGAGGCGCCCGGTACTCGACCGCGGCGCCAGGCGCGCTGTCGGGAACCGCAGCCTTCGGCTACATCATCGATGGCGACGACGACTGCGTTTCGCGCGAGGTCGACATCTGCCCCGACGCGTTCGACCCAGACCAGACCGACGACGGCGACGGCGACATCTACGGGGCCGCGTGCGACGCGTGTCCGGGCGTGAGCTTCTCGGGCGCGCTCGCCAACGCGGACCAGGACGGCGACGGTACCGCCAACGCGTGCGACTGCGACCTCGATGGAGACGGATGTAACAACGAGGGCCAGGTGAACGCGACGACCGCCTGTGCGCCGACCGGCACGGGCGTCTTCGATCGCAGTCCGGGCGTCGCGGTTTCGCGCGACTTCGACGGCGATGGGATCTCGGACGACTGCGATCCAGACCGCGACAACGATGGAGTCGCGGACGAGCTCGACAACTGTCCGTTCGGGGATGGCGACGGCCTGTTCGAGCCGGGCTCGAGCGATCCGATGGACGCATGCAGCCACCTCGGCGACCCCGGGCCCGGCAACGACCAGAATCCCTGCCAACGCGACTCCGGCGGGCTCGGCGAGGGCGATCTCTGCGATCGCGTATGTCCGTTCCCGGCGGCGCCACTTTGCAACTCCGATCTACACTTCGCGGGCGGCGCGTTCGGCTCGCTCGGCAGTATCGCTGACTTCATTCCGGGCGCCGGCTCGTGCGTCGGCACCGTCGGCGGCCTCGGTCTCTGCCAGCTGTCGCTCGACTGGCTTTGCCCTGGACAGGAGTACGATCGTTGCTGGCTACCCGACTCGTTCGACGAGCTCAGCTTCGTTGACGACTCCGGCTTCGCTCAGGTCGAGCTGAACGCCGAGAAGCTCGGCCTCAGCGGAGGCTGGTCGTCGGCCACGGCGATGGTTCCCGACGTCGACGGCGATGGCCGCGACGATGTCCTCGTGTCGGCGCCGCGCTCGATCGTGTGCCCGGAGAGCAAGCTCTGCTACGGCGCGCCCGGTGTGGTCGCTCTTCTCGGATCGAGCCACGGCAAGCTCTTTTCGGAGCTCATGGGATCCGAAGACGGCGGCCTCTTCGGCAGCGCGATGGCGCGCCTCGGCGACGTCGTGGCCATCGGGGCGCCGGGAGCGGGCAGTGGCCGAGGCGCGGTCTACTTCTACCGAGTCGCCGGCCCGAGCTTCGAGCTGCTCAGCACGGTCCGCGGCACAGCGAGTACCGATCGCTTCGGATCGTCGATCGAGCCCGCGTTCGGGGCGGACACGGCGGCGCCGTCGTTTCTCGTGGCCGCGCCGGGCGCTCGCTCAGGGGCCGGCGTCCTAGTGATCGCGAACGCGTCCGAGGGCATCACCCGCCGCTACGAGGGCCCAGTAGCCAACGCGACGATGTCTCACGGCGTGGTGGTGGGGACCGCGAGCGACTTCGTCGTGGTGGGCGCGATCCCGCACGCGAGCGCCGACCGCGGGACGCTCGCGTTCTTCCAGGGTCGAGGCCGGGGCTTCCCACAGCTGGTGCGAGGTGCGGCAGGCGCGCGGCTCGGTGAGCGGCTCGCCGTCGTCGATGGCGACGTCGCGGCGACCGCGTCGGGGCTCGGCGCCATCGTGCGCTACTCCCGCGTCGGGGCTCGGCGCCATCGTGCGCTACTCGCGCCGCGGCTCGATGCTGGGCTCGGTGACGAGCACGTTGCCCCGCTTCGGCACCGGTATGGCGAGCCCAGGCGATCTCGACGGGGACGGAAGGGACGACCTGCTCGTCGGCTTCGCCATCGACGCGGCTCGGCAGGACATTCATTCGATCGCCGTGTACTCGGCGCCGTGATCGGTCATTCGGCGTGAGGCGTCACCAAGCCTTCTTGCTCGGCGCGGCCGGGCTCGTCCTCGCGCTCGCGTTCCTCGCTCGGCCGCACGAAGAAGCGAGTACGCCCTCCGCCGCTCACGCGACGACGCCGACGACGCACGCCCTCGCGTCCAGCTGCGAGCACTCGTTCGTCCCGACTGCCGAGGGCACGGTTCGGGACTATCGATGGGAGAGCGACGATGGTGAGGGCCAGGTCGTGCTCAGGGCGATCTCGCGCGTCGACGACGGAGGCACCGCGCGTATCCGTTGGCGGATCGAGCAAGACGGCGCCGTGAGCGAGCTCGACCGGAGCTGCGACGCGCGGGGCGCGACGGAGCCGTGGACCATCCTCGGCTCCGTCGAGGGGCTCTCCGTCGGCGAACAGACGTGGCAGATCCCGCGCACGCTTGCGGCCGGAGACGAGTACGGGGGAGAGGTGACAGTGGCGGCGCTCGGGATGGAGATTGCGCTGCGACGAACACATCGTGTCGTCGCGGAGGAGGCGGTGCAGGTGGGCACGCGCTCCGTGCGGGCGCTGCGGGTGGCGGTGGACGAGTCGACGGAGAGATCGAGCGCGCCAATCAGCAGCACCCAGTGGATCGCGAGGGACCTTGGGTTGGTGAGGATGGTGCTCGGGCAAGGCGCGCAGCGCACGGAGATCCGGCTCGTCGAGCTCCCCCGCTGACACGTCTCGAACGCCGAGCCCTGCTCGACCGCCGGTGCGAGCACTGCGAATAGCCGGTACCGGGCGCTCTCGGGCGGGAGTCGCTGGCTCGTCCCTCGATGCATGGGTAGACCTCGGGCCAGCACCGCGTCCGCCCGCGCCTCCGGGGAGGGCGCCGCGGCTCGTTCGCGCGTAGGCTCGGCCAGTGCGCGCCCTCGCGTTCCCGCTCCCCTCCGATGCGTGGCCCCGACCGGACGTCGAAGCCCTCGAGCGCGCCTTCTCCCACGGGCCCGTGGGAAGGCTGGGCTCCGGGCTCGTCCGCGGCGCCTTCCTCGCGCCGGTCGCCTCGCGTGGCGCGGCCCGGCTCTCGGTGCGCGTGATCGACGCGATGCTCTTCCGCGCCGTCCGCTGGGGCCTCGACCTCGACGCGCGCCGCTGGTGGTTCGAGAGCCCGCGCCTCGCGGCGGGCGCCTTCCGCGTCGTCGAAGGCCCCTCGCGTTGGCGCGACACGCGCGTGCTGCAGCTGCACTACGACGTCTCGCGCCTGCCCGTCCGCGGCCTGCTCTACGACGAGCTGAAGCCGCTCGAGGACGGGCGCATCCTCGGCCTGGGCGGCCTCGCGCTCGATCGCGGCGAGGGCGACCACTTCTTCTTCGAGCTGACGCGCATCGAGCGGAAGAGCGCCGGGCCGCGCGGGGCCTAGAGGCCCAGGCTCGTCACCTGACGTACGTGACGACGGGGACGACCGCCCTCGATCGCTCCCTCAGCGCCGTGCGCGCCGGCGTGCGATCCGCGCCGCGCCGACCACCGCGAGGGCGAGCGCCGCCGTCCACGCGGCGCGATCGCCTCCGGCGCCGCTGCCGGGCACGCCGCACCCACAGTCGTGCGACTGGCAGTCCAGCGCGAGGCCGCCCGCCGGCGTCGGGTCGCACGTGTCGGGCAGGCTGCCGGCCGGGTAGGTGTCGCAGATCGCCGAGATGTCGTCCGTCGAGAGGTCGCGCATCGTGAGCTCGCCGAACTGGGCGCTCGCGTACATCGTCGCGTCGGGATGCGCGGCCGTCGTGTGACCGATGCCGAGGTAGTGACCGAGCTCGTGCGTGACGACGTTCTGGAGGTCCACCGGCCCGCCGTCGCGCCCACAGCCGCTCACGGGGCAGGTGCTGCCGGCATCGAGGCAGCCCGACGGATCGCAGATCGTCCACTCGCCGCGGCTCTCGTTGATCTCCATGTCGACGTCGACGATCTCGCCGGTCGACTCGAGGTGCCAGGCGAGCGTCACGGCGAACGCGATCGGCGACCAGCCGCGCGTGCGCGCCCACTCGTCGCCATCCTGCACGAAGATCACGGAGCTGACGTTGTTGCCGCGGCCGTTGTGCCCGGCGCGGGTGCAAGCGTTCGTTCCCTCGAGCACGTCGATGTGGAAGCGGGGCGAGGACGCGAGGCCTCCGCCGCAGTCGATGTTCTCCCAGGTGGCCGCGGCCGTGCGGAAGACGTCCTGGACCTGGGCGATGGTGAGCGAGCGCGGCGGCAGCGCCGACGAGATCGAGAGCTCGCTGCAGCGGTGGCTCCAGAAGAGGTAGTGATCCTGCTCGGTCAGGAGCGGCGCGCAGGCGGAGAAGTCGGCGGGCTGTCGCCCGTCGCCCGTGACCATGCGGCAGTAGGCGTTCGCGCGTGCCGGCGCCAGCGCCAGCGCGAGGCCCAGCGCGAGGCCGATCGAGATCGCCCGGTCCAGGGGCGATCGAATCCTGAGCAGCGGCCACGCGCCGTGATCCCGGCCGTGATCCGCCACCGAGCGTTCCGGTCGCTCCTCACGGCCCCAAGGCCGCTCCGGTGCGTCCTCGCGCCCGGCGTACGGCCGATCCCGCGGTTTCGCCGCGTGTTCGGCCTCGGCTGACGTCCGGTCTGACGGCGCGACCATGCGCGGGCCGGAGCGGTCTCGACCCGCGGACCTGCCCACCTCGGGATCGCATCCGCGTTGCGCCCGGTCACGAGCGCTCACGGGTGCACCTCGCGGACGAGATCGCGCACGCGCGCGAGCAGCTCGTCGCGCGGGACGGGCGACGCGAGGGCCGGCGCGCCGGGAAGGAGCCGGCCGCCTGGAGTGCGCTCGACGATCGTCACGCCGGCGCCGCCGGGCAGGATCATCTCGCCGGCGTCGGCGTCGACGACGGGCATCTCGCCCTGGGACATCCCGACGGGGCGGAACACCGGGCCCACGTCGCCCGAGTCGAAGGTGCGGAGGAACAGCAGCATCCGCGAGCCCGTCGAGTAGGGCTCTTCGCCGGCCACGCGCAGCCCGAGGCCACCCACGACGCCGCCGATGTGGCGCACGACGATCGTGCTCTCGCTCGGGCCGTAGAGCGTGTCCTCCACGCGGATCGTCGCGTCGGTCACGATCCGGTCGAGGTCGTCGTAGTGCGCGTCCTGCTCGATCACCGTCCCGACGACGATGCGGTCGGCATCGCGCGTCAGCTCGCGGAGCGAGAGCGCCTCGACTTGCGTGGCGAGGGCGAGCGCGGGGACGGCGAGGACGAAGAGGAGCGCGAGCGCGATGGCCCGCGGGACGACACGACGCATGGATGCAGGATGCGGGATGGCGCGCGCGGCGCAAAGCGTTCGCGGCGATCCGATCAGAACGTACCGCCCACGCTCAGGACGACGCCGTTCCCCTGGGACGTGGGCGTCACGGCCACGCTCGAGAGCTCGAGCCCGCCCTCGCGCTCGGCCTCGCGCTCGAGGCGGGCGGTGCGCAGCGCGTGCTGGATCTCGATGCCGAGGATGGCGCCGACCATGGCGCTGCCGACGATCACGCCGAAGTTCTGCCAGGGGTCGAGGTCCGCATCGAGGCCGTAGACCAGCGTGGCCGCGAGACCGCCACCGACGAGCTCGCCGAGCATCGCCGCGCCGAAGCGGCCGCGCCCACCGGCGATCGCGCCGCCGAAGAGCGTGATGGTCGTCGGCGCGATGCCGGCCGTCGTCATGTACGCCATCGCGAGCATCGCGCCGTCCTCGTGCGACTCGCCGAAGAACGCGTAGCCGAGCGCGACACCGAGGCCCACGCCGACACCGGCGCCGAGCACGTCGAACGCGAGCCGACCACCGAAGCCCATGCCGTCGTCGGCGAGGCGGTCCTGCGCGGTGTGCCGGGCCGACCAGGCCTGCGCGCCCGCGATCGGCGGGCGCTCGTCGTCGACCGGCGGCACGACGACGTACGTGGGCTGCGTGGTCGGAGGCGGCGCGACGAAGATCGGTGCGGGCGCGGGGGCCGGCGCGACGGCGGGCGGCGCGGACACGACGGGCGGCGCCGCGGGGGCCGGCACCGTCTGCGTCGGCGCCGTGGGCGTGTACACGCGACCGCGGAAGTACATGCCGCCGATCTGCCCTTCGACCTCGTAGCCGGGCGGCACCGCAGGCGCGAGCTGGCTCGGCGGGCCGGAGCCGGTGTCCGGCGGGCCGACGACGACGACCGGCTGCGCGAGCGCGGCCGAGGGAGCCGCGAAGGCCAGGGCGAGGAGCGAGGCCGCGAGGAGAGGGGCGAGCGAAGCAAGCGACGAGGTGCGCATGGGGTTGCCACGCTTCTCAGCAGCGGGCGTGCCACGTGCGGGATCGCGGAGATCTGCCGATCCAGCGGGTCAGCGGTGTGGAGTCGAGGTCACGAGGTGGCCTCCGGTGGCACAGAGCGGCCGAGCTCCAGCCTCATTCTGGGCGTCGCCGATCAGAGGGAGAGTCGGACGCCGAGACCGACCTCCGAGCCCGCGGGGCCCGGCGCCAACGACCAGCTCGGGGATGGACCCCGTGCGTGGGATCGCGGGCGGACGTCATCCACGTGCCCGGCGAGCGCGACCAGGAGGATGATGGCGCCCGTCACCTCGACGATGGTCGCCGTGATTCCCATCCCGAGCCCGAGGTAGATCTCGCTGCGCTTGGGGCCTGTCTCGAGCGTCCCGGAGAGCACACCGCCGACCAAGGGCACGAACGCGAAGGGCCACGTCCCGCAAGGCAACGGCGGGCCCATCGTCGAGCGACACGCGGCGCTCACCTCGTCGGCGATCCCGGTCGCGATGGCGAGCCCGTACCCCGAGAGAAAGACGACGAGCCCGGCGGCGAGCAGACCGCCGTCGAGCCCGCGCGTCATCTCCGGATTGCGAACGCCGGCGGGCTCGGAGGCTCCGACCGTCGGCCACGCGGTGGCGGAGGGCGGGGCGCTGGGCGGAGCCACCGCCGCCGGAGCGGCCGCGTCGGGCGCGGGTGCCCGGGCTACGCACGTCTCGCCTTCCTCGGCGAAGGTGGGCGGGCACGTCGGCGCGCCGACGCACGCGTGGTCGGTCTCCGACCACGACTGTGCAGGCCAGCAGCAGTGTCCGTCCACGCGAGCCCGACCTTCGGCGCACTCTTGGGCGGCCGCCGCGCTCGCGGCGAGAAGCACAGCCAGGGTGCAGGCGACTGCGATGCCCCGCTGGACGCGCATCACCGACCGCCTTCCGATGCCGGCCCGACCCGCTCGGCGAGCGCGCTCACCAGCTGCATGTACTCGAGCCCGACCGCGGCCGGCAGCTCCCACGCACCGTCTCCCGATGGACGCGCGCGGGGTCCGGCCGGCGTCACCACGACGTAGCCCTCGCGAGAGAATTGGAACGTGAACGTGTACGGGACTCCGCGGGGCGACGACAGCGCGAGGACCCGGAACGTTCCATGCACCGGATCCGCGTCGAGGGGCGGATAACCTCGCGCGCTCACCTCGGAAGTAATCGCGTCGAAGGACGCGGCGCCCGGCGAGGGCAGCGGCCCCAGGGACAACGCAGGCACCGTACGCGCGTGAGCACAGCCGAGCGCGAGCGCGACGAGCAGGGGCGCTGCCGCGCGACGCGCTCTGCGCATGCACTTCTCGAGGGCGGGCGCAGTCGTGAGCCACGAGGACCCACCGTCTCGCGGCACCGCGGGGCGCGCTCGATCCGCGCGACGGCGCTCGCGCTCGGCCTCCGGTCCACGCCGCGGTGTGGCCGTGGGCTCGGCCTCGGCGCATGGCACGGGTATCGATCGACGCCCACCTCGCAGGCTGTGGACGCCCGCCGCGGGATGGCATCTGCCTCGCCTCGCTCGTTCCCCCGGCACACGCGGAAGATACACCGTCTTCGGCGCGCCTTCATGCCGTGGTCGGCGCCGGACAACCCGCGCCCGATGATCGCGGCCTCGGTGCCGCGTCCGAGCGAGCCCCTGGTGTGGACGAGCAGTCACGAGGTGGGCACGGAGCGCCCGAGCTCCCGGGCCACGGCCACGGCGATCGGCCCCGCGTGCTCGGTTCGCAGGACGTTCGTCGCGAGGCGTGCCCGCAGCCAGCCGTTCGCAGCGAGGTGCGCCTCTTCTCCGGGGGAGAGACCTCCCTCGGGACCGACCACGAGCCAAGGGGCCTGCGTCCAGGAGGTCCACGGAAGGTCCGCCATGGCGGTGCCCTCGCGGGGCGTGAGCACGAGGCGAGGAGCGGACGCCGGCGCGCGAGCCACCACGGCCGCGAGGCTGGCGGGCGCCTCGAGCGCGGGGACGAAGGGAGCCTCCGACTGTGCGGCGGCCTCTTCCGCGATCCGCGCCAGGCGCTCCAGGCGTGCGCCCTCCGCACGGGCGATCGAGCGCTCGGCGAGCGCGAGGTGGATCGCCGCGGCGCCCGCCTCGGTCGCGGCCCGCACGATCTCGTCGAGCTTGCTCCCCTTGGGCACGCACTGGACGAGGACCGGCCCGCTCGCCGCGTGGGCGCGTCGCTCGATCGTGGCGAGCTCCACCACGAAGCGGCGCGCGGAGAGCTCCTGGACCACCGCGTCGGCCTCGCCACCTCGCCCGTCGAACAGACGCACCACATCGCCAACCGCCATGCGGAGCACGCGCGCATGCCGGCCCGCGGCCTCACCGAGGTCGACGGTGACGTGCGGGTGATCGAGCGGTGCAGGGGAGCGGAGGCGCGGTGGGCTCATCTCATGCGCGCCGCCGTCGCGCGGTCGTCTTCCGGCTCGCGCCCTTCCGCCGCGGGCGGGCCTTCTTCTTCCCGGCCGGGCGCTTCTTGCCGGCGCTGACCTTCTTCTCGGGCGTGGCCCTCTTCTTCGCAGGCGCCTTCTTCGCAGGCGCCTTCTTTTTCGCGGCAGCCTTCTTCTCGGCGGGCGCCTTCTTCTTGGTCGCGACGCGCTTGGCGGTGGAGGCGCCGCGCGGCGCGCTCGAAGCGGCGGCCGTCCCCGGCTTCTTCAGCACGATCGCGATCCAGTCGCGCTCGCGGGTCACGCGGTCGGTCGCCATCGGCACGTACGCCGCCTTCAGCGCCTCTTCCTCGGCGGCGAGCAAGCCGGAGAGGACGAGCGTTCCACCGGGCGCGACGCGGGCGGCGATGTCCTTCGCGAAGGGAACGAGCACGCGGCTCTCCACGTTCGCGAGCACGAGCGGGAAGGTCCCCTTCACGCGCGCGAGCGGCGTCAGGCTCGCCTTCACGCGCCCGCCCACGCCGTTGCGCTCGGCGTTCTCGTGCGTCGCGTCGACCGACTCGCGCTCGACGTCGATGCCGGCGGCCGACGCCGCACCGAGCAGCACCGCGCCGATCGAGAGGATCCCGCTTCCGCATCCCACGTCGAGGACGCGCTCGCCGCCCTTCACGATGCGGTCGAGCTCGGCCAGCACCAGGCGCGTCGTCTCGTGCGTCCCGGTGCCGAACGCCTGCCCCGGGTCGATCGTGATCACGACGTCGCCCGCGCGCGTCTCGACCTCTTCCCACGGCGGTCGCACCACGATGTGCTCGCCGAGGCGCGAGGGCTTGAAGAACTCGCGCCAGCGGTGCTTCCACTCGTCCCCGACGACGTGCTCGAGGCGCGAGGCCCACGCGAGCGTCGCGCCGGCGATGCGCGCCTCGTCGTCCGACGCGAAGTGGGCGACCAGCAGCACGAGATCGCCCGGAGACTTCTCGAGCGTGCTGCGGTCGCGCTCCTCGACCCCCGTCGCGCCGAGATCGAAGAGCTGCGCCGAGGCCTCGTCCACGTCGTCGGGCGGCACGTCCACGTGGAGCGTCGGATAGCGGGGAACGTCGGTCATGGGAGCGAGGTGTCGCAGGGAAAGGGGGCCTCTGGCAACGCTCGTGCGCGCGGTTACGCTCCCTGCGCGCACACGCCGCGCCGTCTCGGAAGTACGCCGGTGGCGACCGAGGGCCGCCGCAGCAGGAGGCGTCGGTCAGGGAAGCAGCGCGCGATGGTCGAGCGGCTGCTGGCAGCCGCTCGTGTACGGCGAGCCCGTCGACGCGCGTCCCCAGCACACCACCGTTCCGTCCGCCCGCAGCGCGCACGTGTCGGCCGCGTGCGAGAGGTCGACGGCGTCGCGCTCGACGGGTCGGGTGTGGGTCACCGTCACGTCGTTCGCGCCGAGACGGCCGTCGCGGGGATCGCCCCAGCAGTCGACCGCGCCGCCTGCGCTCCGCGCGCAGAGGACCTCGCCGTTCAGGTCGATCTGCGCGACGCCGTCGAGCGCCGGCACGTGCACGAGCGTGCTGGCGGCCGGGACCGCGATCCCGAGCGCCGCGGGCAGGACGTCGAGCGCATCGGCGGCGAAGCGGCAGTGGGTCTCTCCGCTCGCGCGCGCCACGCAGTCGACCTGTGCGCCTTGCCACAGGCGCGTCGCGTCCGTGAGCCCGGGCCATGCGGCGCCCACCGAGCACGAGAGCGTGAACGGGGCGAAGCACGAGAGGCCGTAGACCTCACCGAGCGTGGTCCGGAGCGCGTGCATCCCGATCTCGGCGACCGGGGCGGGGGCCGCGATCGGAATCGGACGGTCCGCACCGCCCGACCCGACGGGGCCGAGATCCCAGTAGAGCAGTGCCCCGGAGCTCGTCACGACGGCCGGCGAGCTGCCACCGAAGACGATGTCTTCGACGATCGCGAAGTCGACGATCGGCTCCGTCGCGCCCGTGAGTGTCACCTCGCCGGCGGGGAAGCTCCCGCGCGGGCAGGCCACCGTTCCGTTCGCGCGGAGGGCGCATGCATCGAAGAGCGCGAGCGCATCGTCGACCCCCGGGATCGGCATCGGGCTGGCTGGCACCGCACACGGTGCGACGAACGTCGGCGACGGCCACCGATCGAAGGCGGCGAGCGAGTGATCCGAGCGGAGCACCCAGCCCGCGGCGAGCGAGGTCGCGTCCGCGATTCCCCGGACCTCGGCGGGCGGGACGCCGGTCACGCCGTCGCCGTTCTCTCCGGCGGGCCCGGCGCCGTTGCAGTGCACCTGGCCGTCGCACGTGGCGGCGCAGAGGTGCGTGCCCATCGCGGCGAGCGCGACGTCGCCGCCGCCCTCGACGGCCGCGAAGCCGGCCGGATTCCCCGGCGCGAGCGTCCAGCACCAGAGCGATCCGTCGCTCCGGATCCCGCAGAGCTCGTATCGCTGCCAGCCGTTCCGCGCGAAGCGCCGGATGTCGCTCACGCCGTCGACTCGCGCCGGGGGCGTGCCCCGGCCACCCGGATCGGGCTCCCAGCACCACACGCTGCCGTCGCGCCGCGCGACGCAGGACTCGAGCTGGATGCTCGCGACGTCGACCGCGTCGTCGATGCCGGGCAGCACGCGGAAGTCGTGCGCAGCGTGCTGCGTGACGACGTGACCGTCGTCCCAGATGCCCGTGACGGGCCAGCCCAGCGTGAGCTCGCGCGCGCCGCGGAAGGCTGGCACGTCGTGCGGGTGGTGATCGTCCGAGGGAACGTCGATCAGGGTGTCGACCGCGCCCCAGCACGTCCACGCGCCGTCGCGGTGGTGCGCGCAGGTGAGGCCGTAGGCCATCACGACGTGGTCTGCGCCGCTGACGCCGGGCACGCGGAAGGGCGCGGTGTGCACGACGCGTGGCGTGTCGCCGACCTGGCCCACGCCGTTCTCGCCCCAGCACGAGACGCCACCGTCGCGATGGACGACGCAGAGGTCCGACCCGTCGCTCGCGACGTCGACCACGTCCGCGAGCGAGGGATGGGAGACGGGAAGCGGCTCGACCCAGCTCCCGCCGCCGGGGACGACCGCGCCCCACTGGTTGCGCCCCCAGCACGTGAGCTGCCCGCCGGCATCGAGCGAGCAAGCGCCGCCCGTGAAGGTCACGAGGGCGCGCGTCGCGCAGCGCTCCGTGGCCGCATCGCTCGCGTCGGTCGGTGGCGCGTCGATCGGGAAGAGCGGGGCGTCGGCCGGTGTGCCCGCATCCGCCGACGCGTCGGCGCCGGCGTCCGCCGAAGCGGCGGCGTCGGGCGCCCCGCTCGCGTCGGGTGGCGTCGCGGCCATCCCGCAGCCGGCCCCCCCGAGCGAGAGCGCGAGCGCGAGCGCCCACGCTCGTGCCGGGCCGAGGGCGCTCGCGCGCGCGGCGCTACGTGCGTCCGCGCGCCGCCACTGCGAGGCCCCTGCGTGCGGGCCTCGTCTTGCACGCCACGTCATCGCGATACGGTGCGCATGCGTCGTACGTGCCGTCAATGCGAGCGTCCTTGGCGAGCGGGCGTCGATCCTCCACGCTGCTCGCGTGCCCGAGCGGAAGATCGAGCTGACCTGGGTCTGCTCTTCGTGCCAGACGCGCAACCGCGGGCGCGACAAGGCGTGCGCCGGGTGCGGGCATCCGAAGGACGCCTCCGAGCACTTCGAGATGCCCGCCGACACGCGCAGCGTCGCGAGCGTCGCCGACGCCGAGGGCCTCCGCGCGGCGAGCGCGGGCCGCGACTGGCGCTGTCCGTTCTGTCGTGCCGACAACACCGCGCTCGCGGCGCTCTGCAAGCAGTGCGGCGCCGCGCGCGGCACGACGCCGGCGATCGCGCCGATGGCGGCGGCCGGTGTGCTTCCGCCGCCGCGCGCCGCCGTCCCGGCCCGGGCCTCGAGCGTGGTCGTCGCGCTCCTCGGGATCGGTCTGGTGATCGGCGGCTGCGTGGTCGGGGGCCTCGGTTGGCTCGTGTGGGTCGCCCCGCGGGCGCCGGTGACGCCCTACGTCCCGCCCGCGTCGTCGATCGTCCTCGCGCACGTCGAGTCCCGCAGCTGGACGACCACGCGCGTGGCGATGCGCCACCGGCTCGTGGCGCGGGAAGGCTTCGCGGAGGCGCGGCCGCCGGGCGCGGTCGACGTCGTGCCGGATGGAGTGCGCCATCACCACGACGATCAGGTCGAGGACGGCATGCAGCCCGAGACGTACACGGAACAGGTCCCCTACCAGGACACCGAGACGTACACCGAGCAGGTGCCGTGCGGGGAGGACTGCACGTCGATCCCCGAGACCTGCCACGAAGAGTGCACGGACGACGGCAACGGCTTCGCGAGCTGTCACGACGTGTGCTCGGGCGGCGGCCAGCACTGCACGCCGCGCACGTGCAGCGAGACGCGCACGCGCTCGGTCACGCGCACGCGCCCCGAGACGCGCACCCGCATGGTCCCACGCTACCGCGCGGTGCCCCGGGATGCGCCGTGGTACCGCTGGCGCGAGTGGGCGTGGCTCGAGGATCGACGCGCCGAGCGGACCGGCACGAGCGAGCCGGCCGCGTGGGCGAGCGACGAAGAGCTCGGCGCCGGCGCGCCGCTCGGGGAGGGCGAGGACGAGCGGATCGAGACGAGCGCGCGCTGGGACGTGACGCTCCGCGACGCGCGCGGTGCCGTCGAGAGCATCTCGGGCACCGACGTCGGCGCGCTCGAGGCCTATCCGATCGGAGCCGCGGTGAGCGTCGAGCTCGATCCGTACGGCAACTTCACCCGCGTGATCGAGGCGGACGGCGGGCTCTGAAGGGCCGACGCGAACGTATCGGACCCTTCACCGCAGCACGAGCTCCCGCGCGATCTGCCCGCGAGCGGGCCGGCGGGCGCGCTTCTCGTGAGCACCGCGCGCGCCCCGTGCTCCAGCGCACGCGCGGCGCCGCGCGCGTGTGTACCCTGATCGAGCGCGGCGTGCGCCGCGATCGAGAGGTGTGATGACCCGAGCAACCTGTCCCCGCTGCGGCTCGCCCGAGATCCTCCACGGGCTTCCGCTCCACGACTCGAGCACCCGCTCGCCTTACGTGGAGATCGCCGAGCCCGAGCCGCCGCAGCGGCCCTTCGTGTGGAAGCCCGAGAGCGTGCGCAGTGCGCTGCGCGTCACGGTGTGTGGCGGCTGTGGCTACGCCGAGCTGCACGCCGAGAACCACGCCGCCCTGGCGGGCGGGCTGCGGCGCGGCTTCGTGCCGTCCTGACGCGAGCGCTGGATCCCGCGCCCGGCGCGTGCGCCGAATCGCGTCCGCGAGGACGCATACGGGCGACATGGGCCGCGCGCAGCGCGGCGCAGATGGCGATTGGAGAGACGGTCGGAACCACCTGCTCGCTCGGTGTGATCTGCGCGGCGCGCTGCGCGCCGCGTGCGTGCCACGATGCGATCGATCGGTGGCAAACTTGCCCGGCGGACGCCGACGTGATCAGTTCGGCGCATGGACGACCTCGGCTCGCGCCCGCGCGCATTCTTCGGACTCGGCTGGACCAACCTCCGCGCCAACCGCACCGCGGTGAGTGAAGGGGGCCAGACGCGCGCGTCGGTCGCACGCTACGACGAGCACCAGATCGTGGCGCGCTGGCTGCGCTGCGGGACCAGCTCGGACATCGTCTCGCACGGCGAGACCGACGCCTGGCTCCACGTCGTCTCGGGCGCGATCGTCGAGGAGCGCTGGACCGCGGGGGACGAGGGCTGGGCTTTCGAGGTGCGGCACCTGCGCACCGGCAGCTCGAGCCACCTGCCGAAGGGCGCGCTCCACCGGCTCGCGGCCGGCACCGACGCGAGCATCGTGATGACCTACTCGCCGGGCCCGCCGGTCGAGAAGCGCGTCACGCACCCGACGTTGGTGGGCCAGCTCGCCCGCGCCCGCGAGCGCGTGCTCGGCAGCAGCATCTTCCGCAACACCGCAGTCGAGCTGCACGCGCCGAGCGAAGACGACTGCTGAGCCGGCCGCGCATCGATGCGGCTCGCCGCTGCCCGAGGCACGCGCTCGCGCCGCTCACTCGATGCCCCCGTCCCGCAAGGAGTCGGCCCCTCTCTCACTTCGTGGGAGAGGTTGGGTGAGGGCCGCTTCTGCGCCGGGATCGCGGCGCGTGCTCCGATGACCAACCGCCCGCGATCTCCCGATCGCCTCTCAGCGCTGGATCCCTCAGCGCTGGATCCCTCAGCGCTGGATGACAGGGCACGAGTAGAAGTGGATCTGCATCGGCATCGTCTCGCTCTCGGGCGAGCTCGCGCCTCGGACGAGCGGCGGATCGATCAGCGGCATGCTCGGCGCATCGATGCACAGCACGCTCACGTTCGTGAGCGGCAGGCCGGTGTCGGTGTCGGTCGTGAACTGGATGTTCGAGACCTGGCAGGGCTGGGTCGCCGACGGGGCCGTGGCGGCGCAGTTGCCGCCGTAGGTGTTGCCGTCCGTGAACGTGAACTGGCAAGTGCCCGTCACCGGCCCGCCCGTCGAAGCGACGTTGGCGTTCTGGAGCGAGACTCCGATGTCGCGACCGGCGGAGTCGCGGGCCGACACGGTGAAGCTCACCGAGCGGTTGCCGGCGCGCTCGGTGGTGGTGCAGCTGAACCGCGCGCCCATGTCGCCGTTGAAGCCGAAGATGTCGCGACGCCCCGGGCTCGTGCAGCCGGTGATGGGCGTGCCGTCGAGGTGCGTGCAGCGCACCTGGTAGCTGAGGTCGGCGTAGATCGGCTGGGTCGGCGTGCTGCAGCTCGCGAGCGCGAGCACGGAGAACGCGGAAGCAACGAGGATCGAAGGAGAAAGGCGCATGGAAGCTCCTGGTCCCGAAGAGGCTACCGCGCCCCTCCACCGGGCCGCAACAAACGCAGCCCGATCCGCTGGCACGGTCACCGTGGTAAGCACGGCCGCATGGAGCGCTCGTTTCACCTCGACACCCTCGCCATCCACGCCGGCCAGGAGCCCGACCCGAGCTCGGGCGCCGTCATGACGCCCATCGTCCTCGCGTCGACCTTCGCGCAGGACGGGCCGGGCGTGCACAAGGGCTTCGAGTACGCCCGCACCGGCAACCCGACGCGCAACACGCTCGAGCGCTGCCTCGCAGCGATGGAGGGCGCCGATCACGGCCTCGCGTTCTCGTCGGGCTGCGCCGCGATGACGACGTTCCTCCACACGCTGCGCCCGGGCGACCACGTCGTCGCGGGCGACGATCTCTACGGCGGCAGCTTCCGCATTCTCGACAAGGTCATGAAGCCGATGGGGATCGAGACGACGCAGGTCGATCTCTCCGATCCCTCGGCGGTCGAGCGCGCGCTGCGTCCGAGCACGAAGGTCGTCTGGCTCGAGACGCCGACGAACCCGACCTTGAAGATCGTCGACATCGCCGCCGTCGCCGAGGTCTGCAAGAAGCGCGGCCTCGTGCTCGCGGTCGACAACACCTTCGCGACGCCGATGCTCCAGCAGCCGCTCGCGCTCGGCGCGACGATGGTCGTGCACTCGACCACGAAGTACCTCAACGGCCACAGCGACGTGGTCGGCGGCGCGATCCTCACGAGCGACGCGGCGCTCGCCGAGAAGCTCCGCTTCCTGCAGAACGCGATCGGCGCCGTGCAGTCGGCCTTCGACAGCTACATGGTGCTGCGCGGCATCAAGACCTTGCCCGTCCGCATGGAGCGGCACGTGAAGAGCGCGCGCGGCATCGCCGAGTGGCTCGTGCGGCAGCCGGGCGTCGAGAAGGTGATCTACCCCGGTCTCGAGTCGCACCCGGGCTTCGCGCTCGCGAGCCGCCAGATGAAGGGCCCGGGCGGGATGATCTCGTTCGTGGTGAAGGGCGGCGAGCCGGCGGCGCGCGCGCTCCTGCGCACGGTGAGCGTGTTCGTGTGCGCCGAGAGCCTCGGCGGCGTGGAGTCGCTCATCGAGCTGCCCGCGGTGATGACGCACGGCTCGGTGCCCAAGTCGGCGCGCGAGAAGCTCGGGATCGACGACGGCTTCATCCGCCTGTCGGTCGGCCTCGAGGCCGAGGACGATCTGAAGGCGGACCTCGAGCGCGGCCTCGCCGCGGCGGCCGGAGCGAAGGCGTGAGGGCGCTCGGCGCGCTCGGCCTCGTGGCGCTCGCGATCGCGGGCTGCGGCGGCTCGCAGTCGTCGTCCTCGTCCTCGGACGACGGCGACTGGTCGTGGACGCAGTCGTCGTCTTCTTCCGGAAGCAGCACGACGGGCGTCGATGCGGGCGTGGACGGCGGCGGCGATCCCGTGCGCGATCGCGCGATGGCGCTCTTCGCGCGCTCGTGCACGCCCTGTCACCGCCGCGGCGGCGACCCCGACGCGGTGATCCACGGCGTGACCCTCGAGACGCCCGAAGAGATCCTCCGCTTCGCCTCGGCGTACGCGATGGGCAACACCCCGAGCAGCCTCTCGTCGGTCATCGCGCAGCGCGCGCAGGGCTACGACCTCATGGTCGGCCCCGACGACCGCACGCCCATGCCGCCCCGCGGCTCGTCGTACCCGCCGATCACCCAGGACGAGGCGCGGCAGATCCAGGAGTGGTTCCGGCGCGGGAGCTGATCGCCGCGCGCCTTCGGTGCTCACCTCCGGGGCTGTGCTGTTCCGGGGCCGGATCCGCGCTGGCTGGGCGAAGGTACGTCGGAAGCAGCTCCGGGCCATGGCATCGACGATGTCCGTCCTCGACCCTCTCGTCCTCGCCCGTAGCCGCCCGCCTCGACGACCTCGGAGGCTGATCGAGGCGCTCGCCATCGGCGTCGCGCGTGCGTGAAGAACACGCGTGCGGTTCCTGACGACCGGCGATGCGAGAGGGTGTCCTCGGCCCGAAGATGCATAGCCGACTCCCTGTAGGTCGAATCGCACATTCTCCGGCGGGGCGCGCTGCGAGTACACTCGTCCTCGACGCGACACGCTTTCTCCTGGGGGAAATCGATGCGAGACACGAAGTGTGGACGAGGCGCGTGGTCCTTCGCCCTCCTGACACCGATGGTGGCGCTCTTCGCGTGCGTGGGCACCGAGCCGATCGACTACGATCCGGAGGAGGTCGTCGGTGGCACGGACGACGTGATCATCGAAGACGGGCACGTCGCGCAAGACGTGCGCCAGTGGGCGCGTGATGCGACCGTTTGGCTCGACTCGGGTTGCAGCGGGACGCTGGTGTCACCGCGGGTCGTCGTCACGGCCGCGCACTGTTTGGATTCGCGCTTCGGCGGAACCGCACAAGTTTCCTTCTCGCCCCGAAATCCCCGACCAGGCGCCCCGACTCCGCCGGACATCGTCCCGGCGAGCGAGCGGGTCGCAGTTGCCGACTGCTTTGCGGAAGGCGCGAGCGGAATGGACTTCCTCGGCGGCTGCAGCCAGCCCTGTCCGTACACGTTCTGCGGCAGTTCCTGCTGTTTCGACGTCCCAGCGAGCCATGTCGATATCGCCGTGCTCGTGCTGGCGGAGCGCGTGGACATCGGCGCAGGGCGACGTCCGAGCGCCTATCCCGTCGTGCCGGCGCGGCTTCAGGAGACGTCGCCGGGCGGCCCAGCGCCTTGGGCGACGACCGACCACGTCTCACTCGTCGGCTACGGCTCGACCGCGCTCGGCGCGGGCGACACGACCACTCCTGCGCTCCGACAGCGGGTCTCCGTGACGATCGAAGACTGCGCGTTCGGCGGCACCTCTTGCACGATTCGCGACGCCAACGGGCGGCGCGGCGACAGCGGCGGCTCCATCTACCTTCCTCCGGAATCTCCGACCGGTCCGCGGACGCTACTGGGCGCGTTCACGAGCGGGGGCGATCTCTTCGTTCGCGTCGATCACGAGCAAATCCAGAGGGAGCTCCTGCGGCCGATTCTCGGAGGCGTACCAGGCGGCTCCTATCCCGGTGCGATGGTCACCGTGAGCCTCTCGCGCACGCACGGGCCAGTCGCCGGACCTCCCGGGAGCACTACGACGGTGTGGACAGGCGATGTCGACTGCCCGACGACGGAGGAGCGTGACGATCGCGCAGCTGCCGATCGGGTACGCCGCGCGGCAGGGCTTCCTTCGTGTGACGCGATCGATCCCGATGGCGACGGGCTCGCGGGAGTCCACGACAACTGCTGGGGTATCCACAACCCGCGGCAGAACATTCTCGATGGCTCGCTCACGCCCGCTTGCCCCCTCGCAGGCCTCGGAGGGACCTATGCTTGCATTCCGCAGGTGGGAACGGCCGAGATCGATGGCGACACGGACGACGATGGCATCCCCGATCAGTGCGACAACTGCCCGGCCATTCAGAACTTCGGGCAGGCCGACTGCGACGGAGACGGGATCGGCGACGAGTGCGTGTGCGACGTTGTTGGAGGAACCCCGGGAGTCGACTGCGAGGCGAACAGCGATCGTGACCCGACGCCGGACGACTGCGACAACTGTCCGGCCGTCGACAACGACCAGCACAACTGCAACCTCGACGCAGAGCTCGTCACTCACGTCGAACCGGCGGGCGACGCTTGTGACCCGCACCCGTGCGCCGACGGATACATCCAGAACATCCCGACGGGAGCGTCGCGCATCGCCGACGTCGTGGTTCCCGTCGACGGGGTAGCGCTCACTTCCTCGATGTTTCCCACTGGATTTCGGTTCTGCCCGTGCGGCGTGGCACAACCTGGCGATCTCGCTTCGCGCGCGGCGTGCGAGTCGTTCCTCGGCGAGGAGCTGGCCGGCGGCTGTGTTCGTGCCGCGCCCGACCTGTACGTCCCGCGAACCGGCCGCGAGCCGCGCGACTGGCGTTTCGTCACGCTCGATCGCCTCGACCGCGACGGGCAGGTCTCGCTCCGCTACGACCAGGACGTCGTCCCGACGTTCACCACGACCTGGGATGTGTCAGGAACGGACCGGCCGCGCTGGTCGGGGTCCAGGTTCGGGAGCCTGTATCCTGCGTCGATACCGGCCAGCACACCCATCGCGGGCGTGATGTGGCATCGGACGATCGCTCCTTCGGTCTTCACGCTCGAGCTTCCCAACCATTACTCCTCGGGCTTGGTTGCGCAGAGCCGTACGACGTCGGGCCCGCACATCGACTTGCCTCCCGCCCGAGAGCTCATTCCGACTCTCGCGCTCCCGTTCCACAACGACTTCTGTCCCTACTGCGGCGATTGGCTGCCGGTGCCCTGGTTGGCACTGCCGTGCACCGATGGCGTCTGCACCGTGGGAGATCCCCAGAGCCCGGCGATCGTCATCGGTACGCGCGTGTTCGTGCCCGGAGGCGACCCGAGCTTCGACCCGCAAGGGTTCGGTCTGTTCGCGACGACGGAATCGACCAGGTGGGCGGTCGCGCCTGAGCCGCCCGAGCTCGGCGCGGAGGGAACGCTGCGGTTCGTCGGCCTCGCCGCCGACGGCGCGACGCCGATCCGCGTGCTCGCGACTCGCGGCTCGACGATCGAGACGTACTTGAAATCCGGCTGTCCGAAGGGGCAGTGCCCCGGCTTCGCGCCGCTGGGCTCGGGATCCGAGGGGGGCGCGGGCTTGGCACAGCCCGATCCCCAACGCCGCGGATACGCCATCGCCGCGTCTGCGCATTGGGCGACCGTATGGGTTGCTGGTGGTGCGACGAGTGACGGCACGGAGCTCCACGACATCTGGGCTCTCAGGGCACTCACTGGCACCTGGACCCGTGTCGAGACCGACGTCGAGCTCGGTCGGATCCTCGCGGTCGCCTACTCGCCCACGGATGCTCAGCTCTACGTCCTCGACGAAGCGTTCGAGCACCACGCGGCGCGCATCCGCCTGCTGCGCATTCCGCCGAGCGGGGGCCATGCTGCCGTCGAGGCGCGCTGGCAGCGCCGCCGTCAAGTCGGCGTGGGTGTCCTCGCAGCCGATGCCGCGGGGCACTGGTGGGTGGGCGTGTCGCATGCGCACGCGGACTCGCACACGGTGATGGTGTTGCGTCGCGATCGCCGGGGTTCGCTCGCCTTCGACGGCGTCGTGGGCGGGCCGGGTGCATTGCGGCCCGAGGGCGCGTTCGCTACGCGGCGTGGGCTCTCGCTGGCCGTTCGGCTGGGGCGTCGAACGGAGGTTCTCGGCTACTCGCACTCGCACACCCGTCGACACGGGTGTGCCGAGGACCTCTTCTGAGAGGGAGCCAACGTGTCCATCGCCCACGCCCTCGTCCGATGGCGATTCGTTGCCGCGGTCGCGCTCGTCTCGTGCACCGGCCGGGACACGAGCGCCTGTACGACTTGCGTAGCCGACTCTGGCGCTGATGCGTCGCAACGGGAGAGGGATGCGGGCGCGACCCTCGACGCGCGCGGCGAGGTCGGCATCGATGGGGGCGCGCGTGCGATCGATTGGGTGGCCCTCCCGCAGCTCCCCGACGGATGCGCGATCGAGCGCGCGCGCAACCCCGAAGACATTCCGCCGATGCCTTGGGAGGCGTGCGGGCCCGGCTGCCAGCGGCTCGCGGCGGGCGGCCGCTACTTCCCGACGGCTGGCTTCTATCGTGACGCAGCGGGCTGGCTCGTCTTCATCAGCGACGAGCTCGGCGGGACAGGCTCGCAGGTGATGGCTCTCGCGCCGGTCGATGGTGCGCCCGTCGCGGCCTGGCGGTACCGCTCGCCGACCGGCGCGACCCCCTACTGTCGCGTGCGGCAGATCGATCTGAGCGACAGCGGATGGGTCGGGATGGACGTCCACTTCAGCGGTGACCCCGACCTCCACGTCGTCGAGGCTCGATTCTACGCTGCGCCCGTCGCTTCGATCGGGGGCACGGAGGTTCCGATCGCCGTGCTCGGTCGTCCGTATCTGGGAGACGGAGCGCACGTCGAGGACATTGCGGCTGGCGAAGGCATCGTGGCGGCGCGTATCGGTGGCCGGATCGTGGTCGCTCACGACGGCCGCGTCGACGACGCGTTCGTGCCGGCACCGACCGCGGAGGCGTACTACCCGGTCACGCACGACGACCGTCTGGTATTCGCCGAGACGATCACCGAGTGGAGGCTCCACGACTGGACCGCAGGTGCGGGGTCTGCCGTTCTCTACGATCCGGCTGACGAAGTCGGACAGCCGCAGATCGACGGCGACACCCTGACGTGGATCCAATACGAGGACTTCGTCGACGGCTTCGCGACGCGCGCCGAGCTGTGGCGGGCAGACCTCACGAGCGATCGCGTGCTCGTTTCCTCACGAGTGCATCCGGACGTGGAGCCCAACGACGCCGAGCTCGCAGACGGGATCTACGGGTGGTACGCGCCCGACGAGCTGCACCTCGTCGACCTCGCGAGTGGAGACGAGCGCACGCTACCAATGTCGCCCGGCATGGAGTGCGAACCGGCGTGGCTGCACTACGTCTCGCAGTCGGAGGTGCTGCTCGGCTTTTGCACCGTCGAAGGCGAGCGGACGATCTACGCCTACCGTCTCGATCCGAACGTGGTGGCGATGTGATGCAACCCGGCTCTCGACGTAGCGTGTTCCTCCGGTGGCTGCTGGCGTCGCTCGTCGCGGTCGGTTTCAGCGTCGCCGGCTGTCAGGAGACGGCTCCCGTTTGTTACTGTCCGCCCACGCCAGGGTGTCCTTGTCCCACCGGGCGACCGGATCATGAGCGCTGTTCCCCGGACGTGTGCGCGGCGCTTCGGTGCGGTGGCGCGGGATGCAGCTTGGACTCGGGCTCGATCGACGCGCACTCTTTCGTGGACGGCAGCTGAGGCAGCTGGCGGCCGAGCCTCCTCGCTCGTGCGGCCGCGGGCTCACGCTCGTGGGCTCTCCCGCGGCGTGCACGAGGCGCGACCTCGTGGTCGCTCCGGCCCGTCGCACGGCCGCGCGAACGCGGTTGACGCCGCCGCGGGCCGGACGCGATCATGCCGGGTCCCGTGAGCTCTGCACCGCGCGAGATCCCGCTCGACGACGTTCGGGCCGATGGTTGGTTCGAGCGCCTCGGCGAAGGCTCGGCGGCGTTCGCGCAGCTGAACGGCATCGTGGGCGCGCGCTTCGTCGCGTTCGCCGTCGTGGCGGGCCTGCGCATCACCGCGCTGGCCGTCGACCAGCGCAACCCGGATGGCTCGCAGATCGAGTTCGGCACCGAGGGCGGCCCGCCGCAGCGCATGGCGCTCGGCGAGTTCAAGCGGCGCCTCGCCGCCGCGCTGCTCGGCGACGACGAGCCCGTGGGCGCCGTGCCGCCCGGCGCGACGCCCGAGCAGATCCAGTCGGCGATCGGCTTCCGCTACGTGCTGCTCGCGCCGATCTTCGGGATCCGTCTCGAGTCGATGCGCGTGCCCGCCTCGGGCGAGCCGATCGTGGCCGTCACGCGGGCGAGCGGTGCGACCGAGCTGCCCGTCACGGCGCTGCGCGAGCTGGTTCGCCAGGGCATCCGCGACGAAGCCGCCCGCGCGACGCAGGGACGCTCGCCGTTCTCGATCGATCTCGAGCTCGTCCGCGCGGGCCGCACCGCCGCCGCGAACGGAGAGCACGAGCGCGTGGTGCAGCTGCTCGGGACCTGGCCGGGCCCGCTCTCGATGCTGCTCCGCACCATGGAAGGCCAGAGCCTCTCGAAGGAGGTCCGCACGACGATCGCCGAAGGCCTCGGGCTGCTCGGCTCGGCGTACGCGAGCCTCCAGCGCATCGACTGGGCGCACGAGATCTTGCGGCTCGCGATCCAATGGGGTCAGGACGGCGCCGTCACGGCCGACCTGTTCCGCCGCCTCGGCGCCACGCACCTCGGGCAGGAGCGCCACGGCGAGGCCATCGGCCTCTTCCGGCGCGCCCTGGCGCTCGGGGGCGACGAGAAGGACATCCTCCCGCTGCTCGCCTCCGCCTATGCCGGTCGCGACCGCAAGCTCGCCGCGCTCCTCACGCTCGAGCGCGCCGTCGGTGCCGGGGCCGACGAGGCGGGGCTCGGCGAGCTGAAGACCTCGCTGACGAAGTCGCTCGGCGAGCCGTGGGCCCGCTTCACGAGCTTCGTGCACGGATGAGGGCGCCGCAGGGCAGAGGCGAGGCCGCGACGCACGGCGAAGGCCGGGCGCCGCGCTTCGGGCTGCGCTTCGATCGAGGGCGCACCGAGCTCGTGCTCGACGCGCCGCTCGTGCTCGAGAGCGGCCTGCGCATCGAGAAGCTGCGCTCCGAGCTGGTGCCGCGCGAAGGGCGCTTCTCGCTGACCGACGGATGGCGCGCGTTCCGTCATCGTCGCGCGACGCTCCTCGAGATCGTGGTCTCGATCGGGCTCGGGCCGCTCGCCTCGGCGCTCGGGGCCGCGATCGGCGGCGACGTGCAGCTCGTGCCGCTCGACGGGCCGCGCTTGTCGGTCGCCGTCTCGAGCGAGCTGTTCGCGCTCGCGGCCGAGCTCGCCTGGGGATGGGACCACCAGGACGTGCTCGTGGTCGTGGAGGGAGCGCGCGCCGTTCCTCGCGGGCCGCGCCCGGCGCTCGCGCTGGCCCACGACCTCGCCTCCGGGCTCGCGAGCTTCGATGCCGAGCGGGGTGTGCTGCGGATCTCGGCGCCGCTGCGCGCCATCGTGCGCGACGCGCTCGTGCCCGCCGGGGTGCGCGTCCCGGACGCGAACGGGCTCTCGTTCCGTGCGTCCATCGAGGGCGAGCGCCTCGTCGTGGTGGGCGAGCGCGTGCCGGGCGGCCGCCCCGAGCCTTCGCGCGAGGCGCTCGAGCGAGCGCGCGCGCGGGCCGGCGCGCTGGCGGCCTGTCTCGACGGTGGCCCGGCTCCCGCGGACGAGCGAGCCGTGGTCGCTGCGGCTGAGGGGCTCGGCGCGGCGCTCGACGACGAGCGGGCGAGCGCCGAGAGCGTCGCGCAGGCGGCCGAGACGCTCGCGCGCCGAGAGCGCCACGCGGTGCTCGCTTCGGCGGCGCTCCTCGCGGCTGCCGAGCGCGCTCGCGCCGAGCCCGAGCGGGCGGCGGGGCTCGCGCGCGAGGCGCTCGAGCGCGGCGGGCTGGCGAGCTCGGCGGGGCTCGCGCGCGCGATCGAGATCGCGGCCGCGCGAGGCACGCGCGGGCTCTCGGCCTTGCCCTGGGAGGCGCTCGGACGAGAGCTCGAGGGGCGAGGCCCGGAGGTCCTGCGTGCGCGGGCGCTCGCGCTCGAG
>JBGALT010000103.1:0-28564 GCA_044223665.1 Sandaracinaceae bacterium | reverse complement strand
CGCCGAGGGGGCGGGCGACCAACGCGACGTCGTGCGCGGTTGGATCTCGATCGTGGGCGCGCGCGGAGCAGCAGCGCGCGATGCGGAGGCCGTGACGCCCCCGCGGCACCCCCAGGCCGCGCGCGAGCGCGCGGGCGCGCCGAGCGATCTGCTCGAAGTGCTGCTGCGCGTGCGCGGCGTCTTGCGGACGAACCTCGGCGAGCTCGAGACGGCAGACGACGACCTCGAACGCGCGCTGGCCCTCACGAGCGCACGCGCCGGCGAGGACAGCCTCGCCGTGGCCGACCTGCACACGAATCTGGGCAACCTCGCGCTCGTCGGCGAGCACTTCGAGGAGGCGCTCCGCGAGCACGAGCGAGCGCTCGCGTTGGATCGCGCCGCGCTCGGCGACGCGCATCCGCGGGTGGGATGCGACCTGCACAACGTGGCCGGCGTGCTCAAGCGCCTCGGACGGCGAGACGAAGCGCGCGCCCACTACCTCGAAGCGCTGGCGGTCAGCACCGCGGCCCTCGGACCGAGCCATCCCGACGTGGGCCTCACGCTCAACAGCCTGGGTCTGTTGGCGTACGAAGAGGGCGATCGCGCGGAGGCGCGGCGACGCTGGGAGGCCGCGATGCCGGTGCTCGAAGGGCACGGCGATGGCGCGCTCGTGCACACGAACCTCGCGCTCCTCTCGCTCGACGAGGAGCGCTTCGAGGAGGCGCGCGCGCACGCCTCGGCCGCGCTCACGGCCGACGAGGCTCACCTCGGCGGAGACAATCGCCGCATCGCCACCGAGCTCGTCTTGCTCGGCCGCGCGCTCGACGCGCTCGGCCGGCGCGACGAAGGGCGCGCCGTGCTCGAGCGCGCGAGAGAGATGGCGCAGCGTCTGGGCCTCGACGCGGTCCTAGCCGACGCGAGCGCCGAGCTCACGCGCGAGGCGCCGCCGGTCGTGGCCCAGCCTGCGCACCGCCCGGCGACGCGCCCCGTGCGACCGACGCCGGCCGCCGCCCCTGCCGCACCGCCGCCACCGCCCACGGAGCCGCCGGCGCCGCCTCCGCGGCACCCTCCGGGAGGCTCGAGCGTGGGAGCCTACGGGGGCAGCCAAGCGTGGTGAGCGCCGGGTCGGCTCGAGCCCTGCCCCGCGTGGGGACCTCGCTCTCGCCCTGGCGTGCGATGCTCCGCGCAGGCATGCGTTCCGCGTCGCGCGCAGCTCCGTTTTTCCTCGCGCTCACCGCGTGCACGACGGCGCCCGCGGCGCCGGACGCCGCGATCGAGCCCGACGCCGGCCTCGATGCCGGCCCGCCCGATGCGTGGATCGACCCCTGCGACGGGGTTACCTCGTACTCCGTCGAGACGGTCGCGATGCTCTCGCAGGGCCGCCATGCCCCCGCCGTCGCGGCGCTCTCCGATGGGCGCGTGCTGATCGCGGGCGGCTACGACTTCTCGGTCGGCATGACGGGCACGAGCGAGGTCTACGACCCGCGCACGCGGACGCTCTCGCCGAGCGGGACGATGCAGCCACGCAACTTCGCGACCGCCACGCGCGTCGGCGCGCGCGTCCTCGTGATCGGTGGCTTCGACGAGCTCTCGGGCTCGGTGACCAACGTCCAAGCGTGGGAAGAGACGACCGGCGCCTTCCAGCCCTTCCTCGCGCCGCTCGCGAGCGGTCGCGAAGCGCACACGGCCACGCGGCTGCCCGACGGCCGGATCCTCGTCGCGGGGGGCCTGCAGGCGCGCGGCCTCCGTTTCCAGCCCACGCTCGAGCTCTACGACCCGGTCTCCGACACGATGACGCCCGTGGGCGCGACGCTCGACCCGCCGCGCGGGTTCCACGACGCGGTCTGGATCGACGAGCGCGCGTCGGTGCTGCTCGTCGGCGGCGACTCCGGCGCGGGCGAGCTCGCGAGCGCCGTGCGCTTCGTGCCGGCCACGGGCGAGATCGTCCCGACCGCCGGCGCGCGCGCGCACGCGGGCAAGGCGATCGCCGCCGCGCTCCTGCCGAACGGCCACGCGATCGTCACCGGTGGCGCGAGCGCGGCCGAGGGAACGCTCGCCGACGCCGACGACTACGATCCGGCGACCGATCGCTTCACGCCCGCCGCGCCGATGAGCGTTCGCCGCATGGCCCACACGCTGACCGCCCTCGGCGACGGGCGCCTGGTCGCGATCGGCGGCTGGAGCGACACCGAGACCGCGACCGCCGGAGGCCCGCGCGCGAGCGCGAGCCTCGAGGTGCGCCGCGAGGACGGCACCTGGTCGCGCCTGCCGGTCGATCTCGCGGTCCCGCGCCTCGATCACCGCGCGGTCGCGCTCGACGCGTGCCACGTGCTCGTCGTCGGCGGTCAGTACGCCGCGACGGGCGAGAGCCCGCGCGCCCCGCGCGAGGTCGAGCTCGTGACGATCCCACCGGCCCGTTGAGCGCGAGCGTTCTGCATGCTACCCGGGTAGCATGCAGCGGAAGACGCGCCGTCCCCACGGAATCGGCTCCCGGAAGATCAGCGTCTCGATCACCGAAGCGGATCTGAGAGTCGTGACCGCGCAGGCCAAGCGCCTCCACCGCGGCAACGTCTCGGCCGTGCTGCACGACATGGTCGAGACGCTGCGCCGCCAGCACGCGCTCGACGAGCTGATCGAGAGCTTCGGCGCGGCGCCCGCGAGCGAGGCCGAGCTCGATGCGCTCCGCACGGAGATCGCTGCCAGCGCTCCCGCGAGACGCGAACGCCGCCGTCGGCCGGCCGCATGAGGGCCTTCGTCCTCGACACGGGCGCGCTGATCGCGGCCGAGCACCGGCGCCTGCGCATGAAGCGCCTCCTCGAGCTCGCGCGCGCGGAGGCGATCGCACTCGTCGTTCCCGGCGTGTGCATCGCCGAGTGGTGGCGGGGGCGAACCGACGTGCGCGAGCGCATCCTGAGCGCCTCGATCGTCGACCACGGCGACGATGCGCTCATGAAGCTCGCGGGAGAAGCGCAGGCGCGCGTGCGCGCGTCCACGGCCATCGACGCCATCGTGATGGCCACTGCGGCGCGCCGCGGCGGCATGGTGTTGACGTCGGACGTCGACGACATGCAGCGGCTACAGACCGCATTCCCCGACGTCCGCGTGCTCGGGGTCTGATTCGCCGTGCGCCTACTCGACGCGCGCCGCTACTCGATCGTGCAGATCGCCGTCGGGCGCTTGATGCGCAGCACGAGGCACTCGTACACGCGGAAGGGGTAGTCCTGGTTCGCCTCGCCGAGGAAGGTGAGCGTGAGGTCCTCGGTGACGGCGATGTCGAAGTTCTGATCGCCCGTGGAGAGGAGCACGGCCTTGCCCTCGGGGATCGTCGGCGAGTTGAAGACGCCGTCGTCGCAGAGGCGCGCGATCGAGTCGAGCTCGGGCGCGAACTGGCCCTCGCGCTGCTGCACGAGGCGCGCGTAGTCCTGCGCCGACACCGCGAGGGCGAAGGGGCGGTGGTGGTTGTGCGCCAGCAGCTCTTCGGTCGCCTTCACGATGTCGCGGTAGGCGTTGCCGTACTTGCCCCAGTCGCTGCGCGCGACGATCGAGCGACCCTTGGCGTTCAAGAGGCCCGGGTGTTGGATCGTCGCATCGCCGTTGAAGATCAGAGTGTCCTCGCGATCGGCCACCGCGTGCGCGGCGCGGATCGCGCGCGAGGCGTCGAGCGGCGCGCCGAGCTTCTTGGCGAAGGCCACGTCGCGCCAGTGCAGGACGAAGTCCTTGTAGAGGATCGGCACGCGCAGCACGCCCTCGTGCTTGCCGACGACGGGCTTGGGATCGACGCGGCCCTCGAGATCGATCTCGGCGTCCTCGTCGGCGCCGTAGTGCTCGATCGCCACGCTGCCCAGGCCCGCGCCGAGCGGACCGTAGAGGCCGATGAGGCGCCGGCCGACGAGCGTGCGGCGCGCCTCGCGGACGATCTCCTGCTGGAGGTACTCGAGCTGCTCGGCCGTGAGCGGGATCTTCTCGGTCATCGCCTCTTCCCTTCTTCTTCGACTTCGTTCTTCAGCGCCTGCGGAGCGAGCCCACCGACGCCGACGCCGCGGGCGGCGCCGTCTCCGCGCGCAGGCTGCCGACCGTCGCACCACGCCGCACGCTCGCCTCGATCGCGGCCGCGCCGCCACCCGCGCGCACGCGCTGCAGCGCCGACACGAGCCGCGGGTCTTCTTCCTCGAAGAGGTGCTCGACGAGCGTCTCGAGGGTCGCCGTGCTCATGCCCGCGTCGGCGAGCAGCACGGCGAGCAGCTCCTGGTGCTCGGGCTTGAGCGTCTTCATGTGCCGGAGCGCGAGCTCGGTCGCGGGGCCCCGGGTCGCCTCGTCCGCCATGGGCCCTTTCATCGCACCGACGCGCGCCTGGCCGCAAGCGCGAACGTCTCCCCCGTCGCGATCCCCTCGCGCCGGCCCCGCAGGCGGCGGCTTCAGGCGTCGGCCCCGAGCCGGTCGAGCGCTTGCTCGGCGGTCTCGGCTCGCTCGAGCGAGCGACGCTGCGAGCCGCGCACGAAGCCCTCGCGCTCGGCGTGATCGGCCCACGCGAGGAGCGGATCCCAGTATCTGTCGACGTCGAGGAGCACCGCCCGCCGTCGGACGATCCCGAGGTGCACCCACGTCACCAGCTCGAAGAGCTCGTCGAGCGTGCCGAAGCCGCCGGGCAGCGCGATCGCGCCGCGATCGGCGAGCTCGACCATGCGCGCCTTGCGGGCGTGCATCGTCTCGACGACGTCGAGCTGCGAGAGCCCGCGGTGGGCGAGCTCGCGCGCGATCATCGATCGAGGGATCACGCCGTGGACGTGGCCGCCCGCGGCGAGCGCGGCATCGGCGAGCTCGCCCATGAGGCCGACGCTCGCGCCGCCGTAGACGAGGCCCCAGCCGCGCTTCGCGATGGCGGTTCCGAGCGCGCGCGTGGCCGCCACGTAGCTCGCGCGGGCCCCGTGCGCCGAGCCGCAGAACACCGCGACGGCGGGGCGCGCCGTCACGGGATCGCCGCGCCGCCACCGAGCGTGACGGACCAGACCCCGCCATTGCCCGACACGCCGTAGTAGCCGCCCAGATCGACGAGGACCTGGCCGACGAGGAAGACCGGGTCGAGCCGCAGGCGTGCGCTCGCCGCGACGGAGGGCTGCACGATCGTGCCGGGCGCGAGGTTCTCGCCGATCCCGAGCACCGCGATGCCGAAGCGCGCGCCGAGCCGCAGCTCCGGGATGACGTCCCCGGAGAGCTGCACGTCCGCCGTCAGGTCTCCCGTGACGGGTCGGTTGCGGCCGGCGCCGATCACCGGCGCCGCGATCGCCGCCGCGCCCTCGATCGCGATGGTCATCTGGTCGATCGGGAACTGGAAGGAGACGGGCACGAACAGCCCGAAGCGCTCGGCGCGATAGCGCCAAGGTGTGAGACCACCGTTCATCGCGAGCATGAGCTCGTGGGTGATGCTCGACGCCAGGCCGTGCGCCGCGCCGGTCACGTCACCCGGGATCTGCTCGCCTGCCGCCGTCGGCGCGGCGACGCCGAGCCCGAACGAGAAGCGCGTCGAGTCGATCCGCGGGCCCCACTCGAAGGCGAGCACGGGGTTCTGCGCCTCGATCTGGTCGACCTGGAGATCGAAGGGGATCGACGAGGTCGCGGTGTCCATGAAGGAGCCCCGGACCCGAGAGGACGAGAACGCGACGCCCCAGTCGCCATGCACGCGCGCGTCGCGGCCGATGCCGAAGCGCAGTCCGAAGCTCGTCTGGAGGACGAGCATGTTCCCTGCCGAGGCGCCGCCCGAGAAGATCGGGCCCGAGAAGATCCGCTCGCTCACCCACGCGGCGAACAGATCCTCGATGCCGTCGTCGACGTCGACGAGCCGGCCGTCGCGGATGGCCGGCACCGTCGGGTCGGGCAGCGAGCACTCGGTCTCGGGCACCCCGGCCTCGCCTTCGGCCGGCGGCAGAGCCGACTCGCCCTCGGCTGCCGGCGCTGCGGGCTCGGCCGCGGGCGCTCCGGCGATCGGGTCGCTCGCGGTCGCCGTGCTCGACCCGTCCTCGGCGGCGGGGCCCGTGCCGCCGTACGCGTCCTGCGCGCGCGCGACCGACGCCGCCCCGCTCGCGAGCGCGAGCACGCAGCACACCACGGCGCTCGCGAGACGACGCACGCTCACTTCTTCGCAGGCGGTTGCATCAGCATCATGCCGAGCGCCATCGCGCGCGAGGCATCGCCCTGGATGCGCAGGCGCCCGATCACCTGCTGCGGCGTGATGTCGCCCTCGCGCATGTCCTCGATGTCGTCGTAGCTGATCGCCGCCGTGAACTGCGGCTTCTCGGGCGGGCTCTCGGCGCCGATCGCGACCTTCACCACGACGTCCTCGGCGTCGTCCGGGAGATCCTTGATGATCACGTGGAACTCGATCTTCTGGCCGGCGAGCAGCTTCTCGGCGCGGGCCGAGGCCGCGCGCGCCAGGCGCGTGGGCGCCTCCGGATCTTCGAGGCGCCCCGACTCCTCGAGGAGCTTCATCGCGCCCTGCGCCGCCTCGGCCGTGAAGCCGAACGCCATGCGCACCGGGTAGCCCTCGGGCTTCTCCGACTGCGCGCGCATCGTGCCGTTCTCGACCACGAGCCAGGTCTCGCCCTCGCCCGCGATCACGAGGCGGACGGCGCCCTTGCTCCCGAGCACGTCGTCGAGCGCCTCCTTGGCGCCCGGTCCCGACTTGCCGCGGAGGGCCTCGACCCCCTTCTGGAACTGCGCGGGGACCACTTCACGGAAGAACGTCGTCGGAGAATCGCTCATGGCGCGAGCGGACTAACGCGAAGCAGCGTTGCCGGCAAGCTCGGAACCTGCACAAACTCGCACCGATGGGGAAAGCCAAGGTCCTGGTCGTCGACGACGGTCGTCGAGCACCCGGACGTGCTGGTCGCCGAGACGCTCGCTGGCCTCACCGGCCGCTCATCGAGGAGGTGCAACGGGCCGCGCTCGCCGAGGCGCCGATCACGCGCTTCGGTCTCCTGAACGTCATCACCCGCATCGCCCACACAGCGAAGATCACGCGCTTCGGTCTCCTGAACGTCATCACCCGCATCGCCCACACAGCGAACCAGGACCCCGAGGTTCGGTTCGCCATGTAGAGCGCGGCCGGCACCTTGCTCGCCGCATAGAGCCTCATGCCCGACCTCCGTCTGAGGTCGGGCTTTTCGTTGTGACGCTGCTGGCGTGGCAACTGTCCGAACTGCCGGGTCGGTCCTGCTCGTTTCCCGGGGCCGAGCGGCTATGGCTTCGCCCCCGCGCCGTCGTTCGTGAATGCGCGGGGCTTCCACGTCGTTCAGAGGACCATGGGCATCTTCGTGCTCGTGGTGTTCGTCGGTTCTCTCTGGGCGTTCCACGCGAGCGCGAGCTTGCGACCTTGGAGTCAGCACCTGCCGTCCCGTGCGTCCATCGGCTTCGCGGTGCTGTTGTCCCTTCTGCCGGTCGTCTTGCTCGCGCTCGGATGGAACCGAACGCATCAGGACGCATTTCGGCTCGCTGTGATGTTCTCGATGAGCCTCATCTTCGTCGATCTCTCCCTGAACCCCGGCTCCGAGGAGCCCGAGACGATCTCGGAGAAGATTGGTGAGCTGGTCACTGACGAGATCAGCGAAGCCGTTGTGCTCGTTGTGATCGGTCTGTTCATGGTCCCGGTGTTCATCTGGGCACCGAGCTACTGGCTGTACGTGCTCACGGGGCTTGTGATGGCGATCCGCGTGACGCGAATCGGCTACCTGATGCTGAACTTCGAGGCCGCTAAGTCGGTTGGCAAAGGCCTGCCTATGAAGCGGGAGGAGTACCTCGCCTCTCAGCTCATCGCGATCGCCGTCATGATCCCGCTCGCGTTCATGGCCGACGGCCTGGTGCAGGCCGCGGACCTTGAGCTGAACAACTTCACCGGATTCGGGACACAGTCTTTGGCGATGCTCGCCGCATCGGGCCTGGGCGGCGTCGCGACCCGGACCCTCTTGCGCGCCGTCGTCCGCTGACGTTCGTCGACCTTCCGAACCGCTTCCGGAGCCGAGAGCGGACCGACGTCAGCTTCCTGAGGACGAGCCGTCCTTACCGCAGGGTGGCGAGGACGCTCGTGGTTCGGTCCCGTCGGCTGCGCTCACGCCCGTGAGCGACGACCACGCGAGCCCCGACCACATCGATGAGCTGTACGCGATGCCGGAGTTCAAGCGCATCGAGGACGTTCGCGCATTCGACCAGAGCCGCCAGGTGTTCTACGCCGCCGCCGGCGAGTTCCTCGTGCTGCTCGAAAGCGCTTGCGCGCCCGAGGTTGCGCTGAAGCTCTTCACGCTCGAGAACGGAGCGCTACTCGACGCGCTGTACCTCGAGGTTCTCAAGAAGCTGCAGAACTTCCTTGCGGCTTCGAAAGCTCTGGTCGACCACGCGCGCGCCTTCTACGAACGCAGCTACAGGCCATTGGGTCAGCTCGCGGAGTATGAAGATGAGGTTCTCGCTCGATTCGCGAAGCACCCGCCGACCCAGTTCGTTCATGGGCTACGAAACTACGTCGTCCACGTCGGTCTCCCTGACGTCGGCTCGCGGCTAGTGGCGACACTCGTGGTTGCGATGATGGTGGGATCGACATCGAGCACACCATCTTCATGAAGACGGCTCAGTTCCGCGCGAGCGATACGTTCAACGCGACCGGTAAGCAGTACCTCGCGTCGTGCGGCGACGAGATCGACGCGTAGCTCTCTGGCAAGTGCGACGCGCGCCTCGCAACCGAGGAGCGCGCTCCGCTCCGTGGGCGTCGTCGTCATCAGAAGTCGCCGTCCTTCACGTAGGGATGGCTCCACAGCGTGACCTGCAGCAGGCACGATTTGACCCACGCCGCGTACATCTTCTCGACGTCCTCGACCGAGTGTCCTTTCTTCGCGAGGAACGGCCGGAGCGTGAACGTCACGGGGAAGATGAGCGCGAACAGGTTGCGGAACGGGACGAGGTCGGTCGAGGGAGCGCCGTCGGTCTTGTTCTTCTTCGCTCGGTGGTGCCGGAGTCCGATCTCGTGCTGGTAGTCGAGCCACTTCTGGTCGTACTCGGCGTGGGCGGTGTCGAGGATCCACTGACCGAAGCGCTTGCGCACAGCACCGAGGTACTCGCCGAGGGGCTTGCCGTCCGCCTTGCCGGTGAACGACGCGAGGAGGTGGGGCTGGCTCCCGACAAAGCCGTACCAAACGTCGAGGATGGCCTCGACCTCGTCCTTCACGACGTCGTGCGACATGCGGAGATGCCTCACGTCGTCGTCGCCGAAGAGGACGCTCGCCTTCATCTGTTCGAAGTCGGTCAGCGTCAGAGGGGACTTCGCGACCGCCGAAGTGCCGTGGGTGTAGCCGGGGATGTTGCTCATGGTGTTCTTCTCCTTCTCGGAGCAAAGCTCCGCTTCGCCGCTGGCCGACATGGCCGCGGAAACTCGTGTCACTGCGTCTCGATCCGCTGCCTCAGGTGGGGCGGATGAACTGCTCCCAGAGCTCCCGTCGAGGGGCCTCGGCGGCGAGCTCGTGCTCAGCGCAGTCGAGCCGGACTTGTTCGGTCGCGAGCGGCGCGTCGACGAGGGCGCAGTGGTGGGGCGTCGCGCCGGGCCGGACATTCGGGCGGAAGTGCACGCACGTCACGCACATGCCGCTCACGGGGATGAGACCTTGATCTTGAAGGGAGCGGATCATCTTCACGACGCCCGAGAAGAACGCGCGCTGTTCCTCCGGAGTCAGGTCCGACACAGCGGCGGCCATGAACTCAGGCCAAGACCGCGCGCGCGCGCCGAGCAGGGCTCCCCTCTTGGTCGGCGTGAGCAAGCTCGCGCGCGGATGGCGCGGATCGGGGGACTTCATTACCAGCGTCTTCTCAACGAGCACTCGGACCGAATCGCTGATGGTCGGCAGCGTGACGCCAAGCCGCTGACTCAGCTCCGAGCCAGTCAGCGCGCCGTGCGTCGCGAGCGCGGCGAGGATCTGCCCCTGCGTAGCGGACAGGCCCTCCTCGTTCGCCTGCTGCCAGGCCTGCTGCTTCATCGCGAGGCCGATCTTGTGCAGGCCCGTGGCGATGCGCGACGCGAGCGGCTCGGTGTTCTCCTCGAAGTACGGCAGGCTCGCCCGGCTCATGAATCCCGTATAACTTAGGACTCCTAAGTTGTCAACCCACCCTCACCCAACTACCCGCACGCCGATCTCGCCGGCCCTCGGCTTGTCGGCCGGGCGCTCGCGCTGACACGCGAGGGCGACCGCCCAGAACCTGTCGGCGTGGCCGCGGGCGTTCCGCTCAGCGTCGAAGCTGACCTTCCCCGAGGGGAGCACTCGGCGCTTGATGGCGTGGATCTGCGCGACGAGGTCGCGGTCGCGCGGCATCGTCACATCGCGTCGCTGGAGCAGGATCACGAGCCGGACGGCGCCCTTGCTCCCGAGCACGTCGTCGAGCGCCTCCTTGGCGCCCGGTCCCGACTTGCCGCGGAGGGCCTCGACCCCCTTCTGGGACTGCGCGGGGACCACTTCACGGAAGAACGCCGTCGGGGAGTCGCTCATGGCGCGAGCGCGACCCACGCGAAGCAGCGTTGCCGGCAAGCTCGGAACCTGCACAAACTCGCACCGATGGGCAAAGCCAAGGTCCTGGTCGTCGACGACGATCGCGCGGTCGGAATGGTGCTGGCGGCCTTGCTGGGGCAGGCCGGCTACGACGCACAGCACCTCTCTTCGGGCGAGCAGGCCCTCGCGGCGCTCGCCGGCAGGCGCATCGACGCGATCCTCACCGACCTACGCATGCCGGGGATGGACGGGCTCGAGCTGCTCGCCGAGGTGAAGAAGCGCGCGCCCGAGGTGCCCGTCGTGCTGATCACGGCGCACGGGACGATCCCGCTCGCGGTCGAGGCGATGAAGGCCGGCGCGGCGGAGTTCCTCCTCAAGCCCTTCGACAAGGACGAGGTCGTCTACACCATCGGCAAGGCGCTCGCGGGCGCCGAGAAGAGGGCCGAGCGCCCGCCCGAGCCGGACGTGCGCGACGATGGCCCCGTGCTCGGCAAGTCGGCGGCGATGCGCGATGCGATGGCGCGCCTCGAGAAGGCCGCCCCGACGATGGCGACGGTGCTGCTGCGCGGTGAGAGCGGCACCGGGAAAGAGGTGGCCGCGACCGAGCTCCACCGCCTGAGCAAGCGCGCCGGGCCCTTCGTGGCCGTGCACTGCGGCGCGCTCCCCGAGCAGCTCCTCGAGAGCGAGCTCTTCGGCTACGAGAAGGGCGCGTTCACGGGCGCGGTGGCGCGCAAGCCGGGGCGCGTCGAGCTCGCGCAGGGCGGCACGCTCTTCCTCGACGAGATCGGCGACGTCTCGCTCGCGGTGCAGGTGAAGCTCTTGCGGCTGATCCAGGAGCGGGAGTTCCAGCGCCTCGGCGCGACGGGGCTCGAGAAGGCCGACGTGCGCTTCGTGGCGGCGACGCACCGCGACCTCGAGGCGATGGTGCGCGAGGGGACCTTCCGCGAAGACCTCTTCTATCGTCTCAACGTCGTCCCCGTCGTGATGCCGGCGCTGCGCGAGCGGCGCGAGGACGTCGAGCCACTCGTGCGCCGCTTCGTGGCGGTGCTCGGCGAGCGCAACGGGCGCGCGGGCCTCGGCATCGACGACGACGCGATCGCCGCGATGGCCGCCGCGAGCTGGCCCGGGAACGTGCGCGAGCTGTCGAACTTCGTGGAGCGCCTCGTCGTGTTCGCCGGTGGCAGCTCGATCACGCGCGGCGACGTGGAGCGCGAGCTCGCCGCGCGCGGCGCCGGCCCGAAGCTCAGCGCGCCGACGACGCTCCGCGACAGCGCGCCGTCGCCGAGCCCGAGCGCTCCGCCTGCTGCGAGTGGCGCCTCGCTCGATGCGCAGCGCGCCGACGCCGAGCGCGCCGCCGTGCGGGAGGCACTGATGCGCGTGCAAGGCAACCGCACGCAGGCCGCGCGCCTGCTCGGTGTCTCGCGGCGCACGCTCTACAACAAGCTCGCCGAGCTCGGCATCAGCGACGCCTGATGCCCGAGCTGCCGGAGGTCGAGCACGCGCGGCGCCAGCTCGCCGCGCTCGTCGGCGCGCGCATCGATCGGGTGACGGCGCGCGACGCGATCGTGCTCGGAAAGCGCGCGAAGGCCGCGTTCGCGCGCGCGCTCGAGGGGCGGACGATCGAGCGCGTCGAGCGACGCGGCAAGAGCCTGCTCGTGCACCTCTCGGGCGGCGGCGGGCTCGCAATGCACCTCGGGATGACCGGCTCGCTCGTGATCGTGCCGCGTGACACCGCGCCCTCGCGTTTCGCCCGCGTGAGCCTCGCGCTGGGAGATCGCGCGCTCCACTTCGACGATCCGCGCAAGCTCGGCCGCCTCTCCGCGGGCACGACCGACGAGGCGCGGCGCGCGGCGAAGTGGGACGCGCTCGGCCCCGACGCGCTCGAGGTGACGACGCCGAAGGCGCTCGCGGCGCGCTTCGAGGGGACGCGCGGCCCGATCAAGATGGCCCTGCTCGATCAGGCGCGCCTGGCCGGCATCGGGAACATCCACGCGAGCGAGGCGCTCTTCCTCGCGCGGCTGCATCCGATGCGGACCACGCCCTCGCTCGGGGCGCGGGACTGGCAGCACCTGCACGCCGGGATCCGCGAGTCGCTCACGCGCGCGCTCGACGAGCTCGATCGTCTCGACGCGCACGGCGAGCCGCTCGTGTACCTCGGCGCCGGCGGCGAGAACCCCTTCCTCGTCTACGGCCGCGAGGGCGAGCCGTGCCCGCGCTGCGGCAAGCCCCTCGTGCGCGAGGTGCACGGCGGCCGCTCGAGCTACCTGTGCCGGCACTGCCAGCCCAAGCCCAAGCCGCGATCGCATCGTGTGGCGGCGTGATCACCCGGAGCGCCGATCCGAGCCGCGATGCGCCTCGACCACGACGGCGATCGGCCCGGGGAGAGCGAGCCGATCCCGCGTGCGTGCGCCTCAGATCACCTTGGTGAGCGGCATCTCGCGGCCGAGGATGACCTGCACGCCGCGACGGCTCGTGAGCCCGATCACGATCGGCGCGCGGAGGTTGACCGTCATCGAACCGCGCTCGGCCGGATGCACCACGACGAGCGCGACGGCGACGTCTTCCTCGTTCATGCCGGCGGCGGTGCGCGCCTCGGCGAGCGGGTAGTCGGGCACGGCGAGCGCGGCATCGACCACGACGAGCTGGACGGCGACGTCGTCCGAGGCGACGAGCGCGAACAGGCCCGCGCCGGGGTCGACGTCCGCGAGCAGGAACGAGTGATAGCTCCCGAAGCCGTAGAGCCCCTCGGGGAACGCGAGCTGCGGATCGCCGGTGCTCGGCGCCTGCCGTGGCGGGCTCGCCTGCTCGTAGACCTGCCACGGCTCGTAGGGGATGGCGGGCGGGTCGGCGGTGAAGAGGTCGAACGACGGAGAAACGCTCTGCTCGGCGGTGAACATGGTGGGCCTCGTGCAATCCGTTGCATGCCCTCGCGAGCGTCCTTGCCCGCGAGCGAGCCCGTCTCCGGGCTCGTGAGTCTCATCGAACGGGCGCGAGCCGATCTGTAGCCGAGCCCCGTGGCAGGCGTGCGCCTACGGGGGACGGGGGCCATGGCAGCGCTCGCCGCTCGATCTCGAGCGACCGCCCCCCGGCTTGACCGCCATGGCCCGCGTCGGGCAAGAGAGCGCGCCCATGTCGCCGAGCCGCATCGCTCTCTTCGTCTTCGGCGCCGCGCTGCTCGTGCTCGTCGTGCTGATCGGCGGGAGCATGCACGGCGAAGAGACCGAGGAGCCGCTCGCGATGCGCCTGGGCGAGCCCGGGATGCCGCTCGCGGAGCACGAGGCGCCGACCAAGGAGCTCCCCGAGGGGTTCGTCCCCGATCTGCCCGCCGTGCCGACGCTGCCTCCCGGCGCCCACGTCGGGCGGCGCACGGCTGCCGCGAGCGACGACGAGCGCGGCGACGACCTCAGCGCCGAGATGCGCCTGCTCTCCGAGGCGCGCGCCGAGCTGGGCGACGACGACGCGGCCTCGTGCCTGACGCTCCTCGAGCAGCACCGCGAGCGCTTCCCGACCGGCGCGTTCGTCGAAGAGCGCGAGGCCTACACGATCCTCGCCCTGCACGCGCTCGCGCGCGACGAGGAGGTCGAGCGCCGCTACGTCGACTTCCGCCAGGACTATCCGGAGTCCACGTTCACGACCACGCTCGAGCGCGAGCTCGCCCACCCCGGCGCGCCCGATCTCGACCCCTGACGCGGTCCTCGGCGCCGAATTCAGACGCTCTCGTGGCCGTCACACGCTCTTGTGGTCGGTGGCGCGCAGGCGCATCTCGAGACACGCGCCACTGCCGGCGGGGCGCGGGAGCACGACGATGTCGCCACCGTGCCGGCGCGCCATCGCGCGGGCGACGGTCAGGCCGATGCCGAGGCCGCCCTCCTTCGTCGAGTGGAAGGGCTCGAACACGGTCTCGACGTCGGCCGGATCGATGCCTCGCCCTTCGTCGCTCACGCGGACGACGACGTGCTCACCGTCCCGCAGGGCCTCGAGGCGCACCGTCCCGCCGCGCGGCGACGCGTCGGCGGCGTTCGCCAGGAGATTCAGCAAGATCTGACAGACTTCGCTCGGCGTGCCCCACGCGACGAGGTCGTCGTCGATGCGCTGCGTGAAGCGAACGCCGCGCTGCGCCACGTGCCAGCGAAACAGGCGCACCGTGGAGACCACGACGTGGTGGGCGTCGAACGAGCGGGGTGCGCCGGAGCCGGTGGCGAACGTGCGCAGCCCGTCGAGCACTCCCTCGATCAGGTCGCACGCGAGCTTGGTGTCCTGGAAGAGCTCGCCCATCTCGAGGTCCGCCCCCGAGAGCGGACGCGTCTTCTCTTCGAGCACCCGCAGGTTCCAGACGAGCGCGGTGAGAGGCGAGCGGATGTCGTGCGCCACGCTCGCGCACATCGCGCTCATCGCGGTGAAGCGCTCCTGCTCGACCAGCATCCGCTCGGCGTGCTCGCTCCGGGCCTCCGCCGACTTCGCGCGCTCGGCAGCCACGCGCGCGATCGCGGCCGCCGCCCCGAGCTCCATCTCGAGGTCGATGCGAGCGCGCCGCGCACGGAGCACGTCCTCGCCGCGACGCTCGGCCTCTTCGTGCTCGCCGAGCAGGCGTGCCCGCGCCCGCGCCAGCTCGAGCACGCTCTCGACGAAGTCCGCGCGCAGCGGGTCGCCGCCCACGTCCCACGAGACGCGCAGCCACACCTTCGCGCCGGCCATCTCCAGCTCGACGCATCGCTCCCCGTCGCCCGCCACCTGGAAGATCGGTGGCGCGTGGTGCGCGATCTCGAGCTTGCGCACCCAGGGCTGCCGATCGAGCGGCTCGAGCACCTCGGTGAGCTCCGGCAGCGTCTTGCCGAGCGCGCGAAACCGCGCGCCCGACGTCCGGGCCGGCTTGCTCGCGCGCGCTTTCGGACGGACCGAGCTCGGATTGGATCGAGACATGACCCGCATCCGTGATCGGGTGTGTCACCTCCGATCTTGAGCGCGACGGCGCTTTGACGGTCGAGCGGCGCGACTTCGTCGATCTTGCGCGTGCGCCCTCCAGATCTCGCGGATCTCGGCCGATACCGTGGTGGGCACGTGGGTTGCTCCGACCTCGTCGTAGGACGCATGGTCGACTTGTTCCGCAGCGTGGAGGTCGGGCACCGGGCGCTCGACTATCACCTCGAGCGCCACAACGTGCTCGCGGGCAACGTCGCCAACGTCGACACCCCCGGCTTCCGCCCGCTCGAGCTGACGCGGCCGGTCGAGACGCCGTCGAGCCCCCACACGCTCGCGCGCACGGACGCGCGGCACCTGGGTGGGCACCATGACCTCACGGACCAGGGGTTCCAGATCGGTGAAGAGCAGGTCGTCCATCCGGGCGGCGATGCCAACGCCGTGAGCCTCGAGCACGAGCTCGCCAAGCTCTCGGCCAACCACGTTCGCTACGAGAGCGCCGCGCGCATGGTGCAGATGCAGCTCGGTCAGCTCCGCTACGCGGCCAACGACGGCAGCGGCGGCTGAGCAAGGAGAACGCGATGAGCCTCGACTTCATGAGCGCGATGGAGATCACGGCGTCCGGCCTCGGCGCCGAGCGCATGCGCATGAACGTGCTCGCCTCGAACCTCGCCAACGCGCGCACCACGCGCACCGAGGACGGCGGGGCCTACCAGCGCATGGATGCCGTGTTCCGCGCGGTGCCCGTCTCCGAGCGCATGGAGCACCACCGCGCCGACCCGTCGGCGCGCTTCGCCTACCTCGTGGAGGTCCCCGAGGTGCGGCAGGACGGAACGCCGGGCGAGCGCGTCTACGACCCCTCGCACCCCGACGCCGATCCGGAAGGCTACGTCACGCTGCCGAACGTCAACGTCGTCAGCGAGATGGTCAACATGATCACCGCCTCGCGCGCCTACGAGGCGGGCGTGACGGTGATGGACACGATCCGCACGATGGCCCGCTCGGCCATCCAGATCGGAGGCTAGTCGAGATGATCTCGCCAACCGCACTGACGCTCCCGATCGTCACCCCCGAGGGCATCTCGCCCTCGCCCTCGCCGCAACTTCCGGCTCCCGTCGGCGGCGGCTCGGAGGGCCCCTCGTTCGGATCCCAGCTGGGCGAGGCGATCGGCGAGGTGCAGCGCCTCGGCGACGTCGCGCTGAGCGCCTCCGAGGGATACATGGCCGGCGATCACCAGGACGTGCACGGAACGATGATCGCGATGCAGGAAGCGGACGTGTCGCTGCGCCTGATGGCCAGCGTGCGAAACCGTGCGATCGAGGCGTACCGCGAGGTCATGAGGATGGGCTCCTGATTCATGCCGACGGTGAACGAGCTCCGCGAGCGCGCGCTCGCACGATGGAACGGCGCGAGCACGCGCGAGAAGGTGATCGCGCTGGTGGCCCTCGCGACATTGGTGACGGCCGGCTTTCTCGGCTACGCGCAGACGACGCGCACCGAGATGAGCGTGCTCTTCAGCGGGCTCGCCGAGGCGGACGCGGCTGGCATCGTGGCGCGCCTGCGCGAGACGCACGTCCCCTACGAGCTCGGCCCCGACGGCACGACGATCCTCGTGCCGGCCGAGTCGGTCCACGAGACACGCCTGACGCTCGCCGGGGAAGGCCTGCCGGCGGGCGGCGGCATCGGCTTCGAGATCTTCGACACGCAGCGCTTCGGTGAGAGCGAGTTCGTCGAGCAGGTGCAGTACCTGCGCGCGCTCGAGGGCGAGCTCGGCCGCACGCTCTCGCACCTCGAGGGCGTCGACTCGGCGCGCGTGCACCTCGTGCTGCCGCAGCGGACGCTCCTGGCCGGCGAAGGGGATCAGGCGCGCGCGTCGATCGCGATCCGGATGCGGCCCGGGCACCGCCTCGAGGCCGAGCAGATCCGCGGCGTGGTGCGCCTCGTCGCCTCCAGCGTCCGCGATCTCGACCCCGCCGACGTGACGATCGTCGACGGGGACGGGCGCCGCCTGGCGAGCGGGGACGAGGTCGAGGCCGAAGGGCAGAGCAGCGAGCGCTCGATCCACGACGCCGAGCTCGTGCGCCGCCGCATCGAGCGCAACCGCGAGGAGGCCATCCAGGACTTGCTGGATCGCACCCTCGGGCCCGGCGTCGCCGTGGCGCGCCTCACGGCCGAGGTCTCGTTCGCCGAGCACGAGCAAGTCGACGAGATCTACGATCCGACGCAGACGGCGCCGCGGAGCCTCGAGCGCACCACCGAGGGCGCCGGTGGCGAGGATCCGAGCAGCGCCACGTCGGGGGTCGCGGGGGCCGTGTCGGCCCTCCCCGGAGGCCCCGCGGCAGAGGGTGCGGCTCCGAGCGCCGGGCCTGGCGGTCGCACGAGCGAGACGATCAACAACGAGATCACCAAGCACGTCGTTCGCGAGCGCGAGCCGCTCGGGCGCGTCACGCGCCTCTCGCTGGCGGTCGTCGTCGACGGGCACTGGGAAGGCGAAGGCGACGAGCGGCACTTCGTGGCGCGCACGCCCGAAGAGCTCGATCGCATCCGCGCGGTCCTGCGGAGCGCGGCGGGCCTGGTCGACGCGCGGGGCGACACGCTCAGCGTCGAGTGCGTTCCCTTCGAGATCCCGGAGACGGCGGTCACGGCGGCGCTCGTGACCGAGGCCGGCACGGGGGCGGGCGTCCCGATCAGGGCGATCGGGGGCGCGGCCGTCGCCATCGTCGGCGTCATCGTGGCCGCGGTCGTGGTGCTGCGCCGTCGCCGCGCCGCGGCAGCCGCCGCGAAGGCCGCGCCGCTGGCGATCTCGGCCGAGGCGGCCCTGCCGATGGGCCTCGAGCCTCCGAACCTCGAGGCGGGCGCCGGGACTGCGCTCGACGTCGGAGGCCACGTGCCCGAGAAGGAGCCCGACGCCGACACGATCCGCGTGCGCGTGATCGACTTCGCCCGTCGCGATCCCGAGCTCGCCGCCCGCATCGTGCGCGGCTGGCTGCTCGAGAGCGAAGGCGCGGGCGAGGACGCCGCGAGCCAGAGCGAGGCGCACGACGCGCCCGCCGACGCGGCGCCTGCGCACTGAGCGCTCAGGCGCCCGCGCCGGTCGCACCGATCCGCCGCTCGCGATCGGCGGAGCTCGGCACGTCTCGGTGCGCTCGAGGGGGCCTTCGAGGTCGCGAGAACCGTCCCTGCACGGGCGCGCGCCCGCGAGGCTTCAGCTCGCCACCGCGACGTCCGATGTCCGAGCCGACGTCCCACCGTCGCTCCGTCAAAAGCCCCCGATCGAGTCGGGGTCTCGATCCCCGGGATCACGCGTGATCTCGCTTGGCGCGATCGATGCACTCGTCGGGGTCGATGGCGACCGGCACGGCTCCCGGCTCTCTTCCCGCGCTCCCCGCTGGGGCGGGCGCTCCGCTCGCGCTCACCAAGACGCTCAGCGGCGCGCAGCGCGCGATGCTGCTCCTGGTCAGCCTGGACGAGGACGTCGCCACGCGCGTGATCGCGCACCTCGAAGAGGGCGACCTCTCGCGCCTCCGCGCGGCGAGCGAGTCCACCCAGACGGTCAAGCCGCAGGCGGTCGTCGAGGCGCAGCGAACCTTCCTCGTCGAGGCGCAGCACGGAGGCCCGACGAGCCTGCGCGGCTCCGACAAGTACCTCGAGCGCCTCGTCCGCAACGCGCTCGGCGACGGCAAGGCGCACGCGCTCTTCGGCCCGCCGCCGCCTCCGCCGCCGGTGGACGGCCACGAGCCGGCCTATCGCCGTCTTCCGCCCGCCCTGCTCGCCTCGCTCCTCGAGAAGGAGCACCCGCAGACCATCGCGCTCGTGCTCTCGCAGCTCGACTCGGAGCGCGGCGCCGCGCTCCTCTCCAGCCTGCCGCCCGAGATGCGCTCCGAGGTGATGATGCGGGTCGGCCACCTGGCCGAGGTCCCCGAGGCCATCCTCGTCGAGATCGATCGCGAGCTCCGCGTGCACCTCGAGCGCCTCGAGAGCGAGACGCGCCGCAAGGTCGACGGCAAGGAAGCGGCGACCGCGATCCTCAAGAAGATGGCCCAGGAGGACTCGCAGGCCCTGCTCGACGAGCTGACGCAGGCCGACGCGCCCATGGCCGACAAGCTCCAGCAGGCGCTCTTCACCTTCCAGGACCTGGTCCGCATGGACGCCCGCGGCATGCAGCAGCTGCTCAAGGAGGTCCCGACCGACCAGCTCTTGCTCGCGCTCAAGACGGCCAGCGAAGAGCTCAAGAACAAGGTCCTCGGCAACCTCAGCTCGCGCGCCGCCGACATGCTGCGCGAGGACCTCGCGCTCCTCGGTCCCACGCGCATCAGCGACGTCGAGGCGGCGCAGCGCCAGATCGTGGAGGCCGCCCTCGCGCTCGAGCGCGACGGCCGCGTGACCATCGCGCGCGACGGAGCCGGCGCCTATGTTTGAGCGCCGCAGCACCAGCGTGCGTCCGGTGGCGTTCCGCGCGGTGACGGCGCCGAAGGCCGCGCTCCCCACCTGGATGGTGCGCGAGGACGAGCTGGTCACGAAGGCGGCGTTCCCGCGCGCGGGCGCGCCGAGCCTCGCGTCGAGGGACGAGCTGGAGCCGGAAGCGGCGCGCAGCAGCGAGGCCCCACCCGAGAGCGGCGAGCACCTCGCGCCCGCGGCCCTCGCCGAGCCGGAGACGGCGCCGGTGCAGGCCGCGCCAGCGCCGGAGCTGCCGGCGACCCCCGCGCCACGCCTGGCGTCGATCCCGCCGCCGCGCCGCGCATCGATTCCTCCCGCGCCGCCCGCCGGGCCTCCGCCTGCGCTCACCGACGCGCTGCAGGCCCTCGCGAGCGCGCGCGAGGAGGCGCTCGCGCGGACGACCGACGAGATGCTCTCGCTCGCCGTCGATCTGGCGCGCGTGCTCGTCGACGCCGAGCTCGAGAGCCGCCCGGAGCTGCACCACACGCTCGTGCGCGCGGCGCTCGACGTGCTCGGCGAGGGCACGAGCCCTCGGATCCGCGTCGCGCCGGACGCGTTCGACGCGATGGTCGCGAGCCTCGGTGGCCGCACGTTCGAGTGGCACGGCCGGCGCCTCGAGCTCGAGGTGGACCACTCCCTGACGGGCCCGGGCGCCGTGCTCGAGCTCGGAGATGGGCGCGTCGACGCGATGCTGGACTCGCGCCTGGCGAGCGTGCGGGCCGCGCTCGTGCGCGCGCAGGGCTCGGGACGAGAGGCCGCGTGAGCGCACCCATCGGCATCCTGAGGCCCAGCCGTCGGCCGGCGCCGCTGCCCGAAGGGCCGATCCGCCGCCGCGGGATCGACCTGCGAGCCGCCTCGGCGCCGGCGCTCGAGGGCCGTCTCACCGACGTCGTCGGCCTCGTCGTGGAGGCGCGCGGCTGCCGCGCCACGATCGGCGATCTCTACGAGGTCGGCTCGCCGCCGGTGCAGGCCGAGGTCGTGGCGATCCGGGACGACCGGACGCTCCTGATGACCCTCGGGGACTCGCCCAACGGGCTCTCGGTCGGCGCGCGCGTGCGACGCGTCGGCCGCGGCGCGACCGTCGGCGTCGGTGACGTGCTCCTCGGCCGCGTGCTCGACGGGCTCGGTCGCCCGCTCGACGGCGGCCCGCCTCCCCACACCGTGGAGGCCCGCCCGCTCTACGCGATGCCGCCCTCGCCGCTCGCGCGCCGCCCGATCGAGGTGCCGCTCGAGGTGGGCGTGCGCGCGATCGACGGCCTGCTCACGCTCGGCCGCGGCCAGCGCCTCGGCATCTTCGCGGGCGGCGGCGTGGGCAAGAGCACGCTGCTCGGCATGATGGTCAAGCACGCGAAGATCGACGTCGCGGTCGTGGCGCTCGTCGGCGAGCGGGGCCGCGAGGTCGAGGAGTTCGTGCGCAGCACGCTGGGCGCGGAGGGGCTCGCGCGCAGCGTCGTGGTCGCGGCGACGAGCGCCGATCCGCCCCTCTTGCGCGCGCGCGCCGCGCTCGCGGCGACGGCGATCGCCGAGCACTTCCGCGACCGCGGGCGCTCCGTGCTCCTCGTGATGGACAGCCTCACGCGCTACGCGATGGCGCTGCGCGAGATCGGCCTCGCGACGGGCGAGCCGCCGACCACCAAGGGCTACACGCCGAGCGTGTTCGCCGCGCTGCCGCGCTTGCTCGAGCGCGCCGGCACGAGCGAGGGGCCCGGCTCGATCACCGGGCTCTACACCGTGCTCGTCGAGGGCGACGACCTCTCGGATCCGATCTCGGATGCGGCGCGCGCCATCCTCGATGGCCACGTGGTCCTGCGCCGCGCGCTCGCCGAGCGCGGGCACTTCCCGGCGATCGACGTGCCGGCCTCGATCTCGCGCGTGATGCCCATGGTGACGACGCGCGAGCGCCGCGCGCTGGCGCAGCGCGTGCGCGCGCTGCTCGCCGCGCACCGCGAGGCCGAGGATCTGATCGCCATCGGTGCCTACCGCGCCGGCGCGAGCCCGCGCCTGGACGAGGCGGTGCAGCGCATGCCGAAGCTCGAGAGCTTCCTCGTCCAAGACGAGACCCAGCCGAGCCGAGCCGCGGACGTCGACGGAGCGCTCGAGGGCGTGTTCCGCGCGACGCCGGCCGGTGCGCCCGCGGGAGGAGGTCGCTGATGGAGCACGCGAAGATCGCTCGGCTCGCCCTGGTGAAGCAGCGCCTACGCGACGCGAGCCGCGCGCGACAGCTCGACGCGGAGCGCGAGCTCGAGGCCTCCCAGCACGCCTCACGCCGGGCCGCCGAGGCGTTCGAGAAGGCCCACCACGCGCTGGGCGCGACCGGGACGTTCGAGGCCGCCGATCTCGAGCTCCGCGCGCGCGCCGTCGTCGAGCGCCAGCACGATCTGCACCGCGCCGAGACGGCGGTGCGCGAGCGCCACCACGCGGCCGAGCGCTCGCGCGTCGAGCGCATCGCCGCCGAGCGCGAGGTCCACGTGATGGAGCACGCCGAGGAGCGCGCGGCGAGCGCGGAGCGGCGCGAGAAGGACAAGCGCGAGGATGCCGAGCGCGACGACCGCACGGCGAGCCGACGGAGGAGCGCATGACGAGGGTCGCAGCATCCATGTGGCGAGAGGGCGGCAAGCGCCGTCCTTCGGTGCGACCGCTCGGCCGGGACGAGGACGGCGACCGCTTCTCGTCGTCGATCGCCGAGGCCGTGCAGCGCGCGCTGGCCGATCGCACGCGCGCGCCCGTGCGCGAGGGTGTCTTGACGCTGGTGCTCGGCGAGCGCACCGACGGCGCGAGCGAGACCGAGCCGACATCGGGCGACGCGGGCGCGCGGACGGGCCTCGTGACGATGGTGCCCGCCACGTTCGCCGACGAGAGCCTCGCGTCGACGCCGAGCGCTCCTTCCCTCGCGCCGCCCCACGGGGAAGAGAGCGGCGACGCGGGCCTGGCCGACAAGGCCATCGCGCTCGCGGGGACTCCGCCGAGCCTCTTGCCGGCGCCCGAGCTCCCCGCGCGGAGCTCGAGCCCCGGCGATCGCGCGACGCCGGAGCCACGCCTCTCGAGAGAAGAGGCGAGCGGCGCGCGAGCCCTGTTCCGCGCCCTGGCGCGCCCACTCGCCGACGCCGCGGCCTCGCTCGACGCGATGGCGATGTCCGTGGTCGACGTCGCGGCGACGCCGCCCGCACCGGACGCGCCCGCTCTCCCCGAGGCCTTCACGACGTCCGGACAGGCTCGGATCGCCCGCGCCTCCGACGACGTGCGGCTCGCCCACGACCCGCACGCTGTGATCGACGTGCGCGCTCCCTACGACGCCATCGCCGCGCACGACACGCACGACACGCACGCCGCGCACGACACGCACGCCGCGATCGGCGACGAGCGGGCGCCGGCGGCCCGACGTGCCTCGCGTGCGACGCTCCATCGCGAGCGCGCCGAGAGCTCGCGCCCGAGCGCTGCGGCGGAGCCGTCGACGCGTGAGCCGGCCGCGTGGCACCTCGACGAGCCGCGCTCGCCCGATGCGCCGCTCCCCGGCCGCGAGGCGCTCGTTCCCTCGCCCGCGCCTGCCGCGGCGCTCGTCTCGATCGACGCCCGACCGATGGCCAGCGTCCCGGCCGCCCGCGAAGAGCGCTCGCTCTTCGAGCCTCCGCCGCTCGACGAACGAGCCGCACCGCTCGAGCGCGTTCACTACGCCGCGCTCGACACCGATCACGCGAGGGTCGAGCTCTCGCACCCCACGCTGGGCCGCCTCGAGCTCGAGGTGCGCGGCGAGGGCACGGGCGTCGACGTCACGATGCTCACCCGCTCGCTCGGCGCTTCGATCGCGCTGCGCGCCGCCGAGGCGAGCCTGCGCAGCGATCTCGGACGCCGGAGCACCGAGCTCCGCAGCTACCGCGTGCGCACCGACGCGAGCGCGCACGGGTCCGAGAGCCCCGAGGACGACGAGGAGACGACATGACCATCACCGGTACCGGCAGCGCCACCGATCGCACCTCGGCCACGAGCCTCGGCTCGCCCACCGCCACGGGCGCGACGGGATCGACCTTCGACTCCCAGTCGTTCATGCGGCTCTTGATCGCCCAGATCCAGCACCAAGACCCGCTGCAGCCGATGGACGCGTCGCAGATGACGCAGCAGCTCACCTCGCTCACGCAGGTCGAGCGCCTGGTCTCGATCGACTCGCAGCTCGGCTCGCTCTCGATCGCGACGGCCAGCGTCGCCAACGCGCAGGCGACCGACCTCGTGGGCCGCGAAGTCCAGGCCGACACCAGCCGCATCCTGCTCAACGACGGAGCCGGCGCGCAGGGAACGTTCGTGCTGCCCTCGGGCGCGACCACGTGCTCGGTCGACATCCGGGACGCCCAGGGACGCGTCGTGCGAACGATCGATCTCGGCGCGGAGTCGGCCGGCGCGGTCCACTTCGACTGGGACGGTCACGACGCCGCGGGCAACCGCGCCGAGGCCGGCTCGTACACGATCTCGGTGCACGCCACCGACGCGAACGGCGGGCCCATCACGGCCGCGACCCGCGTCCACGGCGTCGTCGGCTCGATCACCTACGAGAACGGCTACCCGGAGCTCGACATCGATGGCACCCACGTGATGCTCGGCGACGTCCGCAGCGTCGGGGAGCCGCCCGCGCCCACCGCGCCCGAGGCCGCGTCGAGCGGCGCCACGACTCCCTGATCGGTCGAACGGTTCCTCTCCTCGAGCTCCCGCTCGCCGAGGCGAGCAGAAAGGTCCAAGTCAGCAATGTCGATCATCCGAACGATGACCACGGGCGCCAGCGGCATGCGTGCCGAGAGCGAGGCCCTGACCGCGGTCTCCGACAACATCGCGAACGTGAACACCATCGGCTTCAAGCGCGAGCGCGCGGTCTTCCAGGACATCTTGGGCCGCTCGGTGATGGGCTCGAGCGCGATGGCCGAGGGCGGCGGCGGCTCGCGCGTCTCGCAGATCCAGCACATGTGGACCCAGGGCTCGCTCGTCACGACCGGCAACCCGACCGATCTCGCGCTCAGCGGCGACGGCCTCTTCGTGCTGCGCGGCAACGTGAGCGGCGCCGAGGGTCAGTTCTACTCGCGCAACGGCCAGTTCCACGTCGACTCCGATGGCTACGTGGTCAACAGTGACGGCCTGCGCCTCGAGGGCTACACGGCCGACGACACCGGGGCGATCGGCTCGCAGCTCGGCGACCTGCGCGTGGACGGCATGACGTTGCCGTCGAACCCGACCACGACGATCGGCGTGCAGGCCAACCTCGACGCCCGAGACACGACCACGGTTCCCTACGATCCGACGGACCCCGGCAACACGAGCCAGTTCTCCACCGAGGTCACCATCGTCGACTCGCTCGGCGGCACGCACCAGGCGCAGGTCTACTTCCACAACGACGGCGGCAACCAGTGGAGCTGGAGCGTCATCGCGGACGGCGTCGAAGGCGCCACCGGCCAGCTCTCGTTCGACACCGACGGCTCGCTCACGTCGAGCACGACGACGTCCAGCTCGTTCAGCTTCCCGGGGACGACCTCGCCGCAGACGATCACGTTCGACTTCGGCGTCGGCACCGCCGGTGGCGGCACGGGGTTCGAGGGCATCACCCAGCTCGCGCAGGAGTCGACGACCAACGCGCTCACGCAGGACGGCTTCGGCGGCGGCACGGTGGCGGGCATCCACGTCGAGCAGGACGGGACCATCACCGGCACCTTCAGCAACGGCGAGCACCGCGCCCTCGGGCAGGTGGCGGTCGCGCGCTTCGCGAGCGACGACGGCCTCGCGCGCTCCGGTCAGAACCTCTGGCAGGAGACGACCGCCAGCGGCGAGCCGCTGATCGGTGCGGCCGGCAGCGGCGGGCGCGGCGCCGTCGTGTCGGGCGCGCTCGAGTCCTCGAACGTCGACCTCGGTCAGGAATTCGTCGACCTGATCGCGTTCCAGCGCGGGTTCTCGGCGAACTCGAAGGTGATCTCGACGGCGGACGAGATGTACCAGGAGCTCGTCAGCCTGAAGCGCTGAGCTCCGGCTCGGCACGAGACCGCTCCGCACGACGCGCGCCGCACCGAGAGGTCGGCGCGCGTCGCGCATTTCCGTCGCCCACCGTCAGGGCCCCGCCGAACAGTCAACGGGCCGACGGTCGGAAGCGACGAATCAGCGGCGATCCACCGGGATTCGCGCGATCGGAGGGTGGCACGTCGGCTGCTCCGAGCCTCGTCGAGGACATCGGACGATGAGCGAACCGACTCACCCCCAGACCGTGAAGCCGGCGGCGCCGGCCAACCGGAACGTTCTGCTCATCGCGCTCGTCGCCGTGAACATGCTCGGCCTCTTCGGGCTCGGCGGCTATCTCGTCTACTCGACGTCCGCGGGCGCGCAGGCCGCCCCCGCCGCCGAAGGCGAGGAGGGCGACGAGGACGAGCTCGAGGGCGAAGAGGGCGAAGAGGGCGACGAAGGCGAGGACGGCGAGGACGGCGAAGAGGGCGGGGAGGCCGCGCGCGATCAGGACTCGCCGCACGAGATGGGGCCGCTCGTCGAGTTCGAGTCGATGGTCGTCAACCTCCACGAGGACACGTCCGACCACTACCTGAAGGTCACCTTCCAGGTGGAGCTCAGCTCCGAAGAGGTCGCCGCCGAGGCCGAGGGCCGGATGGTCCCGTTCCGCGACGCGACGCTGATGTACCTGAGCTCGCTGACCGTCGCCGAAGCGTCCGGTCCCGACAATGCCCTCGCGGTGCGCGCGCACCTGCTCGAGATCGCCCGCCACACGCTCGGACGCCGCGCGGTGCGCCACCTCTACTTCACCGAGTACCTCGTCCAGTGAGCTCCGGAGACGACGAGCCGCTCGAGGAGCAGGCGCCGGGGCTCGACCCCGCGCTCGTCGACGACGCGCCCGGGCTCGACCCGGCGCTGGTCGGTGATGCGGGCGGGCTCGACCCCGCGCTCGGCGACGGCGTGCCGGGGCTCGACCCGGCGGGCCTGGGCGCGACGCCCGGGCTGGACGCCGGCTTCGATCCCGACGCGCCCGGATTCGACCCTGCGCTCGCGGAGGATGCCCCGGGCCTGGACCCTGCGCTGCTCGACGGCGCGATGGCCGGACAATTCGAGAGCGGCGGCGCCGGGCTCCGCCTGAGCGCGGAGGAGAGCGAGGCGCTGCTCGACGCGATCCGCTCCGGCGCGGCGAGCGGCGCGGCGCGCAAGGCCACGCTCGGTTCGGCCGACGAGCCGATGCGGCGCGCGCTCCGCACCGCCGACGAGGCGCTCCCCACCCTCGCGCGCACCCTGCAGGCGACGCTGCTGCGCGTGAACGCGGGACAGAGCGAGACCGCGTTCGAGCCCAGCAGCGTCGTCACCTACGAGAGCTTCGCGAGCGGGCTCGACCCCGCCGCCGCGACGTGGCGCGTGCACGCCGGCAACCCGCGCGAGCCGCTCGGGCTCGTCGTCATCGGGCCCGCCCTCGCGAGCGCCATCCTCGAGCGACGCCTCGGCGCGCCGAGCACCCTCGCGGGCACGCGCCCGGTGGAGCGGGCGCCCTCGCCGCTCGAGCGCCGGGTGCTCGAGCCGATGGTGCGCGAGGTGCTGTCTGCCGCCGTGAAGCCCTTCCTCGCCGACGCCTCGGCCCTCGTGCTCTCGGAGCACCGCACCGACGTCGAGACGGTGTCGCGCTTCGCGCCCTGCCTCCGCATGTTCGTCTCGCTCGCGCTCAAGAACGGCACCACGACCGACGTGACCATCGCGCTCTTCGGCGCCGCGTTCGTGAGCAAGCCGGTCGCCTCGCTCGCCGACGGCGGCGGTCGGGTGATGGAGGCGATCGAAGGCGTCGAGGTCAGCGCGGTCGCGATCCTCGGGCACTGCGTCTCGACGGTGCGCGACCTGCTCTCGCTCGAGGCGGGCTCGGTGCTGCGGCTCGACGGTGCGCCCGATCGGCCGATCGAGGTGCGCGTGGACGGCGTCCCGCTGCTGCGCGGGATGCCCGTCGTGAAGGACGGGAACATGGCCATCGAGGTGCGATCATGAGCGAAGAGAAGAAGGACGGTTCGGGAGGCCTCGAGCGCGTGCTCGATCTGCCGCTCGAGATCCACGTCGAGCTCGGCCGGAAGCGGCTCCGCATCGCGGAGCTGCTCGCGCTCGGGCCGGGCTCGGTGATCGAGCTCGACGTCGCCGCGGGCGCGCCGCTCTCGATCCTCGCCAATCAGGTGCTGGTCGCCCACGGCGAGGCCGTGGTGGTGGGCGAGCGCTACGGCGTTCGCGTGACCGAGATCGTCTCGCCCCAGGAACGTGTGCGCCGGCTCGGCTCGGCGGGAGGTGGATCGTGAATCGGAAGCTGGCCCTCGCTCTCACGCTCGCGCTCGCGGGCAGCTCGCCCGCGCTCGTCTCCGCACAGGTCGCGACGCCGCCGCCCACCGAGAACTCGTTCGCGCGCGGCGAGCTGCAGTTCGACGCGAGCGCGATGCACCTGGCGCTCGAGGCCCGCGGCGACGTCGGCGAGCCGCGCGTGCGCACCGAGAGCGGCTTCGTGCGGCTCTGGTTCCCCGACATGGTGGGCTGGTCGAGCCTCGACGTGGACGGCGACGGCAACGCCGTGCGCTTCGTGCGCGTGCGGCCCGGCGCCGAAGACACGGGCGTGGTCGTGATCCGCCTCGGCGACGGTCGGCGCCTGCCGGTCGGCGCGGTCGGGGTGGCGCGCGCCGGCAATCGCGTCGTGATCAGCATCGCGCGCAGCTCGTTGCCGGCCGTGCTCGAAGCGC
>JBGALT010000102.1:0-29291 GCA_044223665.1 Sandaracinaceae bacterium | reverse complement strand
AATCCCGACGCCGTCGGGATCCGCGCGCTCGACGCCTTCGCCGAGCGGCTCGAGCGCCGGAAGGTCCGCCTCATCCTCGCGGGCGTGCGCCCGGCGCTCAAGGAGGTGCTCGATCGCACCGGCCTCACGGCGCGCCTGGGCGAGGAGCGCATCTTCCTCGAGGCGCCGGTCCGCCTCACCGGGACGATGCGGGCGGTCGCGAGCGCATGCGACGGCATCGGCGATCAGCGGTGCGCCAGCTGCCCGCGGCGCCTCTCCGCCGCTTCTTGACGCACCGAGCCAAAGCCGGCGCCACCTCCCCGCTGGATCCTGTCGACGCCGAGCCTGGTTTCCGGGCATTCTCGCGCGAACTCGTCCGCCGGGGGCGCGTCCGACTGAATGCCGTGGGGCCCAAGTCAGTCGGAAGCGTCACGGCCGGGCGGCGGACACCCGGAGAACCGATGACCACCGCATCTCAATCTGCCCGCTCCCGCGCGCTTCCGAAGACGATCGGAATCGCCCTCGCGCTCGCTGCCATCCCCGTGAGCCTCCCGCTCTTCGCTTGCGACACCGCCGTGCTCGGCGCCAACACGACGATCAGCGTCATGCGGCGCGCCTCGCCAGCGCTCGGCCGCCTGCGTGATCCGTACCTCTCGGAGGCGTCGCTCCCCGGCACGCTCGGGCAGATGGAAGGCGTGCTCGCGCTCGTGCCGGACAACATGGACCTGCGCACGCTCATGGGGCGCGCCTACGTCTCGTACGGCTTCGGCTTCATGGAGGACCACCTCGAGATCGCCGAGCACGACGGCACCGAGGAGGAGATCGAGCACTGGCGCGAGCGCGCCTCGCTCGCGTACCTGCGCGGGCGCGAGGTCACGATCCAGGGCCTCGACATGCGGCACCCCGAGGACGGCGGCCTGCTCGCGGTCGAGCACCAGGGCATGGAGGCGTTCCAGGAGCACCTGCTCCGCTACACCGATCCGAACGTGGACGGCCCGCTGCTGATGTTCGCGACGTACGCGTGGGCGCGCTGGATCGGCCTGCACCGCGACGACATGAACGCGATCGCCGACCTTGCTTTCGTGCAGGCGATGAGCGAGCGCCTCCTGGCGCTCAACGAGAGCTACTTCGACTACGCGCCGATCGCGCTGCACGGCGGCCTCATCGGCTCGCGTCCTGCCGCGCTCGGCGGGGATCCGGCCGCGGCGCGCACCGAGATCGAGCACGCGATCGAGCTCACGCAGCGCCACAACATGATGTTCCTCGTGACCGAGGCGCAGATCGTCGCGGTCGCCCTCCAGGACCGCGCTCTGTTCCGCTCGCTCCTCGAGGAGGTCGTCGCGTTCGACGTCGACAGCTACCCCGACGGGCGCCTGCAGAACATCATCGCGCAGCGCCGCGCCCGGCGCTGGCTCTCGCGGATCGACGAGCTCTTCGAGCCGGATCCGAACGAGGCGGCGGCCTCGGACGACGAGGACGGCGAAGACGACGCCGAAGAATGACGATCGGGCTCGGGAAACGGATGGAGTGAACATGAAGAACAAGCTCTCGACTTGGGTTCGCAAGGCCGCGCTGGTCCTCTTGGGCTGCGTGGCGTTCTTGGGCGTCGACGCCACCCACATGCGCGCGCAGGAGGCGCGCACGATCTCGCTCGCCACGCTCGCGCCGCCCGGCTCGACGTGGGCGCGCGTGTTCGACGCGTGGAACCGCGAGCTGCGCAGCCGCAGCGGCGGTAGCCTCCAGCTGCGCATCTACGGCGGCGGTGTGCAGGGCGACGAGTCGGAGGTCATCCGCAAGATCCGCTCGGGCCGGCTCGACGCGGGCGCCGTCACCGCGGTCGGCCTCGCGCAGATCCACCGCCCGGCGCTGGTCTTCCAGATCCCCGGCATCCTGCGCACGTACGCGCAGCTCGATCGCGCCCGCGAGGCGCTCGCGCCCGACATGGACGCGGGCTTCACCTCGGGCGGCTTCCACCTGCTCGGTTGGGCCGACGTCGGCCAGGCGCGCATCTTCTCGACGTCCGCCACGCTCCAGCCCTCGGACTTCGCCTCGCGGCATCCGTTCGTCTGGCGCGACGACCTCGTGCTCCCGACGCTCTACGAGCAGATCCACACCAACCCGGTGCCGATGCAGCTGCCGGAGGTGCTCGGCGCCATCCAGACGGGCCGCGTCGACACGGCGATCACCCCGCCGGTCGCCTGTATCGCGCTCCAGTGGTGCTCGCGCCTGACCCACATGACGGACCTGCCGCTCTCCATCGTGCTCGGCGGCACCGTCATGGGCGGCACGCAGTGGGCGGCGCTGACGCCGGAGCAGCAGACGATGCTCTCGGAGACGGCGACCCAGTTCCACACGCTCGCGCGCCGGAACCTGCGCCGCGACGAGACGACGGCGCTCTCGTCGCTGCCGGAGCACGGCGTGACGGTCGACCCGGTGACGGACGCGCAGCGCGCCGAGTGGCTCGCGCTGGCCGGCCGCATCCGCACGGCGCTCGCCGGCCAGATCGCCGACCAGGCGCTCGTGGACCGCGTGGCCGGCTTCGGTCACTGATCTACTACGTCCCAGAATCGTCGCGTGGCGCGACGATTGGATGAGGCTGGAAAGCAAGCCGCGCAGCGGGTGCTCCCGAGCTGCGGCAGCCCTCGATCGCCACGGCGTGGTTCCGAGACAGCGCGCCGCGCTGCGGCGCCGATGTCGTTGGGCTGCGGGCTACGCCCGCGCCGTGGGACCCTTCGACTCCGACGCCGCATCGGGTATGCCTCCCCGCCCATGGCGAGCCCGACACGCGATCTGACCGGCCTCGGCGAGCTCCAAGCGCTGCTCGGCCGCGGGACGCGCTTCGAGGGAATGCTGACGTTCGAAGGCCGGGTCCGGATCGACGGCGATCTCAAGGGCGAGATCAAGAGCGAGGGCCTGCTCGTGCTCGGCGACGGCGCCAACGTCGATGCGACCATCGAGGTCGGGACGCTGATCGTCCGAGGCGGCACGCTCCGGGGGTCGGTCGTGGCGCGCGAGCTCATCGAGATCCACGAGGGCGCCAAGGTGCACGCCGACATCACGGCCCCCGAGATCGACATCGCCAAGGGAAGCCTCTTCGACGGGCGCTGCAGCATGGTGCCGGTGCCCCGCACGTCCGATCCGGGCTGACGCGCTCCGAGCGGAGATCGAGATGACGACGTCGGTCGAGCGAGCGCGGCTGGCCCTCTTGGACAGAGAGCCCGAGCGCGCGCTCGAGATCGTGGACGCAGCGCTCGCGCGCGAGCCCCCGGAGCCGCTCCTGCGGCTGCGCGACGCGATCATCGGGCGGATCCAGCCGCTCCGCGGGCGACACGAGCACGACGAGCTCGCCGCGCGCCTGCTCCCCCACGACGAGCGGGCCCAGGAGCGATGGCTGGCGGCGCTCGTCGAAGAGGAGCGCTGGCACGAGGCGCTCGCGCTGGCGCGGAGCCCCGAGCGGCCCGCCAGGCTCTCGCCGTCGACCGCTCTCTCGCTCGCACGCGCGCTCTACGCGACGGGCCGCAGCCGGGCGGCGATCGGCGCGCTCACCCGTGCGAGCGCCATCGCCGGCACCGCCGAGAAGCTCGTGCTCGCCGAAGAGATGATGCGGTGCGGCGACCCCCACGCCGCACGGGCGCTCGTCGACTCGCTCGTGACCGGCGAGCCGGCGAGCACCGACGTTCGCTCGCGTGCGGCGATGCTCGCCCTGTGGTCGGGCGAGGTCCCTCGGGCGGTCTCGCTCGCGGAGGGCCGCGACGATCACGAGAGCCGCCTCGTGCACGCCGCCGCCCTCTTGCCGCACGATCCCGCCGCATCGCTGGCGATCGCGACGGAGGCCACGGCGTCCAAGCCCCGTGATCACGCGGCGTGGACGATGCGCATCCGAGCGCTCGGACAGCTCGGGAGAGTCGAGGAGATCGGCGAGCTCGTGCCGCGCATCCAAGACGCGCCGGATGCGGGCTCGAACGCCGGGGCGCGCCTCTCGTACGTCGCCAGCGGCGCCCGCCTCGGGACGGGGCATCGCGAGCTGCTCGACGCGATCGTCGCGCAGGTCGGGCCCGAGCTCGCGCAGCTCGCCGGGCAGCCGGTGGGCGCGACGGAGCTCGCGGGCGATCGCACGCTCGCCCAGCGCCTGCTCGAGCGGCTCTCGTTCAACTACGGCGCGACGCCGACGTGGCTCGGCCCCGACGGGAGCTGGCGCTCGCTGCCCGTGCGCTTTCCGCTCCGAGTGCTGGCGGTGCGGACCTTCGATCTCTGCAAGCACTTGCCGCCCGACCGCGTGCTCGAGCGCTTCGATGCGCTCGCCGCCGCATACCCGGACCGGCCCTATCCCCACACCCACCGCGCCGAGCTCCTGCTCTGGCTCGGTCGCTACGACGAAGGAGCACGCTCGTGCGAGCGCGCGCTGGAGATCGACGTGTCGACCCGCTGGGCGTGGATCGGGCTCGGGGCCGCGCACGTGCTGCGAGGCCGTTCCGCCGAGGCCCTGGAAGTGCTCGCCGAGGGGCTGCGCCACTCGCCGCTCGGCGGGCCGCTCCTCGGCGTGCGTGGTGAGGCGCACCTGGCGCTGGGGGACCCGGAGCGTGCCGAGCGCGATCTCCGCGAGGCGCTCACCTACCAGGAGACGCGCACCGGGGCGTGGCTCGCGCTCGCGAAGGCGGCGTGGCAGCGCGGCGATGCGGCGACGGCCGACGCGATCCACGCGCGCCTGGTCGAGCGCTTGCCGTGGCTGGTCGAGAGCGCCCGGCGCGATCTCGGGCAGAAGAGCCGGTCCGACGAGCAGGACGGCGCCGAGCGCGCCGCGCTGGTGCGTCACGTCCTGGAGATGATGCGCGGCAACCGGTCCGCGGGGCGCGTCACGTGGATCCCGCGCGACGGCGTGCCTCGTGTGCTGACCGCGCGCTCGCTCGCGCCCTGACCGGTCGATCAGCGCGCGCGCAGGCGCGCGACGATCGCGTGGAGGGCATCGTCGCTCGGCAGCCGGCTGCGCGCCGGGAGCGATTGGCGCAGCCAGCCGATCGCCCGGTCGACGTCGTTGAAGATGGCGAGCGGCAATCGTCCGCGTGAGGCCGTGCGGACGAGCTGGACGAACGCGGCCGCCGTCGACGCCGCGAAGCCCCGCGGCACCACGAGGACCGACGCCGCGTAGTAGGGCTCCGAGGAGCGCGACAAGTGCACGAACGCTTCGCGCGCCGCCGCGTCGGGGACGCCGACGCCGCCCGGCTCGATCACGTACAGGAGGCCGATGCGGCTCGGCTCGCCGCGGGCGCGACCATGGTCGAGCAGCGCGCGGGCCAGCGCCGCGACCGGGACGGTCTTCGCGTGCGCGACCACGAAGTCGTCTTGCCACGCGAGGCGCTGGCCCGGCGCGACGTCGACGATCCGCTCTTCTTCGTCGGCCATGGACAGCCCGTCATGGCGCTCGCCCCTCGGCCCGTGCGGACCGAGGGCTCGCCATCAGACGCCCTCCTCGATGCGGATCGCGCTCGATGGACGGGCGATGCCCGAGAGGCGATCGATCTCGCGCAGCGCGCTGCGCACCGCTCCGTCGCGGCAGGGGTGGGTGATCACCACGAGCTGGACGGGCTCGCCGCTGCCGTCGCTCGCGCGGCCGCTCTGGACGAGCTCGGACACCGAGACGTCGAAGGCCCCGAGCACGCCGGCGACGCGCGCGAGGATGTCGGGGCGATCGAGGACCGAGAAGCGCAGGTAGTACGACCCCACGAGCTCGGCCGGCGAGCGCACCTCGCGATCGGCGAGCAGCTCGGAGCGCACCGCGCGCTGCGGGACGCGCCCCCGCGCGCCCACGAGGAGGTTGCGGCCGACGTCGACGAGATCGCTGACCACGCTCATCGCGGTCGGCATCGCCCCCGCGCCGTAGCCGGAGAGCATGCACGGGCCGAGGCGCTCGCCCTCGAGGACCACGGCGTTGAGCGCGCCCGAGATGCTCGCCAGCACGCTGGTGCGACGGATCATCGCCGGATGCACGCGCAGGTCGAGCGCGCCGCCGGGGCCGAGGATGCGCCCGGTGGCGAGCAGCTTGATGGTGTACCCGAAGCGCTCGGCGAACTTCACGTCGACCGCGGTGATCGCCTCGATCCCCTCGCGCGCGATCTGCTCGGTGCGGACGCGCGCCCCGAAGGCGAGGGTCGAGAGGATCGCGAGCTTGTGGCTCGCATCGCCGCCGTTCACGTCGAGCGAGGGATCGGCCTCGGCGTAGCCGGCGAGCTGGGCGCCCTTCAGCGCGACGTCGTAGCCGATGCGCTCCTCGGCCATCTTCGAGAGGATGTAGTTGCTCGTGCCGTTCACGATGCCGCGCAGCGAGACGACCGTGTCCGACGCGAGCGCTTCGCGCAGGACGCGGATGACGGGGACGCCGCCGCAGACGGCCGCCTCGAAGTAGAGGTCGACGCCGCGCGCCTCGGCGAGCTCGAAGAGCTCGTGGCCCTGCTCGGCGAGCAGGAACTTGTTGGCGGTGACGACCGACTTGCCCCGCTCGATCGCCGTGCGGACGTGGCGCCCGGCCGGATCGAGGCCGCCCATGAGCTCGACCACGACGTCCACGTCGGGATCGTCCAGCACGTCGCTCGCGTCGAACGAGAGCTGCCCCTCGGAGAGCGCGTCCGTGCGGGGCTTGATGCGGTCGCGGGCGACGACCCGGCGCACCTCGAAGGTGGTGCCGAGCCGTCGCGCGAGGCTCTCGCGGTTGTCCCGCAGGAGCTGGAGCGTGCCCTCGCCCACGACGCCGCAGCCGAGCAGCCCGATCCGGATCGGGCGCGTGCCGGACGGCGCGGGCTGGGCGGCGTGGGACGCGGTGACGGCGCGAACGGACACGGAGAAGGACTTCATACGCCCGTTCGCGCGCCGGCAACAGCCCGGCGTCGCGGGTGGCCAGGCCCGGGCCGTTTTCGCGGCGCGTCCCCGCGCGATCGCAGGTGCGTGCGGTGCGGCCGCCTTCCGGGTGTGCGATGGTCGGGCGCGTGCCGATCGGGGCGCAGCTCTTCCTCCTGGCCGTCGCCGTGCTGTGGGCGTGGCTGGTGACGCACGTGGCGCTGCTCGTGCGCGTGCTGCGAGTGCCCGACGCCACCGCGCGGGATCGCTGGTGGGCGCTCGTTCCGGTGGCGACCCCGTTCATCGCGTGGCGCCACACGCACCGACGCCACGTGATCCTGTGGGTCGTGCTGGTCGTGCTCTACGCGGCCACGCGCTGGGCGCTGGCGCGTCAGCTCGGATGATCGCGCACGTCGATCCCGTCGGCCGGGGCCCGACGCGTTCCGCGGACGTTGGACGCGGCGGCCCGACACGCACCCGCGTTGACACGCCCGGGCGCTTTCCCTAGGTTCACTCGCATCATCGGAGGTTCACGAACATGGCGGGCAAGAACGTTTCCTCGGTCAACGATCTGAACTTCGAGACCGAGGTTCTGAAGTCGGCGACGCCGGTGCTCGTGGACTTCACGGCGACGTGGTGCGGCCCCTGCAAGCAGATCGCGCCGTTCATCGATCAGCTCGCCGACGAGTACGCCGGCAAGGTCAAGGTCGTGAAGCTCGACATCGACGAAGCGCCGAACACGGCCGTGAAGTTCGGCGTGCGCGGCGTGCCGACGCTGATCGTCTTCAAGGACGGCGAGGCGCTCGCGCGTCAGATGGGCGCCGTGCCGAAGACGGTGATCGCGCAGCTGGTCCAGCGCAGCATCACCTGAAGCGCGCTCGCTCGCGCTCGCGCGCTGCTCTTCCGCGCGGGGGCTCGTCCGCGGGCCTTCACGGCCCGTGGATCTGGCGCAGGCGCTCGTCGATCTCGTGCTCGCGCGCGGCCGCTTCCTGCTGCGCGCTCCGGTACCAGAACGCGGCGACGAGGATCGTCACGGCGATCCTGATCGAAATGGCGATGATGAGCGTCCCGCTGGTGCCCGTGCGCGCGCCGGGCGATCGAGCTGGGTGGGAGGCTGCGGCGCGAAGGCGCGCGGCATGGGAACCGACGCCGGCGGCGCGGTCGCGATCGGTGCCGGCCCGCCGGGAGCCAGAGCGCCTGGAGCCAGAGCGCCGGGAGCCAGACCACCGGAGCCAGAGCACCGGAAGCACCGTGGGCTGGAGCGGGCGACGGCTGCGGTGTCGGCGCGCGTGGCGCCGGCATCACGACCGGCGTGAGCCGCAGGCGCGCTCGGACGGGCCGGTGACGGCGCCGGGCCGGAAGGTACGCTCGCTCGCGCCGCCGGGGGCCCCGAGGCGCCGACGCGTGCAGGCTGCGGAGCGCTCGGGCGTGCAGGCTGCGGAGCGCTCGGGCGTGCAGGCTGCGGAGCGCTCGGGCGTGCAGGCTGCGGAGCGCTCGGGCGGGCCGACTGCGGAGCGCTCGCGCGGGCCGACTGCGGAGCGCCCGCGCGGGCCGACTGCGGAGCGTGGGCGGGCTCGGGCGCGGGGTGGGTCGCGCCGCTCGTCTTGGCGCCCCGGCCGGCGGCCGGCTTCGCGCCGCCACTGCGAATCGGCTCCAGATCCGCCGCGTCGAGCTCCTGCGTGATGCCGCCGCGCAACTTGCTCGCGCGGGCGGGCCCCCGCGGCTCGGCGCGTGGGTCGGTGCCCTCGTCGAGGCCGAGCGCGGCGCGGACCAGGCGCGGGTCGAGCTCGCCGCTGTCGTCGGCCTTGTGCTTCTTGGCCGCGAGCGCCTTCTTCTGTCCCGTGACGGGCTCGAGCTCCTTGGCGTCGAGCGAGAAGGTCCCCGAGTCCGAGAGCTTGCGGTTGAGCGCGGCCGCCTTGAGCAGGCCCGGGTCGATGTCGGAGAGATCCCGCTCGGCCTTCTCGATCACGCCCGCCGCTTGCTCGACGGAGACGGCCGGCATCTTCGCCGTGTCGCTCTGCGTCTTGGACTTGCCGGTCGTGGGCGGCTCGAGATCGCTCGGATCGAGCTGCTGCGTGCGATCGTCGCTCGTGAGATCGGGCTCGACCGCGAAGGGCTCGGGCACGAGCTTCGGGGCGGGGATGCCGGCGTGCTTGGCGAGCGTGGTGACGAGGAGCTCGAGCGTCGTCGGGCGGAGCGTGGGATCGGGATCGAGGTAGCGGACGAGCACCTTGCCCAGCTCGCCGAGCTGCGTCGGTGCGGTCTTCGGTCCCGGCTCCGGCGGCGCGCCCGTCAGCGCCTCCCACGCGAGCGCCGCGACCGACCAGCGATCGGAGGGCCGGCCCGCGAGGCCGTCACCGACCTCGGGCGCGAACTGCCGTCGCAGCCCCACGTCCTCGGTGAGCGCATCGACGATGGCGTCCCCGGGGAGGACCGAGAGCGCGAAGCCACCGGTGATGCGCACCCCCTCCGGATGCACGTAGATGCGGTGCGCGCGCAGATCGCCGTGGAACCAGGGCTCCGGGATGGCGAGCGGGGCCTCGGCGAGGCTCACGATCACCGGCAAGAGCTCGGCCGTGGAGAAGACGGAGCGCTTGGCGCGACGCGACTCGAGCACCGCGCGCAGCGTGGTCCCCGGCGGCCACGGCTCGACGACGAAGACGAGCGAGCCCTCCCGATCGACGTCGCGGATCCGCGCGAGCGTGCGCCCGCCGATCCCCACGAGCGGCGACAGGCGCGTGACCAGCGAGCGGGCATCCCGCTCGCCCAGCGACCCCGGGGCGGGGAGGCGGAACAGGACGTGCGCCTCCGACTCTTGATCGAGCGCCTTGTAGGTGAGGCCGAGCGCATCACCGTCGAGCTGCTCGACGATCTCGTAGCGCTCGCCGAGCACCGCGCCGCGGCGCGGACCGCGCGCCGCGATCGGCGCGCCCGTGACCTGTGTCGAGTCGCTCTCCATGCCGCACGAAGCCGCAGCGCGCGAGGATAGCGCGCCCTGGGTGCGGCGCGCACGTGCGGCATGGACGTGGGCGCCCTGGATGCGGCGCGCACGTGCGGCATGGACGTGGGCTCGTTCCGAGACAAGCTCGGGGCGTGACCGACGCGCGGCGCGAGCAGGCCAGGGCGATCACGCGCGCGCTGCTCGCGGCCGCGATGGTGACGATGGGCGTGCTGCACTTCACCGCCGCGGGCACGTTCGTGCAGATCATGCCGTCCTTCTTGCCGGCGCCCCTCGTGCTCGTCTGGGTCAGCGGCGTCTTCGAGATCCTCGGCGGCCTGGGCATCCTCGTGCCTCGGACGCGCGCGCTCGCCGGCTGGGGCCTGGTGCTGCTCTATCTCGCGGTGTTCCCGCCAACGTCACCATGGCCATCGAGCCGATCGCCGTGAACGGCGTCGTCCCGAGCGCTGGCTCGTGTGGGCGCGGCTACCGCTGCAGCCCGTCTTCGCCAGGGCTCTGCGTGGTGGTGCAGCACGCGCCGCCGCGGCCGCCGTCAGCGGCCGGTGCTGCCGAAGCCCTGATCCGCGGGAGGTCTCGTCGAGGGACGCGACCACGCGCACGTCGACCTTCTCGACCTTGGCGACGACGAGCTGCGCGATGCGCTCGCCCGCCCCGACCACGAAGGGCGCGGCGCCGTGGTTGACGAGGATGACCTTCACCTCGCCGCGGTAGTCCTCGTCGATCGTGCCGGGCGCGTTGAGCACGGTGACGCCGTGCTTGGCTGCGAGACCACTGCGGGGACGCACTTGTCCTTCGTGCGAAGGCGGCAGCGCGATCGCGATGCCCGTCGGCACCAGCGCGGTCGCGCCCGGCGCGATCGTGAGCGGCGTCTCCACGTCGGCGAAGAGGTCGAGCCCCGCCGCTCCCTCGGACGCGCGCACGGGCTCCTCGGCCGTGGGGCGCAGCTTCAGGACGCGCAGCACCGAGAGATCGCTCGCCATCGCTTCACCCTACTCCGGCACGCGCGCCGACGGAACGCGAGAAGGCAGGAACGGAGCCCGTCCCTGCCTTCTTCGTGGTCGATCCGAGCGGCCGATCAGCGGCGGTCGCGGCGATCGCCACGATCCCGATCGCGGCGCGGGCGGTCGCCGCGATCGCGATCGCGCGGACGGTCCTCGCGCGGCGGCGGCTCGACGTAGCCTTCCGGCTTCGGCAGGAGCGCCTTGCGCGACAGACGCACGCGGCCCTCGCCGTCGATGTTCGTGACCTGCACCTCGATCTCGTCGCCGAGGTTCATCACGTCCTCGGTCGCGTTCACACGCTCCCAAGCGAAGTCGCTGATGTGGCAGAGGCCGTCGGTGCCCGGCATGATCTCGAGGAACGCGCCGTAGGGCTCCACGCGCTTGACGATGCCCTTGTAGGCCTTGCCGACCTCGGGCTCCGTGGTGAGGCCGCGGATGATGTCGATCGCCTTCTGGGCCTTGACCGGATCGCTCGACGCCACGTGCACCGTGCCGTCGTCGTCGATGTCGACCTGCGCGCCCGTCTGCTCGACGATGCCCTTGATGGTCTTGCCGCCGGGGCCGATGACGACGCGGATCTGATCCGGCTTCACCTTGATCGTCGTGATGCGCGGGGCGTACTTGCTCAGCTCCGGGCGCGGCGCGGGTTGCGCCTCGAGCATCTTGCCGAGGATGTGCATCCGGCCGTCCTTCGCCTGCGCGAGGGCCTTCTCCATGATCTCCCGCGAGAGACCCTGGATCTTGATGTCCATCTGGATGCCGGTGATGCCCTTCTTGGTGCCGCACACCTTGAAGTCCATGTCGCCGAGCGCGTCCTCGTCGCCGAGGATGTCGGTGAGGACGGCGTAGCGATCGCCTTCCTTGATGAGGCCCATCGCGACGCCCGCCACGGCCGCCTTGAGCGGCACGCCGGCGTCCATCATCGAGAGGGCGCCGCCGCAGACGCTCGCCATCGAGCTCGAGCCGTTCGACTCGGTGATCTCGCTGACGATGCGGATCGTGTAGGGGAACTCTTCCTTGCTCGGCACCATCTTGGCGAGCGAGCGCTCGGCGAGGTTGCCGTGGCCGATCTCGCGACGGCCCGGGCCGCGCATCGGCTTCACTTCACCGACCGAGTAAGCGGGGAAGTTGTAGTGGAGGAGGAAGCGCTTGAAGGTGTTGCCCTCGAGCGAGTCGATGCGCTGCTCGTCCGAGCTCGTGCCGAGCGTCGTGGTGACGATGCCCTGCGTCTCGCCGCGGGTGAAGAGCGAGCTGCCGTGCACGCGCGGCAGGATGCCCTGCTCGATCGTGATCGGGCGCACCGTGACGAAGTCGCGGCCGTCGACGCGGCGCTTGTCCGTGAGGACCTGCTCGCGCATCGTCGTGTACTTCAGATCCTCGAAGTGCTCCTTGGCCTCGGTGATCTGCTCGGGCGTGAGGCCCTCGAGCTTGGCGATCGTCGCCTTCTTCGCGGCCTTGAACGCCGCCGAGCGCGCGGCCTTCTCGTGCACGTTGCAGGCGGCCTTGGTCGCCTCGAGGCCCGCGGCCGAGACCTTCTCGGCGAGGCCGGGGGTCTTGGCCGGCGGCGTGAACGCCCACTTGGTCTTTCCGACCGCGCTCGCCATCTCCTCGATGAGCTCGATCGCCGGCTTGATGGCGTTCTTGCCGAACCAGAGCGCCTCGACGAGATCGGTCTCGCTGACCTCGTCGCCTTCGCCCTCGACCATCACGATGGCGTCCTTGCTCGCCGCGATGACGAGCTCGAGGTCGCCCTCTTCGATCTCCTTGAAGGTCGGGTTCGCGACGAACCGGCCACCGACGCGGCCGACGCGCAGCGAGCCGATCGGGCCCGCCCACGGAATCGGCGAGCACGCGAGCGCGGCCGAGGCGCCGAGCGCCGCGAGCACGTCGGTCGGGTTCTCCTGGTCGAACGAGAGCACGGTCGCGATGACCTGCACCTCGTTGCGGTAGCCCTCGGGGAAGAGCGGGCGCGCCGGGCGATCGATGAGGCGCGAGACGAGGATCTCGGCGTCGCGGAGCTTGCCCTCGCGCTTGAAGAAGCCGCCGGGGATCTTGCCGGCCGCGAACGTCTTCTCGACGTACTCGACGCTCAGCGGAAGGAAGTCGATGCCCGGGCGCGGCTCCTGCGTGCCGCACACGGTGACGAGGACCATCGACTCGCCGCTCGTGACGAGGCAGCTGCCGTGGGCCTGCTTGGCGATGCGACCGGTCTCGAGCGTGACGATCCGATCGCCGACCTTGACGTTCTCACGAATGATCTGAGCCATGCGAGCTCCTGGGAGAGAGGTGGACTGAGGTTCTCGGTTCGCCGCGCCGTCCACGTGCGTCCTGGCGGGCACGTGGGATCGGTCGGCGATTCACCGCTCGCTCGTCCCGGGCTCGGTCCTCGGTTCGAGCGCTCCGCGTCCACCGAAGCGGACCAAGGAGCGCTCGAAACGAAGTCCGAATGTTGGCAGGAGTGGTCCGCGCAGCGGACCCGACCCGATTGCGTAGGCCCGGCTTGCCGAGCACCTCTGCCAATCTACCGGATGCGGTCGAGCCTTCTCGGCGGCGAGCACCCCGCTCGCGAGCCGAAAAACGAAACGAGCGTGGGAGGAAGACCTCTCACGCTCGCTTCGGACGCTTCACTTGCGGATGCCCAACGCGCCGATGACCTTGCGGTACCGGTCGACGTTCTTTCCGCGGAGATAGTCGAGCAGGCGACGGCGCTGGCTGACCAGGTGCAAGAGACCACGACGCGAGTGGTGGTCCTTCACGTGGGTCTTGAAGTGCTCGGTGAGGTGGGCGATGCGCTCCGTGAGGAGGGCGATCTGGACCTCGGGCGAGCCCGTGTCCCCTTCGTGCGTGGCGAAGGAGGTGATGAGGGAGGTCTTGCGCTCGGCGGTGACAGCCATCGTCTCTGCTGCTCGTGGGGGGCTTCGAAAAAGAGGCGCGACTATGGTTCGGGGTCGCGAGGCGGTCAAGCGCTGCGTCGGGGCCCGGGCCGAACACCCCACATTCGCCTACGCCGGAGGCGCGTGCCATGATGCCCGGCTCGCGCGCCGGATCGGCGGGCGCACCGGGAGGATGGGATGAACAAGCGAGTGATCTTGGGCTGCTTGATGGCCATGGCCGTCGGCTGCAACAACAGTCCGACGACGACGCCGGGCAACGACGCGGGCGGCGCCATCGACAGCGGCGGCGGCGGAAACGACAGCGGCCCGCCGCCCCAGGCGGCGCTGACGGTGGCCGCGCCGAACACGCTCGACATCGCGTGCGCCGGGAGCGCCACCCGTCCGGCGGGCGGCGCCGACGTGAGCGCCCAGATCGTCCTCACCGAGTACGTCTCGCGCGCGGCCGTGGGCATGACGCCGGTCGAGATCTACACCGACGACCTCGTCACCGGCACGTGCGCCGGGAACGCGAACTGCGTGTCGGGCATGACCGACGCCGCCGGCCACCTCACGCTCTCGGCACCGGGCGGCGGCTGGGTGGGCCTGCACATCCCGAGCGGTCAGACCGGCTCGGCCGAGGTGCTGGCGTACAACCAGACCTGGCCGTCCACGGCCGGAGACGACTTCCCGACGTACGCGTTCGCCATGTCGTCGATCAACCTCGTCGCGACGCTGCTCGGCCGCCAGCTCCAGCCCGGCAACGGCGCCATCTCGGGCCAGGTCGCCGACTGCATGGGTCACAACGTGGCGAACGCGCACCCGCGCGTCTATCACGGGACCGACGAGATCGTGACCGGGACGGGCAACACGTCGCCGCGCATCACGGGCCTCGAGGGCACCAGCCCCACGCGCGCGCCCTACTTCCTCACCGGCTCCGGCGGCACGTTCGTGGGCGCCAACGTCCCGGCGGGCGACGACTACCACGTCGAGATCTGGGGCACGACCACGGCCGGCGGCCAGGAAGAGCTGATCGGCTGCGAGGAAGGCCGCGTCGTCGATGGCGCGATCACCGTCCTCGTGATCGGCCCGCTGCGCAGCGACTACGCGGCGGGCTCGGCCTGCGCGACGGCCGCCGCCGCCAACCCCTGAGCGACGACGTCCCAGAATCGTCGCGTACCGGGCTACGCCCGCGCTGAGCGAGCCGAGGGCTCGATCCGAAGGCCTCCGCGGGTGACCGCGGGGGCCTTTCGCTTTTCGGTCGAGCACGGGCCGTGGCATCGTGAGCCGATGCGGCGTGCTCTCCTCGCTCCCTCGCTCGCGATCCTGCTCGTGACCTCCGGCTGCGGCACGCCCCCGGGCACGGGCGACGCGGGCCCGCGGAGCGATACCGGGCCCGTGGCCCAGGGCATCGTCACGAGCGCGTCGGGCCCGGTCGACCTCTCCTGCGTCGGTCACGCGACCTTGCCGGCACCCGCCGCCGACGCCACCGGCACGCTGCACTTCTACGAGTACCTCTCGATGAGCCCGATCACGGGCAACGCCGTGGACGTCTTCACCGCCAACGCCATCGCGGACCAGTGCGTCGCGCCGGCGTGCACGACGTACACGACCGACGCGCACGGCGACGTCGCCCTCACGCTGCCGGGCGGAGCGTGGTTCGCCTTCCGCTTGCACGTCTCCGGTCAGACCGCCGACGTGCTGGCGTTCGATCAGCCCTGGGTCACCGCGCCCGGCTCGATCCCGGTGCCCGGCTTCGCGCCCGGGACGATCACCGTGGTCGGCATGCTGCTGAACCGCACCTTCCAGGCGGACCGCCTCGGCTCGATGTCGGGCCGCTCCGTCGACTGCATCGGCCAGCCCCTCGCGAACGTGCGCCCGCGCGTGTTCGTGGGGGACACCGAGGTCGTCACGGGCCCGATCGGCGACACGACCTCGGCCCGCATCAGCGGCCTCGAGGGGTCGATGCCGACGCGCACCGGCCTGACGGGCGCGAGCGGGAACTTCGTCGGCGCGAACGTGCCGCCCGGCGACGACGTACACGTCGAGACCTGGGCGACGCTGGCGGAGGGCGGCGAGCCGCAGCTCATCGGCTGCACGGAGGCGCGCGTCGTCACCGGCGGGATCACGCTCTCGATCATCGGAGGCCTGCGCGGCGACTACCCGGCCGGCTCGCGCTGCGCGATCGCCGCGGCCTCGGCGACGCCCTGATCGCGGAACGCCCCCCTAGGCCGAATCCCGTTCATGCCTTCCTGCATTCCTCAGCGGCGTCTTCTCGCTGCCGAGCCGACGGCGGGGACGCGTCACAGGACGTCGGTCAGCGCACGGTGCACGGGGACGCGCTCGCGAAACGATCGCCGCGAGGCCTCGTCGCCGATCTTGCCGGCGAGCGCATCGAGACGCGCGAGGGCGGTGCGCCTGGCCTCCTCGGCGGCGGCCTCCTCGCCGCGCGCGCGGAGCACGCTCACCCACGCGAGGTGCACGGCGAGCTCGTCGTCCTCCACGTGGGAGAGGCCGGCGAGCTCCTCCATCGCCGCCGACGCGAGCGCATGGGCCTCGTCCACGCGCCCCTCGGCGAGCGCGATGCGGGCCGCCATCGCGAGGACCGGCGGATGGAGCGGCGTGCCCGCGTCGGAGTGGGCGCGCGCCCCGTCGATCGCAGCACCCGCCTCGCCGACCGCGCCTCGCGCGAGGTGCGCTTCCGCGAGGTAGAGCCCGGCGCTCGCGGCGAGGCGTCGATCGCCGGCCGCCGTGAACTGTGTCGCGACAGCGGCGAGGAGCGCGACGGCCTCGTCGAGCTTGCCGAGGCGCGTGAGCGTCGCGCCGAGGTTCGCGCGCAGCGGCCCCTCGACGCTCGCGATGCGGAGGGCCCGGCAGGTCTCGAGGGCGGCCCGGAGCGCGACCTCCGCCTCGTCGAGCCGGCCGAGCGAGCGGAGCGCGTCGCCCACGTTGGTCCGCAGCACGGCGGCGGTTCGTCGATCCCCGAGGGCGTCGAGCAGCGCGAGTGCCTGCTCGGCGAACCGGACGTGCCCCACGAGGTCGCCCTCGTAGTGCGCGCGGATGGCCTGCGACTGGAGCCAGCGCGCTTGCACGGCCGGCTCGGGCACCGCCTCGGCCAGCTCGCGGAGCTGCGAGAGCAGCGCATCGCCCGCCTCGAAGCGCCCGAGGAAGATGAGGTTCATGCCGCCGCGGGCGAGCGCGTGCGCCATCACCGGCGCCGAGGCCCTGTCGATGGGCACGAGCACGGCGTCGCTGGCCAGCGACTCGAGCGCGTCCACGTCGCCGAGGCGGGCAGCCGCGGCGAGCAGAACGCTGAGCGCGCTCGCCTCGACCACCGAGCCGGAGGGAGCCAGGGCTCGGGCGGCGCTCGCGGCGTCGCGCGCCGCGGCGGGATCGCCCTTCCACAGGCGCGCTTCGGCGAGCGAGGCGAGGAGCTCGGCGCGCGTCGCCTCGACCGGGGAGGCGGCGAGCCCTCGCTCGGCGAGCACGGCGGCGAGGGAGACGTCGCTCGCCGCGAGCGCGTCGCGGGCGGCGATCGACAACGCGGCAGCGGCACGCTCGGGCTGCTTGGCGCGCGCCCAGTGCTCGGCCACGAGCGCAGCCGCGCCGCCGTGGGCCTCGAGCCACTCGGCGGCCAGGCCGTGGGCCAGCTGCCGATCGCTCGCGGTCAGCATGCCGTACGCGACGTCCTGCAGCAGTCGGCTGCGGAACGGATAGCGGATGCCGCCGCCGCGGGCGTCGCGAGAGAGCACGTCGTCGTTCGCGAGCGCCTCGAGCAGCGCTTCGGCGCCGCCGGGACCGCTCGCCGTCACGCCCATGAGGTGAGCGACCTGCGCCGTGTCGGCGATGCCCAGCACCGCTGCGGCCCGCATGGCGCGCCCCAGCTCGGGAGCGAGCGACGCGAGGCGCGCGTGCAGGACCATCGCCGCCGCGCTCGGCCGTGCGTCGGGGCCCCGGGCGTGCGCACGCAAGAGCTCGCGGAGCACGAACGGGCTCCCTGCCGCAGCCTGCACCGCCTCGTCGATCGAGCGCTCGTCGGCGCCCGTGCCGAGCACTTCCCGCGCCCAGGCGCGCATCGTCGGCCCGTCGAGCGGCGAGAGGGGCATGGTGCTCAGCGCCGGCCGAGCGAAGAGCGCGGGGAAGCGCGTGCGGGCGTCGGGGCGCGCGGTCGCCAGCACGAACAAGGGCTCGAGCGCGAGGCGGTCGAGCAGCACGCCGAGCGCGTCGACGCTCGGTGCGTCGGCGAAGTGGAGATCCTCGAGCAAGAGAACGAGCGGCACGCCGCGGCACTCGGCGGCGAGCAGCGACGCGAGCACGTCGTGGAGCCGGTCGGAGAACGATCCGGTCCCCCCGAGAGAAGCGTCGTAGAGCGCGCTGCGCTCGGAGCCGCGCCCGACGCGGAGCAGCTCCTCGACGACCGCGAGAGCGCGCGTCGCGTCGGCACCGTCGAGGCGCGCCCCGACCCAGGTCGCGATGCGATCGAGCGCGTCGGGATCGGCGCTCGCGGGGAGCCCGATCGCGTGCCGCAGCAGGTCGGCGATCAGCCCGAAGGGGGCGTGCTCGCCGAGCGGCTCGCCGCGCGCGGAGAGGACCGTCGGCAGGCTCGCGTGATCCGATAGGCGGCGAATCGCCGCGGCGGCCACGACGCTCTTGCCGATCCCCGGCTCCCCTTCGAGCACCACCACTCGAGGCGCGCGATCTCGTCCTCGCGCCCGCGCAGCTCGACCGGCTCGCTCGCCGCGCGATCCCCCTCGCCCGTCACCACGATGGTGCCGCCTTCGGTGGAGATCACGAAGTGCGAGCCGAGGAGGCCGGCCGTGGTCGCATCGACGAGCACGCTGGACGCCCGTCGCTCGTCGCTCGCCCCGGCCAGCGCAGCGGCACGCGCGATCACGGTGCCGAGCTCGCTGCGATCCCCGAGCGAAGCGCGGCCGGTCGCGACCGCGATGGCCCCGCGCGCGAGCACGGCCCGCGCGGCGAGGGCCAGTCGGACGGCGATCGCGGCGTCGTCGGTCGCCGCGCGCGGTCCGGCCACGAGGGTCGCGAGCGAGCCGTCCGCCAGCTCTTCGAACGACGCGCCGAAGCGTGCCCCGAGCTCGCGCAGACGCCGGGAGAGCTCCGGCGTGAGCACGCCCTTGGGCGGACGCGCCACCAGCACGCTCGCGACGCTGCGCGCCGACGAGCCGATCGCGCGCAGCGGCGGCGGCGGAAGCGACGTGTCGCGCACGTCGAGCCCGTCGAGCAGCTCCGCCACCTCGCGACCGTCGACGGGCCGCTCGCCCGGGCTCTTGGCGAGCATGCGCTCGACGAGATCCGCGAGCGCAGGGCGCACCTCGGGCCGCCCGCGATCGAGACGCGGCGCGGGCTCGAAGAGGACCTTGGTGAGGATCGCGAGCACGGAGTCGCCGGTCCACAGCGGGGCGCCCGTGATGCACTCGTAGATCAGCGCGCCGAGGGCGAAGACGTCGGCACGCGGATCGAGCACGCCGTCGATGCGCGCCTGCTCGGGCGCGAAGAAGCCCGGCGTCCCGAGCACGATCCCGGGCTCGGTGAAGCGCTTGCCCGGCAGTCGTGCGACGCCGAAGTCGAGCAAGCGCGGGGTGTCCACGTCGCCGCCGACGAGGACGACGTTCTCGGGCTTGACGTCGCGGTGAACGATGCCGAGCGCGTGGGCCGCCCCGAGACCGCGCGCGATCTTCGAGGCCAGCGCGACGGTCTCGGCGGGACCGAGCGGCCCGCGCGCGATGCGCTCGTCGAGCGACTCGCCCTCGAGCCACTCCATCGCCAGGTACGCGGTCCCGCCGTGCTCTCCGTGCGCGACGTGCGCGACGACGTGAGGGCTGTCGATCCGCGCCAGCGTGTCGGCCTCGGCGCGGAAGCGCTCCACTTCCCGCGGCTCGGAGAGCACCTTGAGCGCCACGCTCCGCCCCGTCGCCCGGTCGCGCGCGCGGTACACGAGCGCCATGCCGCCCTCGCCCCCGAGCGCGAGGACCTCGAAGCGATCGGCGACGACGTCGCCGGCGGCGAGGCGAGAGTCGGACATCCGACGGAAGGATACGTGAGGGGACGTGCGCGATGAGGCGCCTTCGCGCGGGGCGCCTTCGTGCGAGGCACGGTCGCGCGAAGCGGCTGTCGGTCGCGCGAAGCGGCTCGACACCGACGGCGAGCGCGTGCGAGCGTGCCGCACCATGTCGATCGAGCTCGATCAGGATGCCGTCGTCCCCGCCGTCGCCGGGTTCCGCTTCGCCGGCATCGCCGCCGGGATCAAGAAGAACGGCAAGCCGGATCTCGGGCTCGTCATCGCGGACGGCGGGCCGGTGCCGGCGGCGGCGGTGCTCACGCGCAACCTGGTCCGCGCCGCGCCCGTGGAGATCACGCGCGAGCGGCTCGGCGCCTCGCGCGGGCGGATCTCGGCGATCCTCGTCAACAGCGGCAACGCCAACGCGTGCACCGGCACGGCCGGGCGCACGGAAGCGCTCCGGGCGTGCGCTGCCGTGGCCGGCGCCCTCGGCATCGACACCGAGCTCGTGGTCCCGGCCTCGACGGGCGTGATCGGGGCGATCCTGCCCGGCGACAAGATCGCGCTCGCCGCGAGCACCCTCGCGAGCGCCGCGAGCCCGGACGGAGCGGCCGACTTCGCGCGCGCGATCATGACGACGGACCAGTGGCGCAAGGTCGCTTGCACCACGTTCGCGCGCGGCAAGGCGCGAGCGACCGTGCTCGGCATCGCGAAGGGCGCCGGGATGATCCACCCGGACATGGCGACGACGCTCGGCTTCGTGCTGACCGACGCCGTCGCGACGCCGGCCGAGCTGAAGCGGGTGCTCGCGCGCGCGACCGACGCGACGTTCAACACGATCAGCGTCGACGGCGACACGAGCACCAACGACACGATCGTGCTCGCGGCGTCGGGCGCGAGCGGCGTGCGAGACCTCGGGAAGCTGGAGGCCGCCGTCACCGACGTGCTCGGCGCGCTCGCCGAGAGCATCGTGCGCGATGGCGAGGGAGCCAAGCACGTCGTGCGGATCGAGGTCTCGGGCCTCGCCACCGCGGCGGCCGCACGCGCGGCGGCGCGCACGATCGCGACCTCGCCGCTCGTGAAGACCGCGCTGCACGGCCGGGACGCGAACTGGGGGCGCATCCTCGCCGCCGCCGGACGCTCGGGCGCGCGCTTCGATCCGCGGCTCGCGCGCATCGCGATCGGCGGCGAGCGCATCGTCGAGCGTGGCGTTCCGGTCGGCAAGGAAGCCGAGGAGCGCGCGGCGCGCGTGATGGCGGAGCCGCGCTACACGATCGAAGTCTCGCTCGGTAAGGGCCGGGGGCGCGCGCACTACGTCACGTGCGACCTCGGCACCGAGTACATCGCCGTGAACGCGAACTACCGCAGCTGATCGACGGCGCCCCGGCGACCGAGCGCGGTCGCGCTGCGTCCGTCGCGGCGCTCGGGGCGGGGCAGCTCGCCGCGGCCGCTCGTCCCGCCTTGTTCGGGCCAAGACGCTCACGTACGATCTGGTCGGAAGTGCGATGACCAACGGAACGAGCGACGGCGAGCGCCGCGACGACTCGTTCGTCGACCGGCTGGGCGACCGCATCAGCGGCGTGCCCGGTCCGCGCCCGGGCGCAGCGCCCCCGGCGAAGGCCATCGGTCCCGGGCACTTCGCCGAGGCCGAGTCCACGATGCTCTCGCGCGAGAGCGAGCCGCCACCGGCCCTCTCGGGGACCCTCCCCGAGCCGGCCGAGGAGAGCGGGCTCTACGACGCGCCGCCCATGGGGCAGCCGCCGCCCTCGCGCCCCGCCGACGCGTTCGCGGAGTTCGAGGGCACCGAGATGCCCGGGGAGTCGACGCGCATCGAGGAGAGCGAGGTCATCGCCGACCAGAGCACGGCGATCCTGGACGAGGGCCCCAAGATGCCCTTCCTCTTCGTCGAGTCCGGAAAGGACCTCGGCAAGGAGTACGTCCTGCAGGAGGGCGAGACCGGGGTCGGACGCGGCATCGACAACGACGTGATCCTCACGGACGTCTCCGTGTCTCGAAAGCACCTGCGCGTGCTGCGGGACGGCGCATCGCTCGTGCTGCGCGACCTCGGCAGCGGCAACGGCACGACCGTCAACGGCAAGCGAGTGCACCAGATCGCGCTGGGCGAAGGCGACCGCATCGAGCTCGGCGAGACGGTGCTCGTGGTGCGGCTGCCGAGCGACGCCGCGGCGACGCCCGCGCCGCCCAGCGCCTCGACGCAGGAGACCGCGCTCCCGAGCGATCCCGGCGTGCACGCGCCCGCGGCCATGATCCCGGCCTTCGCCGGCGCGCTCCCGCCCCCGGCGTCGGGCACGCGCGACACCGTGGCGCCGCGCGATGGCAACACCGCGACGGTGCGCCTGCCCCGCCGTACGCTGGCGCTGGCGGTGGCAGGCATCGCCGCGCTCGCCCTGCTGCTCGGCGTCGGGGTCGGCACGATGATCCTCGTCGCGGGCCAGCCCGAGACGACCGCGCGGCCGCTCCCGACGGGCACGCTGCCCACGACGGTGCCGGTCGCCGGCGGGCCGATCGCGGTCGCACCTTCGCTGCCCGTCCCGATCACGGGCGTTCCGGTCGTCGGCGTGCCGGTCGTGAGCGGCGCTCCGGCGACGGGGGTCCCCGTCGCGAGCGGTGTGCCCGTCACGGGCGTGCCCGTCAGCCTCGTCCCCGCCACCGGTGTGCCCGTGACCGGAGTGCCGGCGACCGGCCTGCCGGTCGCGAGCGCGATCCCGGCCACGGGCGTGCCTCCGCCGAGCGTGGCCGTCGCTCCACCGACGAGCACGACGACGACGAGCGCCGCGCCCCTCCACCGTCCTCGCCACGACGACGCCGCCGCCCAGCGATGCGCGCAGCGCCCGCACGCCGCGCGCGACCCGCGTCGCACGCGAGACGCCGACGCCGGCGGCGGCCGGCGCGCAGGCCCGCATCACCAACGCCTACAACAGCGGCGACTTCGACGGGGCGGCCGCCATCGCCCGCGACGCCGCGCGCCACGCGAGCGGGACCGAGCAGCGCTCGCTCGAGACGCTCGCCAACAACATCGACTCGTTCGCCGGGCTCTACCCGCGCATCCACGCGGCCGGCGATGCGCTCGGCCCCGTCGCGGGGACGGTGCCGATCGCGCTGCGCCTCGACCGACAGATCGTCTCGGGCGGTCACTACGCGCGCGAGATCCAGCCGCGCTACGTCCGCTACCTCGTCGCGCAGGCCCGCGCACAGATCGGCTCGGCGCCGCAGACGGCCTGCCCGCGGGTGCGCGAGGTGCTGGACCTCGAGGCGGGCAACACCGACGCGCAGGGCCTCGCGCGGCAGTGCGAGACCACGGCGACGCGCATGCTCGCCGACGCTCAGGCGCACGAGGGCAGCGACTCGGCCGGCGCGCAGCGGACCTACACGCAGATCCAGCAGATGGTCCCCCGCGCGAGCGCGACGTATCGCACTGCGCAGGAGCGGCTGGCCGCGCTGCGACGCTCGGCGCGCCCCGTCGACGAAGACGAGTGAGCCGGCGGGCGCGCGCCCGCATCGGCGCCGCGCCGGACGAACGCCGCTGCGCCTACTTGCGCGGACCCCGCGCGAGCAGCGACTGGATACGCTCGCCGAGCTCGTCGAAGTCGAAGGGCTTGTCGAGGTAGTCGTCGGCGCCGTAGAGCGGCGAGGTCATCTCGTTCAGGCGCTCACCGATGCCCGTCAGCATCAGCACCGGCGTCTTGGCGATCGACTCGTCCTCGCGGATCGCCCGACACACCTCCCAGCCGCTCATGCCGGGCATCATCACGTCGAGCACGACGAGGTCCGGCTTCTCGCGGCGAACGAGCTTGAGGGCATCCTCGCCGTCGTTGGCCTCGAGCACGTTCGCGTCGAGCCGCTTGAGCTGACGCACGACGAGCGTGAGGATCTCGACGTCGTCGTCGGCCGCGAGGATGGTCGGCTTCTTGGTGGGCATGGGGCTCCGAAACTGGCCGCGCACGAGTCCCGCGGCGGGGCGAATCCTCCGAAAACCGGGGCCTCTCTGTCAACCTCGATGTGGCGATCGGTCGGAGGAGACGAAACGCCGCGGAGGGTGTAGGTTCCCGCCATGCACGCCCGAGCCGCGAGCCGTATCGCCCTCGTAACGTTGGCTTTCCTCCCTGGTTGCGCCCCGACGGTCGGCGACGACTGCGACGAGACCCTGGCGCGGACCGTCGTCTACAGCGCGTCCGGACGCCCGGCCTACGCCGGCCAGTCGATCCTCATCACGTCGTGCGCGGGCGGTGGCTCGTTCTGCCACGCCGACTCGGCCATGAACCGCTACGGCGCACCCTTCGGGATGAACTTCGACGCCATCCTCGCCGACGAGGCCCGCTTCGGAGGAGACGAGCGCGCGGGCGCCGCCCACCTCTACGCGACCCAGCTCCTGAGCCACGAGCTGCGCGACTCGATCTACGGGCAGGTCGTCTCGGGCGAGATGCCGCCCGGCAACGCCGGCGCCCAGACGTCGGCCCAGGCCTACATCCAGTACGCGAGCGCGACCGACATGACCGGAACGCCGGTCCCGAGCGTCGGCACGCCCGCCGGGCGGGAGATCCTGCGGAACTGGCTGGCGTGCGGCTCGCCCGTCGTCGAAGCGACCACCGCGCCGACGCCGGTGCCGTGCACGAGCGACAGCATGTGCATGCAGCGGCGCCAGTGCGACGTGACGCGGAGCGAGTGCGTGAACGTAGGCGCGGTGGAGCCCACGCGCTCGTCCTCCACGCCCACCCCGACCTGGTCGTACCTCTATCCGGCGATCATCGGCCCGAGCTGCGCGATCTCGGTCTGCCACGGAACGGCGGGGGCTGCGGCCTCCGGCAACCTCGATCTCTCCACGGCCGCGATCGCGCGCGACGCCATGGTCGGCATCATGGCCAACAGCGCCGCGTGCGGAACGCGCGTCATGGCCGGAAACCCCGACGGCTCGTTCCTGATCGCGAAGCTCGACGGCACGCAGGACACCACCGCGTGCGGCCAGCGCATGCCGATCGGCGTGCCCCTGTCGGCCGATCAGATCGCGCTCTTCCGCACCTGGATCACCAACGGCGCTTTGATGGACTGAGGCGAGGGCGCGTCGGCCCTTCCCCGCGCGCCACCGGCCAGCCCCCCCGGACGGAGAGCCTCGGGGTCGTCGGGCGCCTCGCGTGAGAGCAGGCGCACAAGAGCGTGCGACGCCTCGCCGGTCAGTTGCCTTACCCTGCGCGGATGCGCTCACTGCGGCTCGCTTCGCTTCGTTCCGTCGCCGTCCTGCTCGCCCTCGCGGGGGCCGCGTCCGCCGAGGCCCAGGATGGCGACGCGATGCGCGCCGCGGCGGGCCCCGGCGCGTGGACGCTCGAGGGGCGCGAGCTGCACGGCGCCGCGCTGCGTCCTCCGAGCGCGGGGTCTCCGGAGGCCACGGCGCGCGCCGTGCTGCGCGCCCACGGCGCGGCGCTGGGCGTCCCCGATGCGAGCGCGCTCGTGCTCGCGCGGCAGACGGAGGCGCACGGCTACGTCGTCGTCGAGCTCGCCCACGTGGTGCGCGGGCGACCGGTGGAGCGGGCGCCGATCATCGTGCGCCTGCGCCCCGACGGCGCCGTCGACGAGGTGCGCGTCACGCCGCTGCCCGCGCGCATCGAGGAGGCGCCGGCCGAGGACCGCGCCGCCGACGCCACCCGCGCCGCGCTCGCGCTGATCGATGACGACCGCGCGCAGGTCGCGGGGTCCACGCGCGTCGAGCTCGCGACGGACGACGCCGTCGTGCCCGCGTACGCAGTCGAGCTGGAGATCGGTCGCGCACGCGTCGTGCGCGTCCTGGTCGATGCGGCCACCGGGCTCGTCGTCGATGCCGAGGAGCGTGCGCTCGAGGCGCTCGGCCGCGTCTATCCGCACAACCCGGTGAGCGACGACATGGCGCCGAGCGATCTGCCGCTCACCGATCTGACGTCGGCCACGACGCTGACGGGCACCTACCTCGACGTGCAGAGCTGCGACCAGCTCTCGCCCGACTGCAACACCGTGCAGCGCGCCACGGCCGACGTGAATGGCGACTTCCTCTACAACCCGGACTCGCACGCGTTCGACGATGCGTTCGCCGAGGTCTCGGCCTACTTCCACGGCTCGCAGGCGATCGACTACTTCCGCACGCAGCACGGCTTCACGTGGGGCTGCGGCGGCTCTTCGCAGATGCTCGTCGTCGTCAACTACACCGAGACGCCCCACATCGCCCTCGAGAACGCGATGTTCGTCCCGGGCTCGCGCTCGCGCTGCGGCTACCTCGCCTTCGGGCAGGGCGTGAACTCCGACTTCGCCTACGACGGCGACGTCGTCACCCACGAGTTCGGCCACGCCGTGACCGACGCCATCGCCGACCTCGGCTACTTCTCGAACGGCCCCTCGCCGTCGTACCAGCCGCTCGCGATCAACGAGGGGACGAGCGACTACTGGGCGGCGACGCTGCAGGGCGACCCGCAGGTGGCCGAGTCGCTCCCGAGCCTGGAGGGCTTCGGCGGCGGCGGCGCGCTCCGCTCGCTCGCCAACGATCTCACTTGCCCCCAGGACCTCTTCGGCGAAGGTCACTACGACGGCCGCATCTGGTCGGCCCTCGGCTGGGCGATGCGCGGGATCCTCGGCGCCGAGCGGGCCGACCGCATCTGGTACGTCACGATGGCGACCCTGAGCGGCGGCGTGACGCTCGCCCAGGCCACCGAGACGGTGCTCTCGACGGTCGCGAGCGAGGTCACCGCGGGACGCGTGACGGCCGAGGAGCAGGCGATGATCGTCGAGCAGGCCGTCACCCGCGGCCTGCGCGACTGCGCGATGTTCATCCCCGCCGAGACGGAGCTCGGCTACGCGGGCTACGCCGGAAGCGCGTTCGTCACCGGACAGGCCGCCCACGGCCTGGCCCCGCTGCAGTACACGATCGAGCTCCCGCCCGACGTCACCGACGTCACGGTCGACGTCTCGCATCCCACGCTCACCGGGACCAGCACGATCCACTTCAACACGAACGCCCCGGTCCGCGCGACCTCGGCGCGCGTGACCTCCGTGCACCGCGACGTCATCGGCCGCGCCGGGACCGCGCGCTACACCCTCGCGGACGGCCTCACGCCCTGCAGCACGCTCTACGTCGGGGTCGAGACGACGGACCTTCGCGCAGGCGAGAGCCTCTACGCGCTCGTGTTCCACGTATACCGCTCGAACCACACGATCGCGTGCCCCGTGCCGGGCGCAGACGCTGGCACGGACAGCGGCGCCCCCGACGCCGGGGCGCCGGCGGACGGCGCGATCGAGGCGGACGCGAGCCCCGTGCCGCCCGCCACGTCGAGCAGCTGCGGCTGCCGTGCAGCGACCCGGCCGACGGGCGCCCTGCCGCTGGGCCTCGGCCTCGTGCTCGCGCTCGTCGGCCTCCGGCGCCGGGCGCGCTGAAGCCCCGGTCAGGCGTCCGTCGGGGGCGCCTCGGCTGGCGCGGGCGGCGCGTCCGCCTTCTCGTCCATCGCCGTGACCTCGTAGACCACGACCGGCTTCTCGCGGCCCTTCACCGTGATCTCGGAGAGGCGCCGCGCGACGACCTGCCCCTCGACCTTGGCGAACGTGTCCTCGCTGACCACGAGGCCGACGCCCAGCTCCTTGGTCTTGCCCTCGAGGCGCGAGGCGAGGTTCACGGTGTCGCCGATCACGGTGTACTCCATGCGGCTCTCCGAGCCGATGTTGCCCGCGACCACGACGCCGGTGTGGATGCCGATCCCCGTCTTGATGAGCGGCTTGCCGCGCTTCTCGAGGCGCTCGTTCAGCTCGATCAGCGCCGTGCGCATCCGGACGGCGGCGCGCACCGCACGGAGGGCGTCGTCCGAGCCGGGCACCGGCGCGCCGAAGACCGCCATGATGGCGTCGCCGATGTACTTGTCGACGACGCCTCCCTCGTCGATGACGATGGTGACCATCTCCGTGAAGTACTCGTTCAGGAGCGCGACCAGCTCGTGCGCGTCCATGCGCTCGCTGATGCTGGTGAAGTCGCGGATGTCGCTGAACAGGATCGAGACCTCGAGCGACTCGCCGCCCAGCTGGACCTTGCCCGCCATCAGGTGCTCGACGATCGACGGCGTCATGTACTTGCCGAAGGTGGTCTTCAGCTTGTCGCGCTCCTTGAGGCCGTCGACCATGGCGTTGAAGCCGTTCGCGAGATCCTCGAGCTCGTCGCCCGTCTTGACGCCCCTGACGTGCACGTACTCCTGATCGGCGATCTTCTTGTGCGCGTGGCTCACGCGCGTCAGCGCGCCCGACATCCTCCGGGCGATGCGCCAGCCGAAGAGCAGCGCGACGAGCGTCGCGAGCCCCATCAGCGCGATCGCGGCGAGCGCCGTGCGGCGGAGGTTCGCGACCTCCTTCGTGATGTCGAAGGCCGCGACGACCGGAACGGTCCCGTCACCGGTCGGCGGGGCCGCCTCGAAGTGCGCCGCGATCCACACGTGATCGCCGTCGGTGACGAGCCGCGGATCGGCCGGCGGGCTCGGCACGAGGTCGCTGGGGAAGCCGTCGGTCTGCACCGAGAGCCCGTGGCCGTCGCCATCGACGAGGGCGAGCGGCAGGTGGAGCGAGCGCGACTCCTCTTGCAGACGCGGCTGCGTGTACGGCGAGCAGTCCTCCACGAGGTAGCCGCCGCCGTCCTCGATCTCCCAGACCACGCGGAGCGCCAGCCCTTCGCTGCCGGCGCAGCCGAGGCGATCGATGCCGGTGTGGAGCGCGGCGACGTCGACGTGCGTCCCGGCCGTCGGATCGCTCTCGACCTCGTGCGTGTCGGCGTTGGCGCGGTACGAGACCACGACGTCGCCGTTCGGCGCGATGACCCGGACGTGCTCGTCCTGGAAGGAGTCCATGAGCACGCCCACGACGTGCTCCATCTGCTCGCGCGGGAGCTCACCTCCCGTGGCGAGCGCGTTCGCGCAGCAGGTCGCGAGCGCCCGTGCCGTCACGAAGAGACCGCCGATGTCGTCCTCGATCCCGTGCGTGATGCCGACGCGCGCCCGCTCGACGCCCTCGCGGCTCGTTTCTTCGATCTCGCGCCAGAGCATCCATCCAACGACGACCGCCGAGAGCCCGCTCGTCAGGGTCGACGTGAGCACGAGCGCGATCAGCTTGGTCCGGACCGTGCGCAGCACGCCGCGACCCTATCACGAAGCCGCCGGTGGCGACCGGGTGCCGCACGCGTGGGCGGCGCGGCAGACGCAGTCACTCCTCGCTGCACCACGCGCTCGCGGCCCGCTCGAGGAGCTCGTCGGACGCCGAGTGTCCGCGCATCGCGTGCTCGTTGCCGAGGATCGCGCCGAGGGTGAGGTACACGACGGCGCGGCGCAGCTCGAGCGAGTCGCCCCCTTCGTCGGCCGCCATCAACGCGAGCGCGGCGTTGTTGGCGCGATCGGCCGCGATGTCGGTGGGCATCTCGCGCGCGAGGACCCCTCGCAGGCGCGCGACGCGCCGCTCGACGTCGGACCACTTCACGCGCGCGGCGGGGCGCGGGGCCGAGGCGATGGGCTCGTTCGGCGAGCGGCGAGCGGGGACGGGCGTGGTCGGCGACATGACGCGCGCAGCCCGGCAGGGGGCCACGGGGCGCGAGCATGCATGGTCTCGGACGCCGCGCCATGTAGGACCTTCAC
>JBGALT010000101.1:0-29152 GCA_044223665.1 Sandaracinaceae bacterium | reverse complement strand
CCGCCAAGAGCAGGGCGCCGTCCCGCAGCTCGCTCGACGTCGGGACCGCGAGCCGCGGCACGCCGACGCCAACGCTCGCAAGGAGCTCGGCGGGGGTGACTGTGGTCGTGAGCGCATATAGAACCCCGAGCGCGATCACGACCAGCGGGCCCGGCACGCGGCTCTGCCGGCGCAGCGCGAGAAGCGCGGCCAGAGCCACCGCGGCCAATGCGAGGCCCCGCGCCCCATCGTCGAGAACGTACCGACCCAGCGCGAGCCACGCGAGGGTGGCGCCCAGGCCCAGCTGGATACCGCGCACCACCTCCTTCGGCACGACACGCACCAGCCACGAGAGCAGGCCGCTCAGCGTGAGCATCATCATGACCACACCGATCACCAGGCCGCCGCCCGCCAAGGTGCCGGCGCCCAGGCGCTGCGCCAACATGATCGCAGCCATCGCCTTGAGCGGCTGGACCGGCATCGGAATGCCGTACACGATCCCCGTCAGGATCTGCATCGCTCCGAAGACGATGCACACGCTGGCGGCGTCGAGCCCGCACGTCGCAATCAGGGCAATCAAGATCGGCATGTCGGTCCCGATGTCGCCGAACGCGCCGGCGAGCTCGTGTCGGTCGAATCGAAGCCGCTGGGTCCACGAGAAGTGCCCGACCATCATGCCCATCTTGCAGTGGTGCCAAGGGCGCTGCACTGAGCCAGATCAGCGAGCGTGCCCCCCTTCGCACGGTCGTAGCGACCGATCGTTGCTACGCAGGCCCTTCGCGGGCCCGATCTGCGGGTGTGTCCCAGTCGACGAGAGCGTGGGCATCGCCCTCCTCGGCAGGCAACGCCACGGCGTGCGCCGCGTCCAGCAGATCCTGAAGCCCGAGGCGCCCCCCTGTGAGATGCGAGTGCGCGAGAGGTAGGACCGACCGCGGGTCGTAACGCGCGGCGAGCGGCTCCCAACCGCGAGGTCCCCGCGGCGCGACGATCGATGCTGAAGGGAAGGTACGGAGAAGGCGCGCGACGAGCGAGCGGTCGAGGTGGGGCAAGTCGCACGACAGCGCGATCACCGGCCGATCGCCCGCGCGCGCGAGAAGCGCCACGAGCCCCCCGAGCGGGCCGCAGTCACGTGTCGCGTCGGGCACGACCGGATAGCCGAGCCCGTCATACGCTGCATGCTCGCCCACGAGCACGACCTCGGCACCGAGCGAGCGGGCGATCGCGGCCAACCGCGACACGAGCGAGCCGCTTCCATCGGGCGACGGCAACAAGCCCTTGGCGATCCCGCCCATCCGGCTCGCACGTCCGCCGACGAAGATGCCGAACAGCGGCCGCTCCACACCCACGGTCGGATGCTGCCACACGGTCACGAGTCCGACGACCACAAGCGCACCATCGACGGTCGGACCATGCGTGCCGTGGCGCGGATGCGCCCGCGCAGTCAGGCGCGCTGGTAGTGACCGCTTCGCCCTCCCGACTTGGAGAGCAGTGCGACCTCTCCGATCGTCATCTCGCGGTCGACGGCTTTCAGCATGTCGTAGACGGTCAGCGCCGCGATGTTGGCGGCAACCAGAGCCTCCATTTCGACGCCGGTCTTGGCCTCACACCGCGCACGAGCAGTCACGCGAACGCCTGGCAGACCGGGGTCGAGCACGAGATCGATCGACACGCTCGACAGAGGGACGGGGTGGCAGAGCGGGATGATCTCGGAGGTCCTCTTGGCGGCCTGGATGCCGGCAACCCGCGCAACGGCCAGGACGTCACCCTTCCTCGCCGTCTCGAGCTGCGCGAGGCACTCGGCGCTCATGGTGACGATCGCCTGTGCCCTCGCCTCGCGCGCGGTCTCGACCTTGCCACCCACGTCGACCATGTGGGCCTGGCCCTTGGCGTCGACATGCGTGATCGAATGGGGTGGATCGATCGCCGGAGCGGGCCCTGCCACGAGCTGGGCCAAGTGCCCGAGCTCGGGAAGCACGATCATGGTCAGTGCGAGGCGCACCGCATCGGGGCTGCCCGGAAGAGCGATCACGACGCCACCTCGCGCGGTCCCCGCCGTCGCCCGCGACAGCATCGCCGCGGCGCCGATTTCGGTGAACGAGAGTGCGCGGAACATCTCGCCAAACCCGGGCAAGCGCTTCTCGAGAAGAGCGTCGATCGCTTCGAACGTCGAGTCGCGTGCCGCGAGCCCGGTCCCGCCGTTGGTGATGACGACCTGCGCAGCCCCGAGCCAACGCTCGACGATGTGACGCACTTCGGTGGGCTCGTCCTTCACGAGCACCCGCGCGATCACATCGTGGCCCGCCTCCGTCAGCAAGCGCGCGGCGAGCGCGCCACTCTCGTCGGTGTCCATCGCTCGCGTGTCGGAGACGGTGACTACCGCGACCCGTACGGGCGCCAGGCCGGCGAGGCGATGCTGATCGGCGGGACGCATGGGGAGATCCTCTCCTTTCGTTCGACGGTCGTCATCGGTGAAAGGGCAGGACGCCCGTTCAACCGTGCGGATCTTGCGGCTCTACATCGGAACGGAGGCGTGAAGTGGCGTGAGATGACGGTGTGATGCGCGCGGGGAGCGGATGCAGCGCGTAGCCCGCACGAACGGGAGCGTAGCCCGCATGAACGGGAGCGCAGCCCGCATGAACGGGAGCGAGCCCGCATGAACGGCCCGCAGGTGCACTCTCGCAGGTAGGCCTCCGGAACGTTCGGGTGTCGGTGTAGCTCCGATCAGCGCGGCGGTGCCCTGGCGTCTGCCCCGCCCCGTCCGAACCACGCTGGCGCCCGTGCCCTGGCGCGCGCTCGCCTGGGTCGTCGGCGCCGCGGGATCGATCCCGCGCAGTCCCTCGCGCAGGCGCGCGGCGGCGCGGTTGGCGAGGAGCTCGGCCTCGGCGGCGGCGACGCGCGCGACGACCCCGGCCGGGAAGCCGAAGCGCGACGGGACCTCTCGCGCCATCGCGACGCCGGTCGGTCGATCGTAGGCGTAGGCGAGCTCGGCGCGGGCGCGCTCGAGCTGCGCGGTGCGTCCAGCGGGGTCGGCGTCCGCGCGAGGGATCGTGGGCAGCACGACGGCGACGTTATCACGCATGCGCGGCGCCTCTGCGCGCGCCCAGCGGGTTCCAGAGTCACGGGATCGACCATTCGGCGGTTGCGGGCCGGGCTCGCGTTCCCGCAGCATCCGCGAGGGAGGCCCGATGATCGAGGAGCTGGTCGAAGCACTGCTGCCACACCACGAGAGCACGCCCGACGCGCGCCGCCGAGCTCGCCGAGGCGCGCGGCGTCTATCGCTACGCCTACCAGTGGCCGCCCGAGGTGGCGGTGGCCGCCGAGGTGCCACGCGCGGACACCTACTCCCTCGGCTACATCGCGGCGCTGCTGCCGAGCGCATGGGACATCTTCAAGAACACGATCGGCCTGCTCGACATCGTCGAGGAGCGCGAGGGGCTCACGAAGTTCTTCGAGGACGAAGCGCACCGCATCGCGTCGCTCGCGCCCGGCGACGTCGGCGACTGGTACCTGCGTGTCGCCAACGACCTCGCGCGCTACGTCGCCCAGCGCACGCCGCCCACGATCGACGGCTACGACGCGCTCTATCCCAATCTGCTCGCGCCGAGCGTAGGCGGACGCTGGCAAGACGACCGCACCTTCGCCTGGCAGCGCATCGCCGGCGTGAACCCGATGACGCTCACGCGTCTGAAGGAGATGCCGGCGGACATCGGCATCGGGCAGACCGAGTACGCGCGCGTGTTCGGAGGCGACGGGAGCTTCGCCGCCGCGCTCGCCGAAGGCCGCGTGTTCGCTTGCGACTACACGTTCCTCGACGGTGCGCCGACCGGGAAGACGTTCGGCTACGGCAAGTGGCTCCCGGCCGTCTACGCTGCCTTCGTCGCGAAGGACGGCGCGCTCTTCCCGCTGGCCGTCCACCTCGGCAAGCGCCTCGGCGCGCGCAACGTCACGCCCAAGGACGGCGAGCTGTGGAAGGTGGCGAAGCTGGCGACGCACATCGGCGACGCCAACCACCACGAGACGGTGTCGCACCTCGGCCGCACGCACCTGGTGATGGAGGCCGTCGCGCTCGCGCTCAAGCGCCAGCTCTCCTCCCGTCATCCGCTGCATCGCCTCCTCTGGCCGCACTGCGAGTTCACCCTGCCGATCAACCACTCGGCGGCCACGAACCTCATCGCGCCCGGCGGCGCGATCGACGCGGTGTTCGGCGGCACCATCGAGGCCTCGGTCGCGTTCGTGAAGAAGGGCCTGGACACCTTCGACCTCTCCCGCTCGGGGGTCGCGACGGATCTGGCGGCACGCGGCCTCGACGATCGCTCGATCCTCCGGGATCACCCGTACCGGGACGACGCACTCCCGGTGGTCGCGGCGATCCGCCGCTTCGTCGAGGCCTACGTCCAGATCTCGTATCCGAGCGACGCCGACGTGGGGCGAGACGTGGAGCTCAGCGCCTTCCTCACCGAGCTCGGCGCGACCGACGGAGGACGCATCCGCGGCGTGCCGCGCCCCCAGACCATTTCCGAGCTCGTCGAGCTCGTCACCAACATCGTGTGGATCGCCAGCGGACAGCACGCGGCGGTGAACTTCACCCAGTACCCGTTCATGGGCTGCGTGCCGAACATGGTCGGTGCGGTGTGGAACGAGTGGCCGCCCGCGCGCCTCGACGAGGAAGGGCTCTACGCCAAGCTCCTGCCGCCCTACAACCTCGCGGTGCTGCAGCTCCACACCGTCTACCAGCTCTCGTCGTTGCGCGTGAATCACCTCGGCAAGTACGGGCTCACCACGTTCCTCGACGCTCGCGTCCGCGAGGCCATCTCGAGCTTCCAGAAGGATCTCGAGGAGGTCGAGCGGAGCTCCAAGGAGCGCGATGCGAATCGCTACATGAGCTACCCGCACCTGTTCCCGAGCAACATCCCGCAATCGATCCACATCTGACCGAGGACGGTCGGCGGCCCATGACGGGCCGAGCAGGAGAGGTCAGGATCCGGCGATGCCTCCCGCGGCTCGCGATCTCGAAGAGCACCGGTCCGTCCTGACGGGCCACTGCTACCGCATGCTCGGCAGCGTCGGTGACGCCGAGGACGCGGTGCAGGAGACGATGGTGCGCGCCTGGCGCGCCGCCGAGCGCTTCGAAGGGCGCTCGGCGATCAAGACCTGGCTCCACCGCATCGCGACCAACGTCTGCCTCGACCTGTTGGGGGAGCGCGCGCGCCGCACGCGCCCCTACGAGCTCGGCCCGGCGATGTCGCTCGACGCGCCCGACGAGCGGCAGCTGAGCCACGAGCACTGGGTCGAGCCGATCGCCGACGTGCAGGTGGTCCCACCCGGTGCCGATCCGGCCGAGCGCGCGATGCTGAAGGAGAGCGTCCGCCTGGCGTTCGTCGCGGCGCTCCAGCACCTGCCACCCAAGCAGCGCGCCGCGCTGCTGCTCACCGAGGTCGTCGGCTTCACCGTGCCGGAGGTGGCCCAGACCCTCGACACCACGACCCAGTCCGTCCAGAGCGCGCTCCAGCGGGCGCGGGAGACGCTCTCGACCAAGGAGCTCGATCGACTCCACGCGCCGCTCCCGCCGGCCGATGCCTCGCTCCTCGACGGCTTCCTGCGGGCCTTCGAGCGCTACGACGTCGGCGCCATCCGGGATCTGCTCACGGCCGACGCGCGCCAGAACATGCCGCCCTACGCGATGTGGCTCTCGGGTGCCGACGCGATCGCGGCATGGATGGCGGGGCCGGGCGCGGGGTGTCGCGGCTCGCGCTTGGTGCCGATCGAGGTGAGCGGCGCGCCCGGAGTCGCGCAGTACCGCCGCGCGAGCGAGGTGCCGCGCGGAGGCCCGCCGGGCGGTCATGCCGCCTGGGCGATCGTCGCGCTCGACGTCGATCCCGCGCTCGGTCGGGTCACCGGTCTCACGTACTTCCTCGAGACGGAGCGCTTCTTCCCGCGCTTCCGGCTCCCGCTCGAGCTCGAGGCGGGCGCGCCGATGCCGGCGCCGGCCCGCTGACGGGCGCCTCGTGCGGGCTGGATGCCTCGCCGGATCTTTTTTCTCCGAGGACCGATGGAGTCGGCCCGCCGCGGGAGTCCAACCCATGTTCGCTCCCTCCACCGAAAGGAAACTCTCATGGCCACCGCTCGCTCGCGCAAGGTGTTCGTCAACCTCCCGGTCTCGGATCTCCCCCGCACCAAGGCGTTCTTCGCGAAGCTCGGCTTCCAGTTCAACGGGAGGTCATGGTCGCGCTGTCCTGCGACAGCCGCGAGGAGGTGGCTGCGCTCGTGCGGACGGCCATCGAGAACGGCGGCAGCGCGGCGATGCCGCCCCAGGATCACGGTTTCATGTTCGCCTCGAGCTTCTACGATCCGGACGGGCACCACTGGGAGGTGATCTGGATGGATCCGAGCCACGTCCAGCCCGCGACGTGATCGGGGTGAGGCCCGCGCTCGCTCCCACGCTCATCCGATCCCGAGCCGCTTGAGCCGGTCGATCATCGTCGGGCGCGAGAGGCCGAGACGCCGTGCCGCTTCACTCTGGTTCCCGTCGGCCGCGTCGAGGGCCTCGAGGAGCAGCGCGCGCTCGAACGCGGCGACCTTCTCCCGGAAGGTTCCGCTCTCGGCCGGGGCGTCGTGCCGTCGCTCGGGCTCGAGGTCGTCCGCGCGCAGCACGCCGTCCTCGCTGGAGGCGACCAGGCGCGCCATCGCGGCCTCGAGCTCGCGCACGTTGCCCGGCCAGTCGCGCGCAGCCAGTCGGTCCAAGAGGGCCGGCTCGAGGCTAACGCGATCGAGCGCGAAGCGCTCGGCCAGGCGGGCCGCGAACGCACGGGCGAGCGGCGCGACGTCCTCGCGGCGCTCGCGCAGCGGCGGCACCCGCACCTCGACCACGGCCAGCCGATAGAAGAGGTCTTCTCGGAAGCGCCCCGCGCTCACCTCCCTGCGCAGGTCGCGGTGCGTGCACGACACGATGCGCACGTCGACCTTCTCGATGCTCGCCCTGCCGACCGGCTGGATCTCGCCCGACTGCACCGCGCGAAGGATCTTCGCCCTGGAGCGCCAGCGGAAGCTCGGCGACCTCGTCGAGCACGAGCGTCCCTCCATGGGCCTCGGAGAAGAAGCCGCGGCGGGCACCGGCGGCGCCGGTGTAGGCGCCCTGGGCATGCCCGAAGAGCTCCGCCTCGGCGAGCTCGGGCGAGATGGCGGCGCAGTTGAAGCGCACGAGCGGGCCCTCGGCGCGCGCGCTCGCGGCGTGGAGCAGGCTCGCGACGAGCTCCTTGCCCGTCCCCGTCTCGCCGGTGACGAGCACCGGGACCTCGCGCCGCGCCAGGCGCTCGACCCGGCTCCACAGCGCGTCCATCGCGGCCGAGCGACCGACCACGGCGCTTCCGAGGAAACGCTCGGCGACGTTCCGCCTCTCTCGCGCGCGGAGCACCGCGACCTCCGCGGCGCGGTCGACCGCCGCGCCCAGCTCGGCCACGTCGAAGGGCTTGGTCAGGTAGTCGAACGCGCCGCCCTTCAGCGCGGCGACGGCGGTGCGCTCGGTCCCGCGCGCCGTGAGCAGCAGCACCGGGAGCTGCGGTGTCCGGCGCCGGGCCTCGGCCAGCAGCGCGAGCCCGTCCATGCGCGGCATGGCGAGGTCCGAGATCACGACGTCGGCCTCGCCCAGCAGTTCGAGCGCGGCGAGGCCGTCCTCGGCCTCGATCACCTCGTGGCCGCGCTCGCCGAGCAGCTCCGAGAGCGCGAAGCGGATCGGGGCCTCGTCGTCGACGACCAGCACGCGCGCCATCTCACGACTCTCCCACGGACGCGGTGCGCTCGCGCGCTTCGAGCGCATCGGGCCCGGGCCCGGGCGGCGCGGCCGGGAGCGAGACGATCGCGCGCGTCCCCTCGCCGGCGGCGCTCTCGAAGCGCAGGGCGCCTCCGTGCTGGGCGGCGACGCCACGGGCCAGGAGGACCCCCAGGCCGAGGCCGCCAGCGCGCCCCGTCGAGAGCGGAGCTCCGAGACGGGCCCGCGCGTCGCCCTCGAGGCCGGCGCCGCTGTCGGCCACCTCCAGGCGCGCGCCGCCGCCTTCCGGCACGGCGCGGAGGCGAAGCGTGCGCGCGCCCGGGTGCTGCGCGAGGTGCTGGATCGCGTTGGTCCCGAGGTTCAGCAGCGCCTCGCGCAGGCGACGCGCGTCGGCGACGATCGGCGCGCGCGCGACGTCGACCTCGAGCGTCACGCCGGCGTCCCGCGCGCTGCCCTCGAGCACCGACGCGACCTCGCGCACCACATCGGCGGCGTCGATCGGCCGCGGGGCGAGCGAGTCGAGCGGTCGCGCGAGCGAGAGGTAGTCGGAGACCAGCGCCTCCATCCGCTCGATCTCGCCGTGCGCCACGTCGAGCCGCTTGCGCTGCTTGGGATCGAGGTCCGAGCCCGCCACGAGCGCGACGAGCGCCTTGATCGAGGTCAGCGGCGTCCGCAGCTCGTGCGCGACGCGCAGGCCGGTCACCTCCGCGAGCCGCGCGCGCTCGAGCGCGACGTCGAGCATGCCGGCGCGCATCCGCTCGAGGGCCACGCCCGCCGTCCGAGGCGCGCCCGCCAGGCGCGCGACGCCGAGCGTGACGAGCGTGACCGACGTCGCGGCGCTCACGAGCGTCATGCGCTCGGCGGCCGGCGCGGGCAGGGGCGGGAAGGGCAGGGGCAGCGCGCCGGCGGCCATCGCGAACAGCACGCCGAGCGAGAGCGCCGCGATTCCCACGACGAGGCGCGCGCCCGGGGCCGCGCCGAGAGCGGCGAGCGCGATGGCGACCGGCGCGAAGAGGAGCGGCAAGAGAGGGCTGGTGGCGCCTCCCGAGAGCGCGCACGCGGCACCGAGCGCTGCGGCGGTGAGCGCGAGCGAGGTCGCGAGCCAGCGGGCGTCGGGATCGCGACGACGCAGCGCCCGGGCCTCGGCCGCGAATCCCAGGACGAGCGCGAGCGGCGAGATGCCCATCGTCGCGCGCTGGGCGAGCGGCGCGCCGGAGCCGACGAGGAGCGCGGCATTCGCCGACGCACCGGCCGCCGTCACCCACGGCCGCGCGCGCAGGAAGCGACCGCCCACCGCCTCGATCTGCGCGCGTCGGATGGCGTCGTAGCCGGCCACGACGCGCCCGCAGCAACGCCTGCGCCAGCCCCGAGCTGCCGGCCATTCGACGCCGACTGTCGGGATCTCGACGGCGGTCGCCGCGAGAGCGGGCGAAGCCGCACGGCACGGTGCGTGGAGGAGAAGGCCCGACCGGAGGAGACGACCGATGACCACGACGACCCCTGCTCCCGCGCTCTCGACCCCCACGCCGCTCGCCCCGAGCGAGCGCCGCACCGTCGCGTGGCTCTTCGCCGTCTGGCTCGCCGGCGCGCTCGCGGTCGGTGCGAGCGGCCTCTACTCACTCGAGCGCCGGGCGCTGGTGCCCCTCACGATCGCCTCGCTCGTGCTGGCGCAGCTCGTCGCCTACCGCGCCGAGGGCCACGTGCTGCGCCGCTTCGCCGACGGCATCGAGCTACGCGCGATCGCGCTCTTCCAGGCCGTGCGCTTGCCGGTCGGCGTCGCCTTCCTCGTGCTCGCGTCGCACGGGCTCGATGCGACGTTCGCCCGCGTCGCGGGCTGGGGCGACGTCGTGAGCGGGCTCTTCGCGCTCGGCGTCGCGCTCGCCGCCCCACGCAGCCGCGCCGTGTGGTGGGCGTGGACCCTCGTCGGCCTCGGCGACATCGCCGTCGTGATCGTCACCGCGCAGCGGATCCTCCTCTTCTCGGATCACCCGCAGACGATGATGCTGCTCGCCGGGCTGCCCGGCGCGCTGCTTCCGACGTTCCTCGTGCCGCTCGTCGTGACGACGCACCTCTTGGTGATCGCGCGCCTCCGGCGTGCCGGGTGATCAGCGGATCTCCGCCTTCGCCTCCGCCGCGATCCCTTCGGCGAGCGCCCGGATGCGCGCTTCGTCCTCGCCCTCGATCATCACGCGCAGCTTCGGCTCGGTGCCCGACCAGCGTACCAGCACGCGCCCGCCGGCTCCGAGCTCGGCCTCTGCCGCACGGATCGCCTTCGTCGTCTGCGCGAGCTCGTCGATCGGGCGCCGCTGCGGCAGGGTCGCGTTCACCAGCACCTGCGGCACGCGCGTCATCGCTTCCTTCGCGAGCTCGGAGAGCGGGCGGCCGGCGCGCAGCATCACGGCGCAGAGCTGCAGGCCCGCGACGAGGCCGTCGCCGGTGGAGGCATGATCGAGGAAGACCATGTGCCCCGACTGCTCGCCGCCGAAGTTGTAGCCGCTCTTGCGCATCTCCTCGACGACGTAGCGGTCGCCGACGGCGGTGCGCACCAGCTTGCCTCCGGCCGCGTGGATCGCCCGCTCGAGGCCGAGGTTGCTCATCACCGTGGCGACGAGCGCGCCGCCGCGGAGCTTTCCCTCGCGCATCATCCGCGTCGCGCAGAGCGCCATGACGCAGTCGCCATCGACCTCGCGTCCCTTCTCGTCGATCACGATCACGCGGTCGGCGTCGCCATCGAGCGCGATGCCGAGGTGCGCGCCCGTCTTGAGCACCTCGTTCGCGCACGCGTCCGGATGCACCGCGCCGCACGCGGCGTTGATGTTCCGGCCGTCGGGCGAGACGCCGATCGTGATGACCTCCGCCCCGAGCTCGCGCAGGACGGCCGGCGCCACGCGATAGGCTGCGCCGTGCGCCGCGTCGAGCACGATCCGCAGCCCCTCGAGGGTGAGGTCGTTCGGGAACGTCTGCTTGACGAACGCGACGTAGCGGCCACCCGCGTCGTCCAGGCGCTCGGCGGCGCCCACGTCGCCGCCCGTCGGCCGGCCCTGATCGATCGCGTCGCTCTCGATCAGGCGCTCGAGCTCTTCCTCGGCCTCGTCGGGAGCTTGAAGCCGTCGCTGGCAGATCTTGATGCCGTTGTCGGGATAGGGATTGTGCGAGGCGCTGATCACGACGCCCGCGTCGGCGCGCATGCTCGTGGTCAGGTGCGCGATCGCCGGCGTCGGCATCGGCCCGCTCAGCATCACGCGGCCGCCCCAGGCGCAGACGCCGGAGGCGAGCGCGGTCTCGAGCAGGTAGCCCGAGAGGCGCGTGTCCTTGCCGATCACGACGCGCGGCGGGTGCTTCACCCGCTTCTTCAGCTGGTACACGATCGCCGCACCGATGCGGAACGCGATCTCGGGCGTCATCGCGCCCTGGTTGGCGACCCCGCGGATTCCATCGGTCCCGAACAGCTTTCGCGCCATGTGGCCGCCGATCTATCGCGCCCGCCGCGTCCCGCCAAGAGGCGGGTGTGATGGCGGCGTGTCGCCGCTTCCGGTCCGCGCCCGATTCCCACCGGGGCCCAACCCGGGCAAGCTGCCGGTCCATGACGACGCCGAGCCGCGAGTGGCGAGAGACGATCCCCGAGGGCGAGGATGCCCTGTTCGAGAAGATCGGTCGGGAGCTGGCCGAGATCGCCCGCGAGCGGGACGGCGGCGTCGCCAAGCACCGCGCGCTCCATCCCAAGCAGCACCTCGGTGCGCGCGCGACGCTCACGATCGAGGACGGCCTACCGCCGCACGCGCGTCACGGGCTCTTCGCCGCGCCCGGCAGCTACCGCGCGTACGTGCGCTTCTCGAACGGCGCCGGCCGCTTCCAGCACGATCGCGAGCCCGACCTGCGCGGCCTCGCCGTGAAGGTGCTCGGCGTCGAGGGCAAGAAGGTGCTCGGCGAGCATCCCACGCAGGACTTCCTCTTCGTGGACGCGCCCTCGCTCCCCTTTCGCTCGGTCGACGAGTTCGTGGGGCTGGTGCGCGCCGGCAAGGACCCCAAGCGGCTGCCGCAGCGGCTGATCGGGGAGCTGGGCTTCTTCGGCGCGCTCGGGCTCATCGGGCGCGTCGTGCGCTCGGTGAAGGGCAAGCGAGGCACGCTGGTGGATCTGCCGTACTACACGGCGGCGCCGATCGCGGTCGGGCCGTACGCCGCGCGTCTGGCCCTCGAGCCGCTGCACGATCGGGACGGTGCCGCGCGCGCGGGGAGCGAGGCTTCGTACCTGCGCGCCGACGCGGAGGCCCGCCACGGCAAGCACGCGCTGCGCTGGGCGCTCTCGGCCCAGTACTTCACCAGCGAGGCCGAGACGCCCATCGAGCGCGGCGACGTGGCGTGGCCCTCGCCGCTCGAGAAGCTCGGCACGCTCCGGCTCGAGACGGCGAGCGGCGATCCGGGGCAGCGCGCACGTCTGGACGCGTTCGTCGAAACGCTCTCCTTCGATCCCTGGCACGCGCTCGAGGCGCATCGGCCGCTGGGCAACGTGATGCGCGCCCGCAAGCACGCGTACTACGCCAGCACGCAGGGCCGGAAAGCCGCGCCGGAGCCGAGCGGCGACGAATGGGCCGGCTTCGCCTGACGAAGATCGGCGGGCGTGACCGTTGACGGGATGCGTCAATTCTTTTGACGCGGCGTGTCAGGCGTGGCATGAGCCTTCTCCGAGGAGGTCCCATGGCCACGCTGATCGAACGGATCGACGATACCCGCAGCCACCTCGCGCGCGAGAGCCTCGCGCTGGTGAGCCGCACGCGCCGCGCTGGTGACGGTCTGGCGCGCGCGTTCGCGTCGGAGGCGCACGAGTGGCGCGTCTTCGTCGTCTCGCGCCGCGACCTCGTCCGCGCGAGGCCGAGCGCCTCGCCTCGCGGCGGGGCTCGAGCGGGCGTTCTTGCGGCTCGCCGACGACGCGCTCGCGCAGGCGCACGGCTTCGGCGCACGCGCGCCTCTCGTCGCTCGAGAAGGATCTCGCGCCCAAGCGCGCTCCCAAGGCGAAGAAGACGCGCCCGGCGGCCAAGCGCGGCGGAGCGTCTCGCGCAAGCTGGTCACCGAGCCGGCGAGCTGACGCGGCGCCCGCCGGCCCACGCCCGTTTCCCGCACCTCTCGTTCCCGTCCCGATCGACCGGGACTCTCCCTCGGCCGCGCTCCTCCCCGGTGGCGCGGCCGAGCTCTTTTGTCCGGCGCGGCGCGGGATGATATGCGTCTCGCGAGGTGGCGACCGAGCGTTCGAATGGGGGCCCCGCGCCCGGCGGGCCGCGGGTGTTTCCGCCGACGCCGGGCCGCGCGATCCCCGAGATGCTCCTCGGCGGCGTCGCCGGGGCGCTGCTCGCGTGCCTCTACGACGTGCTGCGCGCCGCGTTCGTGGCGAGCGGGGTCGAGGTCGGGACGGGCGAGCTCCTGGTCGGCGCGCTCGATCTCTTCGCGCTCTCGCTGCCGGTCGGTGTCGCGATCGGGCTCGGGCTGGGGGCCTTGCTGGCGCTCGTCCGCGCGGCGCCGTTCCTCGCACGAACGCGCCGGTTCTACGGAGCGCCCTCGCGCTGGGCACGCCCCGATCCGGAGCGCTTCGCCCAGCCCCTGGCGTGGCTCGGAACGCTCGGCCTCGTCTTCCTCGTCGTCGTCACCGCCTACGGCGACTTCGCGACGCGGTTTCATCGACAGGATCTCGCGGGCTACGCGCTCGGTGCGATCGTCGCCGCGCTGCTTCCGCTCTCGTTCGTCGTCTATTCGGCGCTGCTGCTGGTGCTGCGCGCCTTCGCGGGCTTGCTCGGCCGCCTCGCGTCGTTCGCGACCTTGCTGGCCGTGCTGGTCCCGACGGCGATCGCCGCGCTCGTGCTGCTCTCACGCACGACCGCGCTCGAGGGAGTCGATCCGCCCTGGTGGATCGCCGCGCCGGTCTTCGTGCTCTCGTTCGTGGCCGGTGCGAGCTGGGCCCGGGCGCGCGCGCGCACCCTCCCGACACGCGCGCTCTGGGGGATGGGCGCCGCCGCCGCCGTCCTCGTGGCGGGGGTCTACGGCATCGCCTCGCGCACCTACGGCGGGAGCAACCGCGTCCGCAGCGTGGTCGAGCAGCGCTCGCTCGTCGGCGCCCGCCTGGTGCGCTTCTACGCGGCGCGCGGCGACGCCGATCGAGACGGCTTCAACGCGACGTTCGGCGGCGGTGACTGCGACGATCACGACGCGCACGTGCATCCCGGCGCGCCCGACCTCCCCGGCGACGGCGTCGACTCCGACTGCTTCGCGGGAGACGGCTCGCCGGACGTCGTGCCGCACGGCGACGGCCGCTTCGGCTCGCGGCCGCTCCCGGTCGAGCGGCCCAACTTCGTCGTCGTGACCATCGACGCCCTCCGCCGCGACCACCTGGGCGCCAACGGCTACGCGCGGGCGACGTCACCGCAGATCGACGCTTTCGCGCGCACGGCCGTGCAGCTGCTCGATCCCATTCCGTCCTCGTCGCGCTCGCTGCGCTCGATCCCCGGCATGTGGACCGGCCTCTATCCGTCGGAGATCGCGTGGGGCTCGGAGTTCCTCTGGCCGGCGCTGCTCCCGGGCAACCGCACCGTCGCCGAGATCCTCGGCGCGCACGGCTACCGCACCGCCGCCGTCATGGCGACCAACTACTTCCAGCGCATGGAGGGCTTCTTCCAGGGCTTCGACACGGTCGACCAGTTCGAGATCTACGATCCGCCGCGCACGCGCGGCGTGGACGAGACCCTGCCGATCCTCGACACCCTCGTCACGAGCGGCCAGCCGTTCCTGCTCTGGGTGCACCTGTTCAACTGCCACGCGCCCTTCCTGCAGGACGGCGTGCCCTCGCGCTTCGGCGACGAAGAGGTCGATCGCTACGACACCGAGATCGGCTTCGCCGACGGGCAATTCGAGCGTCTGCTCGCCGCCATCGACGATCACGGAATCGGGGAGCGCACGGTGGTCGTGCTGGCCTCCGATCACGGCGAGGCCTTCGGCGAGCACGGCACCTTCGGCCACAGCTCGACCCTCTACGAGGAGGAGATGCTGCCGATGCTCTTCTTCCGGATCCCCGGCGTGCCCGCCCAGCGCATCGAAGGGAACGTGTCGCTGATCGATCTGGCGCCGACGCTCGTCGAGCTCGCGGGCGCGCGGATGACGACGCCGATCTCGGCCGAGTCGCTCTTGCCGATCATGACCGGCGAGCGGGCGCTCGATCCGCAGCGACCGATCGTCGCCGAGCTCCTGCCCGACGGCCTGCATCCCTACGACGTGAAGATGCTGCGTCGTGGCGACGACAAGCTGCTCTGGTGGTCGCGCGACGGCCGCTTCCAGCTCTTCGATCTCGCCGCCGATCCGGGCGAGCAGCACGATCTCTCCGACGACCGACCGGTCGAGGCCGCGCAGATGCTCGGCGAGCTGCGCGCGTGGGTGGCCGAGGCGGGCCTGCCCGACAACGTCTACGAGACCTTCGTCGCCTCGCACCGCCTCGCCCGAGCGCCCACGCCGACGACGCCGCTCGGTGTGATCTATCCCACCTTCGAGCTGGTCGGCGCCGAGCTCCCACGCCGGCACGTACGGCGCGGCGAGGCGCTGCCGCTCGACCTCTACTATCACGTGACCAGCGAGACGGACGAGGACCTCTTCTTCGGTGTGATCGTGGAGGGCCCGCCCGGGCTCGCGCTGCCCGAGCACTTCCACTGCTGGCACTACCCGCTGGAGTCGCGCTATCCGACCCCGCGCTGGCGCACGGGCGAGTGGCTGGACGACCCCTGCACGCTGCGCATCCCGACCGCGTCGGAGATGCCCATCGTCGAGCCGGCGCACTTCCGCCTCTCGTTCCAGGTGCAAGACGGTGCCCGCCTCCCGATCGCCGGCGAGAGCGCCGGGCGCACGCTCACGACGGTCCCGATCGGCGAGTTCGACGTCGATCCTTGACGCGTGCGAGCGGCGTGAGGAGCCGGCGTCGCTTCCGCTCGGAGCGCTGTGCTAGAAGCGCCGAGCCCGTAGGGCGCGGAGGCGGCGATGGTCGACAAGGTCTCGAAGGTTTGGCTCGACGGAAAGCTGGTCGACTGGGAGGCCGCCAACGTCCACATCATGACGCACACGCTCCACTACGGGCTCGGCGTCTTCGAGGGCATCCGCTGCTACGAGACGCACGACGGCCGGAGCGCCGTCTTCCGCTTGCGCGAGCACGTTCGTCGCCTCTTCGACTCGGCGAAGATCTGCACGATGCCGATGCCGTACACCGAGCAGGAGATCGTCGATGCCTGCATCGAGACCGTGCGCGCGAACGGCCTCAAGGGCTGCTACCTGCGGCCGCTCGCGTTCCTCGGCGACGGCGCGATGGGCCTCGGCGCGATCAACCCGACGCGCGTCGCGATCGCGTGCTGGAAGTGGGGCGCCTACCTCGGCGAGGAGGGCCTCGAGAACGGCATCCGCGCGAAGGTCAGCTCGTTCCAGCGCCCGGGCATCAACATGCTGATGGCCAAGGGCAAGGTCGTCGGCCACTACGTGAACTCGATCCTCGCCAAGCGCGAGGCGCTCGCGGGCGGCTACCAGGAGGCGATCCTGCTCGACGCCGAGGGCCACGTCTCGGAGGCGTCGGGCGAGAACGTGTGGATGGTGCGCGACGGGGTCGTGCACACGCCCGCCTACGGCAGCTCGATCCTCGGCGGGATCACGCGGGACACGATCCTGCATCTGCTCCACGAGATGAACGTGCCGGTGCAGGAGCGCGTCTTCGCGCGCGACGAGCTGTACATCGCCGACGAGGTCTTCCTCTGCGGCACCGCCGCCGAGGTCACGCCGGTGCGAGAGGTCGACGATCGCAAGGTGGGCGCCGGCACCCGCGGCCCGATCACCGCGAAGGTCCAGTCGCGCTTCTTCGAGGTCGTGCGTGGCCAGCGCCCGCCCGTCGCCGAGTGGTTGACCTACGTCCCCGCGTGAGCACCTCGATCGAGACGCGATCGCCGCGCTGCTGAGGACGCAGCGTCTCGGGCGCTCGCTCGACGTGCGCGCGCGCACCGGCTCCACGAACGACGATGCGCGCGAGGCCGCGCTGCACGGCGCGCCGCGAGGCCACGTCGTGGTGGCCGACACGCAGGAGCAGGGGCGCGGCTCGCACGGGCGAGCGTGGTCGTCGCCGGCGGGCGTGGATCTCTACCTCTCGATCGTGGAGCGCCTGCCGCTCGAGCCCGCCGTGCTCCCCACCGTGACGCTCGCCGTCGGGCTCGGCGTGACGGACGCGGCGCGGGCGCTCTTGCCGGAGCTCCTCGCGCCGCGCGTGCGCGTGAAGTGGCCGAACGATGCGTGGATCGATCGCCGCAAGGTGGCCGGCGTCCTCGTCGAGTCGAGCTCGACCGGCGCCTCGCAGGGGCCCGTCGTCATCGGGATCGGGCTCGGGGTCAACCGGCTCTCGTGGCCGGACGAGCTCGCTGGGCAGGCGACGAGCCTGCTCGAGGTCGGCCGCTCGCTCCATCCCGGACGGGCGCCCTTCGATCGGAACGGGGTGCTGGCCGTCTTGCTCGAGTCGGTCGAGCACGCGATCGATGCGCTGCTCGAGCGCGGTGTCTCGAGCACGATCGCGCGTCTCGAGGAGCGGCTCGCGCTCGTCGGCGAGCACGTCGAGGTCGACGGCCAGCGTGGGACCCTGCTCGGGCTCACGCCCAGCGGCGGGCTCCGGATCGCCGACGGCCAGGGGGAGCGGGTCGTGTTCTCGGGGACCCTACGTCCCGCGTGACGCCAACGGCGTTGGCGTCCGTCCGGAGGCGGCGCCGTGTTTCCCGCGTGATCCGCGGGGGCCCGAGTCCTGCTCTTCCCCCGAGGAGCGCGAAGTGTGACCAGCCGTCCCACTTCGCCCTTTCCGGTGTTGATCTCCGGTGTTGATCTTCAGTTCCAGCGAGTTGTAGAGTCTTCGCGCCCTGCAGAACCCGTGCGCTACGGGTCGCCTGCGGACGCTCTCGAGCGTGCACCCGTCGGTTGCCGCTCCCGAGGAGGCCCCCCGATGGATCGTCGTACCTCTCTCTCCCTCGTCGCCACCACCCGCTCGCGCCGTATCGCGATCGGCGGGCTCCTGCTCGCCGTCGCCGGGCTGGGCTACGGCTGCTTCGAGCGCTCGCTCAAGCCGGTGAACCCGTGCACCACCTCGGTGCAGGGCCAGGTCATCCAGGTCAACAGCGTCGACAAGGTCGACATGCTGCTCCTGATCGACAACTCGAACTCGATGTCGGAAGAGCAGACCTCCGTGATCATGGAGATCCCGCGTATCGTCGAGATCCTCACGTCGGGTCACGACAACAGCGGCGCCATCCCGGACTTCACGCCGGCGCGCTCGCTGCACATCGGCATCATCGACTCCGACATGGGCCTCGGGAACATCTCGGGGATCTCGAGCTGTGATCCCGGCTTCGGCGACGACGGCCTGATGCAGATCACGGCCCGCCACCCCACGGGCGCGTGCACGAGTGACTACTCGGGCACCTACCCGGGCCACGTCTTCGACTTCGACGTCGCCGGCTCGCGCACGCCCGCGCAGTTCGCCCAGGACGTGTCGTGCGTCGCGGCCTTCGGCACCGACGGCTGCGGCTTCGAGATGCACCTCGAGGCGCTCGCGAAGGCCGTCTCGCTCGACCCGAACAACGGGCTGCCGACCTGGGTCCACACCGGCTACGTGCCGCCCGTCTTCGCCGGCCCGGCCTACGGCCACGGCAACGACCCGGCCACCAACGGCGCGTTCCTCCGCGCGGACTCGGCGCTCGCCGTCGTCTCGATCAACGACGAGGACGACTGCTCCACGCAGAACTTCAACATCTTCTCGCTGGACGACTCGACGGACCTCAACCTCCGCTGCCACGTCTACCAGGACCAGCTCTATCCCATCGAGCGCTACCGCGACGCCTTCCTCGGCCTTCGCCAGAACCCGGCGCTGCTCATCTACGCCGCGATCACGGGTATTCCGCCGGAAACGGCCGGTCAGGACCCCGGCACGATCCTGATGCACGGCGCGATGGTCGAGCAGCAGGATCCCGCGAACCCGACGCGCTTGCTCCCGGCCTGCGTCTCGCCCGGCGGGCGCGGCGTGGCCTACCCCGCCATCCGCATGACGCAGCTCGCGCAGCAGCTCGACGCGGCCGGCGCCGCGGTGACGGTCCAGTCGATCTGCAACACGGACTTCAGCGCCGCGTTCTCCGAGATCATCCGCATCGTCTCGAACGCCCTCTCGGGCGCCTGCCTCGCGCGCCAGCTGAACCCCGACGCCGACGGCAACGTCGACTGCGACGTGCTCGAGGCGCTTCCGCCGGTCGGCAGTGGTGCCTCGTACGAGCGCTGCGACCAGCTCATCGCCGAGAACCCGACGGCGTACGAGCTCGACCACACCGAGACGACGATGAACAGCGATGGCTCGTCGGTCACCCGCGAGGTCTGCCGCATCACGCAGGTCGGCCACAGCGGCGCAGGCACCGAGCCCGGCTGGGCCTACGACACGGCACAGAACCCGGTCGCGGGCTGGACGATGCTCCCGATGGGCTGCAACCAGCGCATCGGCCTGAGCGTGATCAGCGCCGTGCCCGGCGCCGAGGTCCGCCTCCAGTGCAACGAGACGATCCTCCCGTCCACCCACGCGGACGCGCAGCTCGGCTCGCCGTGTGACCCGACGACCGGCATGGTCACCGGCGGCGGCGCGCTCTGCAGCGCCGGTACCGCGGTGGCGGGCAACCCGCGGCCGCTCGCCTGCGACGCGTTCGATCGCTCCTGCCAGATCCAGTGCACGTCGGACGCCGACTGCACGGCGGCCGGTCTGCTCAGCTATGTGTGCGATCACCGCACCGCCTCGTCGTACTTCGGCGGTGACGACCGCGTGCCGAGCGGCATCGGCGTCGGCGACGAGCACGGGTTCTGCGTGAACCCGACCTGCGGCTCGGCGAACGCCGCCGACTGATCGGCTCGCCCGGCTGGCCCGGGTGCATCGACCCTCACCCCATCGAGCCCTCGTCGTCCTCGGACGGCGGGGGCTCGGTCGTTCCGGCTCGAGCGCGGGAGCGCCGCGCGACGCGGTGCAGGCCTTGCGCGTCCTCGACGATCTCTCCCGCGAGCAAGAGGTGCAGGAGCGCCGCCTGGGCGCGGGCCGCCGAGAGGCCGGAGCCGGCGAGGGCCGAGTCGCGGTCGCTGGCCTCGTGGCCGAGCGCGGCGAGGACGGCCTCCTGATCGGGATCACGGCGAGGCCGAGGCGCTCGTCGCCGGCGCGGGAGGGCAGGAGCCGAGCGCCCGCTCTCGAGCACCTGCAGCACGTCGGCGGCGCTCCGACAGGCGCGGGCGCCCTCGACGAGCAGCGCGACACCCCCTTCGGCGAGCGGCTCGTTCGGGGACCACGGAACCGCGAAGACCGGTAGGCCGAGCGCGCCCGCGTCGAGCGCGGTCCGGAGCGCTCCCGAGCGGGCGGGCGCCTGCACCACGACCACCGCCCGCGAGAGCGCCGCGATGATGCGGTTGCGTTCGAGGAAGTGGGCGCGGTGGATCGGACCGCTCGCCGCGTGCTCGCTCAGCCTGGCCCCGCGCCGCGCCATGCGCGCGAACAGCTCCGCGTGGGCCCGCGGGTAGGGCTGATCGAGGGCGGTCGGTAGCACGCCGATGGTGCGCCCGGTCGAGACCTCCAGTGCGCCCTCGTGGGCTCGCCGATCGATCCCCTCGGCGCCGCCCGAGACGACCGTCCAGCCCGCCAGCGCGAACGCGCGCCCCATCGCGTGGGCGAGCGCGAGCGCCGCCGGCGTGGCGCGTCGGGTGCCGACGATGCCGACCGCGCGATCGAGCCCCTCGAGCGATCCCTCGACGTGGATGGCGGCCGGAGGTGCTGCGAGCCGGCGCAGCGCGCCGGGGTAGCCCGGGTCGGCGAGGCGGAGCGTACGTGCGCGTGGGCCCATGTGCGGGCGTTATCGCGGGGGCCGCTCCTTCGTTGCCAAGGTCCGCCCCCGCCGGGGAGTCCCTCGCTCCGGAGCCTGCGGCACCGGCTCCGCCCGACCCCGGAGGAACCCATGGCCCCCAGCACGGGCGCGCACCAGGCGCGCACGGACGGATACGTCCGTCTCTCGAGAACCCTCACGCTCTGCCTCGCCGCGGGCCTCGCGACCGCGAGCTGCGGCGGCCACGACGTGCGCCCCGTCCCGCTTCCGGTGGTCGCGTCGGGCACCCGCAACGCCGTCGACTCATCGCCGGAGCCGGCGCCCCCGGTCGCCGACGTCGCAGGCGCGGCGGCTCGCCCCGACGAGCCCACGATTCCGGGCGACCTGGTCCCGCTCTCGGCCCGCGTGGCGGCGCGCCACCTCGCGATCCCCGCGACCCGCAACGGTCACGCCTCGCGCTTCACGTTCGACGGCGGTCGCCGCGGCTGGCTCACCCGCGTGGCGCAGTACACCCGCGAGAACCCGCTCACGCCCATCTACGGCAGCGGCCACGTCTACGTGGGAGGCGGCTTCTCGAGCAACCAGTTCTACGCGCTCGATGCGCGCACGGGCGACATCGCGTGGCGCGCCTCGGCGCCCGACGGCGGCCCGACGTCGGCCATCGCGGTGGACGACAAGATCCTCTTCAACACCGAGAGCTGCACGCTCTTCGCGGTCGACGCGCGCACCGGCCGCCAGCGCTGGTCGCGCTGGCTGGGCGACCCGATCATGGGGCAGCCCGCGGCCAACGACGGCCGCGTGTTCTCCGGCCACATCCGCGACGGCGGCGGCTACGGCTTCACGGCGATGCGCCTCGGGAGCGGCGAGCCCATCTGGACGCGCGATCTCGGCGGCGACGTCATCAATGCGCCCGTGCTCGACGACACCAGCGTGTACGTCTCGACCCTCGACGGCGTCGTGCACCGCTTCGCGCAGGCGACGGGCCGCGTGCTCTGGCAGCGGCAGCTGCACGCGACGAGCGCGCCCTTCCTCGACGGAGACGAGCTGCACCTGACCCGGCGCGAGAGCGTGCGCGACGACGACGGCCACGCGCACACCGTCGAGCGCGCCATCGTGCTCCGCGCCTCCAGCGGCGAGACGCTGCGCGAGCTCGAGGGCGTGGACGCGGCGTTCCTGCGCGGCCCGATCTTCGACGGCTCGACGCAGTCGGGCTGGGCCTACGAAGGCTCGCGCCCGACCATCGTCGATGGGCGCATGTACCAGACGATCGGCAACGAGGTGCAGTCGCGGGACGCCCGCACCGGCGACCTCTTCTGGCGGCGCCGCTACACCGAAGAGGTGCACCAGCGCCCGGCGAGCTCGCCCGCGATCGCCGGATCGCTGCTCGTCTTCGGCACGCGCGAGGGCGTGGTGTACGGCCTCGACATCGACACCGGCATGACCGCGTGGGCCTACGACGTCGGCGAGCCGATCGCGGCGCAGCCCACGGTCGCGCACGGCTGGGTGTACGCGTCGACCACGAGCGGCGGCGTGGTGGGGCTCGAGGTCGGCGACGACACGCTCGACGGCTGGCACATGTGGGGCGGCAACGCGCGGCACGCGGGCCCGGTGGTGGGCGACGTCGCGACGGCCGAAGAGGACGACCGACCGAGCGAGGGCTCGCTCGTGCTCGGGACGCCGCCGCAGGACGGCGAGGTCGCCGGCTTCCCGCTCGAGTCGACGCGCGTCACGGCGCGCGTGACGGGCTTCGTCGCCGAGGTCTCCGTCGAGCAGACGTTCCGCAATCCCTACGACCGTCCGGTCGAGGCCGTGTACCTGTTCCCGCTGCCCGAGAGCTCGGCGGTCGACTCGATGACGCTGACGTCCGGCGACCGCGTGGTGCGCGCGCACATCGATCGCCGCGAGCGCGCGCAAGCGGACTACCGCGACGCGCGCGAGCGCGGCGTGCTCGCGAGCCTGCTCGAGCAAGAGCGGCCGAACCTGTTCCGCGAGTCGGTCGCGAACCTGCGGCCGGGGAGCTCGGTGACGGTGGCGCTCACGTACGTGACGGCGCTCGCCTACGAGGAAGGAAGCTATCGCTTCACGTACCCGCTCGTCGCCGGCCCGCGCTACGTGCCGGGCGATGCGGCCGAGGGCGAGGCGACGGGAGGCGCGCCCGCCGACCTGCACCAGGTGGTGCTCGCGCCGAACGGCGAGCGCCCGGACCGCGTCGAGGTGACGATCGACGCCGAGCTCGGCACCAGCGTCGCCGCGATCGACTCGCCGACGCACACGCTCGAGGTACGCCGTGAGGGCAACGACCGCGCGCACGTGTCGCTCTCGGAGGCCGCGCGGCCGGACCGGGATCTCGAGGTGCGCTTCCACGTGGCCGGCGATGCGCCCACCGTCGCGGTCGAGGCGAGCCCGCCGGTCGACGGCGCGGCCGGCACGTTCGCGCTCGCGCTGCACCCGAGCCTGAGCGTCGCGGCCGAGCAGGTGATGCCGCGCGAGCTGGTGTTCCTGATGGACACCTCGAGCTCGATGAACGGGCGGCCCATGGCGCTGGCGCAGGAGGCCGTCGTGCGCGCGCTCGGGGGGCTGCGGCCGACCGACACCTTCCGCGTGCTCGGCTTCTCCGACGCGGTGGAGCCGCTCGCGCCCGAGGCGCTGCCGGCCACACCGGAGAACGTGGCGCGGGGCGTGACGTTCGTGCGTGGGCTGCGTGCGCTCGGAGCGACCGAGATGGTCGACGGGATCCACGCCGCGCTCGACCCGGCCGGAGAGGACGGGCGGATGCGCATCGTGCTCTTGCTCACCGACGGCTACCTCGGCACCGAGACCGAGGTCTTCCGTGCGGTGCGGGGCTCGCTCGGCCAGTCGCGCGTGTTCGCGCTCGGCGTGGGCTCGGCCGTGAACCGCTACCTGCTGACGCGGGTGGCGGAGGAAGGTCGCGGCGACGTGCAGGTCGTGCTGCCGGGCGAGGATCCGGCCACGGCGGCCGATGCGTTCGCCGCGCGCATCGCGAGCCCGTTCCTCACCGACGTCTCGATCGACTGGGGCGGTCTCGCGGTGAGCGACGTGTACCCGCGCCGCCTTCCCGACCTCTTCGCCGACCGTCCGATCCGCGTCGAAGGGCACTACGCGAACGGCGGGCACGCGACGATCACCATCCGCGGGCGCATCGCGGGGCGCGCCTTCGAGCAGCCGGTCGAGGTCTCGCTGGCCTCGAGCGGCGAGGCGCGGCCCGAGCTGCGCTCGATGTGGGCCCGCGCGCGCGTGGCCGATCTGACAACGGCGATGACGCTCGCCGAGACGCCCGCGCTGGTCGAGGAGGTCACCCAGGTCGGGCTCGCGTACCACCTGCTGACCGACTACACGGCGTTCCTCGCGATCGACGAGACTTCGCAGGTCGAGACGCCGAGCACGCGCGTGGTCGAGCCGAGCCAGCTGCCGGCGGGGCTCTCGGCGTCCGCCCCTCGGACCCGCGCGACCAGCGCCAGCCCTTCCGCGTCGAGGCGGCGCGGGCCGCGGCTCGGCCACCGAGGTCGACGTCCTGCTCGAGGGCGCTCTCGGCGGCGCGGCCAGCCACAGCGCGCGCCCCATGGCCGACCGCATCGTCGAGGAGCGTCGCGACGTGTCGGACGCGCTGTCCGGGCCCGAGCCGGCGCCCGTCGCCGCGGCCCCCGTCGTCGACGAGTCGGCCCCGGTCGAGCGGGCGCGCGCTGCGCGTGGCCTCCGCACTCCGGCCGTCGACTGCTACGCGCTCGCGCGTCGTCCCGACGGCAGCATCGACCAGGCGGCGCTCGAGCGCTGCCTGCGCGAGCAGGCGGGCGGCGCGCCGAAGGCCGACAAGACGCTCGCTTCGGTGGAGCCCACGCCGTCGTGCGAGCCGCTCGCGCTCGACGAGGCCGTCTGCCAAGGTCCGCTGGGTGTCGGGACCGCCGCGCTGGCCCAAGGGGCCTTTTCCGGAGAAGTACCGCGGCCGCGCCGTGCACGAGCGGCTCGCGGGCGCGTGGGAGAGCGAGGCGCCGCAGGCGGCCGTGCGCGCGGCGCTCGCGCTCGGTCTGACGCCGCATCCTCGGCATGACGATCCCTACGTGAGGCTCTTCGTGGGCGCGCAGGCTACCAGCCTCGAGGCGCTGCGTGGCTGCGCAGGGGTCAGCGCCTTCCGATGGTGCTTCGGCACGCGCGACGACGTGGTGGTCGAGGCCGACGGCCCTTCGATCGGGCTGACCCCCACCCCGCATCCGGTCGAGTCGCTGGTGCTCGTCGGCGTCTCGGGGCCGACCCACGGGATCGGCAGCGCCGCGCTCGCCCGCTTCTTCACCACGCTCCGCTCGTTCGCGAGCTACCGCATCGAGGCGATGGGCGAGGAGCACATCGAGGCCTCGATCACCCCGCGCGACGATGCCGCGGCGCGGCTCATCGCCGATCGCATGCGGCACGTCTGCCCACCCCTGGCGCGTGCGCACGCCGATACGGCGCCGCTGGCCGCCGAGCTCGTGGCAGGGCGCCTCGTCATGGACTTCCGCTGAGTCGAGCGGGCCCGCGGCGTTGGCCCGCTCGTGGCCCGGCGCTATAGCTCCCGGCCCATGGCTTCGGTCACGATCGTCGGCGGCGGCCTCGCGGGCTGCGAGTGCGCGTTCCAGCTCGCGGCGCGCGGCGTCGACGTGACGCTCGTCGAGCAGAAGCCCGAGCGCCGCACGCCCGCGCAGAGCGGCGATGGGCTCGCCGAGCTGGTCTGCTCGAACTCGTTCCGCGGCGCCGCGCTGACGAACGCGGTGGGCCTGCTCAAGGAGGAGATGCGGCGCGCCGGCTCGATCGTGATGAGCGTCGGTGACGAGGCGCGGGTTCCCGCAGGCGGCGCCTTCGCCGTGGATCGCGAGGTCTTCTCGCGGATCATGACGGCCCGCATCGCGGCCGAGCCGCGCATCCGCGTCGAGCACCGCGAGGTCGTCGCGATCCCGGAGGATCGCCCGAGCGTGATCGCCACCGGCCCGCTCACGGGCGACGCGCTCGCGGCCGACCTCGCGCGTACGATCGGACAGGACGCGCTCGCGTACTACGACGCCATCGCGCCGATCGTGAGCGCCGAGTCGATCGACTGGGAGAAGGTCTTCCGCCAGAGCCGATACGACAAAGGTGGCGACGACGCCTACGTGAACTGCCCGCTCGACAAGGCGCAGTACGAGGCCTTCGTGGCCGCGGTCGTCGCGGCCGAGAAGGTGCCGCCGCGCGCGTTCGAGGAGCCGAGGTACTTCGAGGGATGCCTGCCGGTCGAGGTGATGGCCGAGCGCGGCCCGAAGACGCTCTCGTTCGGGCCGATGAAGCCGGTGGGCCTCACGAACCCGAAGACGGGCCGCCGCCCGTGGGCGGTCTTGCAGCTGCGGCCCGAGGATCGCGAGGGCACCGCGTTCAACCTCGTCGGCTTCCAGACACGCATGAAGTGGCCCGAGCAGAAGCGCGTCTTCGCGATGATCCCCGGGCTCGAGAGCGCGGAGTTCCTCCGCTTCGGCTCGGTGCACCGCAACACGTTCGTGAACGCGCCGATCGTGCTCGAGGACGACCTCTCTCTCCGCGCGCGGCCGGGTGTGCACCTCGCGGGGCAGGTGACGGGCGTCGAGGGCTACGTCGAGAGCGCCGCGTGCGGGCTGGTGCTCGGCACCTTGCTCGCGGCGCGTGCGCACGGCGAGCGCGAGACGCTGCCGCCCAGGGCGACGGCGCTCGGGGCGCTGCACCACTACCTGCGCACGCCGAACGAGCGCTTCCAGCCCTCGAACGTGCTCTGGAGCATGTTCCCGCCGGTGGCCGCGGACGGGCCGCCGAAGAAGGGGCGCGAGCGTCACGCCGTGCTCGCGGAGCGCGCGCTGGCCGAGCTGCCGGCATGGCTCGAGGCCGTCGGCGCCGAGAGCGTACGGGCGAAGCTGCCGCCGGCGCCGGAGACGAGCGTGGTGACCGAGGCGACGGCGTGACCGAGCCCGAGAAGAAGAAGACGCCCTGGTGGCTGCCGATCCTCGTGGCGATCGGCGCGGCCCCGGCCGTGCTCGCGCTCGGGATCTTCGGCTTCGCGGTGCGTACCGGCTGCGCCCACGACGAGACGCGCTGCCCGTTCCACGACGTCGAGACACGTCCCGTCGGCACGGGCGCGAGCGTCCTCGAGCAGGCGCGCCAGTGCGTCGACGAGGTCGAGGAGCACCGCTGGCTCGTGGTGCGCGAGGGCGCGCCGCCGCGCGAGCTCGGCCGCATGCCGCTCGAGCGCTCGCGCATCGCCGAGGGCTTTCCGTGGGAGGCGCGCAGCGAGGACGGGCGCGTGGTGATTGACGTGACCAACGAGCCGCGCGGGATCTTCACGCTGCGCGAGCCGTTCCCCGACGGGGGAACCGGCGGCCCCATGCCGCAGTGACAGCAAGGAGTGCTCGTCCGCGGAGGCCCCGGACGGGAGCGGGCGCAGCCCGCGGACGGGAGGGGCCGGAGCGGCCGAGCCGATCAGTGATCAGCAAAGAGTGCTCGGCCACGGAGGACCCGTACGGAAGCGGGCGCAGCCCGCGGACGGGAGGGCCCGTAGTGGGCGAGCCGATCGGTTGTTCAGCAAGGAGTGCTCGCCGTCTCGTCAGCTGCGGCGCGCGAGCCAGTCGCGCACGGCGAGGCCGGTGCCGAAGGGCCAGGGCTGGAGCTTGGGGATCGCGACGCGCTTGAAGAGCTCGAGCTCGGCGCCCATCGTGATCGGTCCGGACGCTTGCACGTGGTAGGCGACGATGAGCTCGTTGCGCTGCGCGAACGCGTACGCGCCGATCAGCGAGGCGATGCGCCCTTCGAGCCCGAGCTCCTCGCGCACCTCGCGGAGCACGCCGTCCTCCGGCGTCTCGTTCGCCTCGAGGAAGCCCGTCACGATGCCCATCCACTTCGGCGGCCAGCCGTGGTTGCGCACGAGCACGACCGCCGGCTCGCCCTCCGGCGTCTCGCGGTGCTCGAGGACGGCCGCGACGACGGGCGTCGGGTTGCCGTAGTGCGTCCACCCGCACGCGGGGCACTTCGGCCGCGCGCGGCCTTCCTCTTCGTGCGCGGCGAGCGCGGTGCCGCAGCGCAGGCAGAACTTCGCTTCGATCATCGTGCGCCCTCGCGGCCAGAGAGATCGGAGAGGAAGAGCTCGTCGATCACCGCGTCGATCGCGTCCAGCGAGCGCAGGAGGTGGTGGTCGTCGTCGACCGCGACGAGCCGCCGCACGGCGGGCGTGCACGCGGCGTAGGCCTCCGACTGCGCGAAGGGCACGGTCTCGTCGCCTCGCCCGTGCACGATCACCGTCGGGCACGTCACGCGGGGGAGCGGCTCGATCGCCGCGCCCTCCTCGAAGAACGCGTAGTGCACGTCGACGGGGTGCCCCGTCGCGTCGTCGAAGGCGAGAGCGCCCTCGGCCTTCCACCGTTCGAGGCGCGCGGGCGCCACGACGCCCTGCCAGCGCCCGCGCAGATCGAACGCCGGGCAGAGGAGCACGAGCCGGTCGACGCGCTCGGGATGCGCGGCCGCGAAGAGCGCGGCGAGGTAGCCGCCGAGGCTCGATCCGATCATGCGGAGCGGTCGCTCTCCGGCGGCGCGCCACGTGCGCTCGACCTCGGCGAGCATCGCGGCGAACGAGAGCCTCGCGAAGCTCGGCTGGTTCAGGTCGGGGCGCTCGAGCCGGAGGCCGTGCGCGGCGAAGCGCGCCGCGAAGTGCTCGTTCTTCTTCGAGCGGGGGCTGCTCGCGAAGCCGTGGAGCGCGACGAAGGTGACAGGCCCATCGGTCATGCGATGCTCGCACTCTCGCGCTCCCCATGCCGATCCGCCAGTCGTCCCGTGCGCCCGAAAAGAAGCTCGGCCCCGATCGCCGCCGCGGCGTCGCGATCGTGGTGCTGCTGATGGGCGTGCTCTTCGCGATGAGCCGGACGGAGCGGGAAGGTCGCTATTCCATCCCAGGGATCTCGTTCGCGCTGGCTCCCTTCGCGCTGCCGCCCGACGCGGGCGCGCCGGCGACCGAGGCCGCCGCGCAAGTGGTCGCGCAGATCGACGAGATGCGCTCGCGCGTGCGCGCGACGCGCGTGCGACACGAGACCGAGATCGACGAGGCCCGCGGGCTCTACGACTTCGACGCCTCGGGGATGGCGGGCTGGGTTCTCGCGCGGGCCGCGCCGGTGGCGTTCGCCGCAATGGGGCGCGACCGACCCGTCGCGGAGGACTTCGCCCACGTGATCCACGACGCGCCGGCCGACGCCGACACGAACGGCTGGCGGCGTCTCGCGCGGGCGGATGCGCTGAGGCCCGGCGACGTGATCGCCTGGGAGACGCCGGAAGACCAGCGCACCGAGGGCCTCACCGGGCACGTCGCCATCGTGGTCGGGATGCCGGTCCTGGTGCCGGGCCTCGACGAGGCGTGGTCGGTCGAGGTCGCGGACGCGACGACCGACTTCCACCAGTGGGACAGCCGCCTGCTGGGGCTCGACCTCGACGGCGGCTTCGGCCGCGGGACGATCACGCTCGCCGTCGATGGCGACGGACATCCCTTCGCGTACGGGTG
>JBGALT010000100.1:0-28696 GCA_044223665.1 Sandaracinaceae bacterium | reverse complement strand
CTGGCGCCCGCGCGCAACCTGAACGGCGTCGTCGTGCTGGCGTTCGACCGCGGCGCCGAGCGTCCTTCGTGGTGGCGCGCGCTCACGATGGGTGACGCGAGCGCCGCCGAGGGTGGCTCGCTCGAGGTCGATGCAAGCGGGCGCATGCGCGTGCGCGCCTTCGGGCGGCATCGCATCGACGACTCGGATCTGGCCTTCGAGATCGTGCTCTCGCGCGACGGCGACGTCTGACCGCGGCAGCGCGCGGTCGGCTCGCGCACCATCGGCGCCGATGGGCGCGACTTCTCTGCTCGCCCGGTGACGCGGCTCACGGCTCGACCGCCACGCGCGACGCCGCAGTTCGTGTGCGTATCGGGCTCGGCCTTTCAGCCGGTCTCCGCCCCGGCGCTACGCGAGTCGCCGTCGAGCAGGAGCCCGAGGTGGCTGCGTCCGGTCGCTTTCGGCAGGGCGATGATGCAGGCGAGGCCGAGGAGGAGATCGCCGAGCGCGAGGAGCCCGAAGAAGCTCCCCGCCGAGAGATCGAAGCGCAGAGCCAGCGCCGCCACCGCGAACGTGATGCGCACGAGGCCATTCCAGTACGCGAAGGACCCGTAGCGCGAGAGATCGCGCGAGGCGATCGTCAGCACCGTCGCCGCGAAGAAAGCGAGGAGCGCGGGCAGCCAGCGCCAGAGCGGCGAGCTCGGTGCCTCCACGCCGAGCGACGGGAGCACTCCCGGGACGAGAAACGCGATCAGAGCACTGCCGTTGTAGGCAGCGCAGAAGCGGACGAGTGTCTTCACGACGACGTCTCCTTCCGGCTCGCTGCGAACAGGAGTGCGCCGAGCGCGTAGTGGCTCGCGATCGCGACCACGACGCCGGCGCGGGCCTGTAGGTTCCCGAACACGCCATCCCCCGCGAGTACGAGCCACATGACCCAGTCGACGGTGGCGCTCGCCACCTGGTAGAGCGCGAGCAGGCGCGCGACTGCGATGGGAGGTGCGTCGCGGAGCGACCACGCGATCGCCCCCTGGATGCCGAGCGAGACCGCGAGGAGCTTCACGATCCACTGGCCGTCGGCGTTCAGCTCCCAGCCCGTCAGCGGCGCGACCCAGCTCGGGGGCACGAGCCCGATGACGAAGTAGGCGATCTCGAGGATCGCGGTCGCGCGGAAGAGGAGTCGGAGATCGAGCAGACGTGACATGCCGCGAACGTGCGCGCGGCCTGGCGCGCGCCCCAGGCAGAGCGCGCCATCGCATCGGCAGAATGCGCCTCACGCGAGGGCGCGCTCGCGGAACTGGCGTGGGGTGATCCCGTTCCAGACCCGGAAGGCGCGGTGGAACGAGCTCGCGTCTTCGAAGCCCAGCAAGTAGGCGATCTCGGCCTCGCGGAAGGCCGCCACGCGCAGCCAGTCGCGGGCCTTTCGGTTCCGCACGTCGTCGAGCACGGCGCGAAACGACGTGCGGTGATCCTTGAGCAGACGCTGGAAGGAGCGCGTGCTCATGCCGAGGCTCCTCGCGACGCCCTCGACGCTCGGACGCTCGCCGCGCAGTCGCTGCTCGATCGCGGCGCGGACGCGATCGAGCGGGACGACCACCTCGGAGGGGAGCTGGCTCTCGAGCCACGGATCGAGCGCCGAGCGGAGCTCGGGGTTGTGCGAGGCGAAGGGGATCGCCGCATCGGCGAGGTTGAACGTGAGCGAGTTGGTCGGCTCCCCGAGCGCGATCGACGAGCGGAAGAAGCCGGCGTGCATCGCGCCGGGTGGAAGCGAGCGCGTCATGAGCCCGACGCGCGTGGGCGTCGCGTCGGGGCGTCGCGTCGCCCGGCGGAAGAGCTCGACGATGAACGCGAGCTCCACGTCGACGAGAGCTCGCGGTGCTTCCCCGAAGCGGGCCGGCCAGCGTATGGAGAGCTCGATCGTGTCGGTCCGGATCGTGACGACGACCTCTTCGGGGCTGAGCATCCGCTTGTAGCGAGCGATCGCCCGGAGGGCCGCTCCGAGGTTCTCCGCGCCGAACAGCGCGAGGAAGAGCGGCTCCGTGTGATCGGCGCGCACCGCGCGCGCGAGCTCGAGACCGATGTTCGCGCTCCGTGCCACGGCCTCGATGCCGCGCCAGAGCGCGAAGTAGCGCTCGACCGGGAGCCAGGTGCCGGGCGCGACGACGCTCTCGCCGAGCTGAGCCGTGCGCAGCACGGCGCGCGCATCGATGCCTCGATCGGCGAGGGCGGGAAAGAGCCCGACCGGGACCTTCGCCTTCGCCAGCGGCTCCATCCCGGGAGGCTACGCCGAGTGGCGCCGTCCGCCTCGGCGAACCGCGCCAGAGCCCTGGCAAATCGCGCCACCGACGCCAGCTCCGGCCTGCGCGAGCGCGATGGTGGCCGCGTTGCGCCGCTCCATTCCCGGCGCGAGAGTGGGCGCCGCCATGCGCCACTTCGCCGCAACGCTCCCGCTCGCGCTCGTCCTCGTCGCCGGATGCAGCGCGGATCCTGCGCCATCGTGCACGCCGGCGTGCCGCAGCGGCTTCGTGTGCGTCTCGGGGGCGTGCGTGTCGGCCTGCAATCCGCCGTGCCGAGCCGGTGAGCGCTGCACCGACGAAGCAGCGTGCGTGCCGGACGTCGACGCTGGCATCGACGCCGGCAGCACGATCGACGCTGCCGCCAGCGACGCGGGTGTGATCGATGCGTCGGCCGACGGCGCCGTGACCGACGACGCGGCGGGCGGAGGCGATGCGGCGACCGTCGGCGATGGGGGAGCGCGCGATGGCGGAGCACCGACCTCGTGCCCCGAGGGCGAAGTCCTGTGCGGCGGCGCCTGCAGGGCACCGATGCTGCCGGAGGTCGGGACGCGGCGGGCGGCGAACGGTCGCTGGATGATGGACTGGCTGGGTGAGGCCGACGTCGCGATCGATCCGTGCACCGGGAACATGGGCGTCGCCTGGGCGCAGATGGTCGCGGGCGGCGACAACTACGAGATCTACGTCTCGGTCGTCCCGGCGTCGGCGACTGCGCCCGCGACGGCGCCCGTGCGCGTGACCACCGCACCCGGCATGGCGGCATCCCCGGCGGTGAGCTGGGCCGGCGACCGGTTCGGCGTCTTCTGGTCGGATCCGCGCCACGACCCGCTCCCGGAGGCCTGCGAGCCGCGGTGTCTCTCGGAGCTCTACTACGCCGCGTTCGACCCGACGTCGGGCGCGCTCGTCGTGCCGGAGCAGCGCCTCACCACGCACGCGAGCGGCTACCGCGCGCACAGTGCACGCGCGACGTGGGGACCGTCCGCCGGTGCCATGGCGGTTGCGTGGGTCGACGGTCTAGGCGACCGCGAGGTCCACGCCGCGATCGTGCGCGCGGACGGCACGCTCGCGTGGACCGACGTCGTCAGCGCTGCCGCCCCGACGTGGGGTGCGACGCCGCAGGTCGTGTGGAGCGAGGGGGTCTGGCATCTCCTCTACCGCCACGACGACACCGACGGCGCGCGGCCGGACTACGTCCACGTTCGCACGCTCGATGCCGACGGAACGCTCGGCGTCGATCGCGACACGATGCTCTCGGCCGAGCAGATCGGCTTCACGCCCCGCGGACCGCTCGGCTTCGCGACGATCACGACCGGCCACACGCCGCTCGCGCTACGTCTGTGGAGCCCGACGTGGACCGCGACCACGACGCTCGCCGTGACGTACGGCACGTTCGACGGCTCGTGGGGCCTCTCATGGGACGGTGCGAGCCTCTACGTCACGCACGCGGGCGGCGCCGCGTTCGAGCTCGTCCGTCTGAACGGTCTCGGCACCGAGACCGGTCGCGTCACGATCACGTCGAGCGCGGACGAGCGGAACCCGGGCAGCATCCGCCTCCACCGCGTCGGAACGCGCCTCGTGCTGCTCTGGCGCTGGGGCACCGGCGGCGTCTCGCCGACCGTGCACCACACGGTCCACGTACTCGACACGAGCTCGTTCCCCTGACGGACTGCTCGGCGCCCGTCGCGGACTCGAGCGCGTTGGTCCCGCGTCCCTCGCGCTGGCGGACGCTCGACGTGATCGAGCGCCGCGGTAGATGGGCCGCATGCGCCTCTACCGCCTCCATTACAGCCCCTATGCGCGCAAGGTCCAGATGCTGCTCGAGCTCGTGGGGATTGCCCACGAGGTGATCGAGGTGCCCTACGGCCAGCGCGAGGAGCTGGCGCGGCTGACGGGCGGCTACGTGTACGTGCCCGTGCTCGAGACCGACGAGGGGCAGGTGATCACCGACTCGCGCCGCATCTGCGAGCACCTCGTCGCGCGCGCCGACGCGCGCTCGCTCGTGCCGGACGGGCTCGAGGCGGTGGTGTGGGGCCTTCACGACACCGTCGAGGGAGCCATCGAGGACGTCCTGTTTCGCATCGCCTCGCCGGCGATTCGCGACGCGTGGCCCACGGCGTGGGAACGCGCTCTCTACACGCTGGTGAAGGAGCGCAAGTTCGGGGCCGGCTGCGTCGACGCGTGGGCCGCCGATCGAGCGGGCCTGATCGCGCGTGGCCAGGAGCTGCTCGAGCCCACGCGGCGCACGCTGACGGCGAGGCCCTTCGTTCTCGGCGACGCGCCGACGCTCGCGGACCTGGCGCTCTACGGGCAGTGGGTGATGCTCGAGGCTGCGAACGACGGCACGCTCGGCGCGCTCTCGCCCGTCTTCGTCGCGCACGCGCGCCGCATCGAGGCGCGCCGGCCGACGCGCGGGTAGCCCCTCGCGTGGGTAGCCGAGCCCGCGGCGGGCACCGCTTCGTCAGAGGCAGTGGATCAGGAAGCGGAAGCTCGAGCAGGCCGTCGTGATGTCGGCGTACTCGTCGTGCGCGTTCGGTCCGAGGCAGTGGCGGATCGGATCGTTCCACGTCGCGCCCGGGGCGAGATCGGTGTAGCCGCCGCCGTAGCTCATCCACACGTCGATCGGATAGTCGCGCGAGCGGTTGTGGAAGCAGAACATCGGCATCTCGCCGTCGGGGATCGTCACCGAGGTCGGCGCGACCGTCTCGACGCACGTGTTCGAGACGAAGACGTCCACGCAGATCGTGCCGGCGTACGCGTCGGGCGCGCTCCACGCGTCGGGGCCGGCGTAGGCGTCGGGGGGGACGAACGCGTCGGGTGGCACGAACGCGTCGGGCGCGGTGTACGCGTCCGGCGGAACGAGCGCATCGAGGGGAAGCGCCGCGTCCATGGCGACGAAGGCGTCGCCCGTGGGCGAAGCCGCATCGCGCGCGTCCGCGTCGCTCGTCCCGCGCGCATCGGGCGCGCCCGCGTCGCGACTGGCGTCGAGCGCCGACGCATCACTCACCGCAGCATCGGCCGCGCCGCCGGCATCCGAGGGGAGGCCGCCGCCGTCGCATCCCGCGATCGAGACGAGAGCGACCGCGAGCACCCCCGCGAGGCTCGTCCCGCGCAGCGCGCGCCTCACCACGGCACCGCCGCGTAGTCCTTCAGGAAGAGCCCGAACTTGTGCTCGCCGGTGCGGAAGCCGTCGAAAATCGGGTCCACGATGCGGGCCGCCCCGTCCACCACGTCGAGTGGCGGCGAGAAGCCGTGCTCCTCGACCTTGCGCGCCGCGATCTCGAGCGGGTCCTCGTCGGTGATCCAGCCGGTGTCGACGCTGTTCATGTGGATCCCGTCGCGCACGAAGTCGGCGGCGGCCGTGCGCGTCATCATGTTGAGCGCCGCCTTGGCCATGTTGGTATGCGGGTGCTTGTCCGTCTTGAACGCGCGGTAGAACTGACCTTCCATCGCCGAGACGTTCACGATGTGCTTGTCCGTCGTGGGCACGCGCTTCATCAGCGTGCGCAGGCGCCCGTTGAGCACGTAGGGCGCGACCGCGTTCACCAGCTGCACCTCGAGCAGCTCGACCGTGGACACCTCGTGCAGCAGCAGGCGCCAGCTGTTCCGGCCGCGCAGGTCCACTTGCTGTCGGTCCGCGTCGAGCTCGCCGGCCGGGAACAGCGAGAGGTCTTCGCGCAGCTCCTCCGGCAGCAGCGCCACCTGGGACAGCGCCACGGGGCTCACCATGCCGCCGGCGCCTCGTCGCGCGAGCGCGCTCTTCTGGTGCAGCTCGTCGTTCATCGCGAGCAGCGGCGCGAGCTCCTTCGCCGGCGGCGCGAGCTCGGCGTCGACGAGGTGGCGGTAGAAGCCCGGCGGGCGGCGCACCGTCTGGCAGGCGTTGTTGAGGATGAAGTCGAGCCGATCGAGGGTGCGATCGAGCTCCGTGCAGAAGGCCTCGACGCTCGGCGTGTGCCGCAGGTCGAGCCCCACCACCGTGAGGCGTTCCTTCCACTCCGCGAAGTCGGGCTCGCGCGCGTAGCGGGCCGCCGAGTCGCGCGGGAAGCGGGTCGTCGCGATCACCCGCGCGCCCGCGCGCAAGAGCTTGATCGCCGCGTGATAGCCGATCTTCACGCGCGAGCCGGTGACGATCGCCACGCGCCCCCGGAGATCCGCCGTCGCGTTCCGGCGCTCCCAGTTGAGGGCGGCGCACGCGCCGCACATCTGGTCGTAGAAGTGGTGGATGTCGCGGAAGCGCCGCTTGCACACGTAGCACTTGCGGTCCTCGCTCACCTCGCCGACGGGCGGCTGCTCGTTCGCGCTCCAGCTCTGTCCGGCCGTCAGCTGCGGCGGCGTGACGAAGAACGGGACCTTCCGCGCCTGCCGGATGCCCGTCTTTTCGAGCACCTTCTGGACGGCGTCGCGCTCCTTCTTGTTCTCGTTCTTCGCGATGGCCTTGCGCATCTTGCGCAGCTCGCCGCGCTCCGGGCGCGAGAGCCGCCCGGCGGCGATCAAGAGGCGTCGTCGCTCCTCGCGATCCATGTCGGCGAGCTTGGTGCGGTCCTCCACCATCGCCTCCAGCAAGGCGATGGTCTTCTCCACGTCGTCGCGGTCCATGCGAGCCGCGCGTCGTAGTGCGCCGCCCGCGCCTCGGCAACCCCGCTCGCCCCGCTCTTTTCTCACGCCGCCCCCGCGGACGGGCCTGCCTTTCCCCTCGGGCAAGCGGTACAACGGCTCGATGACCCGACGAACCCTGTCCATTTCCGTCGCCCTCTCGCTCGTCGCTTCGGCATGCGGATCGACGCCGCCCGCGCCGACGGACAGCGGAACGGACGGCGGCGCCGACGCAGGCGCGATGACGATCGACACGCTTCCGTCGAGCGAGGAGCTGCAGATCCCCGGGCTCGAGGGGAACGTCGAGGTCGTCTACGACGACCGCGGCATGCCGCACATCTACGGCGGCACGCTGCACGACGTCTTCATGGTCGAGGGCTACCTCATGTCGCGCGACCGCTTCGCGCAGATGGAGTTCATCCGGCGCAACGTGATCGGCCGCCTCAGCGAGGTCCTCGCCGTCGCCGACCCGACGCTGCCCTCGACCGACGAAGAGAACCTCGCGCTCGGCTACCGGCGCAACGGCGAGCTCGTCGCGGCGGCGCTCCGCGCGAGCAGCGACCCGATCGACGTGCGGACGCTCGCGCTGGCCCAGGCCTTCGTCGACGGGATCAACGTCTACATCGATCGGGTCGGCGACACGGAGGACCCGGCGACGATGGGCGCCGAGGCGATCAACATCATCACGCTCCAGCCGGCATTCGGGCACTGGCGGGTGGAGGACATCTTCGCGATGGCCCGCTTCCAGTCGGCGTCGCTGAGCTACGACGCCGGGTCCGACGTCGGTCGCTCCCAGCGCCTGGCCGCCTACCTCGCGGCATTCGGCGACGCCGGCAATCCCCGGCGCGGGATGTTCGCCGACCTGTTCAGCGACTTCCCCGAGCGTGCCGTCTTCACGCGCGACGGCTTCAACAACGAGCCTACGGACATGGGCACCACGGCGCTCGTGCCGCCTTTCGGCCCGCTCCCACCGCGCATGGCGCTGCCCCCGATGCAGTCGCTGGCGGCGGCGCGCGGCTTCTTCGACCGCCTCGACGAGCGCTGGTCGCGCCTCGGCTACGGCGACGAGCACCGCGGCTCGAACAACTGGCTGGTGGCTGGGTCGCTCACCGCGAACGGGCATCCCATCCTCGCCAACGACCCGCACCTCTCGCTGATCAGCCCGCCGATCTGGTGGTACGCGCACCTCAACACCACGCACGCCCAGGCCTCGGCCGACCAGGCGGTCGACGTCGAGGGTGTCGCGTTCGCCGGCCTCCCGGGGGTCGTGCTCGGGTTCAACCAGCACCTCGCCTGGGGCGCCACGACGACGGGCTACGACGTCACCGACGTCTACCAGGAGGACATCACGCTCGGCACGGGCGGCGCGCCCGACACCGTCCTCTACGAGGGAAACCAGGTCGCGATCGAGGAGGACGTCCAGACCTTCGGGGTCGCGGGCGGTGCCGATCACACGTTCACGATCGAGCGCGTGCCGCACCACGGCGTCATCATCCCGGGCACGCGCATGGCGAGCACGGCCGGGCACGAGACGGCGCTCTCGGTCCGCTACACCGGCGACGACCCGTCCAACGAGCTCGCGTACTTCATCGGGCTCGCGACCTCGGCGAGCGTTGCCGACGCCCAGGCGGCACAGCAGCACTTCCGCGTCGGCTCGCAGAACTTCATCGCCGTCGATGCGCAGCACATCCGCTGGTCGAGCCAGTCGCGCATCCCGGTGCGCGATGCACGCGCCATGACGTTCACGATCAGCGGGGAAGGGATGCCCAGCGGCTACAACCCGCTCTACGTGCTCCCGGGGACGGGCGAGTACGAGTGGGTGGGTGACCTCGACTCGCGCTTCATCCCGCACGACCAGGATCCGACGCGCGGTTGGATCGCGACTGCCAATCAGGACAACGTGGGAGTCACCGAGGACGGAAATCCATGCAACGACCCCCACTACCTCGGTGGCGACTTCGACGTCGGCCTCCGCGAGCACCGCATCCAGGAGCGCCTCGCGATGCTCGCGACGCGTGGCGACATCACCACCGCCGACATGATCACGCTCCAGGGCACCACCACGAGCGAGACGGGTCAGACGATGCGCGATCCGCTCGTCGCGATCCTCGCGAATCCGACCAGCGCCATTCCCGGCCTCTCGACCGCCGATCAGACGCGCCTGGCCGACGCGCACGATCGGCTCGCGGCGTGGTCGCTGGAGACGCCGCACGGCGTGGGCGCGACCGACGCCGGCGTCATCGCGGACAGCATCGCGACCACGATCTTCAACGTCTCGATCACGCGGATCATCCCGCTCGCGCTCGGCGACGAGGCGGCGATGACGAGCGGGGTCGGCGGCACGCAGGCCGTGCGCTGGCTCGACTGGGCGCTGAGCGAACCGACCCGCCTCGTCACGGGCGACGTCCTCTGGGACGACCTCGACACGGCCGGCACGACCGAGACGCGCGAGGAGATCGTGATCCGTGGCGTGCTCGCGGCGCTCGACTACCTCACCACGCGCCTCGGCGCGGACGAGCAGGAGTGGCGCTGGGGACGGCTGCACACGGTGCGATTCGCCGGGCCGCTCCCGGCCAGTGGCCTGGTGTCGATTCCGCCCGCAGGCGACGGCACCTACCCGAACGGGTTCCCGCGCCACGGCGATCTCGGCGCGGTCGACGTCGGCAACTTCGGTGTGTTCGACACCACGAGCTTCGCGCACAACTCGGGCGCCTCGCAGCGCCTCGTCGTGGAGATGACGCCCGACGGTCCGCTCGCGTTCAACGCGCTGCCGGGCGGCCAGAGCATCGACGTGACGAGCGCGCACCACGCCGACGAGGCCGCGCACTGGATCGCCAACGAGTCGCCGCCGCTCGCGTACCAGGAGGCAGACGTCGTTGCCCACTTCGAGCGCCGCATCGACGTGCACCCCTGATCGATTGCGTCCCAGAGTCGTCGCGGGGCGCGATCGCCCCGCGGTACGTCAGGCCGCGTCGGGGAACCAGCGCGCACGCACGCGGTCGCGGTGCGCGATCAGGTTCTTCAGGCCGAGCAGGTGCTGGCGGAGCGGTGAGTCGTAGGGAAACACCGTGGTCGAGGTGACGAAGCCGAAGAGCACGGCGTCGATGCTCGTGGCCCGTTCCCCGAAGAAGTAGGGCCCTTCGCCCAAGAGGTCGGAGACGGCCGACCAGTCGGCGATGCCGGCTCGATAGATGTCTTCCGGCGCGTGGCGCCCCGTGCCTTGGCCGTGGAGGTTCGCGAGCGCGCGGCGGCGACCCACGAAGAGCAGGAGCGCAGGAATCCCCAACGCCGCGGCGACCGGCCCGCGCGCGATCTCCCACCCCCGCGGATCGGCCCAGCGCGCGTACAGGCTCGTGAAGTACGCGCCCTCCTCGATGGCCCGACGGGTGACGCGCGCGAGGGCACGCTGTTCGCCGGTGAGCGCACCGTCGAGCCGATCGCCGTGGCGCGCAACGAGCGCGTCGATCACGAGCTGCGAGTCGCCGACGAGCGTGCCGTCGAGCTCGACGTAGGGGATCTTGCCCTTCGGCGCCCGCCGCATGTCGGGCGGCCGTACCTCGTAGGGAATCTCCGCCATGCGGAGGTGACACTCGAGCTTGATGCAGAACGGGCTGAGGCTGGGCTCGCCCCAGCCGCCCTTGGGCTGGTGGAGAAGAAGAGGTGAGGGCATCGACGCCGATGCTGCCCCCACACCCACCGATCGTCCACGCGCAGAAGGCGGATGGTGTGATCGCGGACGGTGGGTCAGCGAGCACGCGCCGCGATCCTACGAGGGCGTGGAGGGCGTGCGCCGCGCCTGCACCACGCCGGACAGGAGCGCCTCGAGCGCGGGAAGGCCGAAGGGCTTGTCGATGCGCGGGTTCGGCACGTGCTCGAGGAAGGCGGCGAGCGACGGAAGGAACGCGCCGCCCGTCATGAAGACGAATCGCTCGGCGAGACCGGGGAGCCCCGCTCGCGCGTGCTCGAACACGTCCATCCCGGTGCCGTCGGGCATCAGCATGTCGCAGAGCACGACGTCGAAGGCGAGGCCGTGCGCATCGAGGGCGACGATGGCCTCGCGGACGCCGACGGCCACCGTCACGCGATGACGCTCGCCGAGCGCCTTGGCGAGGGTCCGCGCGAGCGGCGCCTGATCCTCGACCACCAGGATGTGAGACCGCGGAGCCTCGGCCGGACGCGGCGCCGTCACGTGGCTGGGCGGAGGGCTCGCCACCGCGCGAGGCAACGCCACGTGCACGAGTGTCCCTCGCCCGGGCTCGCTCTCGATGCGGATGGTGCCGCCCGCGGCGGTCACGATGCCGTGACAGATCGAGAGCCCGAGCCCGGTGCCGATGCCCACGGGCTTCGTCGTGAAGAAGGGATCGAAGGCGCGATGCAGATTCTCGGGCCCGATGCCGACTCCGTCGTCGCGGATCTCGACGTGGGCATGGGTCGCGTCGCCGAAGGCACGCAGCACGATGTGACCGGTGCGGCCTTCGGGAAGGGCCTGCACGGCGTTCATCAAGAGGTTCACGAAGACCTGCTCGAGCTTTCCGGCCGAACCGAGCACGAGCGGCATCCCCTGGGTCTCGCGCGTCAGCCGCGCGCGCGGGGCGATCTCGTGCTGCACCATCCGCACCGCGCTCGAGAGCGTCTGCTCGAGATCGACGGGGGCGCGCTCGTCCACGCCGTCTCGGCTGAAAGCCTTGAGATCGCGGACGATCGAGGACACGCGGGCCGTTCCGCGCGCGACGTTGTCGAGCAGCGCGCGGATCTCCTCGGACGCCTCGCTGCCGTCCAGGAGCGGCTCGAGCCGCCGCGCGAGCGACTCGGTGCTGAGCGAGACGAACGCCAGCGGGTTGTTGATCTCGTGCGCCATGCCCGCCGCGAGGCGCCCGAGCGCAGCGAGGCGCTCGGTGCGCTCGAGGCTCGCGTGCAGCGCCTCTCGCGCCGTCACGTCGCGCGCCATCGCGAGCACCATCGGCTGACCTTCCCACTCGGTGTGCATGGACGCGATCTCGGCGAGCACCGTGACGCCGTCGGCGCGACGCGCGCGGTACACGGTGGGGGCGAGGACGTCACCGCGCTGCATCTTCGAGAGTCGCTCGCCCATGCGCTCGACCTCGCCGGGGGCCAGGTACTCCGCGAGCGAGCGGCCGACGAGCTCGGCCTCCGGCACGTCCAGCATCGCGCCGGCCGCGCGATTGGCGAAGCGGATCACCATGCGCTGCGAGATGACGACTCCGTCGGGCGCGGTCTCGACGAGCGCGCGAAAGCGGCGCTCGGACTCGGAGAGCTTGGCCGCCACGGCGTTACGCGGGCGGACGTCGGTGAGCAGGATGATCTGCAGGATGCGTCCGCCCGCCGTGCCGCGCGCGATGCCGACCGAGACCGGGATGCGCTCGCCCGCCGCGCCGACGATCGAGCACTCCATGCTGCCCGGCCGGCCAGGGTCGCTCGTACGCGCCTCGAAGCTCGCGACGATGCGGTCGCGGTCCTCCGGCGCGATGTAGCCGAACGCGGGCCGCTTCGCGATCGTCTCCGCGGACTCACCGGCCCAGGACGTCACGACGGCGTTCACGTAGAGCGTCTCGGGCGGCATCGTGCCCGCGGCGAGCACGACCACGCCGATTCCCGCCGCGTCGGCGGCGCGCACGAGCAGCGCGCTCGTATCGTCGAGGAAGTCCACGGGCTCCATCCCCGGATGATAGCCAGGGCCCGCCCTGGAAACATCGACCTCGGGGGCCGACGGCGCCACGGTGAACTTTCCAGCCGGACCGCGATGGCGGCCGAGGTGCTGGCGCTCGGCGGCGCGATCCGAGGCTGCCGCCACGCGAGAGCGCTCGACGTGGCGTCGCGCGTGCGGCGGGAGCGCGAGCGTCGCGAGCGCCGGCGGCGCGCTACGAAGAGGCGCGCTCACCCGCCCTCGCTGCAGGCCCGACGTGACGGCGTCGAGCACGGGCTCGACGCGACCGCGCGTCGCGTCGCCGCGTCGAAGACGCAGTGTGCGTCAGGCCGTTCTCCCGATGCCTCTGCGCTGCGAGGGCAATCGCATGCTCGAGTACGACGCCGCGCGGGAGCCGTGCTCTCCGCGTGGGCGAGAAGCGAGCGGCGATGACGCTCGACGTCGAACAAGGGTGCATACAACCACCTACCGATACGACGATGAAAAAGATCGATGAATGAAACCTTTTCCTTTGACAGGCGTCCGAGTGTCGGTTACCAATCAAGCTCTGGTCATGTTCACCTCTTCCCAACACGCGTTCGTGTCCACCCGGCCGGGCTTCCCGGCGACGGGCTTCCCGGCTGCGGGCTTCCCGGCTGCGGGCTTCCCGGCTGCGGGGTTGCTGGCCATGGCGTGGCCCGCGATGGGCGCCCCGCGCGTCGCGCCAGAAGGCGCGAAGATGGCCGGATTCGTCAGTCTTTTCGGGGTCGATTCGCTCTGTCTCGGGCGTCTGGATCTCTCGGATCGGGGCCTCGTGGGCCCGGCGAATCACATCGGCGCTCGCTACCCTCACCAGGAGCGTCACCCCTAGGCGGTCTATCTCTCGAATGCGCGCGAGCGCATACGGAGGCCGCCCAGGGAAACCGGGCGGCCTCTTCGTTTTTCGGTCGTTCGTCTAGCCTCCAGTCGTCGAACGTCCGGTCTTGAATCTCCAGATCCAGCGCCTCGAGGCTCGAGCCTCGATTGGCACTCTCATGCGCCGTCGCCGACGCGCACCGATGCACGCTTGCGTCTCGGCGCCGTTCGCAAGGGCCGTTTTTCGCCGATCCGTTCCATCGATTCTCGGAGTGAATGCCGCTGGTGCGGCACGCGGTCCGTAACACCGCCGCTCGTTCGAGCAGAGGAGGTTCGATTCCTTCTCACTCCATCTCGTTCATTCCTTCTGCGGGGACGCCTCGCGAGCGCGCACCACGTGCGTGAAGGAAGAGCTCCGTCTTCGGAGCCCTTGAAAACCGAAGAAGAACGTTTCTGCTCCGGAGAGCCCCACTCTCCGGAGCGCCTGCCCGGGCAGCTCGAAGGTCGAGCGCTCGGTCGAAACCCGAGAGGTGCTGGTTCGATCCCGGCCCTGGGCATGGCGACGAATGCTGCGGGTGACTACATGGCTATCAACCAAAGGATTCGGGTTCGAATCCCGAGCGCTCCATCCATGGGGCGCTAGCTCAATGGGTAGAGCAACGTCCCCGCGATCCTGGTCGTCGCCGCTATCTCCGTTTCGGACGGTGAATGCTGGTGGAGAGTCCATGGACGTCGACGGCGTCGCGAGAGCGGCGCTCGACGAGCCCGCAAGGGCGTTCTCTCGCCGCTCTCGTCACCGTCTTCTTTCTCGGGCCGTGTAGCTCAGCGCGGGCGAAGCCCGCCGCCCAACGACATCGGCGCCGCAGCGCGGCGCGCTGTCTCGGAAGCACGCGGTGGCGATCGAAGGCTGCCGCGGCTCTGCGCGCGCACGACGCGCGGGTCGCCCACCACCATCGTCCCAATCGTCGCGTCACGCGACGATTCTGGGACGTAGTAGATGAGCCAGCAGAGCGCCTGTTTTGCACGCAGGAGGCCGTGGGTGCGATTCCCACCCGGTCCATGGGGCGAATGTGCGCGGGACTCACATATCCGCAAACACCTCGTCGCCCTCCTTCTTCGTCGCGGTGTTCCGGGAACGCCGGTGGCTGCAACCCACCGTCAGGAGGGCTCGACACCCTCTCGCGACTTTCTTCGTGATCCTTGCCCTTGAGGCTCGATGGGACGAGCGCTCGGCTACGAACCGGGAGGCTGCAGGTTCGACTCCTGCCAAGGGCGCTGCTCATGCCTTCGTGGTGAAACGGATCTCACACGCGCGTCCGAAGCGCGGATTCCTGGTTCGATCCCAGGCGAGGGCGTGCCGGCTTCTCCGCTGTGTCTCGTGGGCGAGCGGCTTCCCTCATGAGGAGGCTCGTGGCGGTTCGATCCCGCCCGCAGCGACTCGTTCGTTCGTTTTCTCGGCAGGTAGCCTAGTGGCTGAGGCACTCCGTTCGGGGCGGAGACGACGCAGGTTCGAGTCCTGTTCTGCCGATCGTTCCCCAGTCTGTTCGCGCGTCTCTCAACAATTCGCCGGGGTGGTGTAACGGAAGCCACGACGTGCTCAGCTCAGTGGGCAACAAGTGCTCGTCGCGGAGGGCCCGGACGGAAGCGGCGAAGCCGCGGACGGAAGGGGCCGCGGCGGCGAGCCGTCCATCACCACGTTGCCCAGTGGGCGTGCAGGTTCGATTCCTGTCCCCGGTATGTCGCCGCGCCGTCGCGCGGATGAAAGTGCGGTGCCCAATGGATACGACGCTGGTCCTGACGCAGTCCTACGTTCCTCATCGCATCGTGACGTGGCAGCGCGCGGTCACGCTGATGTTCGACGACAAGGTCGAGGTCCTCGCGTCGTACGAGGTGCCGCTGCGCTCGCCGAGCATCACGATCGCCATGCCGGCCGTCGTGCGCATGCTGCAGCCGCTGCGCCCGCGCCGGAAGGGCGTGAAGTTCTCGCGCGTGAACGTGCTCTCGCGCGACCAGTACCGCTGCCAGTACTGCGGCTCGTCGGCGCCGCATCGCGAGCTGACGTTCGACCACGTCGTGCCGCGCGCGCAGGGCGGCCGCACGGTCTGGGAGAACATCGTGACGGCTTGCCTCCGCTGCAACATGCAGAAGGGCGCGCGCACGCCGGTCGAGGCGCGCATGCCGCTGCGCAAGCAGCCGTACCGTCCGCGTGAGCTCCCGATCGCGGGCCTGCAGCTCCACCTGGGCCGCGGCGTCCCCGAGGTCTGGAAGGACTGGCTCGTGGCGAGCTGATTCTCTCTCGCGCCGCGCTCGCCTCTCGAGGGCGGCGCACTCCTGCCGCGTCGTGCGTCTGGCGACGCTGACCCGCTGTCGACGGGTCGAGATGGGTTCGATCCCCATACGCGGCGACGTTCCACCGAGGGCAGCCTGTACTCCTGGCCGAGACCGGGCGGGCCCTACTTCTACGGCAGAGGCTGAGGTAGCCGGCGGGACTCCAAATCCCGCGCCGATCCGGTTCGACTCCGGACTGCCGTGTTCCGTGTTTGGAGGGTGAACCCATCTGGGATGGGCGGTGTCTCGAAAACACATGGGAGCTCCGGCTCTGGCGTTCGATTCGTCCGCCCTCCTCTCTCGTCTGCGTGCCGTGTTTCCGCGGAGTACTCGTGAGTACCGGCGGCGACTCGTCGTTCGCGTGAGCCCAGCGCCGATCGCTCGCGAGCGAAGCGGACGGAGCTGGGGGTGAGCGGGATCCGGCTCCGCCGGGCCCGCGAGGGGCGCGCTCAGCGCCCCTGAGAGTAGGTCGCGGTCGTCTTCTGGTGAGGACATCCGGCTTTCATCCGGATGAGTGGCGTTCGACTCGCCACCGCGACGTCTCGCTCGTTCCTGTCGCGTTCGTCTTCTGGGAGGACGTCCGGGCCTCATCCGGACCAGAGGAGTTCGACTCTCCTACGCGACGTCCCCGATCTCTCACTCGAAAGAGGTGCGTCATGGCAAACAAGAACCTGTTCCAGTCCATCGTCGGTATGCTCCTGCCCAAGACCGACGCTCGAAACGAGGCCGGCGGCAACGCGTACGCGCTCGGCCCCGAGCACGCGCTCGCGCAGCTGGCGGCGACGGGCTGCCTGAACGCGACGTACTACGCGACGGCCGAGACGCAGCTCACGGCGACGATCGAGCTCGCTTCGAAGGTCGACCCGCGCTTCCTCGCGAAGGTCGCGGTCTACACGCGCGAGCAGGGCTTCATGAAGGACATGCCGGCGCTGCTGCTGGCCGTCCTGTCGGTCCGTGATCCGGCGCTCTTCGCCGCGATCTTCGACCGCGTGATCGACGACGCGAAGATGCTCCGCAACTTCGTGCAGATCATGCGCTCGGGCCAGACGGGCCGGAAGTCGCTCGGCACGCGCCCGAAGAAGCAGATCCTCGGCTGGCTGGAGAAGCAGTCGGACGAGGCCCTCTTCCGCTCGTCGGTCGGCGACTCGCCCTCGCTCGCCGACGTCGTGAAGATGGTCCACCCGAAGCCGGCCTCGGCCTCGCGTCGGGCGCTCTACGGCTACTTGATCGGCAAGGATCACGTGGCCGCGGATCTGCCGGGCCTCGTGCGCTCGTTCGAGGCCTACAAGCAGGACACCACGCTCGCGGTGCCGCACGTGCCCTTCCAGCTGCTCACCTCGCTCTCGCTCGGCGCGAGCGAGTGGGCCGCGATCGCGCGGACGGCCTCGTGGCAGACGACGCGGATGAACCTGAACACGTTCGCGCGTCACGGCGTGCTCGAGGTGCCGGGCATGACCGAGCTCGTCGCGGCGCGCCTCCGTGACCCGGAGGCGATCGCGAAGGCCCGCGTCTTCCCGTACCAGCTGCTCATCGCCTACCTGGCGACGCGCGGCGCGGGCCTGCCGGCTGCGATCGTCGATGCGCTCCACGACGCGATGGAGCTCGCGACCCACAACGTTCCCCGTCTTGACGGCAAGAAGGTGTGGGTCCTGGTCGACGTGTCGGGCTCGATGGGCACGCCCATCACGGGTCATCGCAAGGGCGCGACGACGGCCGTGCGCTGTGTCGACGTGGCGTCGCTGTTCGCCGCGACGATCCTGCGTCGGAACGCCGAGGCCGAGATCGTGTGCTTCGACGACCGTCCCAAGGAGGTGAAGCTCGAGCGTCGTGACTCCGTCATGACGAACGCGCGGATCCTCGCGTCGGCCGGTGGTGGTGGCACGAACACGTCGGCTCCCCTCGCGATGCTGAACGCGAAGCGCGCGAAGGCCGACCTCGTCATCTACGTCTCGGACAACGAGTCGTGGATCGACGGAGGTCGGGTCGGCGCCCACACGGCCACGATGGCGGAGTGGAACCAGCTGAAGGCCCGCAACCCGGGCGCGAAGTTGGTCTGCATCGACCTCGTCCCCAACACCCACACGCAGGCCAAGGATCGCGCGGACGTCCTGAACGTCGGAGGCTTCTCCGACAAGGTGTTCGACGTGATCGCGGCCTTCGTGTCGGGCGGTCTCGCCAAGGGTCACTGGGTCGGCGTCATCGACGCTGTCGCCCTCTGACCGGCGAGACCCACGCCATGCTCCGCGCGGATCGGTCGCTCGAACGATCGGTCCGCGCGGAGAAGGCGACCTGGAAGTCGACTCGGCGAGGCGCCGAGCCCGGTTGCTAACCGGTGCGCTGCCCCGTGCAGTGAGGTTCGGGACCTCCGACTTCCGTCGCGTAGCGATCGTTCGGGGCGGGAATGCCGCTCAGGAAGTCAGGAAGTCAGGAAGAAGTACCCCCGACTCGATTTTTCGGGACGCACGCACCAACGGAGGTGCACCGGCCTCTTAAGCCGGCATGGCTGGGTTCGATCCCCAGGCGTCCCATGAGGGATGGGCCAAGGCAGCAAGAGTGCTCGCCCCGGAGGCTCCGGACGGGAGCGCGCGTAGCGCGCGGACGGGAGGTGCCGGAGCGGGCGAGCCGATCCGTGGCGGTTGGCCGCCGGCTTCTGGATCCGGAGAATCGTGGCTCGAGTCCACGTCCCTCAGCCAGCAAGAGTGCTCGTCACGGAGGACCCGGACGGAAGCGGCGAAGCCGCGGACGGAAGGGGCCGCAGGGGCGAGCCGATGGTTCAGGAAGCGAGATGCGAGGTGGCCAAGTGGAAAGGCGGCGGCCCGTTAAGCCGATGATCGTGGGTTCGATTCCCACCCTCGCAGTGTCCCGTTCCGTTCGCTCGTGCTGTGCGAGGCCGAAGAGGCGAGGCGACCGGCTGTGACCCGGTTCAAGAGGGTGCGAGTCCCTCCGCACAGACCAATTCTCCCCACCCGGGTGGGTGAAGCGTTCTTCTTCCCGCTCACGCGGACGATCCGGGGGGTCCCGGAGCCTCCCCGCCAAGGAGGACCCTGCGAGCTCGACTCTCGCCGTCCGCTCTCAGCCGAGAGCGCTCGCCCCGCCGGGCACGCTGGTCGTTCAGTCCGTCTTCACGCGGTAGCCGACGCCCCGCACGGTCTCGATGTAGTCGCGTGCCGATCCGAGCTTCTCGCGCAGGCGCTTGACGTGCGTGTCCACCGTGCGCGTCTCGACGCCGGGCGCGTAGCCCCACACGCGCTCGAGGAGCGAGTCGCGCGTCTGCACGCGGCCGGGGCGCGAGACGAGGTCGTAGAGCAGCTTGAACTCCAGCGCCGTGAGCGCGACCTCTTCGTCGTCGACCGTCACACGGTGCTGGGGCACGTCGATCTCGAGCGTGCCGATGCGAAAGCGCTCGCCCGGGGTCTGCTTCTCGGGCGTGGTCGTCGTGCGGCGCAGCACGGCCCCGATGCGCAGCACCAGCTCGCGGGGGCTGAAGGGCTTCACGATGTAGTCGTCGGCGCCGATCTCGAAGCCGACGACGCGGTCGATCTCTTCGCCGCGCGCCGTGATCATGACGACGGGGATCGACGAGGTCGCCGCATCCCGGCGCAGGCGACGGCAGACTTCGGTCCCCGCGATGTCGGGAAGCATCAGGTCGAGGAGCACGAGGTCGGGGCGCTGCCGGCGGATCTCGGCGAGGGCCGACGCGCCGTCGCGGGCCGTAACGACGGTGTACCCGGCCTGCCGCAGGTTGTACTCGAGCAGCTCGACGATGTCGGCCTCGTCGTCGACGAGCAGGATCCGTTCTCGCATCTCGCCCGAGGCTGCCGACATCGCGTGTCGTTTCTGTGAACCGGACGTGTCGGCCCGGCAAGCGAGTTCACAGACCGCGGGGGCCGCCCCGTGGGGGGCTCCCTTTGCGGCGAGGTCGTGCCTACGCCATAACGGCCGCCCCATGGCCCTCTCCGTCGGTATCGTCGGGCTTCCCAACGTCGGCAAGTCCACGTTGTTCAACGCACTTTCCAGCAAGCAGGCGGAGGCGGCGAACTACGCGTTCTGCACGATCGAGCCCAACGTCGGCGTCGTCCCGGTGCCGGACACTCGCTTCGATGCCCTGGTGAAGATCGTCGGCCCGGACAAGACGGTGCCCGCCACCGTCGACTTCGTCGACATCGCCGGCCTCGTGAAGGGCGCGAGCAAGGGCGAAGGGAAGGGCAACGCCTTCCTCGCCAACATCCGCGAGTGCGACGCGATCGCGCACGTCGTGCGCTGCTTCGAGGACGAGAACGTCCTGCACGTGGAGAACCGCGTCGATCCGATCGCCGACATCGAGACGATCGAGACCGAGCTCGTCCTCAAGGACCTCGAGACGGTCCAGAAGCGCCTCGACCGCGCGCGCCGCGCCGCCAAGGGCAACAGCGCGACCGAGAAGAAGGCCGTCGAGATCTGCGAGAAGCTCGAGAAGCACCTCGACCAGGGCAAGCTCGCGAGCGGCGTCACGAGCGACGACGAGGACCACAAGGCCATCGTGAAGGAGATGTGCCTCATCACGAGCAAGCCGCTCTTCTACGTGTGCAACGTGAAGGAAGAGCAGCTCGCCAAGAAGGACGGCGATCCCCTGGTGGCCAGGGTGCGGGCGCGCGCCCAGGAGAGCGGGCGCCCGGTGGTGGTGATCTGCGCGAAGATCGAGGCCGAGATCATGCAGCTGCCGCCCGAGGACCGCGCCGACTTCCTCTCGAGCGCCGGGCTCACCGAGCCGGGCCTGAACGAGGTGATCCGCACGGGCTACGCGCTGCTCGACCTGATCACGTACTTCACGGCCGGCAAGCAGGAAGTGCGCGCCTGGACGATCAAGCGCGGCACGAAGGCGCCGCAGGCGGCCGGCAAGATCCACTCGGACTTCGAGCGCGGCTTCATCAAGGCCGAGGTCATCTGGTGGGAAGATCGCGTCACGCTCGGCACCGAGGCGGCCGTGCGCGCGGCGGGCAAGATGGGCATGGAAGGCAAGGAGTACGTCGTCCGTGACGGCGACGTGATGCACTTCCGCTTCGCGACCTGATCGCCCACGGCGCTCGCGATCTCGCATGCGCGTCCTCGCCATCGTCGGGAGCCTCGGGGCGTCGTCGTCGAACAAGGCCCTCGTGGCCACGGCGGCATCGGCCGCGCCCGCGGGCGTCGAGGTCGCCGTCTTCGATCGGCTCGGGACGCTGCCGTTCTTCGATCCCGACCTCGGGCATCCCGAGCTGCCGGCCGACGCGCGCGAGGACGCCGCGCACGCGCTCGGCGCCGTGCTCGCGCTCCGCCGGGCGATCCTCGCGAGCGATGCGCTCCTGATCGCGTGCCCCGAGTACGGCCACAGCCTGCCGGGTGCCCTCAAGAACGCGATCGACTGGCTCATCGGCACGGGCGAGCTCGAGCGCAAGGTCGTCGCGATCACGGCGTCGGTCCCACACACCGAGCGGGGTCGCCGAGGGCTCGCCGCGCTGGCGCAGACGCTGGGCGCCGTGAGCGCGCAGATCGCGTGGCGCGAGCCGATTGTCCGCGGGACCGAGGCGGCCTCGCTGCCCGCGCTCTTCGCCGCGCTCGTCCGCGTCGCCGAGGAAGCAGCGAGCGATCCCTTGTTTTCGCAACGATGACGCTCGGCGTGCTACCGATCGGCCTCGCTGCCCTGCAACGAGACGGCGCACCTCTACTGCTTCGAGACGCCCTGATCGAGGCGGCCGCCGCCCCCGGCCTCGGGTCTGCGGCAGAGCATCGATTCGCGGTACAACGCGGGCCGTGCCGGTGGGCTGGAAGCGATGGCTCGATGATCCGCGTGCCCTGGTGGCGCTGCTCGTGGTCACGCTCGTCGTCGCGGCGCTCTCGCTCTGGCTCGCGCTGCGGCCGCACCGGCACGACATCCGCATCGCCGCCGGGGATCCCCGTGGGCGGCGGGCCGAGATCGCGCGCGCGCTCGCCGACGAGGCCGCCGCGCATCGCGTGGACGTCACGGTCGTCGACACCTCGGGCTCCGAGGACTCGCTCGCACGGGTCGAGCGACGCGAGGTCGACGTGGCGCTCGTGCAGGGTGGCCTCGACGGCAACGAGGACGTGCGCGAGATCGCGCCGCTCGTGCTCGAGCCGCTCCACGTGCTCGTGCGCGCGGACCAGGATCTGTACGAGCTCGAGGATCTTCGCGGCCATCGCCTGATGCTCGCGCCGCCCGGCAGCGGCACGCGCGAGCTGGCGCTCGACCTGCTGCACCTCGCCGGCCTCTCGCTCCACGACGTCAGCGAGGTCTCGATGACCTACGCGGAGCTCGAGGAGGCCGAGCCGAGCGAGCTACCGGACGCGATCTTCCACGTCTCGACGATGCCCTCGCCGATCGCCGAGACGCTGCTCGACGACCGCGGCTACGAGCTGATGCCCGTGCCCTTCGCGCCCGCGATGGCCGTACGCCACGTCTTCGTCACGCCGGCGATCATCCCCATCTACACCTACGGCGGGGACCCCCCGACGCCGCGCGCCGACGTGCCCACGCTCGCGACGCGCATGATCGCCATCGCGAACCGCGACACCTCGCGCGAGGCGGTGCGGCAGCTGCTCGAGGCGCTCGAGTCCGAGCGCTTCCTGCGCCACGCGGGCCTGCCGCGGCCGCCGGCGGAGCTCTTCGCGCAGCCGGAGTTCCCGCTCCATCCGGGGACTGTGTCGTGGCAGCACCGCGACGACCCCTTCCTCACGAGCGAGGACGTCCAGGGCATCGAGAGCCTGCGCTCGTTCGCCGTCTCGCTCGTGGTCGCCGGCTACCTCGTCTGGCGATGGCTGCGCTCGCGTCGCATCCACGGCCTGGACAAGTACCTCGCCGAGGTCGCGCGCATCGATCGCGACGCGCTCCGCATCGAGGAGGCTGCGTCGCTCGATCTGCCCAAGATGCTCGCGCTGCGCAGCCAGCTCGGGCGCGCCAAGGACGAAGCGCTCTCGGCGTTCCAGAAGGGCGAGGTGGCCTCCGAGGAGCTGCTCTCGAGCTTCCTCGTGCACTGCGCCGACGTTCGGCAGCACCTCGACCGCTTGATCGTGAGCGAGCGCGAGCACCTGCAGAAGAGCGCGCGCCGCGCCGGCGAGGGCCAGGCCGAGGCGATGCGGAACCTCTGGGCCGAGGCGCTCGCGGAGGTGAACGACGACCGCGAGGTCGTGGCGCCGCGCACCTCGAAGGCGCCGGAGCCGGCGAGAGAGCCTGCGACGGCCGCCACCGAGGGCGAGGACGAGGGCGAGACCGAGGCGAGGGACGAGAAGTGACGCTCCCGACGCTCGTCGCCGACGCGATCGCGCGACGGAGCGCGATCCGCCGCACGCTCGCGAGCGAGGGCACCGACTGCCTGCGCCTCTTCCACGGGGCGACCGAGGGGCATCCCGGCGTCGCGATCGATCGCTACGGCCCGGTCCTGCTCGTGCAGTCGTGGAACGTGCCGCTCGACGAGGCGGCGCGCGCGGAGATCGTCGCGGCGGCGAGCGGCGCGCTCGGCGACTCGCTCGCACCCGCCTTCGTGTTCCGCGGCCGCGACGGCGAGCGCATCGGCGACGACCCACGCTTGCCACGCGCGGTCGGCCGCGAGCTCGGCCTCGCCTACGACGTCCGCCCTTTCCACGCGGGCCAGGATCCGCTGCTCTTCCTCGACCTGCGTGTGCTCCGCCGCCGCGTGAAGGAGATCGCGCGCGGCAAGAGCGTGCTCAACCTCTTCGCCTACACGTGCGGCCTCGGCGTCGCGGCCGGCGCCGGTGGTGCGCGCGAGATCTTGAACGTCGACTTCGCCGGCTCGGCGCTCGCCATCGGCCGGGCGAACGCGGCGCGCAACGAGATCCCGGGGACCACCTTCCGCACGCTCGAGGAGAACGCGATCCCTGCCCTCCGCCAGCTCGCGGGCCTGACGGTGCGGGGCCGCGGCGCGCGGCGCGGCTACACGAAGCTCTCCGCGCGCACCTTCGACCTCGTGCTCCTCGACCCGCCGCGCTGGGCCAAGACGCCCTTCGGCGCGATCGACGTGGAGCGCGACTACCCGAGCCTCTTGCGGCCCGCGATCCGCTGCGTCGCGGCGGAAGGCCAGCTCGCGGCCACGAGCCACGTGCCCACGATGAGCCGCGACGCGCTGGAGCACGCCGTGCGCCGCAGCGCCGAGAAGGAAGGCCGCGCGATCACCCAGCTCGAGTGGCTCGCGCCCGAGAGCGACTTCCCCTCCCCGGACGAGAATCCGCCGCTGAAGATCGCGCTCGCGACGCTCGGGCCCGCCGGAGCCCCGTGAACGTCGTCTTGCTCCAGCCCGCCGAGCTCGCGCCGGACGGGCGCGCGCGCCTCTCCGGCGAGCGGGCCGCGCACGTGACGAAGGTGCTCGCGCTCGGGGTCGGGCAGTCGTTCCGCGTCGGGGTCGTCGACGGGCCCCTCGGGACCGCGGAGATTCTCGCGGTCGAGGACGGCGCCCTCGTGCTCGCTTGCGCGCTCGAGTCGAGCGTCCCCGAGCCGCCCGCGATCGATCTGCTGCTCGCGCTCCCGCGCCCGAAGGTGCTGGCGCGCCTGCTCTCGCCGATCGCCCAGCTCGGCGTGCGGCGCCTCGTCCTCACGGGCGCCTGGAAAGTCGAGCGCTTCTACTTCGATGCGCACGTCCTCTCGCCCGAGACGCACGTGCCCGAGCTGCTCGAGGGGCTCGCGCAGGCGCGTGACACGCGCCTGCCGCTCGTGACGGTCCACCGCTCGATCGCCTACCTCCTCGACCACGAGCTCGACGGGCTCTGTGGCGATGCGGCGCGGGTGGTCGTGGATCCGAGCGCCGAGCCGAGGCTCGAGGCCGTCGTCCGCGGGGCCCCTGGGGAGCGCCTCGTGCTCGCCATCGGCCCGGAGGGGGGCTTCACGGGGCGCGAGCTGCGGCACCTCGTCGCGCGAGGCTTCGCGCCCGCCTCCCTGGGCCCCCGCATCCTGCGCAGCGACGTCGCCACCATCGCCTCGCTCGCGCGGGCGCACGCAGCCTGGGCAGCGCGCGGGCCAGCGCCCCGGGCCTGAGCGAGCCCACCGACGGCCTCCGGCGAGGGGCCCGACGCGCATGCGTCGTCGGATAACCCCACGGAATCGTTGTCGACACGCCGTTGACCCCCCGCTCCGCCTTCGGGTACCGTTGACGTCGTCTACGGGGAAGGCATGACGAAGTCCGAGCTCATCGACGAGGTCGCGCGCCGCACGAAGATCACGAAGAGCCGCGCCGAGCTCGTCGTGAACTGCATCTTCGAGTCCATGACCGCCGCCCTCGAGAAGGGCGAAGGCATCGAGATTCGGGGCTTCGGAAGCTTCACCGTGCGCGAGTACAAGTCCTACAGCGGCCGCAACCCGCGCACGGGCAAGCCCGTCGCGGTGCCGGAGAAGCGCCTGCCGTTCTTCAAGGTCGGCAAGGAGCTGCGCGAGATCGTCAACGCCGGCACGGGCCCGATCAGCGAGGACGACGACGACGACGAGGACGAGTCGGAGGACGGCGAGGACGGCCAGGAGTGACCGGCGGCGCCCGCTGACTGGCGGAGCGCCCGGCCGGGGGTAGACACCGCCGCGAATGTCCTCTCGTTCCGCCTCCGAACAGCTCGCGCTCCTCGAGCGCGGGGTCGTCGACCTCGTCTCGCGCGAGGACCTGCAGAAGCGCCTCGAGGAGTCGGTCCAGAAGGGCCGCCCGCTCCGCGTGAAGGCGGGCTTCGACCCCACGCGCCCGGACCTGCACCTGGGGCACGCCGTCCTCATGGCGAAGATGCGGCAGTTCCAGGAGCTGGGCCACGAGGTCGTCTTCATCGTCGGCGACTTCACGGCGTCGATCGGCGACCCGAGCGGCAAGAGCAAGACGCGCCCACCGCTCTCGCGCGAGGAGATCGAGGCCGGCGCCAAGAGCTACGCCGAGCAGGCCTTCAAGATCCTCGACCGCGCCAAGACGCGGATCGAGCACAACGACCGCTGGCTCGGGCCCATGAAGTTCGCCGACGTCGTGCGCCTGGCGGGCAAGTACACGCTCGCCCGCATGATGGAGCGCCAGGACTTCAAGATGCGCTGGGAGCGCGGGGACGCGATCTCGATCCACGAGCTGCTCTACCCGCTCGCGCAGGCGCAGGACTCGGTGCACCTCGTCGCCGACGTCGAGCTCGGCGGGACCGACCAGCTCTTCAACCTGATGGTCGGCCGCGACCTGATGAAGGAGAACGGGCAGCGGCCGCAGATCGTGATGACGACGCCGATCCTCGAGGGCCTGACGGCGCGCGAGGAGATCGTGGACGGAAAGCCCGCGATCGTCGGCGACAAGATGAGCAAGTCGCTCGACAACTACGTCGGCCTGACGGAGCCGGCGAGCGAGCAAGTCGGCAAGCTCATGAGCATCTCGGACCCGGTGCTCTTCCGGTACGTGCAGCTCCTCGGGCCGATCGTGGGCGAGCAAGAGTCGGCGCGCCTGTCGGCGATGAAGAGCGCGCCGCGCGAGGCCAAGCTCGCGTTCGCCGAGGCCATCGCGCGCGCGTTCCACGGCCCGGACGAGGCGAAGAAGGCGCGCGAGGCGTGGGAGAAGCAGTTCTCGCGCAAGGAGCGGCCCGACGAGATCCCCGAGGTGCGCGTCGAGGGCGGCGAGCCGGTGACGATCGTGAAGGCGCTCGTGGTCTCGGGCCTCGCCGCCTCGAACGGAGAGGCGCGCCGCAAGCTCGAAGAGGGCGCGGTGAAGCTCGACGGCGAGACCACGCTGAAGGACCCGAAGCAGGTGCTCGCGACCGGCAAGCACGTGCTCAAGCTCGGTCGCAAGTGGGCGGCCGTGATCGTGCTCTAGCCGGACACGACGCCGTCGACGGGCGGGCACGGAAGGCCTACGATTCCCGGATGACTTCACGATTCTGGGGTGGGGTGACGGTCGTGGTTCTCGGGCTCGGCGTCGGCGGCTGCCCTGCGTCCACCACGCTCACCGGTGACGGCGGTGGCAGCGGCGGCGATGGGGGCGGGATGCTCGGCGACGCGGGCGGCGGCGGATCGGACGCTGGCGGCGGCTCGGATGGCGGCGGCGGCTCGGATGGCGGCGGCGGCACCGGTCCCTGGGGCATCTGCAACGTGGCTTCCGACTGCACCCTCACGCACACCGGGTGCTGCGAGCCGTGCGGCACGCCGACCCTCGCCGACTACGACGCGATCGCGCTCGGGAGCGAGACCCAGCACCAGATGGACGTCTGCCCGGTGCCCACGCCTTGTCCGCGCTGCGCCACCCAGCACAACCCCTACCTCGTCGCGACCTGCGGCAACGTCCACTGCGGCGGCGTCGATCTCCAGGCGCAGCTCGGTCAGTGCAACGTCGACGGCGACTGTGTCGTCCGCTGGGCGAACTGCTGCAGCTGCTCGGGCACCGAAGACCAGGTGATCGCTCTGCGGAGGGATTCCGATGCCGCGCGCGACACCGTGCTCTGCGACGGGGGCACTTGCCCGAACGACTGCATCCCGCAGGGCGACACGTCGTTCTACGCGTTCTGCGACCCGGCCACGCATCTCTGCGCGGCACGGCGCCTCACGCGCTGACGCGATCCCGACGGTGGGCTCGGCCGCGCGTCAGACCGGTCAGGTCAGTTGCCGGGCGCCGTGACGACCGGCGTCGCGCCTTCCGGCTCGGCTTGGTCGAGGTTCCAGTGCAGGTCCACCGTGCCGAGCGCGCCGGCGAAGCGGAGGATCACCTCGTGCGCGTCGGCCGGGATCGTCGGGGCGCCATCGTCGCCGATCGTCGGGAACGCGATCCGGAACGTGTGCCGCTGGCGGTTGATCGACGGGAAGTAGATCCGCTGATCGGTCGAAGGACGCCGGATCTGGAGGATCTCGGAGGGGGTCGTCTGTCGTCCCGTGGGATCGACGAGCACGACGCGCACGTCGGAGTACGTGCCCGTGAGGTCGCCCTCTCGGAAGATCGGGACGCCGACGGTGACGAGGAAGCGGTGGCGCGCGCGCGCGTCGGCCAGGGACTGCTCGAGCGTCCGCGTGCGCTCGTCGGTCGTCAGGCTGTGGTCGGCGGCGTAGCGCACGACGTAGGCCCAGCGGAACTCCCACGACTCGAAGGTGGCCGTGACGTGGAGCACTTCGGCGAGGTGGCCGAAGTCGAAGTCGTCGGCCGAGCGCGTCCAGCGATCGTAGACGCCGCCGTAGTCGCTCGGCGTGAAGGCGCGCGTGCCCTCGCGGATCGGGACCGCCCCGGGCCCGCAGCTCGCGGCCGCAGCGGCGAGCGCGAGGGCGGAGAGCAGCAGGAGCGGAGCGGCGCGCATCACGTCTCGAAGGATGCGCGATCGAAGACCGAGCGCACGCGGACGCCGGCGGCCTCGAGCGCCTCGCGGCCGCCCTCGAGGCGATCGACGAGGACCACCACACCCGCGACGACGAGCTTGCGCGCCGTGAGCTTCTCGATGGCCTTGAGCGTGGAGCCGCCCGTCGTGATCACGTCCTCGAGCACGACGACCGAGGCGCCGTCGGGGATGTGCGTGTCGCCCTCGGTGAGGCGCTGCGAGCCGTGGTCCTTGGCCGCTTTGCGGACGTAGATCGCGTCGAGCGGCGTGCCCTTCTGGTGCGAGACGAGCGCGACCGCGGAAGCGAGCGGGCAGCCGCCGAGCTCGACGCCGGCGACGGCCACCGGGCGCGGATCGAACGAGAGCGCGGCCTCGAGCATCAGCTCGCCGACGAGGGCGTGGCCTTCGGCGAGCAGGGCCGTCTGCTTCACGTCGATGAAGAAGTCGCTCTCGCGGCCCGAGGCGAGCACGACCTTCTTCTTCGCGTAGCTGCGGGTCCGCAGGAGCGCGAGCAGGCGCGCGCGAGCATCAGCCGACGTCACGATCGACATCCTTCCGGCGCGCGCGGGTGCGGCCGATCGAGGGCATCACGGGGGCGGGAGCCGCGCGGCGGACCGGAGGCGGCGGGGCCGCGGGCGCGGCGGCCACGGGCGCCGGCGGAGGCGCGGGCGGCGCAGGCGCGACGACGACGGGCGCCGCGGGCGGTGCGACCACGACGGGCGGCACC
>JBGALT010000099.1:0-29277 GCA_044223665.1 Sandaracinaceae bacterium | reverse complement strand
CGGCGACCTCACCGGGCTCGACCTCGCCGGGGCGAACCTCGCCGGGAACGACGTCGCCGGGAACGACGTCGCCGGGAACGACGTCGCCGGGAACGACCTCGCCCGGAGCGACCTCGCCGGGCAGCACGCGCAGCGGCGGCGCGATCACCTCGCCCGGGATCCACGCGCCGCCCGATCGCGTGTCGATGAGCCCCGAGGCGCCCGACGCGTTCCGTGCGTCTCGCCCGGGCGATCCCCGCACCAGCCTTCCGGCAGGGCGCACGAACGCGAGCGTGTCGGCGTCGCGGCTCAAGGACCTCCCGCCGCTCCCGCCCGAGCCGCCGTCGTCGGGGCTCTCGCCCGATCAGCTCGCGTTCTGGCAGGAGGTCGTCGAGCGCTGCCGTGCGATCGAGACGCAGACGTACTTCCAGATGCTCAACGTGCCGCGCGATGCGGGCACCGACGTCGTACGGCGCGAGTACTTCGCGCTCGCCAAGCGCTGGCACCCCGATCGCGTGACGGGCTCGCTCGCGCCGATCCGGCCCTTCGTGGAGCGGGTGTTCGCGCTCTTCACGCAGGCGCACGACACCCTCAGCGACGAGAAGAAGCGCGGCCCCTACCTGCGCACGGTCCAGGACGGAGGGGGCACGCCGGAGGCGGATCGGAAGCTCGGCGCCATCGTCGCCGCCGCGATGGAGCACCAGAAAGCCGAAGTCCTCATCCGGCGCCGAGACTTCGAGGGCGCCCGGACCATCCTCGAAGCGGCGCTCGACCTCAACCCGGAGGAGGCCGACGCGCTCGCTTCGCTCGCCTGGACTCTCCTCCAGCTCCCCAACGAGAAGACGTCGCGCATGCTCGATCTCGTGGACCGCGCGATTCGCGTCGCGCCCCGCCACGACCGGGCGCACTACACGCGCGGCATGATCCAGCGCCGCATCGGGAACGAGGCCGAGGCGATCACGTCCTTCCGGGCCGCGGCCGACGCCAACCCCAAGAACCTCGACGCCGTTCGTGAAGTGCGCTTGGCCGACATGCGCGCAGGGCAGGGCGGCGCCAAGCGCTCCGGATCGACGACGCGGCCCGACGCGACCGACGCCAAGTCGGGCGAGGCCGCCGAGGGCGGCTTCCTCTCGAAGCTCTTCGGCGCGCCGAAGAAGAAGTAGGTCATGCCGTCGTTCCCGTGCCAGGAGGCGGAGTGCCCCGATCGGTGCCTGCGGTGGCAGTTCCGAACGGATACCTTTGACCTCACGATTTTGGGTCCTGTAGCATCGCTCGGCGGCACCCGATCCGCTTTCCCGAGCGCATGACTGCCACCCGCCTTGCCGCCGAGACGCTGCGCTTGCTTCCGAGGAAGCGCCTGAGCCGCGCCCTCGGCAAGGTCGCCGCGCGCACGCAGCGCCCCGCCTTGCTCGAGCGCGCGATCGACCTCTACGTGCGCGCGTACGACGTCGATCTCAGCGAGTGCGTGATCCCGGACGGTGGCTTCCGCACCTTCAACGAGTTCTTCACGCGACCGCTCAAGGAGGGCGCGCGGCCGCTCGATCCCGATCCCGAGGCCATCCTCTCGCCCGCCGACGGCAAGGTCGAGGACTGCGGCGAGGTGGACGCCCGCGGCTCGCTCCGCATCAAGGGCAAGCCCTACGCGCTCGACGAGCTCTTGGGATCCGAGGACGAGGCGCGGCGCCTCTCGGGCGGGCGCTTCGTGGTCGTGTACCTCTCACCGCGCGACTACCACCGCGTGCACGCGCCCGTCACCGGCGACGTCGTACGCGCTCGCCACCTCGGAGGGACGCTCTTCCCGGTCAATCGCATCGGCGTGGACCACGTCCCCGGCCTCTTCGCGAAGAACGAGCGCGTGGTGATCGTGCAGGACGCGCCCGGGCGCGGCGAGGTGGTCACGGTGCTCGTGGGCGCGCTCGTGGTCGGCGGCATCGCGCTCTCGTTCGACGCGGGCCTCGTGACGCGCGCCGGGCGCGCCGGCGGCGAGACGCGCTACGCCACCCCCCGGCCCTCGCGCGCGCGAGGCGAGGAGCTCGGCTGGTTCGAGCTCGGCTCGACCGCCATCGTCTTCCTTCCGCCTTCGCCGCCGAGCGAGCTCGTCGTCACGCCAGGCACCCCCATCCAGATGGGTCGCGCCATCGCGCGCCGCGCGCAGCGCCCGAACGGCGGCGCATCATGAGCGACGAGGCCGACGGTGGTGGACGTGCAGGGCGTGCGTCGATGAAGGCCAAGCGTCGCTCGCTGCGCGTTCCCGTCGACGAGGTGCCGCGCCGTAGCTCGCCGTCGCTGCCGCGCATCTCGGTCCCGGGCGCGCCGCCGGCGGCGGCCAGCGCGGAGGCGCCGCTGCCGCCCCTCGAGCCGCAGCACACCGACCCCGGGAGCACCGTCGCCGAGCTGTCGGAGAGCGACCTGCTCGTCGAGGACGGGCGTGATCTCGGGGCGCGCAACACGCCCGTCTCGGACGAGCTGAGCCTCGATGGGATCGCGCCGTCGCGCATGATCGAGCCACTGGCGACGCCCGCGGAGCCGGAGCCCTCGCTGCAAGAGCTCGGGCTCGACGCGACGGCGCTGGCGCGTGCCGCCGCCGACGACGAGCCGCCGGAGCTGGCGCCCGAGGCGACCGTGGTGACGGAGCCGCTCGAGCCCAGCATCGAGGGCGCGAGCGCGGTGCCCAGTCGCCCGCGCAGCGAGCCGCCGCCGCCGCCGCCGCGCCGGTCGAGCGAGCGGCCCGCCGCACCGAGTGATCGGCCCGCCGCACCGAGTGATCGGCCCGCCACACCGAGTGATCGGCCGAGAGCGCTGGCCCCGGAGGAAGCGGAAGGCAGCGGGCGGAGCGCGCGGACGGAGGCGGACGCAGAACGGCGAGCCGCGAGGCCGAGCCGGCCGGCTCCGAGCGCGCCCGAGCCCAGCATCATCATCGACGACTCGATCCACGAGCCGTCGCAGCCTCCGGAGCCCCCGCCGGCGCCCCCGCCTGCGGCCCCGGTCGTCGCTGCCGCCGCCGTGGTGGTCGTCCAGCGAGTGGCGCGTGTCGGGACTCCGACGCCCAGCGAGCCCTTGCGCGTGCTGGCCGAGCTCGAGCGCGGGGGCGCGCGCGAAGATGCGCCCGCGGCGAGCGCGCCCGCGAAGACCGACGGTCGAGGAGCGCACGAGCGCGATCCCCGAGGAGGTCGCGCCGGACGAGATCGCGGCCGACGAGATCCTCGAGGAGCCCGCCGCCTCGGTGCCGGCGGTCAGCAAGCGCCCGCCCCGCCCGTCGCGGCCGCCTCCGCCGCGGAGCACGCCCTCGATGCCGGCCGCGGCCGCCGAGCGGCCGCGGGGCGTTCCGTCCGGGCCTCCGCCCGCGCCGCCGACCGTCCCTCGCGAGGCGGGCGCTCCGCAGCCCCCGGCGAGTGCGCCGGCGGCGCCGATGCCCGCTGCAGCGGCGCCAGCCGCACCACCGCCCGCGGCGGCGCCGCCTGCCGCACCGCCGTCCGCCGCGCCGCCGCATGTCGCGCCGCCCCGCGAGGCGGCGCGTGAGGCGCCGGCCCACGCCGAGGGACCGCCCACCGATCCGCGCCGCACCGGCAAGAAGAAGGGCGCGTGGTGGGAGGACTTCTTCAACGACGACTACCTGCGCACGGTCCCGCCGCCGAACCCGAAGCAGGTACGCCGGCAGTGCGACTTCATCGAGCAGCGGCTCGGGCTCGCGGCGGGCGCGACGGTGCTGGACGTCGGCTGCGGCCTGGGCCTGCACGCGGTCGAGCTCACGCGGCGCGGCTACGTCGTCGTCGGGCTCGACCTCTCGCTGCCGATGCTCTCGCGGGCGGCCGACGAGGCGCAGGATCAGGGCTTCAAGATCAACTTCCTCCACGCCGACATGCGCGAGATGTCGTTCGAGGGGGCGTTCGACGCGGTCCTGTCCTGGGGCACGACCTTCGGCTACTTCGAGGACGACGCCAACCGCACCGTGCTCGAGCGCATGCATCGTGCGCTGAAGCCCGGGGGCCTGCTGCTCCTCGACGTCGTCAACCGCGACTACGTGGTGCGCAGCCAGCCCAACAACGTCTGGTTCGAAGGCGACGGCTGCGTGGTGATGGAAGAGACGCAGTGCAACTTCATCACCTCGCGCTTGCACGTGAAGCGCACCGTGATGCTCGACGACGGCCGGCAGCGGGAGAGCGCGTACTCGGTCCGGCTCTACTCGCTCCACGAGCTGGGCCAGATGCTCCACAAGAGCTTCCGCGTCGTCGAGGTGAGCGGGCGCGAGTCGACGCCCGGCGTGTACTTCGGTGCCGAGTCGCCGCGCACGATCGTCGTCGCCGAGCGGCGCCTGCCCGAGGCGCCTCCGCCGCGCCCGCCGGGCCCGCCTGCGCCGCCCAAGCGCGACGCGGACCAGACGCCGCCGCCCGCGCCGCCGCCCACCAGCGACCACGGCTGAGCGCCGGCAACGGCGAACCGTGCTCGCCCTACAGAACCCGGACGGGAGCGGGCGTCGCCCGCGGACGGGAGGCCGTTCAACGCGTCGTCGCGCTCATCGCGTAGCTCGCCGTGCACGGCATCGCGGAGAACGGGCCGCCGTTCTGCGCGAAGAGCAGCGTGCAGTCCGAGCCGGGCGCGATGGAGAGCTGGATGGTGTCGGTGCCGGTGAAGCCCGTGGAGTGCACCCCGGCGTCGACGCCTCCCGCGCCACCGTCGCTCGGCTGCGCATCGAGCCCTGCATCGGCGGCGCCCAGTGCGAGCGTCCCGTCGATCGTCTGCGTCTCGCGCAGGTAGCAGGGCGGCGTGGGGCCGGCGTCGGCGCCGTAGGCATACACGTCCTGCTGGGCGACGAAGTGGAAGTGCCCGTTCGACTCGTACGTGCCGCTCGCGATGCCGGTGTCGCCGCGCCGCCAGTACGCGACGGATCCTTCGACGCGGATGTCGGTCTGGTAGACGAGCGTCGCGTCGGGATCGAAGCCGCCCGCGCACGCGTTCGTCTGCAGCGTCTCCGTCACGTCGAAGGTGCCGGCCGACACGCCCGGATAGGTGTGCGGCCGGCAGGCCGCGGCGAGCGGCAGCGCGACGAGCGCGAGCCCGAGACCGAGCAGGCCCGGGAGGGCCGACGAACGACGGAAGAGGAGTGGGCGGGCGGCGCGCATCTCCGAGACCTGATCGCGAGCCGGGCGCGGCGTCCAGTTTTCGGCGATGCTGCCGCCGGATGAAGCTCTCGGTCCTGTTCCGTGATGCCGAGCTCTTCGTGGTCGACAAGCCGCCAGGCATCGCCACGACCTCGCCCGATGGGCGCAATTGCCTCGCCGAGATCGCGCTCCGCGCCAATCGCCGCGCGCCGCGCGTCCACCCCACCTCGCGCCTCGATCGCGACGTCACGGGGGTCGTCGTCTTCGCGCTCACCGACCGTGCGATCCGCGCCACGCTGGACGCGCGCCGCGAAGGACACTACGCGCGCCGCTATGCTGCGCTCGCCACCGGCGCCCTCGAAGCCTCCGAGGGCCGCTGGGAGTGGCCGATCGCGCTCGATCCGAGCGATCGCAGGCACCGCGTCGCGCTCGACGAAGGAGCCAAGGGCCAGCGAGAGCAGGCCGCGCGCACGCGCTTCGAGGTGATCGCACGGAGCGCGTTCGCGACGCGGCTCTGGCTCCATCCCGAGACGGGGCGCACGCACCAGCTACGCGTGCATGCGGCCCGCGCCGGGCATCCCCTCCTCGGCGACGAGGCCTACGGCGGCGCCAAGCGCGTCGTGCTCGCCGACGGGCGGGTCGTGACGGTGAAGCGGCCGATGCTGCACTGCGCGCGCGTGGAGCTCCCGCATCCGGCGACGGGCGAGCGGCTCTCGATCGAGGCGCCGATCCCGACCGACCTGGAGGCGGTGTGGGCCTCGCTCAGCGGCGCGTGATCCGCTCCACCGTGCGCTCTCCGACCGATGCGCCCTGGACCGCCACCCCCAGCAGAGTAGCGGCGAGCGCGGCCGGGACGATCCACGCGAGCGCCTCGGTGATCCCCGGGCTCGCGACGCGCAGCCGGCTCGCCGCGAGGACGAGCGCCAGGGTCGCGACGTCGATCGCCCGGGCCAGCGCGCGCCAGCCGCCGGCCAGCGTCGGTCGAGGCCGCCGTGTGGCGCCGCGCCCGAGCGCCAGCCCCGCGNNGAGGAGGGCCGCGTCGGCCCGTGCGCCCCGCTCGACCCAGAGGAGCGCTGCCTCGACGTCGCGGTAGCGCGTGTCGCTCGCGGCGGCGTCGTAGCCGGCGGCATCGACCGCCGACACCGCACGCCACGCGGCGCGCTCGGTCTCGTAGCGCCCGACGAGCACGGCGAGCACGACCAGCGCCACGACGGCCGCGCCGCTCAGGGCGCGCGCGATCGTCACCGCACGCCGTCGATCACGCGCAGCGCCAGCTCGTACTTGCCGAAGGGCGGCATCACGTACGCGCCCGCGACGCGGTCCTTCACGGCGAAGAGCATCTCGCGCGCGATCGCCACGCCTTCCTTGCGCGCCTCGTCACCGTTGCCCGCCTTGCGCATGCGCTCGCGGATCTCGTCGGGGACGCTCATGCCGGGAACCTCGTTGTGGAGGAACTCGGCGTTGCGGTAGCTCGCCAGCGGCAGGATCCCGACCAGCACGGGCACGTCGAGGTCCTTCACGTCGTCGAGGAAGCGCGCGAGCACGGCCGGATCGTAGACCGGCTGCGTCATCACCAGCTCGGCACCGGCCTCGATCTTCTGGCGGAGGCGCCGGATCTCGCGCGCGTAGTCGTGCGCCGCGGGCTCGGCGCCCGTCGCGCAGAGGAACTTCGTGACGCCGCCGAGCGGCTTTCCGCCCGGGTCGAGGCCGCGGTTCATCTGGGAGACGAGGCGCAAGAGGCCGATCGAGTCGACGTCGTACACGCTGGTCGCGTCGGGGAAGTCGCCCATCTTCGGCGGGTCGCCGGTGATCACGACCAGGTTGTGCAAGCCCATGTCGTGGCTGGCGAGCAGGTGCGCCACCAGGCCGAGCACGTTCCGATCGCGCGTCGTGACGTGCATGAGCGAGCTCATCCCGAGCTCGTCCTGGATGCGGCGACAGAGCGCCAGGTTGCCCATGCGCGCGGTGGCGCGCGCGCCGTCGGCGACGTTGATCACGTCGACGCCGCCCTCCTTCAGCAAGCGCGCGCCGGCGATGGCCTTGTCGAGCGAGAGGCCGGCCGGCGGGTTCACCTCGACCGAGACCACGAAGCGCTTCTTCGCGAGGTCGGCGCCGAGCCGGGACTTCTCCTCGATCGGCACGACGCGCACACCCTCGGCGATGCGCACGTCGGTGTCGAGGTGCGCGCCCGACTCGCTTCCCTTGGCGCTGACGACCGCCTCGCTCGCCGCCGACGCGCCGAGCATCTTCGCCGACGCCGCCATCTGGCGGATGTGCTCGGGCGTCGTGCCGCAGCATCCGCCGACGCCGTGGATGCCGGCCTTCAGCATGCGACGGGCGTAGACGAGGAAGTACTCGGGCGTGGCCATGTACGCGAAGCGCCCGTCGACCCGGTGCGGAAGCCCTGCGTTCGGCTGCGCGACGACGGGCCGGCCGGCTCCGAGCATGCGGGTCGCCATCTCGTAGACGCCTGCGGGGCCGTCGGCGCAGTTGACGCCGATCACGTCGGCGCCCTCGGCGACGAGCAGCTTGGCGAGCTCCTCGGGCTGGCTGCCGTCGGCCATCGTGCCGAACGAGTCGAACGAGACGCTGGCGACGATCGGGACCCGCAGCTCGGCTCGCACCTCGTCTCGCGCGCGCCGCGCCGCGCGGATGGCCAGGCGGATCTCTTCCGTCTGGCGGAACGTCTCGAGGATCAAGAGGTCGGGCTCGGCGGCCAGCAGCGCCAGCGCCTGGTGCCGGAACGCGCTCTCGAAGTTCGGGTGCTCACTCTGCGCCGTGCTCTTGAGCAGGCTGCCCGTCGGGCCGATCGACGCCGCGACCCACGCCTTGCCGCCCGCCGCCTCGCGCGCGATCCGGACGCCGGCGCGGTTGATCGCCTCGAGCTGCCCCTCGAGGTTGTGCGGCGCGAGCCGATAGCGGTTGGCTCCGAACGTGTTGGTCTGAAGGACCTGGGCGCCGGCGGCGAGATAGGCCTGGTGCACCGAGCGCACGAGGTCGTCGCGCGTGATGCAGAGCGCATCGAAGTTCTGCGTGTAGAGCTGTCCGCGCTCGTAGAGCATGGTGCCCATCGCGCCGTCGAACACGAGCGGGCCGCCATGCAGCGCGTCGAGGAAGGGACGGGAAGGGCGTTCGTCGGAGGGAGCCGTCATGCCGATCGCCGTTTCATGGCGCGCGCCGCCGTCCCAGGCCAGCCGGCCGGCCGTGGAGGCAGCGCCAGGCCGCGAGGACGCTCAGCGCGGCTTGGCGATGCCGTCGAGCACGAGCCGGATGAGGGTCGCGACGATGTCGACGGGCTGGGCGTCGAGCCGGCCGCTGAGGACGTTGAAGGCCAGCCGCTCGATCGCGCCGACGACCGCGAGCGCCGAGATGCGCGGGTCGGCCACGTCGAGCAGGCCGCGCTCGACGGCGATCGTGGTGAGGCGGATCGCGCCTCCATCGATGCGGATCCCGAGCTCGACGAGCGGCGCGCGCGCGCCGGTAGCGGCCCCGCGGCTCTCCTGGAGATAGAGGCGGACGACGTCGAGGCGGTGGAGCGCGAGCGGTACGAGCGCGAGCGCGAGCTCCTGGTAGGCGGCGAAGAGGGTTCCGCGATCGTTGGCTTCCCCGAGGCGGGCCTCGCAGCGCGCGAGCGCGGCCTCCACGTCCGCTGCCGCGGGCGCGACGATCGCCGCGACGAGGGCGTCCTTGCTACTGAAGTACCTATAGAAGCTGCCCTTGGCGGCCTTCGCGGCCCGCGTGATGTCGTCGATCGTGACCGCTTCCACGCCGTGGGCGAGGAAGAGGGGGAGAGCGGCGGCGATCAGCGCTTCGGTCTTCTGCCGGCGGTTCTCGTCGCGCTTTCCGCCGGGCGGCCCCGGCCGTGCGCGTCGAATGACCGGTTGGTCATCTTCTGTGCGCTCGCTCGCATCTTCTTTCGCAATGTGTCTGGACAACGGGGCCGAGCTCCGCTACTAAATGATGACTGTTCGGTCATGTTTGCTCGACGCGCGCTGCGCCGAGCCGAGGAGGAGGCGACGATGCTGGGGATTCCGCTCGGACTCTTGTACGCCAATGCGGGGGAGTGGTTCATCCACAAGTACGTGCTCCACGGCCCCGACTCCCGGAAGCCGGGCGGGATGTGGAGCTTCCATTTCCTCGAGCACCACCGGAACTCGCGCCTGAAGGAGATGTACGACCCCGACTACCAGCGCTCGGTGTTCGGCAACCACGCGCAGGGCAAGGAGGCGGCGGCCCTGGCCGTGGCCGCGCTCGTGCACGCGCCGCTCTTCCCGGTCGCCCCGTTCTTCACCGGCACGGTCCTCTACTCGATCGCCAACTACTACCGGAAGCACAAGCGTTCCCACGAGGATCCGGAGTGGGCCCGCGAGCACCTGCCCTGGCACTACGACCACCACATGGGCCCCGACCAGCACAAGAACTGGGGCGTGACCCGTCCGTGGTTCGACTGGGTGATGGGCACGCGCGTGCACTACGTGGGGACCGAGCTGGAGAAGCAGGACCGCGAGCGCCGCGAGCGCGCGAAGGCGCGCAAGGCCGCCGCGGCCGCCGCGGGTGCCAGCGCGAGCGACACGGGCGCCACGCTCGACGAAGCGAAGGTCGACGGTCGCGAGGCGGCCTGATCCGCTCAGGGGCCGGGCTCCGCGCAACCGCGCGGATCGGAGGGGTCGGTGCGCGACGCGTCGCCGCCGACCCCTTCGCGATCGGCCCGCCCGCTCCGGTCCCTTCCGTCCGCGGGCCGGGCCGGCTCCCGTCCGGGCCCTCCGGGGCGAGCACTCTTTGCCGAGGCGTGATCACGCCCCAACATGACGCGCGGGCCGGAGCGTGTTAGCTCCCGCGGATGGGACGACCGCTGCGCTGGGGATGGGCTGGTGGAGGATCTCTCACCGTCGCGCTCGCGCTCGCGCTCGCGGGCTGCACGAGCCGCGAGCCCGCTGCGACCGAGGACGCGAGCAGCGCGGTCGATGCGTTCACGCCGATGGAAGACGCGTTCGCCCCCGTCGACGCACGCCCGCCTCCGCGCGACGCGGGGCCGCGCTACGACGTGGGGACGCCGACGCGCCCGGCGCTGATCTCGCTCCCCACGGCCCACGACGGGACCACGCGCCTACCGCTGCTCGTGCTGCTGCACGGCTACGGCGTGGCACCCGCGCTCGAGGACGCCTACCTGCACATGAGCGCGGTCGCCCGCGACAAGGGCCTCTATTTCGTGGCGCCCGAGGGGACCGACGACGATCGAGGCATGCTCGACTGGAGCGACGGCATCACCGGCACCACGAGCGCCGACGACGTCGCCTACCTGACGACGATCCTCGATCACGCCGAGGCGATGCTCCCGATCGACACGACCCGCATCTACTTCTTCGGGCACTCGAGCGGCGCGTTCATGGCCTATCGCATGGCTTGCGATCGGGCCGATCGCATCACGGCGATCGGCGTGCTCGCGGGCGGGGACTACGTGAGCCAGTTCAGCTGCTCGCCCTCGCGCCCGGTCTCCGTGTTGCACCTGCACGGCACCCTCGACGACCAGGTCCCTTACATCGGCGGCGCCTCCTACGCGGGCGCGGTGGAGTCGACGCAGCGCTGGGCGAGCCGCGCGTCGTGCAACCTGTCGATGAGCCACATGCCGGCGCCGTTCGAGCTCGACGCGTCCGTCGACGGGCCCGAGACGGTCGCGACCGACTACGTCACCGGCTGCGTCGGCGCGCGCGTGTCGCTCTTCTCGCTCGAGGGCTCGAGCCACATCCCGGCGATCTCCACGACGGGCACCGCGATCCTGCTGGACTGGCTGCTCGAGCGCACCTCGCCGTGACGGCGCTGCGCCGCGCTGCGCCGCTCGCCCTCGGGCCGAGCGCACGGGCCGCGTCGAGATGCACGCTGATGGCGCTCGCGACGATCGCCGCGCTCGCCGGCTGCGCGCGGCCCCGCGCCACCACGGGCGCCACCACGGCCATGCCGCGGACGAGGCGCCGCCCGCGACGCCCGCGCCGAGCGCCACCACGCCGAGCGCCACCACGGCGCCGTCGGACGAAGCCGACGATGCCCCGGCGCCCGCGCGCTCCTGCACGCTCGAGGAAGACGTCACGGCCCTCGGCACCGAGGCGAGCGCGCGATCGGTGGCGATCGCGGTCGACGATCACGGCACTTCGCTCGCGCTCGTCGACCGTGACAGGGCACACGTGGCGGCCCGAATCGCCGGGCGGGACGACGCGACGACGTTCGAGCTGGCCGACGCGCCCGCGCTCTTCGCGCTGGAGGCCGTGGCGCCCGATCGGTTCGTCGCGCTCACGCTCGGGAGCTGCACGATCGACGGCGTCGCCAGTCCCTGCGTGCACGCGCTCGCGATCGACGCGGCCGGTGGCGCGCCTCGGGCCCTCCCGCCTCGGGCCATCCCCCTGGCGGCGCCGCTGCGGACCTCGCGTGTGCTCGGGGCCAGCGGCACGCTCTACTTCGCTCACTCGCACCGCGGCGCGGCGCCCGCGCTCGAGCGCCTCACTCCCTCGGCCGACGCGCTGGCCGTCTCCACGCTGCCGCTCGGATCGGGCGATCCATCGCTCGCCGGCGAGCCGACCGAGATCCTCGGGCTCGCGGCCTCGGGCGGCAGCTTCGCCGTGCTCTGGAGGCGCGGGGCGAGCGAGGACGCCTCGAGCGCCGTGCTGCTCTCGACGCACATCGACGAGCACCAGGTCGGCGCCCTCCACGACGCGCTCGTCGTCGAGTCGATGGCGTGGCTGGCGGGATCGCTCTCGGTCGTGGTGTCGCTGGAGTTCGCGCGGCCGAGCTACCTCCGCATGGGCGCCGACGGCGAGGTCCGCGCCGACCCGCTACCGCTCCGCGTCGGCGAAGAGCCGCCCGCTCCGTTCGCAGGCCGGCGCGTCGCGGTGGTGCGAGGCGAGCCCGGCGCGTACGCGATCCAGGTGCGCGATGCCGGCGGCGACGACGTCGGTCCCGCGCTCGTGCTGCCGCCCACGGTGCGGCGCGTCGACGTCGCGATCTCGGACGGCGGTTTCTCGGTCGCGACGCTCGAGGGCGCCGACGGAGAGCCGGCGGCCGTCGCAATCCGTCGCATCTCCTGCCCGCGCTGACGACGACGGTGCGTGCCTCGCGCCCGCGCGTTTGCTAAGCGCCCCGTCCGTGCACTGGAACATCGACCCCGTCATCGTCTTCATCGGGCCGATCGAGCTCCGCTACTACGGCGTGCTCTTCGCGATCGGGCTCCTGCTGTGCGCATGGCGGGCGCCCTACAACTTCGACGAGTGGCGTCTGCCGCGCGAGCACGCCGAGCGCCTGACGCTCTGGGTGCCGGTCGGCATGCTGCTCGGCGCGCACTACATCCACCTGCTCTTCTACGAGACGGAGGGGCTCTTCGACTTCCCGCACTCTGTCGGGAGCAGCGAGAGCTGCGGCTTCGGTCACGGCCTCGCGAACACGGTCGGAACCTGGTTCGGCGCCGTCCCGGAAGACGACTGCCGCGTGGTCCTCGGGCGCTTCTTCGGGCTCGGATCCGGCCTCGCGAGCCACGGCGGCGGCCTCGGCTGCGTCCTCGCCGTGCTGATCTTCTGGTACCGCTACGGTCGGCCGCTGCGCCTGCGCTTCCACGACTACGCGGACGCCGTGATCGTCACGAGCGTCTGGGTCTACCCCTTCGTCCGCCTCGGCAACTTCTTCAACTCCGAGATCGTCGGGCGCCCGACCGACGGCCCCTGGGGCGTCATCTTCGACCGCTACTACGGCGAGCCGCGCCATCCCGTGGTGCTCTACGAGGCGGCGATGTACTTCGCCGAGCTCGCGCTGGTCGTCTGGCTGCAGAAGCGCTACGCGCGGAAGCTGCGCGCCGGCGTCTTCTTCTACGGCGTGCTGATGCTCCACTTCTCGCTCCGCTTCATCGCGGAGTTCTTCAAGGAGTCGCAAGGCGTCGACGAGGGCTGGCCCTACCACCTCAACATGGGCCACGCGCTGAGCCTGCCGATCGTGCTCGGCTGCGCCTTCATGATCTTCGGCACCCGGCGCTTCAACGTCCTCGCGCCGCTCACGGCGGAGGAGAGCGCGGAGCGACAGGAGATCGAGGACGAGTGGCTCGCGCGCGGCGGGCCGGGCGGACCTGCCGTGCTTCCGCCTCCGAGCGAGGAAGGCGAGGGCGAGGGCGAAGGCGAAGGCGACGAGGCGCCCTCGGAGGAGCCGGCCGCGGAGCCGGTGAAGAAAAAGAAGAAGCGCAAGAAGGCGCGGAAGGCGGAGCCCTCGTGAGCTTCGGCATCGACGAGTCGAGAGAGCGCGTGCCGGTCTCGATCGCCGTGCTCACCGTCTCGGACACGCGCACGGAGGAGACCGACGCCTCCGGGCACCTGCTCGTCGATCGCGCGAAGGCCGCAGGGCACCGCGTGCACGCGAAGCTGATCCTGAAGGACGAGCGCGAGCCCATCGTCGCGCAGCTCCGCGCGTGGATCGCCTCGGGCACCGTCGACGTCGTGCTCGTGACCGGCGGAACGGGCATCACCGGGCGCGACGTCACGCCCGACGCCGTGCTCGACGTGATCGACAAGGAGATCCCTGGCTTCGGCGAGCTGCTGCGGGCGAGCAGCCTGAAGTCGGTGGGCCTCGCGGCGATGCAGTCGCGCGCGACGGCCGGGGTCGCGGGCAGCACGCTGATCTTCGCGATCCCCGGCTCGACCGGGGCGTGTCGCGATGCCTGGGACGAGATCCTCGTGCACCAGCTCGACAGCCGCTACCGGCCCTGCAATCTCGTGGAGATGCTGCCACGGCTGGCGGAGCGCTGAGGGCGTGTCGGCGCACCTCGATCTGGAACGGATCTACGCCGCGCTCGCGCAGCGACCCTCGGAGGGCATCGAGGGGCCGGACGTCGAGCGACGCGCGGCGGTGGCCACGATCCTCCGGCCGCGCGGTGGCGGAGCCGAGGTCCTCTTGATCCGCCGCGCCGAGCGGCACGGCGATCCCTGGAGCGGCCACATGGCCTTCCCGGGTGGCGGCCACGAGGCGCACGACCCGGACCTCGTCGCCACCGCGATCCGCGAGACGCACGAGGAGGTCGGGCTCGCGCTCGCGACGAGCGCCACGCTGGTCGGGCTGCTCGACGACGTGCGCGCCGTCGGGCGCAGCGTCTCGGCGGGCTCGTCGTGCGTCCCTTCCTCTTCGTTCTCGAGGACGAGCGCGGCCTGCGGACGAGCGCCGAGGCTGCGGAGGTCCACTGGACGCCGCTCGCGCCGATGTTCCGCGGTGAGCGGGACGCGACGATCGACTATCCGTGGCAGGGGACGACCCTGCAGTTCCCCGGCTTCCGCCTTCCGCCGCCCGCCGAGGATCGCATCGTGTGGGGGCTGACCCACCGCATGCTCACGATGCTCTTCGCGCGCGTCCGCGAGACCGCCTGACGACGACACGGCGCGCGGCGCACCAGGCCTCGCCGCCGCACGCCGACGTCTTTGGGGCTGCGAGCTTCGCCCACCCTGATCTACTACGTCCCAGAATCGTCGCGTTTCGCCACGATTGGACGAGGCTGGATCGCCAGCCGCGCGCCGCGCGCTGACCGAGCTGCGGCAGCCTTCGATCGCCACCACGTGCTTCCGAGACAGCGCGCCGCGCTGCGGCGCCGATGTCGTTGGGCGGCGGGCTGCGCCCGCGCTGTGGCATACTCCGCGCACATGGACGAGCGTCGCTATCTCGAGCTCGCGCACGTCGCGCTCCAGCGGGTCCTGGCCGCGTTCGACGACGTGGATCTGGACGAGGCCGACGTCGACAGCGCGGGCGACGTCGTCACCATCACGCTGCGCGGGAACAAGAAGGTCGTCCTGAACACCCAGCGGCCCGCCCGGCAGCTCTGGCTCGCGGGTGGTGGGCGCGCGTGGCACTTCGACTACGACGAGACCGGCGCGCGCTGGATGGACGACAAGGGTACGGGCGCCGAGCTCTTCGGGACGCTCGAGGCGCTCTGTGGCGAGGCGGGTGTGAGCCCGCGGCTCTCGTGAGCACCCGCGTCCTCTTGGGCGATGCCCAGGGCCCGCTCGTCCGGCGGAAGATCGTGGTGTTCCGGCGGCTCGAGCCGGGAGACACGATGCAGGTCGGAAGTCACCCGCTCCGCGAGAGCCCCTATCTCGAGGGAAAGATCCTCGAGATCGGCCTCGGCAAGGCGATCCACGACGACATGACGCGCCTCTCCAAGCGGCGCGCCGAGGTGCTGAGCGAAGCGACGGGTCTGCTCTCGAGCTACGACCTCGCCGGCATGCTCGTCTCGGGCGCGGGCGGCGCGCTCTTCGGAGTCTGGCTCGACTACCTGCCGAGCTGGCTCACGCCCTACCTCGGCGGCGCGCTCGCGCTCGGCGTGGTCGTCGGCTTCTGGACGCGGATGCGCAAGCGCGGCGCGGAGATGGCGGCGGAGGAGAAGTGGCGCGCGGCTCCCGAGCGCGCCGAGCACGACGATCTCGCGCGGCGTCTCGCCGAGAAGTGGATCGCGCTCGGGCTCGACGTGAAGAAGGAGCTCGGCTTCCACACCGAGGTGCGCGTGGCCGAGGGCTCCGACGACCCGCTGCGGCTGGCCTCGATCGATCCCCGTGGCTTCGTGGCCATGCCGCCGTTCTTCGATCCGGAGGACTTCCTGCCGACCGACGGCGCCGGGGTCCGCTACGAGGCCGTGCACGCGGGCGGCGAGGTCGTGACGCGGCTCTGCGAAGGCGACCGCGACGTGCCGGAGGCGAGCCCGAAGAGCGACGCCGCGCCCGAGGCGCCGAAGCCCGCGCCCGCGAGCGCCGAGCCCGTGCGCGCCGAGGAGAGCGAGGTCCACGGCGAGGAGACGCCCGAAGGAGAGGGCGAGCCGCCGGCGGCGAGCGACGAGAAGGCCGCCGCGACCGAGGACTCGGCCGCGTCGAGCGAGGACGCGAAGCAGGCCTGAACGCGTCGATCACGTTGGTCGAGGGAACCGAAACCAACCTGAGGGCGCGGCTCGGTCGGAGGGGCCCCACATCCGGCTTTGCCGGTGTGGGCGAGGGCTGCGGGCGGCCCCTCGGGGGAAAGGAACAGCAAGTGAGCGACGCGACCAAGCGTCGCGACCGCCGCGGTGAGGCGCTTCAGCCCCAGCCGCGCAGGCGATTCTCCTGCTGCTGGTAGAGCCTGACGGCCGCGCGGATGATCTCCACCGCCTCGCTCGCGCCCAGCATCTCGTCGACCTTCACGCTCTTGTTCTCGAGGATCTTGTAGTCCTCGAAGAAGCGGCGGATCTCGCGCCACGTGTGCTTCGGGATCTCGTCGAGGTCGCGGTACTGCTCGAAGGCGGGGTCGTGCACGTGCACGGCGATGATCTTGTCGTCGCCCTTGCCCTCGTCGGCCATGCGCATCACGCCGACGGCACGCGCGCGCATGATCGAGAGCGGGTGCACGGGCTCGTTGCCCAGCACGAGCACGTCGAGCGGGTCACCGTCGTCGCAGTACGTGCGCGGCAAGAAGCCGTAGTTCGCCGGGTAGTGCACGGCGCTGTAGAGGACGCGATCGACGCGTAGCATGCCCGACGGCTTGTCGAGCTCGTACTTGACCTTGCTGCCCTTCGGGATCTCGATGACGACGTTGAACCCGTTCTCGATGCCGTGCTCGGGGTTCGGGAGATCGTGCCAGGCGTGGACCATACGCGCGCGAGTATGGGGCAGGAACGCGCGCTCGCCACGCGATCAGGGCGGCTCGGGGCTCGCGGCCTCGCGCACGCGCTCGTCGAGGCGCTCGCGGAGATCGTGGATGCGCTCGCTGCGCTCCTCGCGGCGCGTCTCGCTGCGCTCGTGGAGGGCCTCCCGGACGCTGCCGGCAGCGCGGATCTCGGCGAGGATGCTCGCCGCGTGGCTCTGGAGCCAGGTGAGCTCCGCGGAGGGCTCGATCCAGATCGTGGTGTCGCCCGCGGCGCCATCGAGGTGCTGCCCCGTGAGCCGGAACGCGATGGAGCGCTCGATCGGGAACGAGAGCACGCTCGCGCTCACCTCGAAGCGGCCCTCGATCGAGGCGTCGGAGGGCGTCGCGTGGCCCTCGATCGCGTGCACGCCGACCGTGAGATCGAGCGCGCGCCCGTGGTAGGGAGGCGGCCCGATCGAGGCGAGCGTGACGTCGGTGGTGCCGCGGCCGTGGTGGACGTCGAGCGAGCGCGCCTCGACGACCCCGTCGCCGCGACCGAGGTCGATCTCGCCGATGCGGATCCGATCGGGCGCGTCGGTGCGCGCCGCGGAGTCGGCGAACGCGTCGAGCGCGCGGCGCAGCGGATCGGGCGTGTCGCCCGTCAGGAGGACGGTCACGGCCGCGAGCGAGAGCGCGACCTCGCGCGGATTCAGGGCGAGCTCGGGCACGCTCACGAGCGTCGGTCGCAGATCGGCGAGCTCTATCTCGGCGCCCTGCGCGAGCGCGAACGTCGCGATGGGTCCGGCGGGCACCCGGCACTCGGTGGGCCCGAGGTGAGCGTGGGAGAGGTCGGGCGCCACCGTGACGTCGACCGGCGCACAGACCACACCGACGAGAGCGCCCAGCGTGCGCCGCGCGATCAGCCCCGGCAGCCACAGCCACGCGCCGAGCAGGCTCGCCGCGAGGACGACCACCACGCCCGCGAGCACGAGCCGTCGCCGCGCGCCAGGGGACGACGCGGCAGGACGCGCAACCTCGTCGCCAAGAGAGCCCGTCGCGGCCCCCTCTCCCGCGGGAGCGGGAGACGGTTGGGGAGAGGGACTGCGGAGCGAGGGCCGATCCCCGCTGCTGCGAGAGGAACCGCCCTCTTCGTCGTCCGCGCTCATGCGAGCATCCTAAGACACGAACGGCGCGCGAGCTTCCGCCCGCGCGCCGCCGCGTCGATCACGCGACGCCGTCGCTCAGTACCGGTACGTCTCGGCCTTGAAGGGGCCTTCGACCTTCACGCCGAGGTAGTCGGCCTGGGCCTTCGTGAGCTTCGTGAGCTTCGCGCCGAGCTTGGCGAGGTGCAGGAACGCGACCTTCTCGTCGAGCTCCTTCGGGAGCACGTAGACCTTGCCGGTCTCGTACTTCTTGTCGCCCTTGCCGTTCGTCGTGAACAGCGCGATCTGCGCCAGCGTCTGGTTCGAGAAGCTCGCGCTCATCACGAACGAGGGGTGACCCGTCGCGCAGCCGAGGTTCACGAGGCGGCCGCGGGCGAGGAGGATGATCTTGTGGCCGTCGGGGAACTCGAAGTGATCCACCTGCGGCTTGATGTTCGTCTCCTTGACCTTGTTCTTGGGGTCGAGGAGCGACGCGACGTGGATCTCGCTGTCGAAGTGACCGATGTTGCAGACGATGGCGTTGTTCTTCATCCGCGACATGTGCTCGAACGTGATCACGTTCTCGCAGCCCGTGGCGGTCACGAAGATGTCGGCCTTGTCGGCCGCCTCGTCCATCGTGACGACCTCGTAGCCCTCCATCGCCGCCTGCAGCGCGCAGATCGGGTCGACCTCGGTCACCCACACGCGCGCGGCCTGCGCGCGGAGCGACTGCGCCGAGCCCTTGCCCACATCACCATAGCCGCAGACGACCGCGATCTTGCCCGAGAGCATGACGTCGGTCGCGCGCATGATCGCGTCGACGAGCGAGTGGCGGCAGCCGTAGAGGTTGTCGAACTTCGACTTCGTGACCGAGTCGTTGACGTTGATGGCGGGCAGCTTGAGCGTGCCCTTCTTCTGCATCTCGTAGAGGCGGTGCACGCCCGTCGTCGTCTCCTCGGAGAGGCCGAAGATCTGCGGGAGCAGGTCCTGGCGCTTCTCGTGGACGAGGACGGTGAGGTCACCACCGTCGTCGAGGATCATGTTCGGGCCCACGTTCTTCCCAGAAGGCCCAGTGCCCTCGAAGGCGAGCAGCTGCTGCTCGATGCACCAGTTGTACTCTTCCTCGGTCTCGCCCTTCCACGCGAAGACCGGCGTGCCCGTCGCCGCGATCGCCGCCGCCGCGTGGTCCTGCGTCGAGAAGATGTTGCAGCTCGTCCACGTCACCTCGGCGCCGAGGTCCTTCAGCGTCTCGATGAGGACGGCCGTCTGGATCGTCATGTGGAGGCAGCCGGCGATGCGCGCGCCCTTGAGCGGCTGGCTCGCCTTGTACTCGGCGCGGATCGCCATGAGGCCGGGCATCTCGGTCTCCGCGATCTCGATCTCCTTGCGGCCCCACGCCGCGAGCGAGATGTCGGCGACCTTGTACTTCGCGGTCTGGTTGGGGGCCTTCTTGGTGTCGCTGATCGTCTGGGCTTGCATGGTCTTCTCTTTCTTCTCTCGAGAACGTTTCGGAACGGGAATCAGGCGCTGTCGCCGCCGGGGCGGCGACACGCGAGAACTTGCCAGTCGAGGTGGGCGTCGGGGCCGCGGCCGAGCGCGACGAGGCCGCGCGGGATGCGCCGTACCTCGGGGCGAGACAGGCCCGCCTTCTTCACCAGCGCCTCCAGGTCCTTCGGCGCGAAGCCGAGCCACACGTCGGCGTGCGCGCGCTGCATGCGCTCGTCCTCGTGCGCGGCGTAGTCGATGACGAGGATCGTGCCGCCGGGACGCGCGAGGGAGGCGAGGGCGGCGAGCGTCTTCTCGGGGCGCGGCGCGTGGTGGAGCACGCGCGCGGCGAAGACGACGTCGGCGCCGCCGCCGGGGCTCACGAGCTTCTCGAGCTTCTTCCGTGCCGCGGCGTCGTCGAGGTCGCCGTGCACGAGCTCGACGTTCGCGTAGCCGTGCGCGCGGACGCGCTTGCTGGCGCGGTCGAGCTGGGCCTGGCTGCGGTCGCACGCGACGACGCGCTCGAAGATCGGCGCGAGCGCGTCCAGCAGGCGCCCGTCGCCCGTGCCGATCTCGAGGGCGAGATCGCGATGCGGAACGAGCGGCGCGAGGGCCGAGAGATAGGCCGGCAGCTCGGGCGGCAGCATCTCCGGATCGAGCTCGCTCTCGCCCTTGGCGAACATCTCGCGCGCCTGCTCGTCCCGCGCGCGCACGATCTCGCCCAGGCGCCGCAGCGAGCCGTCGCGCTCCACGAGATCGCGGCCGGCTCGGATGGCGTCGGCGACGACCACGTCGTCCTTCAGCTCGTCCGAGGGTCGCACGAAGGCGCGGGTGGCTTGCTTGCGGACGCTGACGACGCCGGCACGCTTGAGGACGGCGACGTGCTTGCTGACGTTGGGCTGCGACTCGCCGAGCAGCTCGGCCAGCTCCCCGACCGCCAGCTCTTCCTCGCGCGTCAGCGCCAGGAGCCGGAGCCGGAACGGATCACCGAGGAGCCGGTAGAGCTCCCAGCGAGACGTTCCGGAGGTGGTCGCCGCATCCACGGGGACGTCTATATGCCGTCATTCGCATGAACGCAAGTAGCGCCGTCGCGATCAGCCGCCGGCCAGGATCTTGGCCCGCATCCGGGCATCCCGGGCCTGGCCGCGCATCTTGGCGCGGGTCTTCTCGTGCTCGCGGTCGTGGGGAGGCCCCTTGGGCTCGAGCTCCTCGAGCAAGAGCCGCCGCGTGATGGCGGCGATCTCGTCGACCGCGCGCTCGAACGCCTCGCGGTTGCGCTCGCTGGGCTTCACGAAGCCGCTGACCTTGCGCACGTACTGGAGCGACGAGGCGCGCATCTCGTCCTCGGTCGCCGGTGGATCGAAGTGGAAGAGCAGCTTGATGTTGCGGCACATGCGCCCAGCGTAGATCGCGGGAGCGCGTCAGGGCGCGGCCGTCGTCGCCGGCGGCGCTTCGGGCGGGGCGGGCACCGCTGGGCTCGCGGCGAGATCGGCCCAGAAGAGATGCCCGCTCGCGATCCACGCGACGCGCGTCGCGCTCGGGCTGACCGCGACGTCGATCGCGCTTCCGTCGGCGCGCTCGAAGCCGGCGGGCGCGATCAGCGTCGTCCCCTGGCCGCGGCGATGGAGCACGATGCCCATCGGCGTCACGAAGGCCCACGCGCTCGCGTCGCTGGTGGCATGCCCGGGGGCGATGGGCGCCGGCGCGGGCTCGTCGTCCGCGAGCACGTGCGCGGCACCGATGGGCGCTCCGGCGACGTCGAGCGGCACCAGCACGAGCTCGTCCCCGCGTGCGAGCAGCGCGCCCTGTGGCGCCCAGCCGAGCACGCGGAAGCCGCCGTCGTCCTGTCGGTCGAGCGCGGAGAGCGAGGGCGGCCGCGCCGTGAGGTCGAGCGAAGGCGCGCAGGCGGCGCCGGCTGGCGGCGGGGCGGAGCGGATGAGCGCCGTCTCGTGCTCGTCGCTCGGCGAGTCGAGCGGGCCGAACATCGGTCGCGTGACGAGCACGTACCCGTCGCACGAGCGCTCGACCTCCGAGAGCGCGTGTCGTCCCTCGGCGTCGCGCAGCGCGAGGCCCTCGTCCAGGACCGGCGCGGAGCCGCCCGTCGAGAGCGTGACGACGTGCGCGCCCTCGCCGCGTACGAGCAGGTGATCCTCGTCCACGAATGCCAACGAAGAGAGACGCGGGGACTCTCCGCTCCCCGCGCGCGCCGTGCCCGCCTCGTGCGCCTCGGGATGGAGCACGCCCGTCATCGCCGCGACCGCTTCGCGCGCGCTCGTGCGATCGGCGTCACGGACCACCGCGTCGGCTCGCCCGAGCTCGACCATCGCGCCCAGCGCGTCGTCGAGGTGCCCGAGGTGCGCGTGGGCCGCCACCTCCACCGCCAGAGCACGACCGAGCGCGGCCGACGCGGCACAGGAGAGCCCGCGATCGTCGTCGACCGCGAGGCGGGCGCGCGCGCCGCAGAGCGCGTCGTGCACGAGCACCGCGGTGCGTGCGGCGGCGAGCGCTCGATCGGGATGGCGGCGCAGGGCGGTACGAGCCTCGTTCGCGTGCGTGCTCGCGGTGGCCTCGGGCTCGGCGGTGTCGCGCGAGAGCCCCGCGGCGCGGTCCAGCCAGGCGAGATCCACGTCGGCGCTCTCGCCGGAAGGGTCGTGCAGCGAGACGTGCACCACGACGTCGGCGTGGCCGTCGCCGTCGCGGTCCTCGTTGCGGACGGTCATCGTCTCACCGGCCTCGGGTGCGAGGACGAGCGTCGTGAGCGCGCGCAAGCCACTCGCGCTCGCGCGGACGATCACCACGCGCTGCTCGCCCGCGCCGCTGCCGCAGGTGCGCTCGATGCGCGCGGCGGCGGTCTCGCTCGAGAGCCCGGTCCATCGGGCGGCGCCGACCACGCTGGCGCCGCAGGCGGGCGCCGCCGCGATGGGCGCCGTGAAGGCGAGCCCGGCCTCGCTCCGCGTCGCGAGCGAGAGCGAGAGCGCGCCGTCGGGGCTCGCGGCGAGGGCGAGCACGTCGCGGTCGCCGTCGTCATCGACGTCGCGCGCGAGGGTCGCGCGGACCTGGACCCCTTCGATCGCGACGGGCGAGTCGTCCACGAGCGCCTGCGATCCGTCGGCCCACTCGGCGGCCACGTCTTCCGTGACCGTCGTCACGGGCGCCGAAGAGGTCGGTGGGGGATGCGGCTCGAGCCCGAAGGGCACGGCGGGCTCGTCGTCGCCGCACGCGGCGAGCAAGCAGAAGGTGGCGAGAGACACTCGGAGGGGAGCGGGCGCGCGCACGTCGAGCTTCTATCTAGTACTTCGGATCGGAAGTTCGAGCCGCTTTCGCGGATCTCACGTCCCGCTCGACGGCAGGGTGGCGCCGGCGCCGGAACGCGGTGGCCCTCACCCGGTCACGACCACGCCTTCGCTTCCCTTTTCGAGATGAGGGCGATACGGTCGCGCCCGATGTCGGGCCGCGTCTTGCGTGTGCTGATCGCTGGGGTTTTCCTGTCGCTCGCGGGGACGGCCCCGGCGCGCGCGCAGTCGGATGCCGCGCCACCCGAGGCGGGGACGCCGCCCGCGAGCGGCGCGCAAGACACACCGCCGGGCGAGCCACCGGCGTCCAGCGATCCGATCGCACCTCCGGCGCCCGTGCTCGGGATCACGAGCGACGAGCCGTCGGCCGAGACGCCGAGCGCGGCTCCCGTCGAGAGCGAGACGACGAGCACGTCGGAGGCCGCGAGCGAGCCCGCAGACGCCGCTGCGAGCTCCGAGACCGACACCGACACCGAGACGCCGCGCGAGACGCCCGCCCCGTCGGGCGACGAGGACATCCCGCCCGCCGAGGTCGAGGGCGACGGCCTGATCTTCGGCATCCACATCGGCCCCGGCGAGTACCAGCTGCGAGGCAACGCGCTGAGCGACATCCCGCTCCAGGCGGCGAGCCCGCGGATGCCCGGGGAGCCGCCGGTCGGCCCTTCGCTCGGACAGAACTGGTTCGCCGAGCAGTGGCTGCGCGCCGCGTTCCGGATGACGCTCTCCGATCATCGGGACGCGAGCGGCAACGCCTCGCCGTTCCTCACGCTCTTCGGACAGATGGATCTGCTCTGGGGCGTGGCGTTCGGGCAGCTCGCGCAGGGCACCTTCCCCGCGGCGTACGCCCGTGACGAGTACGGCTATCCCGGGATTCGCCTGCGCCAGCTCTACCTCGAGTGGCGCTCGCCGATCGGCATCTTCCGCGCCGGCCAGATGACCTTCACGTGGGGCCTCGGCATCATCGCCAACGACGGGCAGACGCCGCAGCCTTTCGGCGACTACCGCTTCGGATCGCTCGTGCGCCGCGTGATGTTCGCGACGCGCCCGCTCGGAGAGACGACCCCCTTCACGGTCGCGATCGCCGGCGACTGGGTGGCCTGGGATCTGACGGCGGACGGACAGCGGCCCTGCCTGCGGCCGATGCCGGCGTCGTTCCCCAACACCTCGGCGTGCGGGGACACGGCGTTCCAGGGCGTGCTCGCGGGCTTCTACGGCGAAGGTGACGATCAGGTCGGCGCCTACGTCGCGTACCGGACCCAGCACGACTGGCAGAACGACTTCCTCGACGTCTTCGTGGGCGACGTCTTCGCGCGCTGGCACTTCGCAGAGCCGACGGGCGGGCGCTTCTTCTTCGCGCTCGAGACGGCATACATCCGCGGCGCGACCTCGCTGACGCGCACGGCGACCCGCCCGCGCGCGGACGTGGAGCAGTTCCTGCTCGCGGCGCAGCTCGGCCGCCGCCACGAGCAGATCGATCTCGTCTTCGAAGGTGGCTTCGCCTCGGGCGACTCCAACACCGAGGACGGCACCGAGCGTCGCGGCACGTTCAACCCCGACCACCGCGTCGGCTTGGTCCTCTTCCCCGAGGTGCTCGCCGCGATGAGCGCCCGCGCCGCGTTCCTCGCGCAGGATCCCGACACCTTCGGCCGGCCACAGCCCGGCGCGCAGCTGCTCCCGACGAACGGCGGCGTCTCGGGCGCGTTCTACCTCTTCCCCTACATGATCTGGCGCCCGCTGCCCTGGCTCGATCTGCGCGTCGGAGGTCTGCTCGCGTGGACCTCGGTCGATCTGGTGGACGCGTACCGCCAGCGCGCCGAGGGCCGCTCGGTCAACTATCGCGGCGGCGATCCGACCCGCCACGACCTCGGTCTCGAGCTCGACGGAGCCATCCGGGTCCACACGCCGCTCACCGAGTGGCTCGAATTCCAGGCCGGCCTCGAGGGCGGTGTCCTGTTCCCGGGGCGCGCCTTCGACGACGCCAACGGGCAGACCATGGGCAGCGTGGGCATGGCCCGCCTGCGCCTCGGCCTCGCGTTCTGATCGCCTCTCGCTCCGGAGGGCTCGATGCGCCGACGGCTGACGCGTCTCGTACTCGCTCTCACGACGCTCGCGGTCGCCTGTAGCGGCGGCGGTCTGCCGCCGACGCTCGGCCCGCGCACCTCCGGGACCGGCCCGCGCGTGCGCTGGGATCTGAACGCGCGCCCGCTGCCGGAGGTGCCGCTCCCGAACGACGTCGCCACCTGGCCCGATCCGAGCTCGCCCACGGGCCGGCGGCTCAACGCGAGCTTCCTCGCGCCGACCGCGCTCGAGTCGCGCGTGCGGGAAGAGCTGGCCGAGCTCGACGGGTGGGGGACCTACGCGCCCATCTCGGTCTCGTTCGACGCGCCGCTCGACCTCGCCGCGCTGATCGAGCGGCAGGGTGGGGCGCGCTTCTCGGAGGAGGACTTCGCGCGGCACGCGGTCTACCTCGTGGATCTGGAGACCGGCGTGCCCACGCCGATCGACATCGATGGGGGGAACTTCGACTACGTCACGGAGCGCACGAACCGCTACTACGCCAACGATCCGCGCGGCGCCGAGGCGCAGATCCTCCTCGAGAGCGTGGAAGAGGACGGCAACGGCAACGGCCTGCTCGACGACGGCGAGGACTCCGACTTCGACGGCGTGCTCGATCACCCGAACACGCTCGACGGCCGGCGCTACGCGACGCCCGAGGAGACCTACGACCACATGGTGTGGTTCTGGGAGCGCGAGACGAGGACGCTCCTCTTGCGGCCGATCCTGCCGCTGCGCGAGCGGCACACGTACGCGGTGGTGCTGACCGACCGCCTCGTCGGGGAGGACGGCCAGGCGATCCGCTCGCCGTTCGACGCGATCCATCACGTCTCCCAGCTCGGCGAGATCGCGCGACTGCCCGCGCTGTTCGCGAGCCACCCCGAGGTGTACGGGGACCTCGCTACGCGCGGCCTCGACGGCGTGCGCTTCGCGTGGACGTTCACGACGCAGACCGTGACCCAGGATCTCGTCGAGCTCCGCGACGGCCTCTACGGGCGCGGGCGCTTCTCGTTCCTCGCCGAGCAGTTTCCGCCCGATCTCTTCGTGGCGCCCTCGCGCGGCGGCAGTGCGCGCAACCACTGCGAGCCGGGCTCGCCGAACGTGAGCATCGTCCCGTGGGAGGACCTCAGGGACACGCTCGCGCAGCTCGCGAGCGCCGCGCTCGGCGTGGAGGGCCCCGGCCTCGACGAGCTGATCGCCACCTACGACAACGTCGATCACGTCGTCGTCGCCTACTTCGAAACGCCGTTCCTCGCCGGCGATCCGGATCACCCGACGGCGGACGATCACTGGCGGCTCGATCGGATCGCGGCCGACCCGTCGCGCGTGCACCGCGATCTCGTACCGGTGATCATCGTGGTTCCCCGCGAGGATGCGACGCACCACCAGCCGTTTCCGGTCGCGTTCTACGGGCACGGCTACACGGGCGCCAACATCGAGGCGCTCGGCTTCGCCGGCGAGATCGCGCGGAGCGGCGTCGCGACCGTGGCCATCGACGCGGTCGGCCACGGCCTGGTGCTCGATCGTGCGACGCGGATGCTGGCCGAAGCGCTCTTCACGAGCGCTTGCCTGGGGCCCATGGGCCGCGACCTGACGCGCCTGAACCGCGCCGTGGATCTCAACGCCGACGAGGTCGCCGATCCCGGCGGCGACTTCTGGAGCGCGTACGTGTTCCACACGCGCGACGTCGTCCGGCAGAGCGTGCTCGATCATCTCCAGCTCACGCGCATCCTCCGCAGCTTCGGGATGGAGGCCCCGGGCGGGCCGCGGACGACGGCGGGCCACACGTTCACCTTCCCCGATCCGTCCCTGCCGGACAGCGATCCCGTCGTGACGACGCCCGATCTCGACGGCGATGGCGTGCCCGAGCTCGCCGGAGACTTCGACGCCGACGGCACGCCCGACATCGGCGGCTGGAACAACGGCTACCACGCGTGGGGCGAGTCCCTCGGGGCCTTCGTCGCGCCCATCCTCGGCGGCGTCGATCCCGCGATCCGCACCGCCGTCCCGACCTCGGGCGCCGGTGGGCTCATCGACGTCAGCATCCGATCGCAGCTCGGTGCCGTCGTCGATGCGGTCGTGCTGCGCACGATGGGGCCCCTCGTGATGGGACTGCCCAACGCCTCCGGCCCGAGCCAGGACAGCGCCTGCGCCGCCGGCGAGACGAGCCTCTCGTTCCTCGTCACGGACGTGAACGACGCGCGCAGCGTGGAGTTCGCCTGCCTCGACGCGAGCGAGCTCGCCGAGGGCGACGCGGTCGTGGTCCGGAACCTCTCCGATCACGAGGCGCGCTGCGGCGGCGTCGGCGCCGAGGGTCGCTTCCGCGTGCCCATCCCGACCGATGCCGGCGACGTGATCGAGGTCGACGTGTACCGCGGGGCCGGCGCGACGCTCGACTACGCGCGCTGCGCTCCTCGCGATCCGACCCTTCGCCCGAGCCGCGTCGTCTCCTCGTTCGAGTCCCAGCACGGCACCGGTCCGGGTCAGTGCGCGCACTGCGCCATCTTCCAGGGGGTCGCGTTCGATCCGCTGGACACGCCCTTCCTCGTGGCGCCCGCCGAGGGGTTCGGCCTGCGCCGCCAGTCCCCCGACTTCCGTCGCTTCCAGGCGATCGCGCAGCTGGCGCTCGAGCCCGCCGACCCGATCAACTACGTGCGCCACTTCTATCTCGAGCCGATCACGGCGCCCGACGTCTCCCACACCGGGCCTCGGAGCCTCCTGATCGCGATGTCGGTGGGCGATCAAGACGTCCCGCTCGGGGCGGGCAGCGCGATGGCGCGGGCGGCGGGCCTGGTGCCGTTCGTCCCCGCGGATGGCCCGGACGTGCTCGCCGACTTCCGAGCGCCCGCCTCGTTCGCCACGCGCTTCCCGCCCTATGCGACCCCGAACGAGCTCTTGATCGGCTACCACGTGCTGGAGGGCGTCGCGCGGCTCGGGCGCCACCCCGTGCCGGGAGCGCCGGACTTCCTCGCCGACGTCGACGATCTCGGTGACGGCCTCGAGCTCTTCACGGCGGACGGCGATCCGGGCGGGACGATCGCGCCGGTGCGCAGCGTTCCTCCGCTCCGCTGGACGCGGGTCAGCGTGGCGGCGACGGCGGCGTCCTCTCCCTTCGACCCGGCGCTCGGGACCTACGACGGCATCTCGGGCGTGCTCCAGGTCTACGTCGTGCCCCACGGCAACCACGGCACCGAAGTGCCCGACCCGACCAAGACCTGGGACGAGAGCCTCTATTTCCCCCACCTGGTGGGGCGCTACTTCGCGACCGACGGCGAGGACCTGCGCTACCACACGGACCCGGTCGGCCATCACTGTCTGACCGACTGGACGTGCGACTTCTCCGGACCTTGAGCCGACCTCGGTGCTTGAGGGCTCCCACGCCCGGCGAATTCGTTTAGTCTCGGGCGGCGCGGGGCTCGCACGTAGAGGTGCGCTCGCGATCAACCAAGGATTTGGCACATGGGACCCAAGGCTCAGGCTCGTAGCTTTCTTCGGCTCGCGGTCGCGGGCGCGCTGCTCGCGGCGTGCAACGGCGGCGGTGGGGCCACCGACAGCGGTCCGGCGCCCGACGGCGGCGGCGGACAGGTCGACACCGGCGGCGGCGCGACGGCTCCGATCCTGACGCCCGCGATGGTGACGAGCGGCGCGGCCGATCTCGCGTGCGGAGGGACCGCGACCGAGCCGGCAGGGGGCGCCCTCGTCGCGACGTCGATGACGCTCGAGTCCTTCGGCCAGCACGGCGACAAGGCGCCGAACACGCGCCTCTGCTTCTGCCCGGACAACACGATCCCGGCCGAGGTGCTCGCCGGCACCGGCTGTGGTGCATGCCAGGACGTGACGAGCGACGCGACCGGTCAGGTCAGCGTGATGGCGCGCGCGGGCGGCTGGTACGCCTACCGCGTCTTCGCGCACACGGGCACGACCATGGGCACGACGTTCCTCGACTCGATCCAGGTCAACGAGCCCGCGCCCGCGGCGGCCGGAGGCACCGTCACCGGCAACGCCGTCTCGCAGCTCATCGCGCTGACGATCTCGGAGGCCCAGCTCATCACGCGCGATCCCACGAAGTCGACGGTCGCCGGACGCATCATGGACTGCGACGGAAACGACATCGCGGGCGCCGTGGTCCGGATGTTCCGCACGGACGGCTCGGAGATCATCGAGGTCGACCACGACGCTGCGACCGGCGTGCACTACCGCTACTTCAACGGCGACGAGAGCCCCGATGCGGCCGCGACGGCGACGGCCTCCGACGGCCTCTACGTCGGCCTGAACGTCACGCCGAACTCGATGGGCGAGACGATCCGCGTCGAGGCGTGGGCGTACACGGGGACCGACGCGAGCGGTGAGTCGCACCGCATCGGCTGCGAGCAGGTCCAGCTCTTCGCCAACGGCGTGAGCATCGTCAACATCGGCCCCGAGCGCAGCGACTACCCGACCGGACACCCCTGCGCGGACTGACGCACGCGGACTGACCGGCGCGGCCTGACCGACGCGGAGTGGGGGCGCGGTGGCGCCCTTCGAATGGAGCTCGAGGAGAAGCGATGAAGGGGATCTGGCGCACGCTCGCGTTGCTCGCGTTGATCAACGGGGTGCCGGTCGCGCGGGCGCAGACCGGTGAGG
>JBGALT010000098.1:0-28990 GCA_044223665.1 Sandaracinaceae bacterium | reverse complement strand
CGCCGCTGCGCGTGCGCGCCGGTGAACGAGCCCTTCTCGTGCCCGAAGAGCTCGCTCTCGATGAGGCTCGCGGGGAGGGCCGCGCAGTTGACGGCCACGAAGGGGCCGCTCGCGCGGGGGCTCGCGTCGTGGATGGCGCGTGCGACGAGGCTCTTGCCGGTGCCGCTCTCGCCGAAGAGGATCACGCTCGCGCTCGTGCGCGCGACCTTCGCGATCGCATCGAGCACCGGCTGCATCGCCGGGTCTCCGTAGGAGAGGCGCGATGGAGCGCTGGCCTGCGCGCGCTCGCGCTCGCGCCCCATCGCGAGCGTGCGGTGCTCGAGCGCGCGCGCGACGACGAGCCGGAGCTCGCCCGGTGAGCCGAGGGGCTTCTGGAGGTAGTCGCGCGCGCCGAGCTTCATCGCCTCCACGGCCGTGTCGATGGTGCCGTGCGCGGTGAGGACGATGACCTCGGTCTCGGGCGCGGAGGCCCGCACGCGCCGCACGACCTCCATCCCGTCGATGCCCGGCATCTTCAGGTCGGTCACCACGACGTCGAAGGCGTCGGCGCCGATCGCGGCCAAGGCGAGGCTGCCGTCGCGCGCCTCCGAGACCTCGTGCCCGTCGAGCGCGAGCGCTTCGCTCACGAACTCGCGCACTCCGTCCTCGTCGTCGACCACCAGCACGCGCGCCATCTCAGCTCCTTGCCGCGGGCCGCCCCAGCGGGAGCCGCATCGTGAACACCGCGCCGCCCTCGGGCGCGTTCGCCGCGACGAGCGATCCTTCGTGGGCCTCGGCGACCCGTCGCGCCACCGCGAGCCCGAGCCCGGTGCCGTGGACCCGCGTCGTGTGGAACGGCTCGAAGATCTTCTCGGTGTGACCGCGCGGGATGCCGGGCCCGTGGTCGCGCACGGTGAACACGAGATCGCCTTCCTCGCGCGCGAGCGTGACCTCGATCGCGCCCTCCGGCGCCGCCTCGCGCGCGTTGCGGATCAGGTTCTCCAGCGCGCCGCGCACGCGCTCTTCGTCGAGCGGCGCCCCGCTCGGCACCTCGCGGATCGTGAGCGTCGTGCGATCGTCGCCGGCCGATCCCACCGCGTTGCGGGCCACCTCCGCCGGGTCGGCGCGCCGCGGCGCCATCGTGCCCGAGCGGACGAACGCCAGCAGATCGGTCGTCAGTCGCTCGATGCGCACCGCTTCCTTCACGACGCGCTCGGCCTTCGCGCGCGGCTTGCTTCCCGCGTCGAGCGACTCCTCCAGCAGCTGGGCGTGCCCCTTGAGCGAGGCGAGCGGGTTGCGGATCTCGTGGGCGAGCACGGCCGACATCTCGCCGAGCGTGGTGAGGTGCCGCGTGCGCTCGCTGGTGCGCAGCGCGCTCTCGCGATCGGTGATGGCGCGTCGCAGGGCGAGCGAGGTCGCCAGGACGAGCAGCGCGGCGAGCGCGCCGACGGCGAGGGTGATCGTGGCGCGCTGCTCGAGCGCCACCGCCGTGCGCGGCACGAGCTCGACGACGAGCCGGGGCGGCGGCCCGTGGGGAGGATGGTCCGAGGGCCCGAAGGGTGGCGGGCCGAGCTCGCCGGGCGGTGGCCCGTCGCCCATGGGCGGCGGCCCGGCGCCCGGATCGCCGGGGCGCGGCGGCGGGCCGCGCATCGCGACCGCGCGCCAGGTCTCGCCGGCGCGGTCCACGTCACCGGGATGCAGATCGGCGTCGAAGCCGGGGCTCGCCACGCCGGAGATGATCTCGCGACCGCGGTCGCTCACGGCGATGTAGACGACGCCGTCGGCACGGAGCTCCTCGCGGATCGCGTCGAGCTCGGAGGGCGAGGGCGGATGCCCGAGATCGTCGAGGCGGCTCTGGACGCGCGCCACCGCGCGCTGCGCGTCGCCGCGGGCGACCGTGCTCGCGGCGCCGTACACGCCCGTCCACGAGAGCACGACGCTCCCGAGGAGCGCCGCCGCCGTCAGCGCGCCGAAGAGGACCGTGAGCATCGGCCATCGAGAGGACGCTGCCGCCACGGGCGAAGCGTACAGCAAGCCTCGAGCCACCCCGATCCGCCGCGCTGCCGCGTCGCGGCGTGCCGATTCTGCAGTCCGAGGTGCGGAGACCGCAGCTCGCCGCCGATGCACGCGACGGGACCCCGCTCGCCGCCCGGGCTCGGCCGCGGATCGACGGGCTGGCGCCCGGGGGGCTGGCCTTGCTACACCCTCGGCCCCGACCGGCCCGATCCGAGCGGGCTCGGTGTACGCATGCGCCCCATCGTCCTCTCGCTCTTCGTCCTCTTCTCCGTCCTGATGAGCGCCCTCGTGCTCGCCGGCTGTCCGGTGTTCACGCGCGGGTCCGGCGAGGGGCGTCCTCTCGAGACCGGACAGCCCCAGATCGAACAGGGCGGGCCGCACCCGTGAGCCCGGCGAAGAAGAAGAAGGACACCTCGAGAGAGGCCGACGCGCCCGCGGCGCCGCCGCCGAGCGCGACGCAGCGCCGGACGACGGCCGCGATCGTGGCCTGCGTGCTCGCGGCGACCGCGCTGACGGCGGCCGACCTGTGGTCGAAGTCGTGGGCAGAAGGCGCGCTCTCCCACGCGCGCGCGGGCGATCCGCCCGACGTCTGCGCGACCGACGATCGGGACTTCATCCTCTACCAGCGCATTCCTGCCGACACGATCTCGATCGTGGACGACGTCCTCGAGCTCGAGTACGCGGAGAACTGCGGCGCGGCCTTCGGCCTGCTCCGCCAGGCGCCGACCCTCGTGCGGCGGCTCGTGTTCGGAATCGCCGCCGTCGCGGCCACCATCGTGCTGCTCTGGATGTTCATCCAGGGGCGTGGCGGACCGTACTTCGCCATCAGCGTGCCGCTGGTGATCTCGGGAGCGATCGGGAACTTCTTCGATCGGTTCCTCTACGGCTACGTCGTGGACTTCATCCACTTCCACTACGAGCACCCGATCCTGTGGATGGATCGATTCGACTACCCGACGTTCAACGTCGCCGACATCGCGATCACGATCGGCGTGATCCTCCTGCTCATCGACGGGGTCGGGAGCCGGCAGGAAGACGCGAAGCCCAAGCCTGCGCCGGCGGAGCCTGCGCCGGCGGGCGCAGCCGACGAAGACGAAGAGGACGACGACGAGGACGACGAGGACGGCGACGACGGCGCGGCGAAAAGCGACGAGGCCCGCCCGTCCGCGGAGGAGCCGGCGCCCAAGTCGGACGCGCCCGCGCCGGACAACGGGGGCTGAGCGATCCATCGTGAGCGCCCGATGAGGAGCCCTCGATGATCCCGAGCTTCGGCCACCTTCCGCTCCTCGACGAGGATCTCCCCGCCTACTTCGTGATGCTCACGTGCGCGTTCGCCGCGTGCACGTGGTTCGGCGTCCGTTGGGCCAAGCAGCAGAAGCTCGACTCCGAGGTCATCGTCGATCTCGCGCTCGCCTCGGTCATCACCGGCGTGGCGGGCGCGCGCCTGGCGCACGTGCTCTTCGACGGCTTCCTCATGGACTACGTGCACCTCTGCACGGACTACCACCTGGTCGACTGGCACATCACCGAGGGCCAGTGCGCGAGCGAGTGGGTCCAGGGCAGCTGGGACGCCGCGGCCGGTGTCTGTCACCCGACGCAGCAGGACTGCTGGGCGTGGATCCGCTTCTGGCAGGGCGGGCTGACCTGGTACGGCGGCATGATCGGGGCGCTGCTCTACGCGATGTACTTCCTCCGCAAGGAGGGGTTCCCGCCGCTCAAGGCGCTCGACCTCGGCGGCAACGTGCTCCCGCTCGGGCTCTTCTTCGGACGGCTCGGGTGCTGGTTCGGCGGCTGCTGCTTCGGGCAGCGCACGGACGCGTGGTGGGGCGTGAGCTTCCCGGCGTGGTCGCCGGCCAGCGAGCAGCAGTGGCGCGCCCACGAGCTACCGGACGCAAGCTACGCGTCCTTGCCCGTCATCCCCACGCAGCTCATGGAGGCCGGTGGCAGCCTCCTCATCGCGGCCTTCGCCATCTACTACCTGCACCCGCGCAAGCGCTTCGACGGGCAGGTGTTCTGCATCTCGATGTCGCTCTACGCGCTGCTGCGGTTCGTGCTGGAGATGTTCCGGGCCGACGATCGCGGCGGCGCCGCCGGGCTGACGACGTCGCAGTGGATCGGGATCGGCTTGGTCGCGTTCTGCGCCGCGCTCTGGGCGCGCCTCGACAAGCTCGCCAAGGCCAAGATGGCGGCCGAGCCGATCGGCGCTGCGCGCTGAGGGCCTCTCCATTCTCCGGCCGGCGTTGACAGGCTCTCCGAGCTGCGCAAGGGTCGCGGCCGGAGGGCTCGGAAGATGATTCGAAAGGCTCACACGCTCGCGGGGATCGTGCTCGTCACGGTGCTCGCCTACGCCGCCGTCGGCTGCGGCCCGTCCGACACCGAGCGTCGCGCCGTGGCGCGCGTCGCCGAGCTCGAGGGGCAGCTGCACGACTCGGAAGAGCAGCGCCAGCAGCTCGAGGCGCACCTGCACGAGCTCGAGGCCCAGAACCAGCAGATGGCCGATCGGCTCACCGCGCTCGGCCAGGACGTCGAGGGCCTCCGCGCCCAGCGCACGCAGCTGCAGGGCACGCTGGACGAGACGCAGCGCGCGCTCGACGAGCTGCGCGCACGCGAGGCCGCCGCCAGCGCACGCCTCGCGACCTTCCGCCAGATGCTCGAGCGCTTCCGCGCGATGATCGACTCCGGCCAGCTGCACGTGCGCGTCGTGCGCAACCGGATGGTCGTCGAGCTGCCCGACAACGTGCTCTTCGACTCCGGCGAGGCCGAGCTCAAGCCCGAGGGACAGGCGACGCTCCAGAGCGTCGGGCAGATCCTGATGACGATCGAAGGCCGCCAGTTCCAGGTCGCTGGCCACACCGACAGCGTGCCCGTCCACGGCCGCCGCTGGGCGAGCAACTGGGAGCTCTCCACCGCCCGCGCCGTCTCGGTGGCGCGCTTCCTCATCGGTGCCGGCATGCCGGCCGATCGCCTGAGCGCCGCCGGCTATGCCGACACGCAGCCGATCGACACCAACGACACGGACGAGGGGCGCGCCCACAACCGCCGCATCGAGATCGTGCTCGTGCCGAACATCGACGAGCTACCGGACCTCTCCGCGCTCACCGGCGATCACAGCTAGGTATGCCGCGCGTCGCGGCGATCGACGTCGGCACCAACACGGTGCTCGCGTCGATCGTGGCGCTTGAGGGAAACGACCAGGATGCGCGCCTCGTCTGGGACGGGGCGCGCATCACGCGTCTGGGGCAGGGCGTGGGCACCTCGAGACGCCTGCGCGACGACGCGATGGCCCGGACCCTCGAGGCCGTGCGGGCCCTCGCGAGCGAGGCGCGCGCGCGAGGCGCCGAGCGCGTCGTGGGCGTCGGGACCAGCGCGCTCCGCGACGCCGAGAACCGCGACGTCTTCGTCGCGCCCGCGCGGGAGGCGCTCGACGGCTTCGAGGTGATCTCGGGGGAGCGCGAGGCCGAGCTCACGTTCCGCGGTGCGTTCGTCGGCCTGCCGCGCCCGGAAGGGGCGGTCACCGTCGTCGACATCGGCGGCGGCAGCACCGAGATCGTACGCGGGGAGGGCGACCGCGTGACGGCGCGCGCGAGCGTGGACGTGGGCTCGGTGCGCCTGTCCGAGCGGCACGGCGTCCGGGACGCGGCGCCCAGCCCGGCGCTGCTCGCGGCGATCCGCGCCGACGTCGCGCGCGCGATGGGCCACGTGGCGATCGCGCCGCCGCTCGTGATGCTCGCGGGCACGGCGACCAACGTCGCGGCCGTGGCGCGAGGCATCGACCTCGCGGCGGGCGCGCCCCAGCCCCACGGCGTGCGCGTCGAGGCCGCAGCGCTGCGCCACGCCGTCGAGCGGATCACGGCGGTCGGCCGCGCCGAGCGTGCGCGGCTGATCGGGATCGAGCCGGGCCGCGAAGACGTGATCGTCGCTGGCGCGCTCGTCTTCGAGCACGTGATGGCTCGTGCCGGCGTCGGCGAGGTCACGATCTCCGACGGTGGGGTGCGCCTGGGCCTGGCGCTCGAGCAGCTGTGACGGCACTGTCTCACGGCTCCGTGCCTGCCGTGGTCGCTGTGCTAGAAGGCGCGGTCCCTCGGGGACGCCCGTCATGACAGCACGCGTCGTCGGAGTGATCGGAGGCAGCGGCCTCTACGACCTGCCCGAGCTCACCGAGCGCCGGGAGCACGCCGTCACGACGACGTTCGGGGCGCCGAGCGACGTGGTCATGGAGGGCCGCATCGGGCCGACGCGGTACCTCTTCCTGCCGAGGCACGGTCGCGGGCACCGCTTCGCGCCGCACGAGATCAACTACCGCGCGAACGTCCTCGCGCTCAAGCAGCTCGGGGCCGAGCAGATCGTCAGCATCTCCGCGGTCGGCTCGCTCCGGGAGGACCGCCGCCCCGGCGATCTCGTGGTGGTCGATCAGTTCATCGACCGGACCCGGATGCGCCCGAGCTCGTACTTCGAGGGGCTCGGTGTCGTCGCGCACGTCGCGTTCGCCGATCCGATCGACCACGCGCTGGCGTCGGCGCTCTTCGCCGCCGCCGACGAGGCGGGAGCCCGCGTGCACCGCGGGGGCACCTACGTCTGCATCGAGGGGCCGCAGTTCTCCACGCGCGCGGAGTCGCGCCTCTACCAGTCGTGGGGCGCCGACGTCATCGGAATGACCAACGTGCCCGAGTCGCGCCTGGCCCGCGAGGCGCAGCTGCCCTACGCGACGCTCGCGCTCGTCACCGACTACGACGCGTGGCGCGCCGAAGAAGAAGGCGTGACCGTCGCCGACGTCGTCGCGGTCCTGCACAAGAACGTGGAGAGCGCGCGCCGCACGCTCGTGGCGATCGCCGGGCGCTTGCCCGATCCGGCCACGAGCCCCGCGCGCACCGCGCTCGCGCACGCGATCCTCTCGGCGCCCGGAAACGTCACGCCCGAAGCGCGCCTCAAGCTCGCTCACATCCTTCCTTCTTCGCTCTGAGGTCTTCGCGCCGTGTCCTCGCGGCGCCGTACGGAGAAAGCACAGTCATGTCGTCCATGCTCGTCGTCGGTTCGGTCGCCCAGGACACCATCCACAACCACCTCGGCTCGCACCCGTACGTCCTCGGTGGCTCGGCGGTGTTCGCCTCGCTCGCCGCGTCGCTGTTCACGAAGGTCCAGCTCGTCGGCGTCGTCGGCACGGACTTCCCGAAGGACGCCGTGCAGCTGCTCCAGAGCAAGGGCATCGACACGAGTGGCCTCGAGGTCGTCGACGGCAAGACCTTCCACTGGGAGGGGCGCTACTCACCGGACCTCACGAGCCGCGAGTCGCTCAAGACCGAGCTCAACGTGTTCGCCGACTTCCACCCGAAGATTCCGGCGGCCCAGCGCACGACGCCCTACCTCATGCTCGGCAACATCCACCCGAGCCTGCAGGTGGAGGTGCTCGATCAGGTCGAGCGCCCGAAGCTCGTCATCGCCGACACGATGAACTTCTGGATCTCGGGCACGCCCGAGGAGCTCTCGAAGATGCTCGCGCGCATCGACCTGCTCGTGATCAACGAAGAAGAGGCCCGCCAGCTCGCGGGCGTGCACAACATCAGCAAGGCGGCGACGGCGCTGCGCGCGATGGGCCCCAAGCTCGTGGTGATCAAGCGCGGCGAGTACGGCGCGCTCCTCTTCGACGGCAAGGAGGTCTTCTCGGCGCCGGCGTTCCCGGTGGAGGACGTCGCCGATCCGACGGGCGCGGGCGACACCTTCGCCGGCGGCCTCCTCGGCTACGTGGCGCGCGAGGACAAGCTCGACACGGCGACGCTGCGGCGCGCGGTGATCTACGGATCGGTGCTGGCGTCGTTCAGCGTCGAGGGCGTCTCGGTCAAGCGGCTCGTGTCGGTGACCCCGACCGACGTGGCGACGCGCTACGCGGCGTTCGCCAAGCTCGCCCACTTCGCCACCGAGGCCGAGCTCCGCGGATGACGCGGGGCGTCCCCGGGCTCTCGGGGGCATTTCCGCCGCGTCCCGCCTGCGACGGGGCCGCTGAACGCATCCGTCGCAAGGCCGGGTCGGTTCGTGCGAAGCTGTGCGTGAAAGAAAGGTCAGGGTCGATGCGAGCGAGCTTTGGAATCACTTTCGGTGCGGGTCTCTTCGGCGCGGCGGTCGCGCTCTCGGGCTGCAACAACCCGCCTCCGGCGACCACCACGACGGACGCCGGTGACGGGACCGACAGCGGTCGGTCCAGCTGCCCGACGAGCATGATCCCCGACTTCGAGCAGCAGATGGGCTCGTGCTGCTATCGGCGCTCGCAGGCCGATCAGCTGAGCTCGCCCGAGCTGCGGCTGCGCTCGCTGCACCTGACGGCGCCGGAAGGCTCGGCGCTCGTCTCGCCGACGACCGCGATGCTGCTGAACTCCTCGCTCGCCAACGAGACGTTCAACTGGCTCTTCCGCGGCACGGCGACCGGCAACGGCGATGGGCCGATCACGATCCAGACCGGCTACGGCACGCGCGACGAGGCGACCGGGACCTACTCGTTCAGCACCGAAGCGGAGTACGCGCCGGTGACGCTCAGCGGAACGATCACGGGCGAGGTCATCACGACGCAGCCCGACGACGGTGTGCTCACCGTGCCGGTGTTCGACCCCACCGGGACCATGCTCCAGGTGAAGCTCCAGCTCCACAACGTGGAGGTCGTCACGAGCACCTTCAGCGACAGCCGCAGCTGCATCGGGACGATCGGCGCGCGCTACCAGTTCACGACGGCCGCGACGCTCCAGGGCTATCTCCTGGTCTCCGAGTCGCAGACGACGACGATCGACGTCGACCCCATCCACGCGCAGCTGTGCACGCTGATCGCCAGCAACGGATTCACCGACCCGGCGAGCGGTCCGTACTGCGACCAAGCCCAGGCGAGCTGGAGCGTGCAGCCCGACTCGCTCTGCGCGACGGGCGCTGCCTGCGTGCTCGACCCGGGCGACGGCAGCATCTGCAGCCACGACGGCACGGGCGCCACGCCCTGCAACGCGTGGCAGCTGGTGTCGGACTTCGCCGCGGTCGGCATCGACATCACGGGCTGACCCACGCGATCACGCCAGCGCCCCGTGGCGCGGCACGAGCGGATGAAGAGCCCGGGGGCCCGTCAGCGGCCACCCGGGCTCTTCCGTTCAGGCCGTTCACGCCGGGGGCCGGTGCCAGCCCGTGCGGGGCGGCGGTTTCTTGGTCGGTACGCGGGCTTGAGCGAGCCTCGGGGGATGCGTCTCTCCGCGCTCTGCCTCGCGCCCCTCGCGCTCGCGTCGTGGCCCTCGATCGCCGAGGCGCAGATCGCCGGCTGCGCCGACGACGTCCGCTTGAGCGAGGCCGCGGCCGCGCTCGCGCTCGAGGCGGAGCCCTCCGAGGCGACGCTGCTCGGCCTCGTGCGGGCGGCGGGGTCCGAAGCGCCGCGGGCGCACGCTCTGTCGGTCTCGCCAGGTGATGGCGCGCGCGTCGAGGCCTGGATTGCCCAGCTCGTCGAGCGCGGCGAGACGCCGCTGGCGTGCGGTGAAGCGAGGACGGGAGAGCGTCGCGTCATCGTCGCGGTGCCGGCGGCCGCCACGCTCGAGGTCGAGGGGGCGAGCGTCCGAGGACGGATCGCGGATGGCTGGCACGAGCCGATGCTCTACGCCGAGGACGTCGACGGCCAGGTCCACGTGGTCGAGCTCACGGCCCCTTCGTTCGACACGACGCTGCCCTCCGGGGTCGAGGCCGTCCGCGTGCAGGTCGTGGCCCGCGGCCCCGACGGGCCGCGCCCGGTGGCCGAGCGGGTGCTCGGGGCCCGCGAGGCCGATGGGCTCGCGGAGGGCGAGCCGCGCGAGCGCGTCGTCCAGCTGCGGAGCGAGGCGCACGCGCCAGCGCTCCGGACGAGCCGGCTCTTCGATCGCATCGCGACCGAGCACGCCGAGGCCATCTGCGCGGCGGGCGAGGCGGCGCACGAGCTCGAGCCGGGTCGCGATCCGAGCGCCCGCCTGCGCGAACGAGGGGTCGTCGCCCGCCACGTCGGGGAGGTCGCCTCGCGTGGCGCCGACGTGAGCGCGGCGATGAGCGCGCTCGCGCAGAGCCCTTCGCACCGCGCCGCGTTGGTCGATCGACGCTTCACCGACTTCGGTCTGGGCACCGCGACCGCGGCGGATGGCCACGAGTGCGTGGTGGTGCTCCTCGCGGCCTGGCCGCGGATGACCACGCGCGTGACCGCGCCGTAGTGCGGCTCCGACGCAGCGCGGCGCGGCCCGGCGCGACGTGCGATCGGGCACGGACGGGGTAGGGCGGACGTGCGCGGAAGCCTGCTAGCCTGCCGCCCGCGAGGTGCGCATGGCTCGGTCCGGTTCGTTCCGTCTCGATGGTCGTGTCCTGTTCCTGACCGAGGATCCGGATCTCCTGAAGAAGCAGCTCGCGGGGGACAGCCTCGACGCGGAGACCATCGCCGCCATCGTGCGAGGCGAGGGCCCGAAGCTGATCGACAACATCTCTACCGACGAGATCACGCCGGGCTGGGTCTGCTTCTATTACGACGAGACCCTCGGCGAGTACTCGCTCAATGGCCTCCGCGGTGGGCACTTCCAAGAGCGCGGCACGCTGAAGAAGGGCGCCTTCTCGGTCGTCGTGAGCGGGCAGAGCAAGGGCTGCGGGAGCTCGCGCGAGCAGGCGCCGTACAGCGAGGTCGCCGCGGGCGTGAAGCTCGTGATCGCGCGCAGCATCGAGAAGATCTACGGGCAGAACTGCCAGAACATCGGCCTGCTCACCTCGACCGACTTCTCGCTGATCCCGCGCCTGCTCGCCGGCGAGAGCGTCGACGGCACCGCCTTCACCGCCGGCCTCGATCCCATCAGCGCCGACATCGTCCGCGAGGGCGGGCTCTTCGCCTACAACCAGCGGCGGATGGCGGGTGAGGTGTCGCCGCCGGCCATCACCACCGCCGCGCGCCCGATGACGATGGTCGAGAAGATCATCGCGGCGCACGCGGTGCGCGATGCGAAGACCGGCGCGCTGGGCGTGCCGGCGGTGCAGCCTGGCGATGCGCTCTTCATCCGCACCGACGTGCGCTTCAGCCACGAGTACGTCACGCCGATGGCGGACGCGCTCTTCCTCGCCGCGCTCGGCGAGAGCGCGAAGGTCGCCGAGCCCGAGAGCGTGTTCACGTTCCGCGACCACCTCACGTTCCTCGGCAGCGTGATGCCGAAGGAGCGCATCGAGATGGGCCTCTTGAACGAGGCCAACGGCCTGGCGACGCGGCAGGAGCGCTTCGCCAAGAAGCACTCGCTCAAGCTCTACGGCGAGGTGAAGGCGTCGGACGGGACGACGCGCGGCAGCGAAGCCATCTGCCACAACGCGGTGATCGAAGACCTCGGCCTGCCGGGCCAGGTCATCGCGGGAACCGACAGCCACACCTGCATGGGCGGCGCGCTGGGCGCGTTCGCGTTCGGCGTCGGCTCGACCGACATGGCGAACGCGTGGTTCACGCGCGACGTGCGCGTGAAGGTGCCGGAGACGGTTCGCTTCGTCCTGAAGGGCGAGCTGCGCACGGGGGTGAGCGCGAAGGACGTGATGCTCCACATCCTCTCGCAGCCCTTCTTCCGCACGAGCCGCGGCATCGGCAAGGTGCTCGAGTTCACCGGGGAGGGCCTCGGCACGATGCCGATGGACGAGCAGGCGACGCTGACGAACATGGCGGTCGAGGCCGGCGGCTTCACCGGAATCCTCGAGCCGAGCCAGCGCGTCGTGGACTACCTCCACGAGCTGCGCGCCCTGCCGAAGGCGGAGATCGAGAAGCGCATCGTGCGCAGCGATCCGGGCGCGATCTACCTCGACACGTTCGAGATCGATCTCGCGGCGGTCCCGGTGATGCTCGCGACCCCCGGCGACCCGCGCAACGGCGTGGCGATGACGGGCTGGAAGGACGACGTGAAGATCGACATCGCCTACGGCGGCAGCTGCACCGGCGGCAAGAAGGTCGACATGGACATGTACGCGCTCGTGATGCGCAAGGCGCTCGCGCGCGGCCAGCGCGTGAAGGAGGGCGTGCACTGCTACATCCAGTTCGGTAGCCAGCGCATCCGGAAGTACGCCGAAGAGCAGGGCTACATCGAGCTGTTCCAGAAGGCCGGCGTGGAGCTGATCGACCCGAGCTGTGGCGCCTGCATCAACGCGGGCCCCGGCGCGAGCGACAAGCGCGACCAGGTGACCGTGAGCGCGATCAACCGCAACTTCCCCGGCCGGAGCGGCCCGGGCCAGGTCTATCTGGCGAGCCCGCTGACGGTCGCCGCGAGCGCGATCGCGGGCCGCATCGTCGACCCGAGCGAGTACCTCGGCTGACGGCGCCGCTAGAGCACGAAAAGCAGAACGCCGGCCCCCTGTTCGGGGATCCGGCGTCCAGCTCGCGGGTCGAGCTCGTTTCTAGCGAGCTCGACCCTCGGTGACCGAGCTCAGAAGTCCATCCCGCCGCCGCCCGGGCCGTGCGCGTGGCCGCCTGCGGCCGCCTTCTCCTCCTTCGGGAGCTCGGCGATCAGCGCCTCGGTGGTGAGCATGAGGCCCGCGACCGACGCCGCGTTCTGGAGCGCCGTGCGGACGACCTTCGTCGGGTCGATGACGCCCGCCTCGATCAGGTCCTCGTACGTGTCCGTGGCCGCGTTGTAGCCGAAGTTGGTCTTGCCGTTGCGGACCTTGTCCACGACGATCGAGCCTTCGACGCCCGCGTTGGCCGCGATCTGGCGGAGGGGCTCCTCCACCGCGCGGCGGATGATGTTGACGCCGACGCGCTGGTGCTCGTCCGTCTCCATCTTGTCGAGCGCGGCCTGCGCGCGGATGAGCGCCACGCCGCCGCCCGGGACGATGCCCTCCTGGCTGGCCGCGCGCGTCGCGTGGAGCGCGTCTTCCACGCGCGCCTTCTTCTCCTTCATCTCGACCTCGGTCGCCGCGCCGACCTTGATGACGGCCACGCCGCCCGCGAGCTTGGCGAGGCGCTCCTGGAGCTTCTCGCGGTCGTAGTCGCTCGTGGTCTCCTCGATCTGCTTGCGGATCTGGTCGCAGCGGCCCTTGATGTCGGGCTTCTTGCCAGCGCCGTCGACGATCGTGGTGTTCTCCTTGTCGATCTTGATCCGCTTGGCGCGGCCGAGGTCGCTCATCGTGACGTTCTCGAGCTTGAGCCCGAGCTCCTCCGCGATGACCTGGCCACCCGTGAGGATCGAGATGTCCTTGAGCATCTCCTTGCGGCGGTCGCCGAAGCCGGGCGCCTTGACGGCGGCCACGTGCAGCGTGCCACGGAGCTTGTTCACGACGAGCGTGGCGAGCGCCTCGCCCTCGATGTCCTCGGCGATGATCACGAGCGGCTTCTGCTGGCGGGCAATCGCCTCGAGGACCGGGAGCAGGTCCTTCATGTTCGAGATCTTCTTCTCGGAGATGAGGATGTACGCGTCCTCGAGGATCGCCTCCATGCGCTCCTGATCCGTCACGAAGTACGGCGACAGGTAGCCACGGTCGAACTGCATGCCCTCGACGATGTCGAGCGTGGTCTCGAGGCCCTTGGCCTCCTCGACCGTGATCACGCCCTCACGGCCGACCTTCTCCATCGCGTCCGCGAGGATCTTGCCGATCGTGGCGTCGCCGTTCGCGCTGATCGTGCCGACCTGCGCGATCTCCTTCGCGTCCTTGGTCGACTTGCTGAGCTTCTCGAGCTTCTCGGTGATCGTGGTGACGGCGAGGTCGATGCCGCGCTTGATGGCCATCGGGTTGTGGCCCGCGGCGACCATCTTGCTGCCCTCGCGGTAGATCGCCTGCGCGAGCACGGTCGCGGTCGTGGTGCCGTCGCCGGCCACGTCGCTCGTCTTGCTCGCGACCTCGCGCACCATCTGGGCGCCCATGTTCTCGAACTTGTCGGCGAGCTCGATCTCCTTGGCGACGGTCACGCCGTCCTTGGTGATCGTCGGCGCGCCGAAGCTCTTCTCGATGACCACGTTCCGGCCCTTCGGCCCGAGGGTCACCTTCACCGCGTTCGCCAGCGTGTTGACGCCGTTGAGGATGCGGTTACGCGCGGTCGTATCGTAGAGAATTTCCTTGGCGGACATGTTCTTCGTCTCCGTGTTTCTATTTTCGAGTTGAGTCTTCGGTCAGGGCGCGCAGCGGATCACTCCACCACGCCGACGATGTCGTCCTCGCGGAGGATGACGAGCTCCTCGCCGTCCACCTTGACCTCCTGGCCGGCGTACTTGCCGAACAGGACGACGTCGCCCTTCTTGACCTCGAGCTTGCGGACCTTGCCGTCCTCGAGGACCTTGCCGTTGCCGACGGCGACGACCTTGCCCTGGACCGGCTTCTCCTTGGCCGTGTCCGGGATGATGATCCCGCCCTTGGTCTTCTCTTCTTCCTTGGTGCGCTGAACGATCACGCGGTCGTGGAGCGGACGAATCGCCATCTGGAGCCTCCCTATCGCTGGTCTCTGAAACGGGTTGTCTTTCCCGGCAGTTGGCCGGGTCTCGGTCCAACTTTGTTGGCACTCGCCGAGGCAGAGTGCTAACGGCGCTGGACTCTAAGATCGCTTCCGGGTGGGTCAAGAGCGCCCGTGGAAAATCGTGAGGCGCCTCACCCCCCGGACCGCGACGGCCGAAGCCGCCGGCTCTGGCACTCTCGCCCGGCGGCTGCCAGGCGAGGCCCCGTTCATCGGAACGAAACGTTGAGATTTCCGAGCGATCTGCCGAAATAACGGGAGACGGCGTCCTCGGAGGTAGCGATGAGCATCGAGACGTTTGGTGACCTGCGCGGCTGGTTCCGGGAGAGGCTGGAGGCGGCGCTCGGTCGCCGGCAGCTGGCGGCGGGGGAGGGCACACGCGCCTACCTCGTCGACCTCCTCGCCCGCGTCGGCCTGGGCCACGAGCACGACGCCCTGAGCCGTCCCCTCGCCCTGCAGCTCGCCGAGGCCCGCGCCGCCGATCGGGCGGAGCGCTTTCGGCTGTACCGGGCGCTCGGCGACGATGCGCTCTACCTCCGCGGCTTCTGCACCGAGCACCTCGACCATCGCGGCATCACGGGCGAGTACGTGGCGACGCTGGGCGAGACCGCCTACGGGCAGGCCGGCGACCTGGCGCTCGGGAGCGCCAGCGAGGTCTATCGCGAGCTGGCCCACAAGTTCGAGCTCTTCGCCGATGCGCTCGACGACGTCCGCGAGGGGACGGCGCTCCGGACGCCGAGCGACATCGTCCGCCTCTACGATCGCTGGACCCGCACGCACTCGCCGAAGATCGCCGAGCGCCTGACGGCCGAGGGCGTGTTCCCGTCGGCGCTGCGGGCGCGCGGAACGGTCCACTGACGATGCCGCGCCGCCCAGGGCTCCCGTCCGCGTGCGCGCGAGCGGAGCGAGACTGACGTGCTGCGCCGACTGCAGCGCGAGCTCGAAGCGCTCTACGATCTCCCGCTCGGCCCCGACGTCGAGCAGTTCGTCTGCGGCGAGGACGAGGCCCGCGCGCTCGCGGGCGACGCCATCACCGCGCGCCACGAGGCCCTGATCGTCGTCGAAGGCGAAGAAGACGTCTCGGTCGGTCTCTACGTGAGCGCGGCGCTCCAGTCGCTGCCGGCGCGCTTCGAAGCGGCGTGCGCGCTCGCCGAGGGCGTCAGCCACTTCGTCTACGTCGCGTTCCGCTCGCTGCGCGGTCGGGCGGTGAGCGAGCTCGAGCTCGAGCTCCAGGCCGAGGTCGACAAGTACGCGCTGGCCCTCGTGCGCGATCCCGCGCCGCGCCTCTCGTCACGCAGCCGCCGGCTGCGCAGGCGCCTGTTCGAGGGGCCGGCCTACCTCGACCCCGAGGGCAGCGAGCGCGGAGAGCGCTACCGCCGGGCCTCGCGCGTCGCGTCCGCGTACGCCCGCTATCTCGAGCGTCGCTTCGTCGACGCGGGCGATCTCGGCGCGCTCGCGCGCGAGCTACGCCGCTTCTACCGGCTGGGCGAGGACGAGAAGCTCGCGCACGTCGCGGAGCGCGCGGCCTGACCCGGTCGGCCCGACCCGTGCGGGCCTGGCGACCAAACCCGGGAAGGGGGACGGGCGATCAGCGCAGCTGCGACGGATCGAGCGGCTGCACCGGCACCGTCGCGCCGTGCGGGAGCGCCAGGGGGCGCCGGTCGAGCGGGCGCAGGCGCGCCATCTGCTCGGGCGTCAGCACCATGTGCGTCGCCTCCGGCGTCGCGACCGCATCGAGGATCGGGGCCGCCTCGAAAGTCACGCGGCCGAAGCGCGTGGGCACGTGGTAGTCGTTCGTGAGCGTGGGCGACCAGCCCTCGCCCCGCTGTCCACCGTCCGCGCGCGTGTCCATCACGTAGAAGTTGAAGCGCCACGTCGCGCCCGCGGGCGGCGCCGCCGACGCCGGCATCTCGCCGTACGCGAACGCGGTCCACGGGATGGACAGCTCGACCGTGTAGCGCTGATCGGGCGTCTCGTCGTTGACCGTCCCCTCGACGTGCGCGCGCGCCACCATGTGGCTGTCCCAGTCGGCGTGGCCGATCGGGCCGGGCACGCGACGCGAGTCGTACGCGGTCTCGAAGACGTTCCCGGTCGGCGAGACCTGGAGCTCGAAGTAGTGCAGGCCGTCGCCGTCGGGGTCGACCATGATCTCGACCGCGTCCTGCTCCCAGAGGTGCCCGTCGCGCTCGGTGATCGTGTTGTGGAGGTAGTCGTCGGTCACTTCGAAGGCGACGTAGACGTTCTGGTCATCCCAGAGCGTACGCGCCGTCGCGGGAAAAGGGCCGACCCCACCCCCGAGGGTGTCGACGAACGTCGTGGTAGCCGTGGCCCGGGTCCAGTCGCTCTCGCCGAGCTGGCCGTCGATCGTGATCGCGCCCGTCGTGTGGGGCGCGGTGAGCGTCGGGATCGGAAGCTCGGGCGTCGTGGTGCCGGTCGCGTCCGTGTGCGCGCCGCCCGCGATCGGCACGCTCGCCGCGCGCGCGCGGTTCTCGCCGTCGTTCGGGCCGGTGACGCTGAGGCGGTGATCCTCGTTCCAGAAGCCGAGGTAGAAGACCACGCGGTCGGAGTGCCAGTCGGCGGGGATCGTGATGTGCTGCACGTCGCGCACCCACTCGCCCTCGTGCCAGCGCGAGGGCTGGTAGCGCTCGCGCACGGCGCCCGTGCTGTCCTCGTTCTGCCGGTTGGTGCCCTCGCCGTCCGCCAGGTGCGTGAAGAGCATCCAGCCACCCGTGAGGCGGCGGTCCACCTGCCAGTACCAGGTGATGTCGAACGCCTGGCCGGGCGTGATCTCCTCGACGGAGATGTCGTAGCCGATCAGCCGCACGCGCGACTCGAAGCGGATGTCGAGCTCGTGCTGCGGGTGCGGCGCCTCCGTCAGGATGTACTCGCGCAGGGCCTCTCGCTCGGCGGGAGTCAGGTCGGGCGACTCCTCGACGCAGCCGAAGCCGAGCAGAAGCACGAGTAGAGGAGCGACGTGTCGCAGCGCGGTGCGAGCGGGTGCAGTGGGAGCGGGTGCGGTTCGCATCGATGGCCCTTCGTTCTTGAGCACGATCACTTGCGCGACTTCTTGCGCGCGTTCTTCTGGAGCTTGCGGAGGTGCTTCTTCTTGTCCTTGTCGCCGGGCTTGCCGCGGCCGGCCGGCTGCGCGCCGCGCATGCCGCCCATCAGCCCCGGCGGGAGCTGCATTCCGGGGGGGAGCTGGAAGCCCGCCGGGAGCTGGAAGCCCGGCGGAAGCTGGAAGCCCGGCGGCAGCTGGGGCATTCCCGGCGGCATCTGCGCCATCCCCGGGATCCCCGAGGGCCGCGCCGCGCCCTTCTTGCTGCCGTCGGCGACGGCCGCCTCGAGCAGCTGGTCGGCCAGCGTCGACATCATCGGGTTCTGCTCGAGCCCCGTCGTGCGCACCGCGTCGCCGAGGCGGCGCATGTTCGCCAGCTGCTTCATGCCCGGGATGCGCGACAAGAGGCCCGCTTGCTGGCCGATGTCGCCCATCATCTGCTTCATGAACGAGAAGCGCTGCAGGAGATCCACGATCTCCTTGTCGGTGCGGCCCGAGCCCTTGGCGACGCGCTGGATGCGCGTGGGCTGCTTGGCGAAGAGCTCGGGGTCGAGGCGCTCCAGCTTCGTCATCGAGCTGACGATGGCCTCGGCACGCTTGAGCTCCTTCTCGTCGACCTGGAAGCCCTCGGGCACCGAGTCCTGGAAGAAGGGGAGCTTCTCGAAGATCTGCTGGAGCGGCCCCATCGACTGGAGCATCCGGATCTGCTCGAGGAAGTCGTGCAGGGTGAACTTCCCCTGCAGCATGCGAGCGGCGTCCTGCTCGGCCTTCTTCTCGTCGACGACGCCCTCGAAGTCCTTCATCAGGCCGACGATGTCGCCGAAGCCGAGGATGCGGCTCGCCATGCCCTCGGGCCGGAACTCCTCGAGCTTGTCCATCCCTTCGCCGGTACCGACGAACTTGATGGGCGCGCCCGTGACCTCCCGGATCGAGAGCGCCGCGCCGCCGCGCGCGTCGCCGTCGAGCTTCGTCAGCACGAGGCCCGTCAGCGAGAGGCGCTGGTGGAACGCGGCCGCCGTCTTGACGGCGTCCTGACCGATCATGGCGTCGACCACCATGAGGACGTTCTCGGCCTTGGTGCGCGCCTTGATGTCCGAGAGCTCCTGCATGAGGGGCTCGTCGATCGCGAGGCGGCCGGCCGTGTCGTAGAGGATCGTGTCGCGCTTGAGCTTCTTGGCGTGGTCGAGCGCCGCGGTGCAGATGTCGAGCGGGCTCGCGCCGGGGATGTTGAAGACCGGGATCGAGAGGCGCTCGCCCAGGACCTGGAGCTGCTCGATGGCGCCCGGGCGCTGCACGTCGGCGGCGACGAGCAGCGGCTTGCGGCCCTGTTGCTCGAGCAGGCGCGCGAGCTTGCCGCTCGTCGTCGTCTTACCCGAGCCCTGCAAGCCGACCATCATCACGCCGGTGATGTTGGGCTTCTGCGCGAGCTGGACGGCGGGGCCCTCGCTCGCCATCATCGAGACGAGCTCGTCCTGACAGGCCTTGATGAAGCGCTCGGCGGGACCGACCCGGATCTTGCGGCGCTCGCCGTCCTTGCCGGCCGCTTCGACCTCGTTCTGCAAGGTCTCGCCGATCACCTCGGTCTTCACGCGCGAGAGGAACCGCTTGACGACGCCGAGCTCGACGTCGGCCTCCAGCAGTGAGAGCCGCACGTCGCGCAGCGCGGGCTCGATGTTCTCGTCGGTCAGCTCGGTGACGCCGTTGAGGCGGTTCCGCGCGGCCCGAAAGCCCTTCGTCAGCGTCTCGAACATGGGTGAACGCGGCCAGTTAGCACGCCCCTCCGAGCCGCCGCAAGACGCGCCCCGGGGGTGCGGCAGGGCGCGCGGGCGGCGGGCTCGGAGGGCGTGAGGTTCTCAACGAATCACCATGCCCTCGCGCCCGGTGCCGTGGTACACGCGGGGCGCGCTCCATGGGGACGCAGGAAAGACGGAGGAGAACGATGCGACGATTCGGTGCGCCGCTCATCGCGCTGGCGATGATCGGCTTGGGAGGGACGGCGCTCGCGCAGGCGCTGCCGACGCTGACGGCGGGCGCGCCCGCGTCGACTGGGCAGGTCGTGGCCGATCCGAGCCTCCCGCTCACGATCGCAGCGCCGCAGGACGTGCTCATCGACGCGATGGCGACCGACGGCACGGACGCGCAGCTGCGCCTGATGCACGACGGTAGCGACGTCGCCGACGACAGCGACTCGGGCGAGGGCACGAACGCGCGCCTCGCGCAGTTCCTGGCGCCCGGCACCTACCAGATCATCGTCTACGAGTACCAGTACCGGGCGATGGCGGCGAACGTGCAGGTCACCGCGGCGCCGGCGTTCACGCCGGTCGCGACGATCGCGCCGGGCGCTCCCCCCGCGTCGATCAGCACGCCCGAGGGCGACTGGTCGCGCGCCGCGAGCGTCGAGGTGGCGGTCAACGTCGCCGCGCCGGGCAACTACGCGATCACCGCGACGCCGGGCGATGCCCAGTGCTCGCCGGAGATCCAGGTCATCCACGACATGGCCGTCGACGGCTACATGATCTCGGCCCCGAGCTCGGGCTCGCCGGCCACGGCCAGCCGCGCGCTCGTCGCGGGCACCTACACGCTGCGCATCCGCAACTGGTGGAACCACTCGTGCGCGATGACGGTCACCGTCGCGCCGGCGCCCTGAGCGAGCCGAGGAGAACGACATCATGATCACCAAGACGATCTTCGACACGACGGGCCTCAAGGCGATCGGCACCGGCCTCGCGGTCGCGCTCGGCATCGGCAGCGTCGCGCTCGGCGGCTGCTGCATGGGCGGGAGCACCGACACCCCCACGACCACCACGGTCGACCTCACGGGCGGCACGGGCACGGCCCCGCCGACGGCGGTCCCCGGCGGTCCGAACCCCACCACCATCGCGGTCGGCGCGCCGACCGTCACCGTCAACGTCGCGGCCGCGCCGCGCTGGCAGTTCGTGGTCGCCGCTCCCGGCGAGTTCCAGTTCGACGCGGTGGGCATGCCGGCCGACGCGCAGATGTCGATCCTCGACAGCAACGGCTGGACGCAGGCGAGCGACAGCGACAGCGGCGACGGCTACAACGCGCGCCTGGCGACGTTCCTCGCGCCCGGCACGTACACGGTCCGCGTCAACGAGTACAACCACGTCGCGGCCACCGTGCAGGTGTCGGCGACGCAGCTCTCGCCCATGACGCCGGCCGCCACCATCGCCCCGGGCGCGCCCGCGACGACCGTGACGACGCCCTCGGCCGACTGGGACCGCCCGGCCAGCGCCGAAGTCGCCATCACCATCACGGCGCCCGGCAACTACCGGATCAACGCGGCGGCGACGGACAGCTCGATGTGCACCTCGCGCATCGAGCTCATCCAGAACAACGCGTCGATCACGTCGAACTCGTACGGCGGCCCGAACTCGAGCGCGCAGATCGACCAGGCGATGACGCCCGGCACGTACACGCTCCGGATCCGCGACACGATCTACCGCGCGTGCACGCACTCGGTGACGGTCGTCGCGCAGTGATCGATCCCCGCCCCATGCTCGGCTGAGCCGGGCGCGGGCGCTTCGCGCGGAAGGCGCGTCTCGCGAGAGCGGGGCGCGCCTTTCGTCTTGGGCGCGGCGAGCCGACCTGCGCGCGAGCCGACCCGCGCGCGTGAGCGACGCTCAGCGCGCCGCCACGTGGTCGGAGCAGAGGCGCGCCATCGCCATGATGGGGATCTGCGGGTTCACGCCGAGGTTGCCGGGGAAGACGCCCGAGTCGGCGACGAAGAGCCCGTCGACGTCGTGGTGCGAGAAGCGCGGCGAGACGACGCTCGTGGCGGCGCTCGAGCCCATGCGGGTCGTGCCGAACAGGTGCGTCATGCTCATCGAGTAGTCGCCGGGGACGAGCGAGCCCTCGCTCTCGAAGCGCGCCATCCGCGCCGGGTCGGTCACGACGGCGTCGAAGCCCGGGACACCGGGATAGACCTCGCGCGCGCCGGCGGCGAGGAGGGTCTCGCCGAGCACGCGCACGCCGCGCCGCACCTTGCGCACGTCGCTCTCGGTCAGCGAGTAGCGCACGATCGGGCCGACCGGCCCCGGACGCACGGTGCCGGTCGCGCTCGCGCGGACCGCCGCGCCCCACACGGCGTAGCGGTCGAGCTCGGCGAGGCGCTGCGCGAACGCGCGGCCGACCCCGGGCACGCGGCTCGCGAGGAGCGAGACGTCGAACCCGAGCGCCTCGAGCTTCAGGCCCTCGGCGCGGTACCCCGTGACCTCGTGGCCCTGCGTCGCGCCGCGCCACGCGGTGACGGGCGTGTCGAAGCGGCCCGTCACCGACACGCCGGGGTGCGCCGTGAGCCCATCGCCGACGGGACCGCGCGAGAGGCCACTCTGTCGCAGCAGCACGGGCGTCTGGATCGCGCTCGCCGCGAGGACCACCGCGTGTCGCGCACGGACCGTCACGCGCGCGCCGGCGCTGCTCGTGCCGGCGACGCCGCGCGCGCGGCCACCCTCGTGGAGCACGCGCGTGACGCGCACGCCGGAGAAGATCCGCGCGCCGCGCTCGACGGCGTCGGGCAGGAACGAGCGCTCCATCGAGAGCTTCGCGCCGTGCGGGCAGCCTTGCAGGCAGCGCCCCTCGCCCACGCATCCCTGCACGTTGCGGCGGATCGGGCGATGGGCGACGCCGAGCGCCGCCGCGCCGCGACCGAGCAGCAGGTTCTTCGGGCCGGCCACGCGCTCGTCGGTGGGAAGGACGTGGAGGCGCTGATCGATCTCGTCCTCGGCGGCCGAGATCGCTTCGTACGAGAGCGTCTCGGCGAGGCCGGGGTCGGCGCGCAGCCACTCGGCGACGATCTCGGGCGGCATGCGCCAGCTGATCGCTCCGTTGATGACCGACGTGCCGCCGACCACACGGCCCTGCAGGTACGGCATGGACACGTTGCCGAACGCGATCGAGGTGCCCATGTCGCGGTAGAGGCTGGCCATCGCCCGCAGCCCGCTCGCCGGCAGCTCGCGCGTCGGCACGTGGTGGCCTTCTTCGACGACGACGACGGAGACGCCGCGCTGGGCGAGGGCGCGAGCGACGGTGGCGCCGGCGGGGCCGCTCCCCACCACCACGACGTCGGCGTCGGCCTCGAGCGTGGCGTGGACGGCGCGCCCGTCGACGGCGATCAGCGCTCGGCCAGGAGTGCTCGCTCCGGAGGCCCCGGACACAAGCGGGTGGAGCCCGCCGACGGGAGGGGCCGGAGCGGGCGAGCCGATCGGCGCGCTCACGGCCGCCCTCCCGGCGCGGCCGTGCCGTCGAAGCGCTCGCGGACCTTCGGGTCGTCGAAGTACGCGAAGCACGCGAGCGTCTTCAGCGTCGTCATCGACTGCCGCACGAAGTAGCGCGGGTCCTTCTCCACCGCCGCGAGGAAGCGCTCCCGCTCGCGCGGCGCGAGCTGGAAGAAGGGGCGCCGGAAGCCGCTCGCGAGGGGCAGGAACGTGAGCGTGTGGACCATCGGGCGCAGCCCCGCGCGCACGAGCGGCCCGGGCGCGCTCTCGAACGTGCGCCAGAAGGGCCCGCGGTCGGTGTCCGCGAAGGGGGGGAGCCCATCGCCGTGCTCGACGCCGACGATCGCGTCCATGAGCGCCTCGGCCCACCGCTGCTCGATGCGGGTCAGCCGCAGCGGGTCGCGCCCGGGCGGCGCGGGCTGCTCGAAGGGCACGTAGTCGATGGGATGCTCGCGCTCGAGCGTGAAGTAGGTCGGCGTCTCGATGCAGCGCCCGCCGATCACGAGGTAGCTGACGCCGAGCAGCTCGTCGGCGTTGCCGGGGGCGAGCGCGACGAGCGGGTCCTTGGTGATCCGAACGGGGCCCGGGGGGTTGGCGGCGCGCCCGTAGTCGATGACGAGCCCGCGATCGAAGCCGCGCGGCATCGGGATCCCGGTCGCCGGAACGACCTCGTAGTTCCACTCCGTGACCGGGCGTCCGCCGCGTCGCTTCGGACGGCTCGGCGCGTCCATTCCGTCCTGCTCGAGCCGCACGTTCCAGCCGAGCAGGCGCCCGCTCGAGGGCTCGCGCCAGAAGGTCTTCTGGAACGTCTTCCAGGTCGCCTTCACGGCGAGGTCGGGCAGTCCCAAGCTGGTGCCGCGGTACGCCCATCCCTCGAGCGCTGCGGGATCGACGGGGTGGCCGTGCAGGATCTGCTCGCGCAGATCGTGCCGGGACGCATCGCGGAGCTCGCGGGCGGTGACCATGGGTGCGAGCCTAGCGATTCGCGCGGGTAGGGGGGGACTCGCATTCGTGGGCGCGCCGATCGCGCGTCGGGGACGTTCGACGCGCCCCCGTCGACTGCGATACCGTCGGCCGATGGGGAACGTCTCGGTCGCGCGGCGGGTGGTGGGCTTCGTGCTGGGTGGGGTCGTGGGGATGGTGGCCGGCTGCGGTGCCCCGGAGGGCGGCGCGGTCGACACCGGGGTTCCGCTCGACGCGCCCGGGAGCGATGCGCCGGCGATCGATGTCGGGATGCGCGCGGACACGGGGCCGTGCACCGCCGCCGGGCAGTGCGACGATGGTCTCTTCTGCAATGGCGCCGAGCGCTGCACGAGCGGCGCTTGCCAGGCGGGCACGCCGCCCTGCACGGGCTCGGTGCCCTGCGACGAGGCGAACGACCGCTGCATGACCACGACGTGCACCACCGACGCCGACGGCGACGGGCACCGCGATGCGGCGTGCTCGGGCGGCGACGACTGCGACGACGGCGATCCGCTCCGCTATCCCGGCAACTCCGAGCACTGCGACTCCACCGACCACGACGAGGACTGCGATTCGTCGACGTTCGGGTTCCGCGACTCCGACATGGACGGTGAGCCGGACGCGGCCTGCTGCAACGTCGACACCGGTGGCGCTCGGGTGTGCGGCACGGACTGCGACGACAACCGTCCGGGCACCAACCCCAACGTCCCCGAGGTCTGCGACGGTCGCGACAACGACTGCGACGCCAGCGTCGACGAGAGCGTGCTGATCGTCTTCTACCTCGACGCCGATCACGACCTCTACGGCGTGGACGACGCGGCGACCAACCAGAGCGCTTGCATCGCGCCCGCGGGCTTCGCCGATCGGGCCGGCGACTGCGACGACGCGGTCGGCGCCGTGCATCCGGGCGTCGCGGACGTCTGCGATGCGTCGGCCGTCGACGACGACTGCGACGGAACGCCGAACAACCCGCCGGGCGGCTGCTCGTGCACGGGCACCGACACGCGCTCGTGCACGGCGGTGGGCGTCTGCGCCGGCGGCACCGAGGCGTGCACCGCCAGCGGCACCTGGGGCATGTGCTCGGTGATGGGCACGGCCGAGACGTGCAACTCGCTCGACGACGACTGCGACGGCACCGTCGACAACGGCGTCACGATCACCTGCTTCGCCGACGGCGACGGCGACGGCTTCCCCGTCGCGGGCGCGCCCTCGACGCCCCTCTGCGCCGGGAGCGGCGGCTTCGGTGGGTGCCCCACGGGGTTCACGACACGGTCTCCCATCGGGGCGACGGCCGACTGCAACGACACGGTCAACTCGACGTACCCGGGCGCGCCGGACCTGTGCAACGGCGTCGACGACGACTGCAGCGGCCTGCCGGACGAGGGGCTCACGGTCTTCTGCTACCAGGACGTCGACAACGACGGCTATCCCGCGGCGGGCGCGATGGCCACGACGCAGTGCGCGGTCCCCTCGCGCCCGGCCGTCGGCCAGTGCCCGGTCGGATGGACCAATCGCACACCCATCGTGGCCGACTGCAACGATGCGGACTCGACCCGATCGCCGGGCGCGTCCGAGATCTGCGACGGTCTCGATCAGGACTGCGACGGTAACGTCGACGACGGAGCCACGGTCCAGTGCTACCCGGACGGCGACGGCGATACGTTCGCGGCGACGGGGGCCGTCGCGAGCCCGGTCTGCCCCGACGCGAGCCGGACGATGGTCGGCACCTGCCCCTACGGCACGACGAACCGCACGCCGAGCGATCTCGCGACCACGGACTGCAACGACATGCAGGCGGCGATCTCGCCAGCGGCAGCCGAGATCTGCGACGGGGTCGACAACGACTGCGACGCGATGTTGAACGAGGCGACCACGGTCGTCTGCTACCTCGACACGGATCTCGACGGCTTCGCGGGCTCGGCCGCCATGATGAACGTCTGCCCCGACCCGACGCGGACGAGCGTGGGCCAGTGCCCGCTCGGCTTCACCAACGTCGCCGGCAGCGGCGCGAGCCAGGACTGCAACGACGCGGCGATCCTCGTCCATCCGGGGGCGACCGAGATTTGCAACGGCGTGGACGACGACTGCGAGGGTGGCACCGACGAGGGGCTTTCGACCCGCTGGTATCGCGACGCCGACAACGACACCTACGGCAGCGCCGCGATGTTCGTGGACGCCTGCGTCAACCCCGGCGGCTACGTCGCGAACAGCACCGACTGCAACGACGCCATCGCGAGCATTCACCCCGGGGCGAGCGAGGTCTGCAACGGTTTCGACGACGACTGCGTGAGCGGCGTCGACGACGGGCTCGCTACCGCCACCGTCTACCGCGACGTCGACGCCGACGGGTACGGCGTGACGGCCATGCCCGCGACCCGTTGTGTCGGCACACCTGGCTACGCGACCGCGAACGGCGACTGCGACGACACGCGTGCCTCCGTGCACCCGATGGCGCCCGAGATCTGCGGCAACGGCCTCGACGAGGACTGCTCCGGGACGCCCGACGACAACACGCCGACGTGGTACCGCGACGACGACAACGACGGCTACGGCGGCCTGAACGCCACGCCGCTCACGCAGTGCAGCGCGCCCTCGACGGGCCGTTGGGTGATCCAAGGAGGCGACTGCCTCGACGGCGCCGGATACCAGTACGTCTACCCCGGCGCGCCCGAGCTCTGCGACGGGCTCGACAACGACTGCACCAGCGTCGCGACGCCCGCCGACGGCGAGGTGCCCAACAGCCACGGCCTGAACCATCCGCAGGAAGACAACGACGAGGACGGGCACGGCGACGCGACGTGCACGCCGCCCGTCAGCGCGGCCACCCGCCTCGACGACTGCAACGACACGGCGGCCACCGTCTTCACGGGGGCCACCGAGATCGTCGGCAACAACGTCGACAACGACTGCGACCTCCACGAGCGCTGCTACTTCGACGCGGACGACGACGGCTTCTCGCGCAGCGACGGGATGTCGTTCCAGTCGGTCGACACGGACTGCAACGACACGGGCGAGGGCCTCGCGAGCGAGCCACGCACCGACTGTGTCGACACGAACGCGAGCGTGCGTCCGGGCGGGCTCGTGGTCGCGGACAACGGCCTCGACGACGACTGCAGCGGCGGGCACGAGTGCTACATCGACGCCGACGACGATGGCTACTCCCGGGCCGACGGTGCCCTGCGGGACGACTCGCTCGATGCCGACTGCGCCGACAGTGGCGAGGGCGCGAGCAGCGAGCCGCGCAGCGACTGCAACGACGCCAACGCCGCGGTCTCCCCCGGAGACCCGGAGCTCGCCGACAACGGCGTGGACGACAACTGCAGCGGCTTCCACGGCTGCTACTTCGACGCGGACAACGACGCGTTCTCGCGCAGTGACGCGGCGGTGCGCGACGACTCGGTGGACGCCGACTGCTTCGACCTCGGCGAGGGCGCGAGCAGCGAGCCGCGGACCGACTGCGTCGACACGAACGCCGCCGTGCACGTCGGCGTCACCGAGATCGCCGACAACGGTCTCGACGACAACTGCAACGGCAGCTACGGCTGCTTCGTCGATACGGACAGCGACGGTTACCGGCCCACGGGCACGGTCACCGTGATCGACACCTCGGCGGACAACGCCTGCTCGGGCACGGGGGAAGGCTCGGCCGCCGAGCCCGCGACCGACTGTCTCGACTCCAACGCGAGCGTGCACCCCGGCGCGACGCTCGTCGCCGACAACGCGCTCGACGACAACTGCAGCGGCGCCTACGAGTGCTTCTACGACGCCGACAACGACCTCTTCTCGCGCAGCGATGGAGCGATCCGCGACGACTCGGTGGACGCCGACTGTGCCGACGTGGGGGAGGGCTTGAGCACCGAGCCGCGCACCGACTGCAACGACAGCAACGCGCTGGTGTCGCCGGGCGATCCGGAGCTCGCCGACAACGGGCTCGACGACAACTGCAGTGCCTTCTACGGCTGCTACTACGACGCGGACAACGACGCCTACTCGCGCAGCGACGCGGCCATCCGCGACGACTCGGTGGACGCCGACTGTCTCGACACCGGAGAAGGACGCTCGAGCGAGCCGCGCACCGACTGCTGCGACACCGACAGCCGCGCCTATCCGGGCGAGTCGCTATACTACTCGACGTCGCGGACGGGATGCGGCGGCTACGACTTCAACTGCGACGGGTCCTCGACCAAGCAGTACACCCAGCTGTCGACGCTCGCGTGCGGCTACGACCCGGATCTCATGGACTGCACGTCCACCGGGCACGAGGGGTGGACCACTACGAACCCGGCGTGCGGCGTCAGCGCGTCGTACGACCTCGACTGCTTCTACAACGGCCACTTCTGCATGGAGAGCGCGGGCAGCATCGCGCAGGCGTGTCGCTGACGCGACGCCGACGCAGCCCGTCTCCGATCCGCGGCACTTCGCTCGCGTGACCGTGGCGGCGTGCGGCGCGGGCGTGCCTGCCGCGCGCGACGCCGTCGCGTCACGCGACGCGGGGAGGCCGTCGATCAGCCGCGGGCGAGCTTGGGGTTCTTCGTCGACGACGGGCGGTCGGCCGCCATCTTCGTCTGGAGCAGGAACTCGCCGAGCCGGCTCGCGATGTACGCGATGAGGTTCGCGTCGCTCTGCGAGTACTGCAGGTCGCCCGTGCGGTTCAAGAGCTGCACGAGCGCGAGCAGGCGCCCCTGGGCGGCGACCGGCATGAGCAGCGCGTTGTGCAGATCGAGGCCGACGCGGCCGTCGATGCCCGGGTCGAAGCGGGGATCGCTCGCGAGCTCCGTCAGCGCCATCGGCTGCGTCCAGTCGGCCAGGGCCACGCCGATGATGCCGACGTTGGTGGGGATGGCGTCGCCCTTGCGCACGTCGGCGCCTGGCCCGCTCGTCGCGACGAAGCGCAGCTCGTGCGAGTTGATGTCGTAGAGCGCGATGCTGATCGCCTCGGAGGGGATGAGGTCGCCGATGAGCCGCATCGCGAACTCGACTCCCTCGAACGCGCTGGACAGGAAGAACAGGTCCTGCAGACCCTCGAACGCGTCGGCGAGGCGGTCGTCCGCCAGACCGGCGCCGGGGGTCGCCTTGCGCGTGCGCTTGGAGGAGCCGGTCGCGCTGGCCGGCGGATGCGTCGCCGCCGGAGTCGGTGGGTGCGCGGCCGTAGGCTGTGGCGTGGGCGGGTGCGCCAGGGGGGCCGCCGCGGGGTGAGCGGGGAGGGTCGCGGGGACGGGCGCGGCCCGCGGTGGCTCCGGGGCCCGCGGTGGCTCCGGGGCGAGGAGCGAGGGATCGATGATGATCGAGGACGACGCCGCGGCGGCCTCGACGGGC
>JBGALT010000323.1:0-3386 GCA_044223665.1 Sandaracinaceae bacterium | reverse complement strand
GACGTCGCCACGCCCATCGACGGCCTGGCGCTCGTGGCGAGCGAGGCCGTGCCCGACGCATCGGGGCCGCGATGGATGGCCTCCGGCGACGGCAACCGCGCCGCGGTCCTGGTCGAGCCGCGGGTGGGCTGGGCGGGCCGCGAGTGGCTGCTCTCCGTCAAGGGTGTCGGGGCGCTCGCTCCGATGTACGGCGAGGCGCTCGGCGTCCGGCGCATCCACGGCGAGAGCTGGATGGGCGAAGCCCCGTTCGGCGGCCAGGGCGAGGCGGGCGCGCGCGCGGCCCTCTCGATCACCGAGCGGTGGGTCGCGGGCGAGCTGCGCGGGGCCGAGATCTGCCCCGTCTTCGCCGCCGTCGTGGTCCCCGAGCGGGCCATCGACCGCGGCTCGTTCTGGTACCGCCGCCATCGCGGCCTGGTGCTGGCCGAGCAGCGCCTCGTGCCGAGCGACGTGCGGGTCTTCCACGGAGGCTCGCGCACGCTCGGGCGCACGCCCGAGGAGGCCCTCGCCGCGCTCGGGGTCGGCGGCGTCGAGGCGCTCGATGCCTTCGTCGAGCGCTACCTCGCGACCGGCGTCGCGCTGCTCACGCTCGCGGCGCGGACCGCGCGGCGGATCGACGGCGCGCTGGTGGGCCTCGACTTCGACGACGCGTGGCTGGACAAGGACGCCGTGGTCGCGCCCGACGGCTCCCTCGCGTTCGCGGACCTCGAGACGCTCGAGGAGCGACCGCTCACGCTCGAGCGCATGACCCGGCAGATCGGGCGCAACCACTACGAGCTCTTCTCGACCCTCGACGCTCTGCTCGACGTGCGCGACGCGTGGGCGGGCACGAGCGAGACGCGCCCGATGCGACGCGCATCGGTCGTCACGCGCCTCGAGCTCGCGCTGGCGCACGACCCGATCGCGCGCGCGCGCGTCGGCGAGGAAGGGCTCGACCTCGTCGTCACGCCCGTGGCCGGACCGACGGCGACGGTGCGGCTGGTGGATCGTCGGTGAGGCACGGGGGCGAGCGATGATCGACGAGAGGCTCCAGGAGATCACGGTCGCGGCGGCATCGAGCCTGCTCGGCCGTCTCGCACCGGGCGCGAGCCTGTCGATCGGCGCGAGCGAGCGCGAGCTGCTCGCGCGTCTGGCCGCGGCCGGCCTCGTCGCGATGGCGCCCGACCCGCGCGAGAAGCAGGCCGCGCTCGATCAGAAGCGCACGGAGCTCGCCGCGCTCGGCCCCGCGCCGGACCCCGCGCTCGCCCGGCGACTGCGCACCGAGATCCTCGACCTCTCCGAGGCGCTCGTCGTCAGCGACGGTGCCGCGCGCGTCGTCGTCACGCACGACGCCGGCCCTTATCGCGGCCCCGAGGCGGGTGCAGAGGCGAGCGAGCGATGGGCCCTGACCCAGCGCGGCAGAGCGCTCACGACCAACCTCGCGCCGCGGGCCGCGCGCGCCCCGGATCTGCCGCTCCCCGCCTTCGAGCGGGAGCTCGCCGCGCTCGAACGACTCTTCGCCGAGCGGGCGGAGCGGGCGAGCGCGCTCGTGCAGCGAGCCCTGCCGCGCCTGGGCGGCACGCTCCCCGTGCACGCCTTGCGGAGCGCGATGATCGGCATCGCGGCCCTGCCGCAGCCGGTGGAGCCCCTCGCGGACGCGTTCGTCGTGCTGTTCACCGCGCTGCGCCAGGTCACGAGCCGCTTCCCCACGACGGAGGCGCAGGACGCCGCGGGCGCCGAGGCCCTGCTGCTGCACACGGGCGACGTCGCGGTCGCCTACCACGCGGCCGCGGCACCGGGCTTCGTCGACGAGCGCGATCGCCTGGCCGCGCAGTACTGCGAGGGGCGCACCGAGGACGCGCTCGATGCGGTGGTCATGCTCGCCGCGATCCCGCCCGAGCTGCGCGAGGCCCACGTGGCGCGCGCGGCCCGCTTCGCCACCGAGATGGGCCGCGCCGGAACGCCCGTCATGCTCTCGCTCGCGCTCCTCGGCACCGTCGGCGGTGAGGGCAGCGCGCTCGTCGAGCCGACGACGTGGGCCCATCGCGCGATGGCCCGCGCCACGGCCGATCCCTTCGAGCTGATCTTGTCGGCGCTGCTCGCGGCGATCCAAAGCACGCACGCGATCGACGACCAGACGCGCCGCATCGCCGGCCTGCACGGCTACCTCACGCGCATCGCGCCGACGGGGATGCTCGCGGCGGCGGCGATGCTGGCGCTCCTCGACGGCGAGGTCCCGGGGCTGCTCGACGATCTACGGCTCGCGAGCACGCAGGTGGTCGGGCGAGGCCTCTCGGCGGGCGGCGCAGAAGCGACGAGCCTCGCGCTGAAGATGCTCGTGCACACCGCGTTGCTCGCGCGCGGGGCCGAGGGCGACGCCGAAGAGCGGCTCACCCTCGCGGTCCGCATGCTCCCGAACATCGCGGCCCTCGATCTCGGCCATCGCGGCCTCGGCACCGCGGCGGCGACGCTGCCCCTCCTCGCGTCCGCGCTCGTCACGTTCCACCGCCCGATGCTCGACGCCGCCGTCATCTACCGCGACTTCCAGATGCCCATGCACTCGGACCACGTCTTCTCCGGCGGCTGGGGCAGCGGTGCGGTGTACGGCAGGGGCGCCTGGGGCGGCGGCACGCATCGCCACCACACGACCCACCGCAGTTTCGGCTGGGGCTGAGCTCACCGCGGAGCGGATGGTCAGGTCAGGCGCTTGTTGCGCTTGAGCTGGTCCATCACACGGGCGTACTCGCTCTCGAAGGCGGCCGTGCCCTCTTCGAGGTTGCGGATCTTGCCGCGCACTTCGCGATCGAGCTCCTGCTCGACGTCCATGTGACGGCGGAGGATCGCCGTGATCTTCTTCCGAAGGACGTTGTCGTCCGAGAAGATCTCCTCGACGTGGCTCGAGTGGAAGAGGATCTGCAGGATCTGCTCGAGGATGTAGGGGAGCGCGTCCTCGCCCATCGGGACGCGGCCCTCTTTGGCCACCTGGCTCTTCACCTTGTGGAGCTCGCCGTAGCCGAGGCCGCGGCTCTCCATCCGGGTCTTGGCCTCGTCCACCACGCGCCGTTCCTGGCGCAGGTACTCCTTGAGCACGGACTCGATGTCGGCCTGGACCTCGGTCGCGGCGGGCGCCTCGATGTCGTTCTCGCTCGTGAGCTTGAGCGCGATCTCGCTCGCGATGGTGGGGATCTTCCCGGCAAAGAGGCGCATGGCGGCGCCGACGTTAGCGCGCCGGACCCCTGGGTCAATGAGGCATGGCTCAATGGGTGTGACCGGTGGCGGTGCTCAGCGGCGACGCGCCGCGATCCCGGCCTTGATGCCGCGTCCGAGCAAGCTCGGACGCTCGCCACCTCCCCCTCTGGGCGCTGCTCACGGCCGGTCGGCCGCTGCGCTGCGTCCTCGGGAAGGCGAGG
>JBGALT010000097.1:0-29091 GCA_044223665.1 Sandaracinaceae bacterium | reverse complement strand
CCCGACGACACGGTCGGTCTCGTCGCCCCGCGCCGTCAGCATCAGCACCGGGATGCGGCTGTCGGTGCGGATGCGGCGCAGCACCTCGAGCCCATCGACCTGCGGCATCATCACGTCGAGCAGCACCGCGTCGAACGCGCCGCCCGAGCCTCCCTGCGCCGCGGGCCGGAGCTTCTCGAGCCCCGTCTTTCCGTCGGGCGCGTAGGTCAGCGAGACGCCGTTCTGCGTCATGTACTCCTCGAGCAGCTCGAAGAGGCGACGGTCATCGTCGACGAGGAGCACGCGGATCATGGGGTGGGCAGTCTATTCGAGATCATGGGTGAGAACGAAAGCAGGAGAGGCGGCCGCACGTGCAGGTCCGCACGTGCAGGCCGTCCTCTCGTCGGCAGTCACTCGGCCGGCGCGTCGGTCGGCGCGGGCGGCGCCGGGATCGCCGCCGGTGCGGGCGGCGGGCCGCCCCAAGGAGACGAGGGCGCGCCCCACGAGGGCGGCGGGCCGCCCCAGCCGGGGCCGCCCCAGCCGTGGTGATGGTGGCGCTCGTGGGCCTCCCACGCGCGCTCTTCTTCGGCCGCCTGCGCATCGAACTGCCGCTGCGCGGCGCGCGTGCAGACGTCGGCGATGTGCTCCTCGAACTGGTCGCGGTGCGACGAGCAACCGCCGCCGCCGCAGTGCGCGAGGCTCGCGAACCCGTGGGTGAACCCACCGATCGCACCGAGCGACAAGAGCACCACCAGGAATCCACGCTTCATCGGATGCATGATCTTTCTCCTTCTTCTTTCTTCGTGGGGTGGGGCTCAGGCCCAGTGGCTCTCGCGGTAGGGGCCGCCGAAGCCGCCGCCGAACCGACCGAAGCCGCCCTCGAGCAGATCCGCCAGGCGCTTGCGCTGGTCCTCGTCGAGCGCCTCGTTCACCTTCGCCAGCGCGCCCACGAAGGCCTTGCGGACCTCGCGGAGCTTCTCGTCGTGACGCGCGAAGAGCTCGCCGAGCTGCACCTCGTCGACGGCGCCGGTGCGCACGGCCTTCGCGACGTCGCGGCGGCTCTGCTCGAGCTCGCCCTTGCCGCTCGCCATCGCAGCCTTGATCTCCTCGACGGCCGCGCGGAGCACCTTCTCCTGGCCGGGCGTCGCGTCGAGCTTCTGCGAGAGACCGCGAAGCCAGAAGTCGCCGCCGCCGCCGCCGTGCCAGCCGTGGCCGCCGCCCCAGCCGTGATGGCCGTGGTGATGACCCCAGCCGCCGTGCATGCGGTGACCGCCGCACGCGCCCATGCGGCCGTAGCGCAGCACGCGCACCAGCCCGAACAAACACAGGAACCCGATGACGAAACCAAACATGTCGGTGTCCTTCCTCGCGTCCCCGATGGAGGACGGCGTCGCTTTCGACCTCGAAGATGGAGGCGACGTGTTTCGGCGCACCGTGCTCGGGAGTGAAGAAACGTATCCGCCCGGCGATCGACCGAAAAGCGAAGAGCCGCGCGGCTTTCGCCATGCGGCCGTCTCGGGGACCGGCCGAGCACCAGCCCGCACGCATCGGGCCCGAGGGCGTCGCCTCGATGACCGATCACGATCTGGGACCGAGTCGTGATCGGTCACTCGGCTGAATCCAGCGAGCGGAAGGGGGGTCAGAGCGAGCGCGTGAGGAGGTCGCCGCTCGACAGCGCCACCTCGAGCGTGTGGTCGGTCGCGCACGCGTCGGCGATCGAGCCGTAGCTGCCCAGCTCGACGGCACCGACCTCGGCGGTCCAGGCCCCCGTCCATCGAGCCACGCCGCGCTCACCGACGACGAAGGTGTCCGCGCCGTGGAGCGCGACGCGCGCGATACGGCCGACGGGGGAACCGTACGACGTCGACGACCAGCCCGCGCCGTCGCGACGGAAGAGGCGCTCGTCACTCCAGGCCCAGGCGTCGCCGGAGGCGCGCACGGCGATGCCACGGAGCCACGCATCGGTGCTCGTCGTCTCGCGCGTCCAGCGTGCGCCATCCCATCGCATCACGGTGCCGCCTTGGCCGGTCGCCCAGAGCGCCGTCGGGCTCGCTCCGGCCAGGCCCTCGATCGAGCGCCACGTGCCTACCGAGCGGAGCCCGAACGTGGCGCCGTCGCGCGCACCGATCGCGCCCTCGGTCGCGAAGTAGACGTGCTCGTCGTCGAGCGCGAGCAGCTCCCCGACGAGCCGCGCCCGACCTGGCGACCAGGCGATGGGGACCACGCTCCACGCACTGGCGTCGTGGAGCGCGATGCCGTCGGGAACCGGCACGAAGACGTGGCCGTCGCGCGTGACGGCGATCTCGCGGCCGTAGGCGCTGGGCGTCGGGGGCGCGCCGAGCCCGCGGACCTCGGTGCCCTCCACCACGCTCACCTCGCCGCTCCAGCTGGGCCCGTAGGCGGCGTCGGCGGAGCAAGCGACCGCGGTGATGCCGGCGCCGAGGACGCGCTCGTGGCGCGCCCAGCCCGAAGGCAGGGGCTGCGCCGCGGCGACGGCGAGCGGAAGCGCGGCCCACGCGGCCGCGGCGGTGAGCGCCGGCCCGATCCTCATCGACGGCTCCGGCGGCGAGCGCGCCACGCGCCGAGCCAGGCGAGCCCCGCCAGCCATCCGAGCCGTGTCGCCGAGCTCGAGGCGCCGACGTGGCACGCACAGCTCGACGCCGAGAGATCGCCGGTCGCCGGCGGCGCCATCGGGCTCGGGACCGGCGCGGGCGGAAGATCCGGAAGCGTCGCCGGCACGCAGACGCGGCGTACCGCGCACGTCGGCGCGGTCGTGGGTAGTGTTCCTACGAAGGGCGGGGGCGGCTCCTCGAGCCCCGTGCACGAGCTCGCCGGCTCGCACGAGGCGACCACGAGCTCGCGCGGCTCGGGAGGAGGCTCGACGGGACGCAGGCCCCCCGGCACGACCGAGGCGATCTGCGTGCACACGCGCCACGTCGTGCATGACTCGCCCTCTTCGCAACCGCTCTCGCAGTCGGCGACGGCGCACCACTGTCCTTCGTGGGCCGTGCGCCCGTGCGAGCCGGGCGGACAGGCGCGGGGCAGATCGACGGAATCGGCGCGCGCGGGGAGGGGGCCCAGCAGGATCGCCGCACCGAGCGCCAGCCCGCGAGCGCCCGATGCCAGCGCCCCCGATGCCAGCGCCCCCGATGCCAGCGCCCCCGATGCCAGCGCCCCCGATGCCAGCGCCCCCGATGCCAGCGCGGTCCCCCCGACCCGCATCAAGCCTTCGAGGGTGGCTCGGTCGCGGCGCGGTCGCGGTGCTCGCTCGCGAAGCGCACGCACACGTCGAGCAGGTCGTCCATGGAGAACGGCTTCGCGAGGCTGGCCGGCAGCCCCAGGCGCTTCTGCACCTCGGTGCGCATGTGCGACGCGCTCACCAGCACGACGGCCGGCGTCTCGCGGTGGAGCACGCCTCGCAGCTGCCGCACCAGGTCTTCGCCGTCGAGGTAGGGCATCATCAGATCGACGAGCACGAGGCCGGGGTTGGCGTCGATCGTGCGGGTGATGGCGGAGCGCGGATCGGTCACCACGACGACGCGCCAGCCGTGGTGCTCGATGAAGCGCTTCATCATCGTCGCGAGATCGCGATCGTCGTCGACCACCAGGATGGGCTTCTTTTCGCGCGTCATTCGTCGTCCCGGGCCTTCTGTGCTGCCAGCTCCGCTTCGGTAGGAGGCTTGGGCCCGAAGAGGAACGCGAAGAGGATGCCGAGATAATAGAGCACAATCAGCGGCACCATCACGAGCATCATCGTCGCGATGTCCGGCGTGGGCGTCAGGATCGCGGCGACGACCGCCGAGATGACCACCCACCAGCGGCTGAACGCGAGCAGCTGCTTCCAGTTGACGAGGCCGATGTAGGCGATGAAGCCGATCAGGATCGGCTCCTCGAAGACGACGCCGAGCGCGATCAAGAGGCGCAGCGACACCTCGAGGTACTGGTCGATCATGATCGTCGGCTCGAGCCGCAGCCCGATGCCGGTCAGATCGCCCGCGAAGCTCAGGAGCGCGGTGAACGCAGGCGGCAGCACGAACGCGTAGCCGAAGAACGCTCCGCCCACGAAGAAGACCGTGCTCATGAGCACGAACGGAATCGCCATGAGCTTCTCGCGCCGGTAGAGGCCGGGCGAGATGAAGGCCCAGAGCTGGGCGAACGCCCACGGGCTGCCGAAGATGCAGCCGCAGACGATCGAGATCAGCATGTACTGGACGAGCAAGTCGGCCGGGTTCGCGAAGTGCAGCTCCGCCTGCCCGAGGCCGAGCTCTTCGTACGCGTGCACGAACGGATAGGCGAGGAACTCGAGGATCTCCTCGCGATAGAGCCACGCGACCGCGATGCCTGGCAGGAAGCCCCAGACCGAGCGGATGAGGTACTTCCGGAGCTCGCCGAGGTGCTCGAGGAACGACATCTCGATGTCGTCCTCCGGCTCCTCCGAGGCGGGCTTCTTCGGGGCGGACGCGAGCGCCGCCTTCTTGGCCGCCGCGAGCTGGGCGTTCTTGGCGGCGATGATCTCTTCGGGAGACTTCGGCAGCGCCTCGCTCATGCCGCCACCTCGGAGGCCGCGGGGCGGGCCCGGCGAGCGCGCGCCAGCTCGACGTCGACACCATCGGGCGGCAGCTCGCGGCGGCGCTCCTCGAGCGAGAGCCCACGCAGCGGGGCCGCCAGCTCCATCGCGCCGCCGCTCGGGACGAGCGGCTTGCCCATCGCCGCGAGCGGCTTGTCGAGGGCGCCGGGCTTGCCCGCCGGCAGCGTTCCTTCGGGCGCCGCGGGCTTGCCGGGGATCTCCGCGCCCGCCTCCGGCTTGCCGGCCGCGCTCGCCATCGGCTTGGGCACGAGGGCCGACTTCTGCAGCGGTGCGACCGGCTTTCCGCCCGCCGCGAGCTGGATCTTCTGATTGCGCAGCTGAGCGAGCTCCTTGAGCTCCTCGTCGCGCATGAGGTCGTCGATGCCAGTGGACTGCCGGATGTCCTGCGCGGCCCGCCGCGCCTGACGGTAGTAGCGCGCAACGGTCTTGATCATGCCGGGCAGACGGTCCGGCCCGACGGCGACGAGGACGAGGCCGCCGATCAAGAGCATCTCCCAGAAACCAATGCCGAACATGCGAGGCCGACCTCTCGGGGGGTGATAGCAGAGGTGGGGACGATCCCAAAGCGCCCGCTCTTCACGGCAACCCGCGGCCGCCGTGGGGGATCGCAGCGCCCTCGAGCGCGGGACCTGCCATCGTCGTGACCATGACCACCTCCCGCACGATGCGCATCGCTCTGCTCGTCCTGACCGCCGCAGCCGTCGAGGCGAGCATGGCGCGGACCCTCTCGGCCCAGGACGAGGAGGGCGACGACGACAGCGAGGCCGTGGCCGAGCAAGCCGCCCCGCCCGCGCCGACCGGCCCGCCCACGCGCTCGGGCACGCGCGACGTGACGGCCGCCGTGGGCCAGGAAGGGATGACCTTCGAGCTGCACAACAAGGCGCGCCTCTTCGTGCCCGCTCACCTCCCGATCGGCTCGGCCCGCCGGATGACGTTCGCCGAGAGCCGCTCGCGCTTCGCGCCGTCCGACGTGCACGGCTCGATGGCCGGCGCGCGCTTCACGCGCATCGGCCCGGTCCTCTCGTTCGACGGCGCCATCAACGCCTCGAGCGCGCCCGTCGTCGTCTCCATCCACCAGCCACGCGATCCGGCCCGCGCGGGCCAGCAGCTGGTGCTGGCCATGGAGCAGGCGACGATCTGCGCCGAGGGCATGGCCCACATCGAGGGCAGCACGTCGCTCTGCTCGGGCTGGGAGATCCTCGACGCGCACTGGGACGCGGCGAGCCAGCGGCTCAGCGCCGAGATGCGGACGCCCGGCGGCTACCGGATGGTCTTCGGCAACCTCTCGATGCCGACCGACGAGTAGAGGAGGAGGTCACGCGCGGCGGCACTGCCCGCGACGGATCCGGTGGGGCCGCGCCTGCCGCCGGCGACACCGCGCCGCTACACCGAGACGGCAACGTTCTGGAGCGGCAGGCACGACGCGGGCTCGGTGGGTCGGCTCTCGCGGGTTTGTTGGTGGGCTCGGTCGTCCTCGATAGGGTCGGCCCGCCGGTCGGGGATCGAAGCCCGACGTCGGCGGGAGGATGACGGGATGACGAAGCGAATGGTGCGGTGTGCGTGCGTTGCGTTGCTCTTGGCGCTGGCGCCGGTGTCCAGCGCCGCCGCGCAATACGACTGGGAGAGCGGCGGCGGATCGCCCCCGCCCGATGGCTCCACGACGTCGAGCACGCAGACGACGACGAGCACATCGTCTGCGTCCACGACCTCGACGGACGACTCGCCGCCCGCGACCAGCGCGCAGGGCGACGATCACCAGCGCGTCGTCGGACACCTCGCCGTCGGCTACCTGGGCATCACCAACGTTCCGATGGGCACGATCGCGACCCAGGTCACCGCACCGGCGATCGGCGTGCGCTACTGGCTGATGGATCTCGTCGGCATCGATGTGGGCCTCGGCTTCGGCTATCAGACCGGCAACAACGCCGGCATGGGCGTCGGTGACGGCTTCGGGCTGATCATCCACGGAGGCGTGCCGCTCGCGCTGGCGCACGCAGAGCACTTCGTCTTCGAGGTCACGCCCGAGACGAACATCGGCTTCACGTCGGGTCATACGCCGAACGGACCGATGATCGCCGACACGGGCCTGAGCGGCGTCCTCTTCCAGCTCGGCGGTCGCGTGGGCACCGAGCTCCACTTCGGTTTCATCGGCGTTCCGCAGCTCTCGCTGTGCGCGAGCGTCGGCCTCTACTTCCAGTACCAGCAAGCTTCGACGAGCCCGCCCACGGGCATGAGCGTGAGCCAGGACCAGACCACGCTCGGCACGACCGTGATGGGTCAGCCGTGGCAGATCTTCGCGGGCACGATCAGCGCGTTCTACTACTTCCCGTGATGGCGGGGCTCGCTCGAGCGGAGCGCGCGCCGGCGACGAAGCGCGGGCTACGCCCGCGCTGAGCCCATCGCCGTCGTGGCGGGCCGGGCACGCGAGCCGACCGGGCTCACGTGCCGGAGGTCGGGATGCAGACGCCGCCGGCGCAGAACTCGCCGGACCGGCAGGCGGTGTTGCAGTCGCCGCAGTGCCGCACGTCGACGGCCTGGTTCACGCAGCCGATGCTCGGGCCGCAGTTCATGCAGCCTTCGGGGGGACAGAACGCAGCGCCCGCGTCCGCACCGTTGGCGTCCATCTCCGGTGCGTTGCAGAAGCAGTGACCGCCGCTGCAGGTGCCGAGCCCGCACGTGATGCCGCAGCCGCCGCAGTTGCGCGCGTCGCGGGCCGTCTCGTAGCAGACGTGGTTGCAGTTGGTCGTGCCGGGCGGGCACATGTCCATGCACGTCATGTGGGAGCAGACGGGGCGGCCGCACTGGCCGTAGACGCCGCCGCCGCCGCACGTGTCGGGCAGGGTGCAGTCACCGCACTGGAGTACGTTGCCGCAGCCGTCCCCGATCGGGCCGCACTGCACGCCGCGGCTCTGGCACGTCTGCGGGATGCAGGTGGAGCCTTGCCCACACTGACCCGGGACGCCTCCACCACCGCAGGTGTCACCCGGCTCGCTACAGCCGCCGCACGGGATCTCGTTGCCGCAGCCGTCGCCCGCCGGGCCACAGCCGATGCCTTGCGAGCCGCAGGTGGCCGGATGGGACGGGCACGTCGTGAGGCACTCGTGGCCACAGCTCGCGCAGTGCTCGCGATCGGAGTCCAGGTTGACGCAGAGATCGCCGCACTGGGTCTGGCCGCGCCCGACGGCGCAGCCGCACGTCCCGCCCAGGCAGACGAGGTTGTTGGGGCACGCGTTGTCGCAGGAGCCGCAGTGCTCGATGTCGGTCTGGAGATCGACGCACGCGCGGTCACAGGCGGTCTGGCGAGACGAGAGGCACATCGATGCGCACATGCCGACCGAGCAGACCTGCGACGCGCCGCACCGGTTGCCGCACGTGCCGCAGTTGTCGGGATCACTGAGCCGGTTGACGCAGCGCCCGCTGCACTCGATCTGCGTGCCGACCGCGCACGTCAGGCCGGTGCCTCCGTCCGAGCCGCCGCCGACGCAGTGGCCGTCCGAAGAGCAGGTGCCGCCTCCCGCGCACTGCGCCGAAGTCGTGCAGTCGGCCGTGCAGAAGCCCTGGTAGCAGTAGGTGCCGCTCGGGCACGGGTTGCTCGGGCTGCAGCTGTCGCCGCATCCGGGCGGAGCGCCGCTGCCGGAGCAGATGCCGGCGTCGACACCGCCGCCCACGCACATCCCGGAGACGCAGGTCTGGCCGCTCGGGCACGACACCGCCGACGAGCAGTCGGCGGTGCACAGCCCGTCGAGGCAGTAGAGGCCGGTCGGACAGGGTGTCGCGGTGCTGCACAGCTGGTTGCAGCCGGTGAGCGGGGGGCTCGTCGCGCACGCGCCGCCGACGCAGCGGCCGTCGTCGGTGCACTCGCCCCCGTTCTCGCACGGCATCGTCGCGGTGCAGTCGGCCGTGCACACGCCGGCCAGGCAATACGTGCCCCCGCGGCAAGGCATCGTGTCGCTGCACGGCTCGCCGATCCCGCTGTCCATCTCGGTGCCGGCCTCCGAGGCGTTGTTGCGAGCACATCGGCAACCGGAGACGACGCCGAGCAGCGTCGCGAGCCAGACCACGATCGTCTTGTTCTTCATCGAGGGGTCGTCTCCGTGCGCGAGCGAGCGCGCGGCCGGGATCAGAACTCCATGGGGTCGTCGGCGGCGTGCGCGGCGCGCTCCGCGGCGCGGCGCTGCGGGTCCTGACGGCGAGCCTCGGCGCACTCGTCGGCGTGCTCCTGCATGTACGCGCGATCGAGGCACTGCTGCTGTGCCGGCGACTGCGCGCGACACGTGCGCAAGAAGTGGCGCTCGTCGCTGGCGCTGACCGCCGAGTGCAGGCCGTCGTGCCGGGCCGAGTGGTAGGCCTCGGTGGTCGCCACGTGCTGCGCCCAGAGGCGCTCGCACTGGTCGTCGTCGGGGCTCGTCACCGGGTGCGCCGACGTCGTGGCCGCGCCCCAGTCGGCTCCGCGCTCCTGTGCCTCGTCCATGCCCGTCAGGCGCACGGGGCCCGGCCGGTGCGCGCGCTCGATCGCCGCGCGACGACGCGCTTCCTGGCCGTGCAGGTAGCCGCCGATGCCGCCCAGGCGCCCGCCGCCTCCGCCGCCTCCGCCGCCTCCGCCGCCGCTGGAGAAGCCGCCGCCTCCGCCGCCTCCACCGCCGTAGTAGGCGGGTGCCGGGCCTGCGGTGAACCCGCTCGACGTGCTGGCCGACGACGAGGACGCGTGCGACGACGAGGAGCCGCCGCTCCCGCTGCTGGCCTCTTCGTCGCCACCGCCGCAGCCACCCGCGCCGAGCAGGAGCGCGAGCCCTGCCCCAGCGAGCAGGGCGCGGCCGTTGCGTGCGTACGACGAGGTGAACATCGCCCCCGAGGCTAGCGCGCCGCGCCGCTCAGCGCGAGACCGCGATCGTCGCGACGCCCTGCCCGTGCTCGTCGGTGTCGAGCGCGACGAACACGATCTGCTCGGCGTCCTGGCCGCGCACACCCTCGACGAAGCGCGCGTCGGTCGCCTGCGCCTCTTCGGGAACGGGCACGAGCGTCCAGCCCGCGGCGACCAGCGCTTGCTCGTAGTAGTGCTCGAGCTCCCACTCGGTCATCGACGAGCCCATGTACTGCACCGCGGCGTCGGCGTTTCCGGCCTCGCTCGCGCTCATCGTCCGGTACGCGCCGGGCGGACGCGGCACGCCGTCGAGATCGGTCCCGCCCGCGTCGTGACCGTCGCGCGCCGCCGCCTCGTCGAGATCGAACGAGCCGTCGGTCCAGAACGTGACGAAGTGGGTGCCACCCCCCTCGCGCGGGCGAGCCATGACGTAGCGGATGTCGCCCACGTCGTGGACGTCGTGCGTGTGGCCGAAGCGGTCCATCCGACCGCTCAGCTCGCGCATCGTGATCTCGGTCTCGCCCATGTCGAGGCAGGCGACGACACCGCCGTTCGGGTCCTCGAGCCGGTAGACCGGATCGAGCCAGCTGCCGCTGCGGTGGCCGAAGCGGTGCGGGAGCGCCGTGAACTGCTCGACCAAGCCGGCATCGTGCTGGTCGCAGATCTGAGCGAAGTGCTCGAGCACCTGGTGCGGCTCGTCGGACGACACGCCGGACGAGAAGTGCATCTGCTGCCCGTTCACGAGGACCGTGCGCGTCCCGTCCTGGTGATCGGCGCGGTCGTACTGCATGAGCAGCTCGCCCATGTCGACCAGCTGCTCACCGAGCTGGCTGCTCGCCCGATGGACGTAGAGCCCGCCGCAAAGGACGGCGAGCACGCTCGCGAAGCTCAGGAGCCGGATCGCCTTCACGAGGCGCGGGAAGCGGAGCGCGAAGACGCTCACGGGCTTGCCGCGTCGCGACATCGGTCCGGGGAGCGGAGCTCGTTCCTCGTTGGCCATGGCGCTCTCCTTCGTCCTCGAGATCAGCTGAAGCCCAGGAGGCGCCCGGCGAAGTCCGCCAGATACGAGCCCATCCCGGCCGGAACGTCGTTGCACATCACGTAGAGCTCGTCGCGGATGCCGATGTTGCCCGTGCCGAGCACGCGCGGCCGCGCGACCTCGGCCGTCCGCCGACCGTGGCCGGTCGAGAGACCGAAGAGCCCCGACACGATCGAGTCGACACCGCTGTCGCCCGAGCTCGACCCGGTCGTGCTCGGGATGAGCGTGCCGCCCTCACGGCTCAGCGTCGTCCCCGGCCCCGTCCCGCTGCAGCCCACGTAGGAGTAGGCCCACGTGTGCCCGCGGGTCATCGCCCGCATCGAGATCGTCCGCTGGAAGAACGTGAACACGTAGAAGATGCAGCCCCACACGATCGCGAACATCGGGATCATGATCACGGTCTCGGTCGTCGCCGTCCCGCGCGTGTCCGCCAAGAGCCGACGCACGAACCCACGCCGCGAGCCAGTCGAGCCACCGACCGCGCCGGTCGAGCCACCGACCGCGCCGGTCGAGCCACCGACCGCGCCGGTCGAGCCACCGACCGCGCCAGTCGAGCCCCCCCGACTGCGAGGGTCGAGCCCCCCGGCGTCGACGACGCCTTCGCGAGCCAGAGCCCGCCTCGCCCGCGAGCGAAGCGACGCGAAGGGGAGTGGGGCCCCGCGCCGCGCGCGGGGCGAGGGTCGCTCAGACCCTCGCAAAGACTCAGTGCACGACGACATCTTGCACCCCCTGGATGACGCTGCCGAGCATTCCGGTCACGCCCGCGCCCGCGTGGAAGCGTCGCATGCGCGCGCGCCACCGCGTGTGCCAGAGCCACTCTTCGTGCGCACACTGCGCTGCCGTGTCCGGGAACGACGAGCCGCAGTCGCTCTCGGTCTGCTCGAAGTAGTACTCGCTGTCCGCGAAGCTCAGCCGATGCAGCTCTTGGGCGACGGATACGTCGATGCCGAAGACTTGTGGCGCGGAGTTCCCTAGGTTGCCCCAGTTCGCGGAGGCGACGCCTTGCCGGATCCAGTTGAAGGGCGAGGTGCCGTACACGAGCGAGTAGTTCTGGAAGTTCGTCTCGCCGAGCCACGAGTCGCTCGGCACGCGCTGGAACGTCAGGCCACTGCCGCCGTTCTCGTTGCAGTAGTACTCGGAGCCGTCTTCGGTCAGGAACTCCTGCACGCCGACCGCGATCTCGCCGGCGATGACGCCGACGCTCGTGATGGGCTGGAACAGGATGAGCTCGCCGACCGCGACCAGCGCCAGCGCCGGGCCGCGCACGAACATGCCGGTCCAGCCGTGGTGGCAGGCCCAGGTGCTCGAGTCGTCCTCGCTCTGGATGGAGATCGAGAGCGAGCCCGGCACGAACACGCCTTCGGTCACCGTCGGGCGGTAGCGCTCGGGCAGCATCGTGACGACGTAGGCCTCGGAGCCGATCATCGCGCCCGTTCGGACACCGACCTGCACCGTGTGGATGCCCGATGCGATCCGGTCACAGAGATCCGCGACGTCGTTGAGCCAGCCCGACTCCGCCCACTCGATGTCGTGCTCGGCGGCCGGGACGCAGAACTCGGCCGCGCCGGGGATGCACACGACGGAGGCGAGGCAGGCCGCGCAGGCGATGTCGTCGGCGATCGCCGTCGCCTCGATGAAGGTGTAGAGCAGACGGCAAGCGGTGCCGATGATGGCGAACACGCTCATCAGCACGTTGAGCATCGCGATGATGTTCATGCCGCGCGCGTGGAACACGCTGGCGCCGAATGCGGCCGCGTCGGCGGCGTCCTGCATGCGCTCGCGATGGATGATCGCGCCGCCCAGGCCCCAGACGTAATAGATCATCCCCACGACCATCATGGCCATGAAGACGCCCATCACCATCGTCGCGCCGGACTCGTCCGCGAGGAGGGTGCGCGTCTTTCCTGAGGCTTCGGTCCGCATCGGCACCTCCGGGGGGGAACCCACCCTGTGGGCCACAGCATGTTGCGTGCCCTGATGCGCCGAGGTCAATGCATCTCGATTCGCGCGTGATCCGGCCCCGCCACCCGACGTGTGGGGAACGGCGTCCCCACCGACCGCGACCAAACGGCACGATCGCCATTCGGTGCTGGGGTCGCGGCCTCCCGCCGTCGGTGGAAGCCGAGCCACGACGTGCGTGGGCGCCGCGACGCGCGCCATCGACGCTCGACGGGAGATCCGGCGTTCGCCGGCCCGGGCGGCGGCTTGCTCCACGCACCTGCACGATGTCCTGCGCGCGCTCGACCGACCTCTTCTTCTCTGTGCTTCGCGTCCTGCCGCTCCTGCTCTTGGTGGGTGCACCACCGACGGTGTGCGCTCAGGAACGACCCCGGGAGACCGGCGACACCTACGACGTCTGGTCCGATCCCAACCCGGGTCTTCGCTACCTCGATCGCCGCACGACCACGCCCTGCCGCATCCACGCGGTCATCGCCGATCTGGACGCGCCCGGCGTCGGCATCGTCGCGACGCCCCACCGCCTGCGGTGGCGGACCGTCTCCTCGTACGCGCAGGAGGCGCACGTACAGGTCGCCGTCAACGGCGGGTTCTGGGTCTTGATGCAAGGCGCGCGGGGCCTGGCCGCGGGAGGCGGAGAGATCTGGCCGCGCAACACCGAGCCCGACCCCGAGCTCGGCGAGCTCGTCGTCGATCGCGAAGGAGGCGTGCGCCTCTATCATCCGGGCGAGCCCATCGACGAAGAAGCGATGGGCGAGATCGCCCACGCGGTGAGCGGGCGACCATGGCTCGTCGAGGACGGCGAGCTCGTGACGGAGACCCTCGACGCGTTCGAGACCGCCAACGATCGCGCGCCACGCACCGCCGTCGGCCTCTCGCGAGACGGGCGCACGCTCTACCTCGCGGTGGTGGACGGGCGGCAGGCCGAGAGCCGCGGCATGACGCTCTACGAGCTCGGGCGGCTGATGGCCGAGCTCGGGGCCTACCAGGCGCTGAACCTCGACGGCGGCGGCTCCAGCGAGATGGTCGTCGAGGAGCTCGGCGGGATCGTCAGCGTGCCGAGCGGCGGCCGATGGGAGGTGCTCGCCGCCGAGCTCACGGGCGAGGGGCAGGTCGTGCGCGAGACCGATCACGGTCGCGAGGTGCTCACGCGCGGCCGCGAGCAGGAGGTCATCAACCACCTCGGCATCGTCGCGCCCGCGCCGCCCGAGGTGCCGGTGACCGCGCGACCCGCGCTCGACGAGTCGCTTCCGGCCCCGCCGCTGCCGCGCCCGCGCCCCTTGCCGCCGCGCTTCTCGCTGGGACGAGCGCGCGAGACGATCGCCGATGTCGTCGTGTGCGCGCTGCCGCTGCTCGCGATCGGGCTCGTCGTGGGGCTCGTGCGGCGCTGGCGACGACACGCGCGCGAACGGGGGCAGCTTCGGCGCGGAGGCGCGTAAGTGTGGGTGTGGAGCGAGCGGGACGCGAGAGCGCGCCTCCTCGGATGAAGTTTCGCGCGTAACCGCCGTCTGACCCGCTCCACGTCCGGCGTTCCGCTCGGCCTGTTCTCGCGACGGGCTCGAGAGCGGGCGTGTATCCTCGGGAGCCTCCATGCCCCACGTGTTCCTGTCGGGAAACCAGCGCTCGGGAAAGACGCTCGCGCAGCTCATCCTCTCGAGCCACCCGGACATCACCATCAGTCCGGGCACCAAGGTGATCGGCAAGCTGCTCTACGCGATGCCGGGAAAGACCCCGCTCGACGCCGAAGCGTGTCGCGACATCCGCGCGACGATGCAGAAGGACCGCAAGTTCAAGGCGTGGCGCGTCGATCACGCGAAGTTCCTCGACGGCTTCGAGCGCTACGTCGGCAAGTCGCCGCACGTCGTCGCCGAGGACCTGATGACCTTCTTCCGCGACCAGACCAAGCCGGGCGCGAAGTACGTCGGCAACAAGAAGGGCTGCTACTGCAAAGAGGGCGATCTCATCCTGAAGATCTTCCCCGGCGCGCGCCTCGTGTACCTCCTGCGCGACGGGCGCGGCGCGGTCGCATCGATGCTCGAGACGCAGCCCGAGCACGACGTCTACTCCGCGACGCTGACGTGGACCCTGAAGGCGCAGCGCATCCGCGAGCTCGCCGCGCAGCTCCCGAAGGACGTGTACGTCCTACGCTACGAGTCGCTCGTCGCCGATCCCGAGAAGATCACGCGCGAGCTCTGCGGCTTCCTCGATCTGCCCTTCGTGCCCGCGATGCTCGAGAACTACCGGACGAACGACGCCATCCGGCACACGACCGACACCACGCACGCCGAGACCTACCAGGCCATCACGACGAGCTTCGTCGACGAGTGGAAGCAGAAGCTCACGAGCGATCAGCTCGAGATCGTCGAGGGCATCGCCGGCGCCGAGCTCGAGGCCCACGGCTACGGCCGCTCGCGAGCGAAGAGCTCGAACCTCGCGGCACGCGCCAAGTACCGCGCGCTCCGCACGAAGTACTACGCGGAGTGGTGGGTCTCCCACCAGCGCAAGGAACGCCGCATCGGCTAGAGCACCGGGCGTGCGACGCAACGACAGAGTGATCTTCGTCGGCGGCGCGGGGCACTCCGGCACGACCCTGCTCGGCCTCGTGCTCGGCGCGCACCAGCGGGTGTTCTACGCGGGCGAGGCGAACAAGAGCGTGCACCTCGGAGACGAAGGAACGAAGGCCCGCAAGCGTACGTGCAAGGTGTGCGGCGAGAGCTGCCGCGTCTGGTCCGGCCTCGAGACGCGCCTCTCGGAGGTCGATCTCTACGAGGCGCTCTCCGAGCGAACGGGACGAAGCGTGATCGCCGACTCGACCAAGTCCATCGCGTGGATCGACGAAGGGAGCGCCCGGCTCTCGAAGGCCGGCGTCGCGGTCGACCTCGTCTTCCTCGGTCGGGACGGCCGCGCCGTGCTCGCCTCGAGCCTGCGCAAGCGACCGGAGACGAGCGCGAGCGAGCACGCGGCCCGCTGGGTGGAGCAGATCGAGGCGACCGAGGCGCTCGCCGCGCGCTTTCCCGGGAAGGTCACGCGGATGCGCTACGAGTCGCTCGCGACCGCGCCCGACGAGGCGATCGACGCGCTCGCGGCCTCGCTCGGCCTCGTGCCGACCGCGGCGATGCGCGATCCGTGGTCGAGCGAGCAGCATCCGATCGGCGGCAACGCGGGCACGCAGTCGCTGCTCGAGGGCGCGCGCACGCGACCGGGCGCCGACCTCGGGATCGGCGGCGGCAAGCGCGACTACTATGCCGAGCACCCGCGCGGGTTCGTGCTCGACGTGCGCTGGAAGCGCGAGCTCTCCGCGCGCGCCCTCGCCGATTTCGAGGCGGTGGCGGGCCCGACGAACCGCGCGTACGCGTGGAACGAGGAGGCCGGGGAATGACGGAACCGGAGGGAGCGAGCCGATGGTGAACGGTCTGCACGAGGGCGAGATCATCGAGCTCTTGGGCCAGTGGGCGCCGCCCGGCGGTCGCAAGATCGATCTCGTGTTCCGCACCGTCGAGGAGCGGACGAGCGATCTCGCGCTGGAGCTCGCGATCAGGAACGTCCGCCCCAACCGCGTGTTCGTGCTGAAGAACGTGAAGCCCTTCGCGCTGGCGGTGCGCAAGATGCTCACGCTGTCGCACGAGAAGGACGTCTCGCACGTCGTCCACATGGACGCCGACTGCCTGATCCTCGAGGACATGCGGCCCTTCCTCGACGCGAACGACAAGCCCTACGTCGACTGCTACGTGCGCGATCGCTTCCGCGGCCGGATCCACTGCGGCGTGCACGTCACCGCGATGCCCGTCGTGCGCCGCATGGCCGAGATCCCGCCGCCCGACGACGACCTCGCGTTCGTGCTCCGCCCGGAGTCGCGCCTGAGGAACCTGGCGCTCGCCTCGCTCGGAGCCGAGAAGCAGCTCAAGACGTTCCACATCCTGCACGACCACTTTCAGCGCTACGAGGACATCTTCTGCAAGTACGCGCTGCGCGAGCTGCGCAGCCGCGACGAGCACCACAAGAAGCGCCTCGAGGGCGCGATGACGAAGTGGCTCCCCGGCCCCGACACCGACGTCGCCCGGCACGCCGTGCGCCACGCCGCCCGCATGATCCCCGTCGACGCCAAGCCCAAGGACGTCGACCACTACATCCGCAACCTGCCCTACATCGCCAAGATCGAGATCGAGAAGCTCGGGCTGTCCCAGACGGGCAAGCTCGAGATGGAGGAAGTGATGGCCGCCGTGAACGCAGATCCGACCAACCTCGGTCCGACCAAGAACAAGCCGAAGGTCTTCGGGCTCGGCCTCTCGCGCACCGGAACTCGCTCGCTCAGCGCGGCGCTGCACGTGCTCGGCTTCGACACCATCCACTACCCGACCGACCAGCAGACGCTCGACACGCTGATCCGGGGCGATGCGAAGTTCCCGCAGCTCGAGCACTTCGACGGCCTGACCGACATCACCGTCTCGCCCTACTTCGAGGAGCTCGACAAGAGCTACCCGGGCAGCAAGTTCGTCCTCACGATCCGGGACGAGGCGGGATGGCTGAAGTCCTGTCGCAACCACTGGACCGGGCGCGACGCCTACGAGAAGGGCCCCGAGGGCGGCCCCGACGCCGAAGAGCACCGGATCCACATGGAGATCCGCCGCTTCCTGCGGGCCGCCGTGTACGCCAGCTACGAGTTCAACCCGGAGCGCTTCGCCCGCGCGTACAAGCAGCACGTCGAGAACGTGCAGCGCTACTTCGCCGGGCGGCCGAGCGACCTGCTCGTCCTGCACATCGCGGGTGGCGAGGGCTACGAGAAGCTGGCCCCCTTCCTCGGCGTTCCGGTTCCGCCCTCGCCATTCCCCCACAAGGGGAAGAAATTGAGTGAGCGCATGGCGGAGAAGATGGGAAACCTCGAGGTGGACGACTGACGCGCCGCGCGCGCGACCCCCATGGCGAAAGACGGACGAAAATCGGACAAGCGCCTGAAGGACGGAGCGCCCAAGCGCCCGCTCCCGGCGATGCCCGAGCCGAGCTACTGGAACAACGCGATCTGGATCCTCCAGCTCGCGTTCCGCGAGGCGCGCTGGGTCGTGCTCTCGATGGCGCTCGCGACGCTCGTGGCCGGCGTGCTCCCGGCGGTCATCGCGTGGGTGGGCCGCCTGATCGTCGACGCCGTCGTGGTCGCGCTCAACGAGCACGACAACGGCTGGGACCTCCACAAGCAGGAGCTCTGGGAGCTGATCGGGCTCGAGTGCGCGCTCGTCGTCACGCTGCTGGCGGCGACGCGCGTGATCTCGGCGGCGCAGTCGATCCTGCGCGCGCGCCTGGCCAACGGCGTGACCGAGCTGATCGTCGAGAAGTCGTTGACGCTGAGCCTCGAGCACTTCGAGGACCCGGACATCCACGACCGGCTGATGCGCGCACGGCGCGACGCCTCGGCCCGCCCGCTGAGCCTGGTGAACGGCCTGTTCACCGTGGCGCGCAACTTCGTGATCTTCGTCTCGAGCATCGTGGTGCTCGCGCAGCTCTCGTGGTGGGCGGTGCTCATCGTGACGGTCGCCGCGCTCCCGGTCTTCGTCGCCGAGCTGCGCTACTCGCAGCGCGTGTTCGACCAGCAGCGCAAGCGCTCGCCCGAGCAGCGCGAGCAGTCCTATCTCGAGTCGATCCTCACGCGCGAGGACTACGCGAAGGAAGTGAAGCTCTACGCGCTCGGCACGCGTCTGCTCGAGCGCTTGCGCATCATCACGCGCCGCGCCGAGGACGAAGAGCGGTCCATCGCGGTCAACCGCAACTTCTGGGGCTTCGTGTTCAACCTGCTGGGGACGGCGGCGTTCTACGGAGCCTACGCGTGGATCGTGCGCAAGACCGTGCACGAGCACCTCAGTCTCGGCGAGATGACGATGTACATCGCCATCTTCCGGCAGGCGCAGAACGGGATGACGACCGGGCTCGCGAGCCTCGGTCTGATGCTCGACGACCAGCTCTACCTGCGCGATCTGCAGTCGTTCCTCGTACTGCCCATCCCCGCCGACTCGGGCACCGCGACCTCCGGCCCCACTCCGGAGGCGGGCCTCGAGGTACAGAACGTCTCGTTCACCTACCTCGACGCGCAGCGGCCGGCGCTCGACGACGTGAGCTTCGCGGTGAAGCCGGGCCGGATGCTCGCGCTGGTGGGCCAGAACGGCTCCGGCAAGACGACGCTGCTCAAGCTGATCACGCGCCTCTACGAGCCCACGAAGGGCAGCATCAAGCTGGACGGCCTCGACATCCGCGAGTGGCATCCCGACGCCCTCCGGCGTCGCTTCGCGCTCGTCTTCCAGGACTTCGCGCGCTGGAAGATGAAGGCGGGCGAGAACATCGGCGCCGGCGACGTCGAGCACTGGAACGACGAGGAGCGCTGGGAGCGCGCCGCCAAGAAGGGCCTCGCGCACGAGTTCCTCGCGGCGCTGCCGGAGGGCTACCACTCGCAGCTCGGAAAGTGGTTCCGCGGCGGCACCGAGCTCAGCGGCGGTCAGTGGCAGAAGATCGCGCTCTCGCGCGCGTTCATGCGCGAGGACAACCAGATCGTCGTCCTCGACGAGCCCACCGCCGCGCTCGATCCCGACGCCGAGCACGGGATCGTGGAGCACGTGCAGCAGATCCGCGGGCACCAGGCGGTGCTCTTGATCTCGCACCGCTTCGGCTCGGTGCGCGTCGCCGACGACATCGTCGTGCTCGACAAGGGCAAGGTGATCGAGCACGGCACGCACGAGTCGCTCATGGAGAAGCACGGCCACTACGCGCGCTTGTTCGAGCTGCAAGCGCAGGGCTACGTGGGCACCGCGGCCGAGCGCAGCAACCCCGAATTCCTGCGGCCCGACGACAGCGGCCGGCACCGTACGATCCCGTCCGAGGCGTGACGGTCGTGCGGCGCGGCGTGGTCCTCGGCGCCGTCGCGCTCGCGGCCTGCACGACGCAGGCGGTGCCCCGCGCCAGCCCGAGCGCGCCCGAGGGCATGATCGCGGTGCCGGGCGCGGCGGTCTTCCTCGATCGCACACCCGTCACCGTCGCCGCCTGGCGCGCGAGCGGGCTCGGAACCGAGGCCGAGCGCGAGGGCGGCGAGGTGCTGGATCTGGCGACGGGGCGCTGGCGGATCGTGCCGGGCGCGACGTACGCGTTCCCCGAGGGGCCCGAGGGCAACCCCGCCGCGGAAGAAGAGCCGGCGACCCAGATCTCGTGGGACGACGCGAGCGCGTTCTGCGCGAGACGCGGTGCGCGCCTGCCGACCGAGGCCGAGTGGGAGGCCGCCGCACGCAACGGCCAGGGCGACCGAACGCTCTACCCGTGGGGCGACGAGCCAACCACGCGCGAGGGCCACTGGCGCCTCAACGCGTGGCAGGGCGCGTTCCCGACCGCGAACACGCTCCACGACGGCTACCTCTTCGCGTCCCCGGTCGGCGCGTTCCCGCCGACGCCCCTCGGCTTCGTCGATCTGGTGGGGAACGTCTGGCAGTGGACGAGCACGGCCGAGGGCGAGGAGCGCGTGATGCGCGGCGGCTCGTACCTCTGCGATCCGGACGTGTGCCACGGCTACCGCATCGCCGGCCGCCAGACCGCCACACCCGACAGCGCGCTGATGCACGTCGGCTTCCGTTGTGCAGAGAGCGCGCGTTGAGCATGCTGATCGACGACGCCCCAGAGTCGTCGCGTGACCGTCGATCCGCAGCGAGGTCTGCTTCGACACCGCACGAATGCGCCGCGCCCGCCGCGGCGGCGCGCGAGGTGGTACACACGGACGGCGTGCCGCGCCGAGCATCTCCCGCCGCCCGATGGACGGACCTCATCGCGCTCACCGCCGACGGCGAGATCGACGGCACCACCGGCGCACTCTTCGCGGACCTCTTCATGGCGCTCGGCGACGAGCCGCGCGCGTCGCAGTGCGTCGAGCGGCTCTCGCCCAGGCCTGCCGATCAGATGCTCGCGCTGGGCGCGGTGGCGGCCCATCGATGGCGTCGTGGTACGGCGGACGAAGCCAGCCTCGAGAGGCTCCGCGCGATCGCGAGCGCCGCCCAGGCCAGCTACGCACGGGCCTACGCGCCCAGCCTCGAAGCGCTGGCGCTTGCAGACGTCGACCAAGAGCGCGCGAGGGTGTGTGCGAACGAAGCGCGCACGGTCCTGGCGGCATCTCGCGAGGAAGCATCTGGCATGAGCCTGCATCTCGCGGTCCTCGCGTTGCTCGCCGTCGGCGACTGCGAGGGCGCGGTACGGCTCTACGTCGAGCGCCCTCCGGAGCGCGACGACCTCGGTGCGTGTGACGCCCTCGTCCGCGCCGCGTCGAGCCTGCGCAGCGATACCGGCCTCGACCTCCTGTGCGAGCTCGCGGGCTACGTGTCCGGTGCGGGCGCTCCGGAGCGCCTGTCGGACTTGCTCGTCGTGGACGTGGCGCAGCTGGGGGAGGCCGGCTGCGAGCGGCTCATCGCGGCGCGCCCCGCGCTCGCGTCGCCGCTCCGGTCGGCCCTCGCGACGCGTGCGCTCGCCGTCGGGGACACGGAGTGCGCGAGGCGAATGATCGCGGCGTTGGCCGGGGAGAACGGTTCGCTCACGGCCGCCAGGTTGTGGCAGAGGCTCGGCGACGAGGCTGCTCGCGACGAGATCATCGAGCGCCTGGTCCCGAAGACACCACCCTTCGACCCCAGGCGAGCCTGGCTGCATGCGCCTCTGCTCGCGCTGGGGGGACGCTGGGCCGAGCTGCGCGCGGCCCTCTACGCCGACGTCGAGATCGCCGCCCGCATCGCCGGCAGCGTTCATCCCACCGCGCACCCGACGATCCACCACTGGCAGAGCGCGCTCGTCGGCGAGACGTACGCGGAGGTGCGGCCGGGCGCGATCGAGGCGATGGTGGCCGCGGGCCCCCAAGAGGATCTGGAGGAGCTCGTCGAGCTCGCCACGTTGCTCGTCACCACCGAGCCCGAGGGGCGCAAGCGGGTCAAGTGGACTGCCGAGCTGGGCGCCGCGTTGCTACGGATCGGTCGCACGGAGCAGGGCGAGCACATGCTGAACGAAGCCCTCGCGCTCGCGATCGCGCTGCGCGGAACGTGGTCGGGCTACCCCGTACGGTCGATGGCACTCAACGACGTGGCGTGGATCGCCCGCGTCGCCGGCAGGGAGCCGATCGCCATCGCAGCAGTGAAGAAGCTCGGGCCCGGCACTCCCCGGGATCAGGCGCTCACGCCTCTGCTCGAGGACGCGGCCGAGCGCGACGACGCGACGACGGGGCTCGCGCTCGCCAAGCTCCTCAAGCCCGGGTGGACCCGCGCGCTCTCGATCGAAGAGACGGTGCGTACGGCGCTCCGCCGGCGAGGCACGTGGCTCGTGTTGCCGGCGCGATGACCCCGTTCTCTCGGCGGCCAGCCGGGCTCCGACCCCGTCTCGGTTCCTCGACCCACGTGATCGACGTCGTCAGCCCTTCTTCGGGTCGCGCTTGCGCGCCGCGAAGACCAGGCGTGCACCCACGATGATGAAGCCCGCTGCCGCGTAGGGAAGCCACGCGGGCGCGGTGGGCTCGGGCTCGGGCTCGGCCGCGGCGACGACCTCGCCGTGGATCTCGAGGTAAGGCTGCCAGCTGCGGCGCTCGGGCGTCGTACCGACGTGCGAGACGCGCCCGTCGACCACCACGCGCGCATCGATCGAGCCCAGCGTGTCGGTCCGGACCCGCACGACGAGCGGCACGCCGCCCGACTCGGGCCCGAGGGCGTCCACGGGCGTGAAGTCGATCGCGACGCGGTCGTCGCCCGACGCGACGCTCGCGCGCACGTCGAGCCCCATCGCGGGCGCGCTCGCGGTGTTGTGGACCGTGAAGCGCCGCACGACCTCGGTGCCGGCCGGGATCGCACCGAGGTCGAGCGCGGCGCTCCGCGTGGGTGCGCGCCCCGGGCAGCCCTCGTCGGTGACGCCGATCCCGCGATCGACCTCGAAGCGCGCGATGGCGCCGTCGAGGAACCCGCGGAAGACGCCGTGCACGTCGTGGTGCGCGCCGATCACGAGGGGGCCATCGCTGCGCACGTGGCCCCAGTCGTGATCGATCGCGACGCGCTCTCGCTCGCCGTCGAGCACGAACAGGACGCTGCGCGCCTGGGCGTCGTACTGGAACGCGACGTCGTGGAAGGCGCCGTCGGTGATGCGCAGACGGTGCGCGATCACCGGCCAGGTGCCGTGGCCGCCGACGTCGGGATCGGCGAAGAGCACGGCGAGCTCGTGGCCGCTCGCCGAAGGATCGGCCGCGGTCGCGAGATCGGCCGCCTGCACGAGGAGCGCCCAGTCGAGCAGCTCGTCGCGTGCGCCCGTCGGCTTGGCGAGCGCGAGGTAGCGGCGCGCCTCGCGCCCCGTCGTGGGCGCAGCCTCGAGGTGATCGAGGCGCACGCGCGCGACCACGGTGAAGCTCGACTCTCCGAACGAGAGGGCCGGATGCGCGCCGACGGTCAGATAGGCGCCGGCCGGCAGCACGATCGCGTCGCCGTCGGCCTGCGCGCCGTGGCGGGTGATCGCGAGGTCGACGGGCGCGAACGAGGTGAGCTCGGGGATCGGCTCGCCCGCTCCGGTCCCGACCGTCCGCTCGATCGCCTCCGGGCCGAGGTCGAGCGCCTGCATGCACGCGCTGCCCGGGTCGGCCGGCAGCACGTCGTGGCCTTCCTCGTCGCGCAGCGCGAGCACCGGAAAGCTGCGCGCGATCGGGCCGCTCGCTTCCTCGGCGCGCGCGGCGAGCAGGCGCTCCACGTCGGCCGGACGCGCCGCGGCGAGGTCCTCGCTCTCGGCCGGATCGGCGTCGAGATCGTAGAGCTCGCGCACCCCGTCCTCGCGCTCGATCAGGACGAGCGAGCCCTCTCGCGTCGCGAAGCGGGTCGCCGGCTCGCTGCCGGCGCTCTCGCGCCCGAGGAAGAAGAGGCGCGCGTGGGCCGCATCGGACCGCTCACCGCGGAGCCACGGCGCGATCGAGACGCCATCGCTCCCGCTCGTCCCCGGCACGCCCGTCAGCTCCACGAGCGTCGGCAGCACGTCGTAGAGGGCCACCGCCGTCTCGGGCGCGCGCGCATCGAGGTGCCCGCGCCAGCGCACGACGAGCGGCACGTGCAGGCCTCCCTCGTAGAGGTCGCGCTTCTGGCCGCGCAGGCCCATCGCCGATCCGAAGAAGCCACTCGCGTGCTCGTCGACGGTGACCGGCCCGTTGTCGCTTAGGACGATCACGATCGTGCTGCGTGGCAGGGCATCGACGGCGTCGACGATGCGCCCCACGTCGGTGTCGAAGCGCTCGACCATCGTCGCGTACGCGCGCTCGACCTCGGGCCAGTCGTCTCGCTCGTGCCCGATCGCCGGCGGATCGAAGGTGCGGTGCGGCAACGTGCTGGCGAAGTAGAGGAAGAACGGACGATCCTCGCGCGCCGACTCGGCGACGAACGCCAGGGCGTCCTCGACGAAGAGGTCGTCGTCGAAGGTCACGCTCGCCCCTCCCGCGTTGCCGGGAATCGCGCGCCAGCTCTCGCCGGCGAGCAGGCGCTCGGGGTAGTGGTCCTGCGCCCGCGCCTGGTCGAGCACGGCGAGCACGTGATCGAACCCCATCTCGGACGGCATCGAGAAGACCCCGAAGGGCTCCCCGTCGTCGGTCTCTCCGCCGAGGCCCCACTTGCCGACCAGCGCCGTGCGGTAGCCCGCCCGCGCGAGCACCTCGGCGATCGTCGGGTCGGCGAAGCCGAGCGGCAGGTTCGGCTCGTCGTTGTGATCGACCGCGCAGTGCCCGGCATGCAGGCCCGTCATCAACGCGCAGCGCGAGGGCGCGCAGACGGGCGCCGCCGAGTACGCGTGCACCATGCGCACCCCCTCGGCCGCGAGCGCGTCGATGCGGGGTGTCGCGATGCGCGTCTGCCCGTAGCAGCCGAGATCACCTGGGCCGAGATCGTCGGCGAGCAGGATCACGACGTTCGGCCGCTCGCTCGCGGGCGCCGGCTCGGGCTGGGCGTGTGCGGAGAGCGGCGCCGCGATCAGCAGGGCCAGGGCGAGCGTGGCGAGCTCACGCACCCTTGGCCATGCGCAAGTACATCTGGGCGGCCTTGTGATCGGGATCGATCTCGAGCGCCTTCTCCCACGCGGCGATCGCGCGCTTGCTGTCGCCCAGGCTGAGGAGCGTGACGCCGAGCGCGACGTGCGCCGGCAGGTAGCGCGGGCGCGCCGCGATCGCCTCGTCGAGCTCGAACTTCGCCGCGTCGAGATCGCCGGCCTGGCGATAGAGGTTGCTCAGCTTGAGGCGGAGGTCGGCGAACGTCGGGCAGAGCAAGATCGCCTTGCGCAGCTCGTGCATCGCATCCTGCGGCATGCCCGCATCCACGTAGGCCTGCGCCACCTCGGCGTGGAGGTTCGCGATCTTGCCCTTCACGAAGGGGTCGAGCTGGCCGGGCGTACCTTCTCCGCGCGAGAGCGCGGCGGTGTAGATGCGCTTGGCCTCGTCGTAGCGGCCGAGGTCGTTGTAGGTCACCGCGAGGTTGAGGGCGGCCTCGGTGTAGTTCGGGTTGATGTGCAGCGCCTCCTCGAAGGAGGCCTGCGCGTCGTCGAAGCGACCCCGGTCGTGGTGGATGACGCCCAGCATGTTGTAGACGTCGGCGAAGCCCTTGTCGCCGCGGTCGAGAACCTGCTTGAGGTAGTGCTCGGCCTTGTCGAACTCGCGCTTTTCGTAGTGCTCGCGGCCGAGCGAGAGGAGCTGCTTGGTGCGTTCGTCCATCGAGGTGCCGTGATTGTAGATCGGATCGCGGGCGCGGTCGGAAATCGGTGACGATCGTCAGTGAATCTCGCGCAGCGCCTGCTCGACGTGCGATCGGTCGAGGTCGCCGGTGCCGGCGAGGGCGCGCTGGTAGTAGTCGCGGGCCGCCGGCAGCTCGTGGCGGGCGCGGGCGATGTCCCCGTAGAGAGACAGCGCCTGGGCGACCGTCGGCTGCGACTCGAGCAGCCGGTCGAGGAAGGCCGCCGCGAGCGAGTCGCGGCGCATCGAGTGGGCCAGCTGGGCCGCACGGATCAGCGGCTGGGAGGCGCGTGGATCGAGATCCGCCGCGTGATCGTAGGCCTCGAACGCCTCTTCTTCGCGCTCGGTGTGCGCGAGCACGTCGGCCAGCGCGAGGGTGGCGGCGGCGTCGTTCGGAACCAGCTCGATCGCCCGGCGCAGCTCGGGCTCGGCACCGGCGAAGTCGCTCCGTGCGACCAGCACGCGCCCCAGGCCCGTGTGGGCCGGCGGGTGGTCGCGCCGGGCGGCGATGGCCGCGCGGTAGGCCGCTTCGGACCCGTCGAGATCGCTCGCGCCGAGCAGGGCATCGCCGAGGGCGGTGCTCGCCTCGGGCCAGCCCGGCCGGCCCGCCACCGCGGAGCGGAGGAACGTGCGCCCCTCCTCGGTCGCGCCGAGGAGGCGGCCGAGCTCGTACTGGATCTCCGGGTGGCTCGCCTCGAGCGCGAGCGCGGCGCGGAGCTCCCGGAGCGCGTCGTCACGGCGCCCGGCGGCCGCGTAGAGGCGCCCCAGACCGAGGTGCGGGTCGGCCTCCGTCGCGCGCGCGGCGATCGCTCGCTGGTAGGCGCTCTCCGACTCCGTGACCGCGGCGCGCAGGCGATGCGCATCCCCGAGCGCGACCAGCGCCTCGTAGTTGGCGGCCTCCTGGGCGAGCGCGGCGTCGAGCTGCTCGAACGCGCGCGCGCTGCGGTTCCAGACCAGATCGGAGCGGGCGTTGCACACCTGGGTGAGGACCGCGTGCTCGTCGACGCGCGTCATCGCGCGACACGCCGCCTCGCTCGCGCGGTGGTCGCCCTCGGCGAAGGAGACGCGCGCGACGTCGAAGAGCGCCTCGAGCGAGCGCGCGCGCAGCCGCGATGCACGCGTCAGCTGCGTGGCCGCCTCGCGATAGTGCCCGGCCCGCAGGAGCCCCATGCCGAGCGCGCGCTGCGCGTCGTAGTCCCGCGCGGAAGCGCGCGCAGACTCGCGCAGCCGCGGCAGCTCCGTCTCTTGGGCAGAGGCGTGCCTCGGTGCGAGCACACCGGCGAGCGAGAACGAGAGTACGAGCGACGCGAGCACGGACCGACCCATGGCCCCTCCGGGGAACGAGCACCCCGCCCAGCCCGGGCAGAGACGGCGATCGTGTACGTGCGCGCGCCGGGACGCAAAGTGTCGGCATCGTTCCGCGCAGGGCGGACGCGCGAGCGCGTGGCGCAGCGTCCCGGGCCCGTGGCGCGCAGGCGGCGAGCGGCTGGGAAGCTCACGGCTGGGGCATGCCTCCCTGGCCGGGGCGCGGCATGCTCGAGGCCGTGAAGACCGACTTCGACGTGGTGGTGATCGGCGGGGGCCCGGCGGGCGCGACCGTGGGCGGCCTCTTGGCGAAGGCGAACGTGAAGACGCTCGTGCTCGAGCGGGAGACGTTCCCGCGCTTCCACATCGGCGAGTCCCTCTTGCCCTGCGACCTCGCCGTCTTCGCCGCGCTCGGTCTCGACCCGAAGGCGGCCGGCTACCTGCACAAGGCGGGCGCCGAGTTCGTCGACGAGCGCCTGGGTGGGCACCAGACGTACCTCTTCGACGATGCGCTCCCGGGCACGCCCGATCACGCCTACCAGGTCGAGCGATCGAAGTTCGACCACTGGCTCCTCGAGCACGCGCGTACGCTCGGCGCCGAGGTCCACTACGGCGAGCGCGTCACCGAGGTCGTCCTGCCCGAGTCGGGAGGATCGCCCGACGAGGTGATCGTGCGCTCGGCCGCCGGGAGCTACCGCGCGCGCTACGTCGTCGACGCGACGGGGCAGGACTCGCTCTTCGGACGGCGCGATCGCACGAACACCGCGATCGAGGACTTCGGCCTGGCCGCGACCTTCACGCACTTCGTCGACCTCGACCCGGGCGTCGACCACGAGCTCTGCGTGGCCCAACGCGGCAACATCAAGATCCTCTTCGTGGACGACGGCTGGTGCTGGGGCATCCCGCTGGGCGACCGGAAGATCAGCGTCGGCCTGGTGACCCGCCGCAAGGGCATCAAGACCGAGTGGCTGGGCGAGATGATCGCCGCCTCCCCCTTCCTCACGAAGGTCACCAAGGGCGCGAGCCAGCCTCGGCGGCCGGGCATCATCTCGAGCTTCAGCTTCCACAACCGGGTCCAGCACGGCGCGCGCTGGTCGTGCGCGGGGGATGCCGCGTGCTTCCTCGACCCCGTCTTCTCGAGCGGCGTCTCGCTCGGGATGGTCGGCGCGGCGGACCTCGTCGGCCGCCTCGTGCCGGCGCTCGCCGAGCGCAGCGAAGCGCGCGCGGACCTGATGAACGCCCACGCGACGCACCTGGCGCACGCCTACAACGTGTTCGCGACGCTGATCAACAGCTGGTACCACACGTCGCTCTTGCACGGGCTCTTCTTCGCGCCCGAGCAGGACGCGATGCTGCGCAAGGGCGTGACGAGCGTGCTGGCCGGCGACGTCTGGCGCGAGGACAACCCGTTCCAGCAGAAGCTCATGGCGAGCGCGCGCAGGCGCAAGATCCTCGTCCCCGAGCTCCGGGCCTGACGCGACCGAGCGGATCCCACCTGGCCGATCCCACGCGGTCGATCGTTCGGCGTTGACCCCGCTTTCGCGTGGGCGATAGGCTCGCCCCGTCTCGAATGCTGCGCCTCGTCCTCCTCGCGTCCGTGCTCGGCGTCACCTCGCTCGCCAGCGCGCAGGCGCCCGTCACCGAAGGCGCCGCGCGCACGGAGACGACCGAAGAGCCGGACGCGACCCGCCTCGACGTGGAGCGCCTGCCCCCCGAGGCGATCCACATCACGCGCGACTTCTACGCCCACGGGCTCACCATCGAGGCGGTCCTCGGCGCCCGCGGCTTCCTCGGCGGCATCGGACGCATCTCGGATCCCGGCGTGATGCTCGGCGGACGGGTCAGCTACGAGATCTTCGACTGGCTCTGGGTGGGCGCGCTCTTCGAGATGTCCGTCCACGAGACGGCCGCGCCGCCACCGCCCGGCCGCTCGGTCTTCGAGCTCATCGGCGCGATGGGCGAGGTGAAGCTCCAGGTGAACCCCACCGCCGAGCTGGGCCTCTGGCTCTCGGGACAGGTCGGGATGATCGTCGCGACCACACCTGCGCCGGCCGTGTTCGGCATCCAGAACGCCGCGAGCGTCGGCCTCGCGTACGGCGGCGAGATCGGCGTCGACGCGCACTTCCACAGCCGGCACACCTCGATCGGCCTCTTGGCCGGCGTGCGCCTGGCGCCGAGCCTGGACGGGTTCGGCGAGACGGCGATCGGAATCTACGGCGGGCCCTACCTCCGCTACGTGTTCTGATCGACGACTGCTGGCGCACGACGCGCGGGTCGCCAACCAGCATCGTCCTCGTCGTCGCGTCGTGCGACGACTCTGGGACGTAGTCGATCAGCGCACGAAGCGGCGCGCGTCGTGCGGGCGCACGTCGACGTGGAAGTGATCGCGGTGCCCCTCGTTGTACTCGGGGGTGATCACCGTGGAGAGGCCGGCGCGATCGGCCAGATCGCACGCGAGCGCGCGCAGGGCCGGCGCCGGCTCGCTCGCCGGGGCGCGATCGACGCCGTCACAGGTCGGCTGGTCGGGCGAGCGCTCGAAGTCGCGCTCGACGTCGAGGATGCTCCCGTCGTCGCGCACGAACCTCGAGAGGTCGAGCGCGAGACCGAAGGTGTGGAAGCTCGTCCGCGGCACG
>JBGALT010000096.1:0-29676 GCA_044223665.1 Sandaracinaceae bacterium | reverse complement strand
CAGGTACCTTTCCGCGCATGCACCGAGTCGCCGCCGGGATGTTCCTGCTCGCGCTCGCGTGTGGCCCTGGCCCCGGGCCGATCGATGGCGGCGCCGACCTCGACGTGGGCGCCGACGCCGCGCACACCGACGTCGACGCGGCGCGCGCCTACTGCGATCCGATGCCGACGACGGGGATGCCCTGCGGGCCGGCGGATCTCCCGGCGGGCTTCGTGTGCCGGCCGGTGGAGTGCGCGTCGACCTGTCAGACCACATGCCGCTGCGAGAGCGGGATCTGGCAGTGCGGGCCCGACTGTCGCGACTACGATCGCGATGGCGGTGTCGAGCCGGCTTGCGGGACGCCGCCTCTCTGCCGTGCGTCCTGCTCCTGAGCCCTACTCCTCGTCGGGCACGCCGCCGCTCGCGGCGATGTCGGTCGGCTTGATCTTGCCGGCGTCCATGCCGCTCGCGCGCTTGGTCATCGTCGCCATCAGCTCGTCGAGGCTCGGCGGATCCCCCTTGATGAAGCGGAGCGGGTTGATGCGGCCCACGACGAACGCGCGGAGGTACGGGCTCGTCAGGCCCGCCTCCTTCAGGCGCGCGATGGCGCCGTCCACGGCCTCGTCGAGCGTCAGCACGAGCTGTGCGCGCCGCTTGCGCTCTTCGATCGCGTCCTTCAGTGGCCCGTCGATCCACGAGTCGACCTTTTTCAGCACGGGCATGTACGCGCCGCCGGACAGCCGGCCCTTGCCCTCGTAAGCGAAGCCGATCGTGACGAGCGCGGGCTCCTCGAGCTCGACCTCGAAGTCCTTCTCGCCTCCCGGCGCCCAGGTCGCGAGATCCACGACGAGCCGCCGCACCTCGATCGCGCGCTCGCGGAGGTTGTGGGCCTTCTCGATGTTGAGCGCGAGGATCTGGTAGGCGACCTGCCGCTCCGGCACGAGCAACGCCACGATCGACTTGGCGCCCAGCTCGCGCATCACCGTGAGGCGGTGGTTGCCGTTCGGCGTGAGGAACGTGCCCTGCTCGCTCAGCATCGCGATGATGGGATCGAGGAAGCGGCGCGTCTTGCCGATCGCGAACGAGAGCTTCTTCACGTGCGCGGGCGAGACGTCGCGCTGGAACGGCGTGGGCGCGACCTTGTCGATCGGCAGCGCCGCGAGCAGCAGCGGATGCCCGCCCAGCGGATCCTTCCACGCGCCGATCGGCGCGCCGCCCGCCGCCGCGACGCCCGCCACGAGCGCCGCGAGCGCCGGATCACTCGTCTCGATCGGCAGCGCCGCCGCGTCGATCCCCACCGGCTCGATCGCCGGCTTCTTCGCGCGCCGCGGCGCGGCCTTCTTCTTCGGCGCGCTCTCGTCGCCGGCTTCCTTCTTCTTGCGCGGGGGCATGCGAGGTTCGTACACGTGTCCGGGCCCTGCCGGCAAGCGCCAGAAGTCGCCAGGCGCCGCGCGTGGCAGGTGGGCCCCGCCTCGTGATCGTTCACTGCTCGGCAAAGAGTGCTCACCCGCGGGGCCCCGGCCGGGCGCGGGCGCAGCCCGTGGACGGAAGGGGCCGGAGCGGGCGAGCCGATCACTCGTCGTCGGCGCCCGACGAGAGCCCCAAGTCCGCCTGGAGCAGCACGAGCCCCGCATCGATCGGGGACTCGTCGTCCACCCGGAGCCCACGGACGTCGCGCGCGCGGCGCTCTGCGTCGCGGGCCAACGCGTCCACGGCACGAACGAGCGCAGCACGGGCCGAAGGGCCGTAGGCTCGCTCGGCCGCAGCGAACGACTCCGCGGGAATGGGCCCGTGCCGCGCGCGTAGTACGGCGAGATCCAGCAGATCGCGGTCGAGCTGGGACGGATCGGCGCCCCGGTCGGCATTCGCGAGCAGCTTCTCGGTGTAGACATCCCGCATCGACAGGCACGGAAGCGCGCAGAACGGCTCGCGCACTGGAGGCTGGAGCTCGATGCGGGCCTCGCGGATGATCTCGACCTTCACCGTGGCCACCGCCGTTCCCGCCGCGAAGCGAACGCCATACTGATCGGTCGTGGGAGGCTGCGGAAGCACGAGGCTCGCCGGCCGGGTGAAGAGCGCCGCGTACCCTCGCTCGGCCACCGCGGTGCGGAGCGCGGCCCATCCTGCGGCGCTCGAACAGCGCAGGTCGATGTCGTGCGAGACACGCACCTCGCCGAAGGCCAGCGCGATCCGAGTGGCGCCTCCCAGCGCGATCTCGAAGCGCTCGAGGGCGCTCACGTCGAAGGCGTCGAGAATGGACGCAATCGCCCGGTGAGCCTCACGGCGGAACATCGAGAAAGCTCCCGTAGGTGGCGACGAGCGCACGCACGTACTCGCGCTCGGCCTGCCCGAGCGTGCCCAACACACCGAGGAATCGCCAGCCGCGCTCGTAGCGCGCGAGCATCTCGGCGGGCGTGAGGGTCAGGGGGGCCGCGTCGAACCACGAGATGGCGGCGAGGAACGGCATCTCGTCGGGTCGCGGGGGCAGCTCCACGTCGTCATCGTACCGGGACTCGAACGGGAAGGCTTGCCTCGCCCTCGCCGCGGGCCTCGGCTAGCATCCGGGCGCCCATGGACTTCCGTCGCCCTCGCCTCGTGCTCGCGGCCTCCCTCGTGCTCACCGCCTGCGGCGGAACGGCGGCCGCGGGCGGCGGCACGACCGCGCACTCGCAGCAGCGCCCGCCCTACACGCCGTGCGACGACGCGGCTGCCGTCCGCATGGCGCCGACCGTCTGCTGGAACCCCACGGGTAGCCACTGGCGCGTCCAGGCCGATGCGCCGGGCGGGAGCTACACCTTCGACGTCGAGCTGATGGCCGGCGGGCGAGTGCGCTCGACCGACGTCTCGGGCGCGACGCCGGCGACCGACGAGTGGTTCGCCGAGAACGACGTCGTCCGCATCTTCCTGCAGAACCGCTTCGTCGAGTACCGCGCCACCTTGCACAACGGCACGATGATGGTCGGGACCGCGGTGAACGTGCGCGGCGACGAGTGGCCCTTCCGCGCCGATCGCGTGCACGTGGCCGCGAGCTGCCCCGCCGAGGAGCTGGCGACGAGCACCGGCGACGAGCCGGGCTGCTTCGACGTCGCTGGCTCGCGCTGGACCGTGCAGGCCGGCAACCGCGAGTACGAGGTCCAGTTCGCCGAGAACGGGCTGCTCGTCTCGACCGATCCCTCGGACACGACGCAGGGCGACGACGGCTGGGAGCAGCAGGGCGCGACGGTGCGCTACTGGCTGAACGAGCACGCGACCGAGGTGACCGTCACGCTCTCCGCCACGGACCTCGGCCACTTCAGCGGCTCCGGCCACGACGCCCAGGGCGCCGCGCTCTCCGTGCGCGCCACCGCGATTCCGACCTACGCCCCGCCGATCCACTGAAGCCCCGCTCGAGGCCCGCGGCGTCCCTTCACGCGCGGGAGTTGATGCGGCGCCGTGCGCGTGAGAACGTCAGTCATGACTTCGCGTCCGCGCGCTTCCCTGTTCGCTGTCCTGCTGCTCGCCCTCGCTCCGGGATGTCCGAGCGTCACCGAGCCGCCATCGGGCGCCGACACCGGCACCGTCGGCGACACGGGCGCGCGGGACGGCGGGGCGGCCGACACGGGCCCCCGCGCCGACTCCGGCCCCCGCGACGCGGGTGGGACGATGCGCGACAGCGGCGTGACGTGCCCGACCGGCCAGCACCGATGCGGCGGCGGCTGCATCACCGATCAAGCCAACGATCCTGCCAACGGATGCCGTCTCGGGTGCGGTGAAGCGTGCCCCACCCCGACGACGGGCGTGGCCGCCTGCACGACGGGCGGCACCTGCGACTTCACCTGTGAGCCGCCCTTCCACCGCGAGGGCGACACCTGCGCCTGCACCCGGACGACGTGCACGGCGCTCGCCTACACCTGCGGTTCCCCCGACGATGGCTGCGGGATGCCGCTCGACTGCGGCACCTGCCTCGGCGGGGCCGTCTGCCTGACGGGCCGCTGCGCGTGCATGCCCGACCCGCACGAAGAGAACGACGACAACTCCGTCGCGACGATGGCCGGCACGCTCGTCGACTCCGAGAACACGACGCTCAACCTCACCGACTACACGATCGACCACATGGGCGACGTGGACTGGATCCGGCTGCGCGTGCTGGACAACGTGGACGGCGGGACGCCGCGCATGAACATCACCCTGCGCAACATCCCGGCGGGCAGCGACTTCGATCTCGGCGCCTGGTACGTCTGCGACAACGGTGGGACCGGCACGACCTGCAACACCGGCACGAGCGACAACATGATCGGGCGAGGCTGCACCAGCGTTCACCCGGGCAACGCGACCGAGGCGGTCGAGATCAAGTCCGACTGCGGCTTCCTCGCCGATGCCGACGGCACGCTCTACATCCGTGTCATCGCGCCGACGTTCAACGAGGCGTGCACGCCGTACGTGCTCGAGCTCGCGGTCAACTGATCGCCGGGCTGGGACCGGGACTCTCAGCCCTTCGCTGGGAAGAACAGCTGCAGCGGGATGGCGACCCGCGCGCCCCAGGCGCTCGCGTCGTGGAGGTCGCCGGCGAACGCCAGCACGTGGAGGTCCTTCTCGCGCTCCCAGCCGAGCTCGACGAGCGCGCGCATCATCGCGCGCGTGTGGTGGTGACCGTCGCGTAGGTTGCGGTCTTCCTCGAAGGGGGACGACGTGGCGCCCGAGTCGAGGTAGATCTTCGGACGCTGCGCGGGGGCCTGGCCGAGCTGGACCTCCTTCACGAGCGCCCGATCCGCCCACCAGAACGAGCTCGAGAGGCAGATCGCGTTGCCGAAGACGTCCGGCCTGCGCCACGCCCCGAAGAGCGAGAACAGGCCTCCCATCGATGCGCCGAGCAGCCCTCGCCCGTCTGGCTCGCGGCGCGTGCGGTAGCTGGCGTCGACCTCCGGGACGAGCACGTCGGTGATCGCACGCAAGAGATCGGTCCCGCAGCCGCCGCCGTGGCTCCGGTCGGGGCACGGGCCGAGCTTCTCCAGGCGGCCTTCGGCGGTCCGGATCGAGACCACGACGACGTCGTCGAGCACGCCGAGGCGCCAGAGCTCGTCGAGGCGACGGTCGAGGCTCCAGACGCCGAAGGGGTCGTGCTGATCGCTCCACAGGGCCTGGCCATCCACGGCGTAGACGACGTCGTGCGTGGTGCCCGTGTGCTCCCGATAGCCCGGCGGGAGCATGATGCGCACGGAGAGCGGCTCGGCGCCGGGGACCTTCACCTCGTGCCACGGCAAGAGCTCGCCCGCGTCGCGCTCGAACGTGGGCCAGACCTCGACGACGTCGCGCGCCGCGAGGATGGCGTTGCGCCCCATCGCCCACTTGCCGGTGCCGGCTGGGTCGAGCCGGTAGGGCTTCACCTCGACCGTCTGGCCGAGGGTGACCGGGAGGCGGAAGACGGACGTGTCGCCATCGACGGTGATGGGTGGCGTGTCGCGCTCCCAGTCGGCAGGAGACGTGTTGCCCCGGACGACGACGCGTCCGCGGCTCGCCGGATAGTGCACGACGAGCGTCGCCATCTCGATCGTGGCGCGCTCCAGGCTGGACCGACCCGGCGGTGCGGAGCTGCGCGTCGCGGTCATCCTGGAGCTCGCCCCGTACTCACTCGACCCGTGCTCACTCGGGGACTTCGATACCAGCGGCGCTCTTCTCGTCGCGGTCGGCCTCGATGGCCTCGGAGAACAAGTGCGCGCAATCGGGGTCGAACTGCTGCCCCGTGCAGCGCAGGATCTCGCCCACCGCCACCTCGTGCGGCATGGCCTTTCGATAGGCGCGGTCGCTCGTCATCGCGTCGTAGGTGTCGGCCACCGCGATGATGCGGGCCAAGAGCGGGATGTCCTGCCCCTTCAGGCCGAGCGGGTATCCGCGGCCATCCCAGCGCTCGTGGTGCAGGTGCACGCCGGGAATCAGCGGATGCAGGAAGGTGATCGGCTCGAGGATGTCCTTGCCGAAGCCGGGGTGCTTCTTGAAGACATCGTACTCTTCTTGCGAGAGCTTGCCCGGCTTGTTCAGGTTCATCACGCAGCCGATCTTGCCGATGTCGTGCATCAGCGCGGCCTGGCGCGCGATCTCCACCTGCTCCTCGGGCAGGCCCAGCTTGATCGCGAGAATCTGCGAATAGGCCGCGACCCGCTCGCTGTGCCCCGACGTGTAGCGGTCCATCTTGTCGATGGCGCTCGCGAGGCCCTTGATCGTCTGCTGGAACGTGGCCTTGAGATCCTCGTAGAGCTTGGCGTTCTCGAGCGCGGCGGCCGCGCGGTCGGCGACGATGCGCAGCAGCTTGCGCTGGCCTTCGTCGAACTTCTTGCCGCGGGTGTACGACAGGACGCCGAGCACGCCGATGACCTCCTTGCGGATCATCAGCGGCGTCACCACGAGCGAGGTGGGCTTCATCGAGCCCTCGTCCATCACGAGCCAGTCGTGCGAAGACTGGCCGTGGACGATGAGCGGCTGCCCCTCCTGGAAGTGCGCGGCCAGCTTCTTCGCGTCCAGCGCGACGAGTGGCAAGAGCGGCCGGAAGTTCGGATGCAGCTCCCTCGCACGCTCGAAGAAGCTACCTTCGCCGTCCTTGAGCGCGATCGAGACCTGGTCGGCGTCCACCTCGTGGAGCGCCGCGTCGGTGACGGTCCGCAGCACCTCTTCGAGCGAGAGGCTCGCCGCGATGGCCTCGCTGACCTTGTAGAGCGAGAGCGCCTCCTTGAGCCGGAGGTTCTCCGCCGTCAGCTTCTGCTTCTCGAGCGCCCGGCGGATGGTGTGCACCACCTCCTCCACCTTGAACGGCTTGAGGATGTAGTCGTAGGCGCCCTTCTTCATGGCGTCGATCGCGGTCTCGACCGTGCCGAAGCCCGTCATGATGACCGTGACGACGTTGGGGGTGTGCTTCTGGATCGCCTGGAGCAGCTCGAGACCGCCCATGTTGGGCATCTTGAGATCGGAGAGCACGAGGTCGTACGAGGCGCGCGAGAGCTCGACGAGCGCGGCGCTCCCGTCCTCGGCCGTCCGCACGTTGAAGCCCTCCATGGCGAGGAAGTCGGCGAGGATCTCGCGGATCACCTGCTCGTCGTCGACGACGAGGATGCGCGGGGCATCTTCCTGGCTCGAGCTGTCCATCGTAGGGTCGGAGGGCCGCGTTCTACCACGGAGGCACGCGGTTCAAGAACCCGATGCGCCCCCATCCCCCACGCTCGAGCCGTCCCCGCTACCGGGTCCTGGCCGTCCTCGTCTACGGCGCGATGATCGCCTGCGCCGGCCTCGTCGCGTGGGCGCGCGGGGAGAGCCTGGTGCGCCAGGTCGCGGTCGTGGAGCCCCTCGACTCGCTCCTTTCGTCCCTCTTCGCCGGGACCGCCCTCGCCGCGCTCACCATCGCGGCGACCCGCTGGGTCGTCCACCGCACGCGGTGGGGCCGAACGCTGCGCCAGGACTTCCGGACGCTGCTCGCCGACGCGACGCCGGCCGATGCGATCTGGCTCGCCGCGCTCAGCGGCGTCGGCGAAGAGCTGCTCTTCCGGGGAGCGCTGCTCCCGTGGTGGGGCCTGGTCGCGAGCTCGTTCGCCTTCGGCGCGCTCCACGTCGGGCCGTCTCGCCGCTTCTTGATCTGGACGGTCTGGGCGACGCTGACCGGGGCGCTGCTCGGCCTCGTCTATCGAGCGACGGGGCGGCTCGAGGGCGCGATCCTCGCGCACGTGCTCGTCAACGGCGTGAACCTGCGCTTCGTGCTCGCGTTCGACGGCCGCCTGGACACGCCGCCGTCGGTGCCCGGCGAGCAAGCCCTCGTGAGCCGGCGCCGCCTGCGGCAGACTCGCTGACGTGCCACCGAAGGAATGGGTCAACTGGTCGAGGGTCCACACCGCGCGGCCGACCGCGTGGGAGTCGCCACGCTCCGTCGCCGAGGTCCTGGACCTGCTCGCGCGTGCCGGCCGCGCCGGGCAGCGGGTTCGTCCTGCGGGAGCTCGCCACTCGTGGTCGCCGATCGCGGTCCCCGAGCACGTCGCGCTCGACCTCGAGAACATGCGCGCGGTGCTGGGCATCGACGCCGCGGCGCGCACGATCCGCGTGCAGGCCGGCATCCACCTCTTCGAGCTGACCGAGGCGCTGGATCGCGTCGGTCTCGCCGTGCCGATCCTCGGATCGGTCAGTGCACAGTCCATCGCCGGCGCCATCAGCACCGGCACGCACGGTTCGAGCTTCGTGCACGGCAACCTCGCCAGCCTCGTCGAGTCGATGGTGCTGGTCACGCCGCGCGGGGATCTGTTGACGCTCGGCCGCGGCGATCCTCGCCTCGCTGCGGCCCGCGTCGGCCTGGGCGCCCTCGGGATCGTCGTGGAGCTCGTGCTGCGCGTCGCGCCGGCCTTCGTGCTGGTCGGCGAGGTCGAGGTGATGCCCATCCGCGAGGTCGCTCGCCGGCTGCCCGAGATCGCCGGCTCGACCGAGTTCGTGAAGGTCTGGTGGCTCCCGGGCGCGCGCGGCGCGCACGTATTCCGCTACCTCCGGACGCCCTCGGTTCCCGCCGACGTTCGTGCCTCGCGGGCGATCGACGAGAACGTCGTCAACCGATGGGTGTTCCCGGCGGCGCTGGCGGCGGGCGCGCGCTGGCCCGCGATCACGCCGAAGATCAACGCGCTCGTCGCACGTAGCTACCTCGAGCGACCGGGCGTCGCGGTACGGAGCCATCACGCCTTCAACGTCGCGATGCCGCCGATCCACCGCGAGACCGAGTACGCCTTCGACCTCGACGCGGCGGCGCTCGTGCTCGACGAGCTCGCCTCGCTCATCGAGCGCGAGCGCATCGCCGTGGACTTCCCGGTGGAGGTGCGCTTCGTGCGCGAGGACACCGCGTGGATGAGCCCGGCGTACGGTCGTCCCACCGTGCAGATCGGCGCCTACATGAGCGACGCCCCCGGGCGGGCGCGCCTCTTCCAGGCGTTCGAGGCTCTCTCCCAGCGCCACCTCGGACGCCCGCACTGGGGCAAGGAGATGGACGTGGACGCCGCCTACGTCGAGCGCGTGTTCCCGCAGGCATCCGCCTTCCGCGCGCTCAGCCGCGAGCTCGACCCGAAGGGCACGCTCCGGAACGCGTTCCTCGACCGCGTCCTCGGCTGACCTGAAAGGGTCGCCGAATCGGCTCGGCACCGAGGAGACGCCGGCGCGCTCGGCTCAGCCCAGCATGCCTCGCTCGCGGAACCAGCTCACGGCGTCGCGGATCGTCTCGTCCAGCGGGCGGTAGCTCGCGCCGAGCTCGTTCTTCGACTTGGCGTTGTCGTAGTACGAGGGCACGAGGCTGTACTCGAAGAAGTCGCGCGAGAGCAGCGGCGGCTTGCCCGTGCGCGCAGCCTGGGCCTCCATCGCGCGCGCGATGCCGCGGGCCACGCGGACCGGGATCTTCACCTGGCGTCGCCGGCGCTCGGTGACGCGGTCGATGGCCTCCACGAGCCGCGCGTTCGAGAGGTTGTGTGCGGTGGCGATGTAGCGCTCGCCGGGCCTGCCCTTGCGTGCCGCCAGGACGTGGACCCGCGCCGCGTCGCGGACGTCGACGTAGCTCGCGCCGCCGTCGAAGATCACCGCCGGCCCCGGCGTCTTCAGCGACCCGAGGATGAGCGCGCCGCTCGGCGTAGGCCGGATGTCGTTGGGCCCGAGCACGATGCCCGGACAGACGACCCGCACGTCGAGGCCCCACGCGGCGAACGACTCGGCGATCTCGCGCGAGTGCAGCTTGCTGCGGCTGTAGGGGAAATCGAGATCCCAGCACTCGTACGGGGTCGCCTCGCTGGCGACGCCCACGTGCCGCGCGCGGCCGAGCGAGACGATGCTCGCGGTGTACACGACGCGCTCGACCCCGGCGCGGCGCGCCGCCTCGAGCACGTGGAAGGTGCCGCGCAGGTTCACGTCGTACATGCGCGAGGGATCGGGAGCCCAGTCGCTGTAGATCGCCGCGGCGTGGAAGACCGTGTCGGTGCCCGCGACGGCACGCCGGACCGCCTCCACGTCGCGCACGTCACCTTCGACCACCTCCACGTCGAGCCCGGTGACGTTCGCGCGCGTCTCGCCCGGCGCCGCGAGGATGCGAACGCGCGCGCCTTCGTCGAGCAGCTGGGCGGTGATCCATCGACCGAGGAAGCCGCAGCCTCCGGTGACGAGCACGTTCTTCATCGGCCAGGATGATGCGCGCCTCTCTCTCGCGCGCTCAAGCGCGCTTCGTTCCGCCCTGCTGGGGAGCCCCGTCCCCGCGATCGCGAGCCCGCGGTCACGCTCGGCACACGACGGCACGATACTTTCTGCCAAGTACGGGATGAGATTGGAAAAACGGCACCTCCGACCTGGCACGCGCGCTGCTCGAGTGCCTGTCCATGACGACCTCACGCCTCGCTACCCTCGCGCTCGGAATCCTCGGCCTCCTTCCCTGCTTGGGCTGCCTCATCGGCGAAGAGCCGCTGCCCGCCACCTCGCGCTACGGGCGCGGCGGCCAGTGCCCGGACGGCGAGACCTGCTTCGTGGCGTCGGAGTGCCCCGCCACCGAGACGTGCGCGGCGGCGGCCGACTGGCTCTTCTTCTCCGGCTCGACGCCGATGAGTCGCTACGACTCCGAGGAGTACGGCAGCGAGTGGATCGCCATCGGAGGCAGCGAGCGCTTCACCTTCGCCACCGGCGAGAGCCCGACGACCCGGGTCCCGTACACGGATGCGGTGCTCGTCGAGAGCAGCGACGAGACGGTGATCGAGATCACGGCGATCGGCAGCGGCAGCTTCGACGTCCGTGGCGTCGGGCCGGGCCACGCGTGGGTGCGCGTGCTCGAGCCGACGACGGGCCACCTCATCGACCGCATCGGGCTCACCGCCGCGACCGCGCAGCCCGTGCGGCTCGTCCCGAACGGGCACTACGGCGAGCTCGCGCTCACGCGCCCCGAGCTCGCGCTGCTCGCCGGTCGGCAGGCGGTCGTCACGGCCTCCTTCGCCAGCCCGGGCTCGCCCATCGTGGACCGTGGCCTGACGGTTCGGCAGGGGAGCGAGATCGTGATGTCCGGAGAGGACGGCGCGCCCTACGACCTCGCGCTCGCCGATCCGGTCGAGGCGACCTCGCTCACGCTCACGCTCACCGCCCTCGGCGAGACGTCGACGCAGATCGTCGCCATCGTCCCGAGCGTCGAGACGATTCGCATCGAGATCCCCGAGGAGATCACGCTCGAGAGCGGCGCGCTGATCTGTGCGGAGCCCACGACGGCGAGCGGCGCGCTGGTGCTCGGCGCGAGCGAGCCCGTGGCGGTCGCCGACCTGGGCAGCTTCGGCGCCTTCGACGGCGGGTGCGCCTACTACGCGCCGAGCGCACGCGGAACGGAGTCGATCACGGTGATGATCGAGGGGCGCTCGACCAACGCGACCTTCGAGGTCCGGTGACCGGGGCGCTCACGCCCAGCCGAGCGCGCGCCCACCCTGGTACACGATCAACGTCACCACGTACGCGAGCACGTTCATGTACACGAGCACGAAGAGCGCCCACTTCCAGCCGCCCGCTTCGCGACGGATCACGGCGAGCGTGCTCATGCACTGCGCCGCCAACACGAAGAACACCATGAGCGCAATCCCCGTGAGCGGCGTGAAGACCGGGCTGCCGTCGGGGCGGCGAGCGGCCCGCAGGCGGTCGTGCAGCGTCGGCGAGCTCTCGTCGGCCTCGGCCCCCACGCCGTACACCTGCCCGAGCGTGCTCACCAGCACCTCGCGGGCGGCGAACGACGCCACGAGCCCCACGCCGATCTTCCAGTCGAAGCCGAGCGGCGCGATCGCCGGCTCGATGACGCGCCCGATCCGGCCGCCGAACGACGCCGCGAGCTGCTCTTCGCCGCGCTCGTGCTCGATCTCGAGCGCACGCTCTCGGCGCTGCGTCGGGCCCATGTCGCTCGGAAGCGCCGCGAGCTCGGCGTCGTAGTGCGCGTCGACGGCCGCGTCGCGCGGGAAGGCCAAGAGCGCCCAGAGCACCACGCTGATGGCGAGGATGATCGTCCCCGCATTGACGACGAACGCGCTCGTCCTCTGCCAGATGGCGAGCGCCACGTTGCGAGCCACCGGCATGCGGTACGGCGGCAGCTCGAGCACGAGCGCGGGGGTCTCCCCCTTGAGCACCGTGCGGCGCAGGACCGCGGCGGCCCCGAGCGTCGCGCCGACGCTGAGCACGTACATGGCGAAGAGCGCGAGCGCGCCGACCGAGAGGAAGCCCCCGATGCGCTCGTCGAACGGGAAGGCGACCGCCGTCACGAGCGCGTACACCGGCAGGCGCGCGCTGCAAGACATCAGCGGGAGCGCGAGCATCGTCACCAGGCGGTCCTTGCGAGACTCGATGGTGCGGGTCGCCATGACGGCGGGGACGGCGCACGCGAAGCCACTGAGCAAGGGCACGAAAGCGCGCCCGTGCAAGCCCACGCCGCGCATCAATCGGTCGATCACGAACGCGACGCGCGCGAGGTACCCCGAGTCCTCGAGGAGCGCGAGGAAGAACGAGAGCAGCGCGATCTGCGGGACGAACACGATCACGTTCCCGACGCCCGCGATGACGCCGTCGGCCAGGAGGTCGGCCAGCGGGCCCTCGGGCAAGAGGCTTCGGGCGAGGGCCTGCGCGAGCCCGACCAGCGCCTCGATGCCCGCGACGAGCGGCTCCGACCAGGTGAACAACGCCTGGAAGAGCACGGCCATCACGAGCGCGAAGGCCAGAGCGCCCCAGAGCGGGTGCGTCAGCCACGCGTCGATGCGCTCGGTGCCGGTCCGACGACGCGCGCCGTGCTCGTCGGACCCGGTCACCGCGGCCTGCACGACCGCGTCGATGCGCGCGTAGCGCGACGCGATCACCGTCTCGTCGATCTGGGGAGCGAGCACGTAGGCCTTCTCGACGGCGGCCCGGATCCCAGGCTCGATGCCGGAGAGCTCGTCGCCCCCGAGAGAGAGCAACGCCCAGAGGGCGCGCGCACGGTGCCAGCCTTCGCCGCGGTCCTCGCGTCCGCTGGCGCGCACGGCGTCGATCACCAGGGCGAGCGCGCGCTCGGCGGTTTCCGGCAGCGCCAGCGCACGCGAGGCGCCGACCTGCGTCTCGGTGGCGCGCTCGATCGCGGTGAGCAGCTCCCCCCTGCCCTCCCGCGTGCGCGCCACGATGGGGACGACCTCGACGCCGAGCTCGCGCGCGAGCGACGGCACGTCGATCACGAGGCCCAGCTCCCGCGCCTCGTCCATCAGGTTCAGCGCGACGACGACGGGCAGGCCGGTCTCCAGCACGGCGAGCGCGAGATAGAGCTGCCGCGCGAGCATCGTCGCGTCCACGACGACGACGACGGCCGTCGGTGGATCGCCGACGGGCGGCAGGAGCGCGTCCACCGCCACCTGCTCCTCGGCCGAGCGCGCGGTGAGCGAGTACGTGCCCGGCAGATCGACGAGCTCGACCTTCGTCCCGCCCGGCAGGACGAGCGAGGCGGCGCGACGCTCCACGGTCACGCCGGGGTAGTTGCCCGTGCGCGCGCGGGATCCGGTCAGCGCGTTGAAGAGGGTGGTCTTGCCGCAGTTCGGGTTGCCGGCGACCAGCACGGTGTGCGTCACGGGAGCGGCTCCACGGCGACGGCCCGAGCATCGTCGTGGCGGAGCGAGAGCTCGTAGCCACGAAGACGAACGACCAGCGGATCGCCGAGCGGCGCCACGCGCACCACCCGCACGACCGTGCCCGGCAGCACTCCCATCTCCATCAGTCGCCGACGCAGCCCGGGAGCCGCCTGCACCCGCGCGACGCGGGCGGACACATCGACCCCGAGATCGGCCAGCGTGCTCACCCGCACGTGATAATGATTCTCGGGTTGAGGCGCAAGGCGGCGATCCGCTGGAATCTCACGGTGCGACGCCCACGCTCACTTCACGTCTCGCGCTCGAAGCACCGGTCCTCGATCCCGAGCCGGCGCCGCAGTAGCCGGGTCGCCTTCACGAAGTCCCCCGTGACCGGGTCGTGATACCCGCTCACCTGCGGCAACGCCGGGGCGTGTCGCCGGTAGAACGCGTTCTGCCGGTGCATCCCGAGCTCCCGCACGTATTTTCCAAGCATCGAGGCGAGGGCGACGGGCAAGTGGGTCGCGTCCGAGTCGACCTCGAAGTGCACTTCGCCGAGCGCAGCGACGCGGTAGCGACAGGCGCGCCGGGACTCCTCGATCGTCTCGAGCCGATCCGGCGTGACGCTGGTGAAGTGCTCGGCGTACTTCCGCACCCCGCCGACCATGCCGCAGAGGATGTGCAGCTCGGTGTCGAGCGCGTCGCGCGCATCGCGCATGAGGCCCTCGAAGAGCGCGAGGTCCACCCGAAGCTTGCTCCCCCAGCGATCGACCCCGTCGTTGAACGCGCGCGCGCAGGCGATGGCCGAGCGGGCGCGGCGCACGGTGATACCGGCCCGCGCGAGCGCTGCGAGCGCCTTTCGACCCTCGCCGATCTCCCCGCCGAAGACCGGAAGGGGCACGGGCTCCGACCAGCACTGGGCGGCCGTTCGCTCCGGACATGGGGCCCGGAGCACGAGCGCCCCTTCGACGGCGACGGCGTCGAGCAGCTCGTCCGCCGTCGCCGGGGGGCGCCCCAGCGCGAGCTCGGCGAGCGCGAGCGATACGCTCTCGGCGATCGCCATCCGGCCGAAGCCGGCGGTGGCCTTGCTGTCGCCGATGCCGGCGCGCGCTCCGCGTCGCGCGAGCGCCCGCGCGTCGTAGGCGGTCACCTCGAGCGCCACCGCAGTCGCCACGAGCGGGCCCAGCCGAGGCCCGAGACCGTTCTCGTCGATGCCAAGAACCAACAAGGTAGGCCATTGTAGCCAAAGCGCGGGCCCGAGCCGGCTTTGACGCGGGGCCGGAACGGCAAGTACAGTGTTTCTTTCAGTCAGGGCCCGAAACGATGAGCGCGCCGTCCAGACGCCCTCGCGGCTATGCCGCCCGGGCCCTCGAAGAGGCGTTGGGTGCGATCGCCGCCCCCAGCGTCCGCGACGCGATCCTCGGCGCCGCGCTCTCGCGCGCCGGCCTGCTGACGGTGCCCGACGACGCGATGCTCCTCGACGCGTTCGTCCGCGGCGAGTTCTCGGTCGCGATCGGAGAGCGACTCGGTGGGGACGCGGCCGACGGCGTGCTCACCGAGCTGTGGCCGCTCTTGGCGACGCTGCGCGCGCATGCGCTTCGCGCCGGCACACCGCCGCAGGGTCACGGGCGCAGCGCGGGATCGCGCGCGACACCGGTGCGCCCCTTCGAGGTCCCCAAGCCGCGCGAGATCCTGCCGCCGACCACGCCGCCGCCGGCCCTCGGGATCGTCGGTGACGAAGAAGAGGAGCTCGCCTCGGGCGTGCTGGTCGTCTCGTCGGGCAAGACGGTGCGGGCCGGCGACTCGTTGCCGGTGCTCTTCGCGGTGACGCGGGACCCCGGCCGGGCGCGCGCGCTCGGGCTCGCGCTGACGGGCAAGGCCGTCGTACGCCCGGTCACCGAGATCCTCGAGATGCAGGAGGCGATCGAAGATCACCGCGGCGAGCTCCCGGTCGTCCTGTTCGATTGCCGCGTCGCTCCCTTCCATCTCGAGTCCGTCGCGACCTTCGCGAGCGATCTTCCGCCCGGCGCGTGGCTCGCCCTCCTCGACGCCACGCCCGAGCTCGAGCGCACCGCCCGCGGCTTCGCCGGCAACACGCTCACGGTGGTGCGCATCTCGACCGGAAGCGGCGACATGCGCGACGTCGCGCAGCGCTGTCTGGCGCTCTTCGACTGAAGGCATCGGCGTCGCTCGGTCGGGAGCGCGCGGCCGTCACTCGCTCCGAAGGAGCTCGAGCAGCGTCGCGTCGTCGAGCGCCGGCGCTTGCCCACCGATCGCTTCGACGTCGGGCCGCAGCCAGGGCCAGCGCGGGCCCACGTCGCGGCAGCCCGCGGCGCGCTCCTCTTCCGAGCAGAAGACCCGGACGTGAAAGTGATCGTCGTGCGGGCGCGCGTTCTCGGGCTGCTGCAGGACGTAGGGCGCGCGAAAGAGCACGTCCGCGTCGGGCTCGTGCTCGAGGGCATAGGCGAGCAAGCGCGCTTCGATGCCGCGGCTGCAGAAGATCCACTGCACCTCGATGGTCGCGTCGCGCAGCAGCGTGCGGACCAGCTCCCAGTTGCGAGCGTCGTCGAAGAAGTAGAGATCCCCCTGCTCCGAGAACGCGTGCCCGAACCGAGAGAACGCGACGAAGCCCACCGAGGGAACGGGGCGGCCCGCCGCGTCCTCGAGGTAGAAGAGGATGTCGACGTCGCGCCCGGCTCGGTGGCTCGCGTGGCGTGGGTGATGTCCGCCGTACGGCGCCCCGACGTCTCCGATGCGGAGATCTCGTGTGCCCGGGTGCGCAGCCCGGACGGCGACCGCCGCACGGTCGAGCGCGTCGACGAGCCGCGGAACGCCGACCCGCGTTTCTTCTCCAGGACGCCCGCGGAGGAAGGCCTCTCCCCGATCCGGGAGCTCCGCGCCCTCGCAGACGAGCCCGCAAGAGGTCGAGCCGAGCGAGGTGGGCTCGTCCGGCAACCGCGCCATCGCCCAGCACCCTGCCGTGGAGCTCAGGACGAGGGCCGTTGCCAGCAAGCGCCGCACCTCCCCATCGTATCCAGCGGAGCGAGCGCGCGCTCGCGTGACGCGCCGTGCGCGTGCTTGACGCCCCGCGCTCGGGCGCGCATGAAGCCTCCCCCCCTCCGATTCGCCCCATGAGCACCGACGACAAGGCCCCGATGGATCAGCTCAGCGCTCACCTCGACCGCGCCTGGGACCTCGTGGGCAAGGGCGATCTCGCCGGAGCACGCCTCTCCGCCGAGCGGAGCCTCGAGGTGGATCCCGAAGCGCCCGAGGTGCACAACCTGCTCGGCTACGTGAGCGCGCTCCAGGGCAGCCCCGAGGAGGCCGTCGACCACTACAAGAAGGCCGTCGAGCTGGACGAGAGCTTCGTCGAAGCGATGCTGAACGCGGCGGAGGTCTACCTCCATCCGCTCCAGGCGTGGGACGAGGTGATCGCCGTCGTCGAGGACGCGCTCGACTGGATCGTCGAGGACGACGAGCTCGCCGATGCCCTCCTGCTCGAGCTGGACGCATACCTCGGCAAGGGCGACCGCGAGGGCGCTGCCCGGGTGGTGTCCCGCTTGCCGAAGGGCCCGTTCGGCTCGCCCCAGATCACGTTCGGGGTCGGGCGCGCCCACTTCGAGGTCGGTCAGATCGAGGCCGCCGAGCCGCTGCTCGTGCTCGCGGCGCAAGAGGACCCGTCGAGCTCCGATGCGCAGTACTACCTGGGCCTGATCGCCGAGCACCGCGGCGACTCGCGCGCGATGGCCATCGCCTTCCTGCGCGCCCGCGACGCCGAGCTCCGCGGCCGCGGCACGCGCGCCGAGATCGCCACCGCCGACTTCGAGGCCCGCGTGCAGTCGGCGATTCGCTCGCTCTCGGAGCCGCTCGCCCACACGCTCGAGGGCGCGCTCGTCATCGTCTGCGACGTGCCGGGCGCCGAGGTGGTCGCCGAGGGCGTGGATCCGCGGATCCCGCTCCTGCTCGACGACGTCTCGGCCGAAGGCGAGCCGCCCCGTGCGGGCCGCGCGTTCATCTACCAGCGCAACGTCGAGCGCGTGACGGGCCCGAGCCCCGAAGAAGCCGAGAGCGAGCTCGTGCGGGCCCTCACCGACGAGATCCTCCGCGTCTTCCCCGAGCTCGTCCACGACCCGGCGAGCGCCCCGAACTGACGGCCCGAGCGATCGATCCCGCCGGACGGCGGGGCGCTTTTCTCAGACGCGGAAGTACTCTCGGTACCAGCGGACGAAGCGCGCGACGCCGGTCTCGATCGACGTCGCAGGCTTGAAGCCGACGTCCCGCTCGAGATCCGCGACGTCCGCGAACGTGGCCGGCACGTCCCCGAGCTGCATCGGGAGCATGCGCTTCTCGGCCGTGCGACCGAGCTCCTTCTCGAGGGTACCGATCAGGTGCATGAGCTCGACGGGCTCGTGGTTGCCGATGTTGTAGACGCGGTACGGCGCACGGCTCGACGCAGGATCCGGGCGCTCGCTCGACCAGCTCGCATCGCTGCCCGGTACCCGATCGGAGACCCGCACGATGCCTTCCACGATGTCGTCGATGTACGTGAAGTCGCGCCGCATCCGACCTTCGTTGAACACGTCGATCGGGCGCCCCTCGAGGATGGCCTTGGTGAAGAGGAAGAGCGCCATGTCCGGGCGACCCCAGGGCCCGTACACCGTGAAGAAGCGCAGCCCCGTCGTGGGCAGCCCGTAGAGGTGGCTGTACGTGTGCGCCATCAGCTCGTTGGCCTTCTTCGTGGCCGCGTAGAGGCTGAGCGGATGATCGACGTTGTGATGCACCGAGAAGGGCATCGTCGTGTTCGCACCGTACACCGAGCTCGACGAGGCGTACGTCAGGTGCTTGGCGCCGTGGTGCCGGCAGCCCTCGAGGATGTTCACGAAGCCGACGAGGTTGGACTCGACGTACGCGTGCGGGTTCGTGAGCGAGTAGCGGACGCCGGCCTGCGCCGCGAGATGAACGACGCGATCGAAGCGCTCCTTCGCGAAGAGCTCTTCCACCAGCGGACGATCCGCCACGTCACCGCGCACGAGGCGGAAGCCCGGCTTCGCCAGCCGCGAGAGCCGCGCTTCCTTCAGGCTGGGGTCGTAGTACGCGTTGACGTTGTCGAGGCCGACCACGGTGTCCCCGCGATCGACGAGGACGTGCGAGACGTGGGAGCCGATGAAGCCGGCGGCGCCGGTGACGAGGACGTGTGCCAAGGTGAACGATCCTACGAGGGCTCAGCGAGCCCAGTACTTCAGAGGGCCCAGTATGCGAGGTCCGCCGGGACTCGGGCGCGGTCCAGCATGGACTTGACGTCGACCACCACGCCGCCGTGCCGGACGAGCGCGTGGAGTGCGTCGCCGCCGATCTCGGCGAACTCGCGATGGGAGACGGCGAGCACCAGCGCGTCGAGATCGCGGAGCGCATCACGCGCCACCAGATCGACGCCGTACTCGTGGCGGGCCTCTGCCGCGTCGGCCCGCGGGTCGTGGATCAAGGGCTCGATGCCGAACTGCTTCAGCTCGTTCGCGATGTCGGGCACCCGACTGTTGCGCAGGTCCGGCACGTTCTCCTTGAAGGTGAGCCCGAGGATGCCCACGCGGGCCTGCTTCACCGGGCGATCCTTCGCGATCAGCATCTTGATCAGCCGCTGCGCCACGTAGATCCCCATCCCGTCGTTGATCCGGCGGCCGGCGAGGATCACCTGCGGGTGATACCCGAGGCGCTCCGCCTTGGCGGTCAGATAGTAGGGGTCGACGCCGATGCAGTGCCCGCCGACCAGCCCCGGCGAGAACCGAAGGAAGTTCACTTCGTCCCGCCGCGGCGAGCACGTCCTTGGTGGGGATGCCCATGCGGTCGAAGATGATCGCGAGCTCGTTCATGAGCGCGATGTTCAGGTCGCGCTGCGTGTTCTCGATCACCTTGGCGGCCTCGGCGACCTCGAGGCTCGAGGCGCGATGGACGCCGGCGGGGACGATCGCCGCGTAGGCGCTCGCGACCCGATCGAGCGTGGCGGCGTCACTGCCCGAGACCACCTTCGTCGTGCGCTCGAGCGTGTGCTCGCGATCGCCCGGGTTGATGCGCTCGGGCGAGTAGCCGAGCGTGAAGTCGGCGTCGAGCCGCAGCCCCGAGTGCTTCGCCAGCATCGGGCCGCAGAGATCGCGCGTGACCCCTGGATACACGGTCGATTCGTAGACGACGACCGTACCGCGTGAGAGCAGGTGCCTCGCCACGGTCTCGGTCGCGCGCTCGACGGGGCCCAGATCCGGCTGGCGATCTTGGTCGATCGGCGTCGGGACCGTGACCACGACGAAGGTGGGCTTGCCGCAGGCCTCGGGGCTCGACACGAAGCGCAGGCTCGTCGCCCGAAGATCACGCTCGTCCACCTCGTGGGTGCGATCGTGCCCGCTGCGCAGCTCGTCGATCCGGCGCGCATCGATGTCCAGGCCGACGACGTCCTCGAAGTGGCGTGCGAACGCCATCGCGACCGGCAGCCCGACGTAGCCGAGGCCCACGACGACGATGCGCTCACGAGAGCTCTTGACGACCTGTTTCGACTCCATGCGGCCCACCTTCGCGCGAGGCGACGACGCGCGCCAGCGCCAAACGCAAGCGGCACCCGATCCTCTCGAGTGCCACTTCCGTTGTTCGGCGCCACGGCCGCGTTCAGGTCGCGCATGGCGCGCGCGATGGCACGCGCTCGCCGTCGCGGCGCGGCGGAATCACGCCGCGCTGCGCGTCACGGCGCGGCGCTGGCGCCCGGGATGCCGCGCGTCTGGGTCACCTCGGTCGAGGTGTTGTACGGCCACAGGCCGATGAAGCTGGCCAGCGCGAAGTACACGATCAGGAGCCCACCGACGACGATCGTTCCCTTGGTGGCCGGCGTCGCGTCTTCCCAAAATCCCATTTCGGAGCCTCCTCTTGACGAGTGAAGGAATCCTACGGAAAGACAGCGAAGATGGTCAACAAGGACGAAGGCTCGAAGCGCTTTTCGCGTGAGCGTGTACGCTCCCTGGCCCGCGACGCCGCCGAGTGGGTCAAGCTCGGGGCCAGCCTGGGCGTGGCGCGGGGCCTGGCCTACGACGTTTCCGCGGCAGGCGCGGCCGCCCTGGCGCGCCAGGCCCTGCGCGGAGCCATGGGCCCGGCGGGCGTCTTCCGCTATCACGCGGCCGCCCGTCCGGATGCGCTCGCCCTGGCCGGTGAGGGGCTGCGGCTGACCTACGGCGAGCTCGACGCGCGGATCGACCGACTCGCCACGCACCTGGTCCGGCGGGCCGGCCTGGGACGGGGCCGCTCGGCGATGCTGATCCTCCACAATCGGCCCGAGCTCATCGAGACGCAGACGGCCCTGGGCCGCATCGGCGCGCGGGCGGTGACCGCGAGCTGGCGCTCCACGCCCTCCGAGCTCGCCTACCTCGTCGAGCACTCGGGCACCGAGGTCGTCTTCGTCGAGAGCGAGATCGCGAGCGTGATCACGGCGCACCGCGATCGATTTCCCACGCTCCGCGACAGCGCCATCCTCTCGGTCGGAGGCGAGACGCCGGGCCTTCCTTCGTACGACGAGATCGTCCGGCACGGCGCGCGGGAGGTGGTCGACGCCGACTCCGAGGAAGCCGCCGTCGTCATCTACACCTCGGGCACGACCGGCAAGCCCAAGGGCGCAGTGCGGAAGTTCGGGCGCGAGGGGTATCTCGCCTATGCCCAGCTGCTCGACGAGCTCCCGGTCCGCGTCGGCGATCGACACCTGGCGGTCTGCCCGCTCTATCACTCCACGGCGTTCGCGTTCGCCACCATCACGTACCTGCTCGGGGGGAGCGTGTTCGTCGAGCGCAAGTTCGACGCTGCGTCCGTGCTCCGCACCATCGCGGCCGAGCGCATCACGACGAGCGCGATGGTGCCCACGATGCTCACGCGCATCCTCGCCCTGCCCGAGCAGGAGCGACGCGCCCACGGTCTCCACTCTCTCCGCGCCATCTTCTGCGGGGGCGCCCCGCTCTCGGGCGCCCTCGCTCGTGAAGCGATCACCGAGCTCGGGCACGTCGTCTACAACTTCTACGGCGCGACCGAGACGGGCCTGAACACGCTGGCGACTCCCGACGAGCTCCTTCGCTCGCCCGGAACGATCGGCCACGCCGTTCGCGGAAACGAGATCCGTCTGCTCGACGAGGCAGGCCGTCCGGTTCGCCGCGGGGAGAGCGGCGAGGTGTTCGTCCGCAACTCGATGCTCGTCCGATATCACGGCGACGAGGCCGCGACCGAGCGCTCGATGCGCGATGGATTCTTCAGCGTCGGCGACCTCGCTCACCAGGACGAGAACGGCCTGTTCCACATCGACGGGCGCAAGCGCGACATGATCATCTCGGGCGGCGTGAACGTGTACCCGGCCGAGGTCGAGGAGACCCTGCACGCGCATCCGGCGGTCGAAGAGGCGGCCGTGGTCGGGATTCCCGACGCCGATCTCGGCGAGCGCGTGCGAGCGTACGTCTCGCTGCGGGCGGGTGAGCAGGCCCAGCCCGAGGCCATCCAGCGCTTCTGCCGCGAGCGCTTGAGCGGACCGAAGGTGCCCAAGGAGGTCGTCGTCCTCGCCGAGCTCCCCAAGAACCCCACCGGCAAGGTGCTCAAGCGCGAGCTACGCGAGCTCGCGTGACCGGGCGTCATCCACGCGCGGGCAGGCGCAGGTCGATGCGACGCAGAACGCGCTCGCCGGTCGGCAGCGCGTAGGCGTCGATCGCTCCGGCCAGCACCGCCACGAGGGCGGGAGAGAGCACACCCATCGCGCCCATGACGACGAGCGCGAGGCCTCCGATCGCGGCGACGCTCGCCGCACGAAACGCCTCGCGCCGGGCGGCCACGGCGATGAAGAGCGCGCCCGCGGCATCGCGCACGTCGTCGCCGCTGAGCGCGATCGCGCGGTCTCCCTCCGGCGATCCGGCGGCGGCGAGGACGATCGGAACGTCGGCAGCGCCGAGCAAGTCGGGATCGTGCGCGGGATGGACGATCGCGGCCACGACGCCGCCGGCGTCGCGCAGGCGGCGCACCTCGGCGGCGCGCTCCTCGGGCGTCAGATCGGAGCGCACGTGATCCACGTCGAGCCGCTTGGCCAGCGGATCGATGCAGGCGCGCGAGTCCCCGGAGAGGAGCACCACCTCGACCCCGAGATCGATCAGGCGCTGGACCGCCGCGCGCGCCGGGCCGCTCTTCGTCGTGGAGCCCGAGCAGCGCGCGCACCTTCCGCTCGACGGCGACGAACACCGCGACGTGCGCACGCGCCTCGGCGCGCGCGGCCTCCCCCTCGGCGATGGCGACGCTCACTCCGTCCTCGAGCAAGAGCGAGCGGGTCCCGACGGCGATGTGCTCCCCCGCCGGCCCGATCGCGCGGACGCCGCGTCCGGGCACCACGGTCACGCGGCGCACGGTGGAGGGCTCGAGGCCCAGCGCCGCGGCATGCCGCACGATCGCCTGCGCGATCACGTTGCCCTCCACTTCCCGCTCGGCGGCCGCCGCGAGCGCGAGCGGCATCGCGACGTCGCCCTCGATCCCGTGGGCTTCGGCGATCTCCGGCGCGCCCTCGGTGAGCACGCCCCGCGTCGAGATCGCGACGACGCTCGTCCGCCCGGCCCGATCGAGCGCGCGCGCCGACGCGAACGTGATCCCGCGCTGGGCCGCCGCGGCGCCGGCCACCGCGTACGGAGTGTCGGCCGCGCGCCGAACCGCCAGGACGGGCGCCGCCAGGAGGACGGCCGCGACCGCCGCCACGCTCGCCTCGGCCCCGTTGACGACGACGGCGATGCACGCGCCCAGCACGAGCACCGCCGTGCCCACCAGCTCCGCGCGCAGCGCGGCCCGCGTGAGCGGCGCGCTGTCGGCCGCCGACCCGTCTCCGAAGCGAGCCGGACGAAGGAGCGCTCGATCGGGCCCGACGTGCGTCGCCAGCACCCGCAGCGCCCCGTCCACCACCCGCGCGCCGGCGATGACCGCGTCCCCGACCGTTCGTCGCACGGGCGCCGTCGCGCTCGGGTGCAAGAGGACCTGGGCCTCTCCGGCGCGCACCGACCCGTCGACGGCGATCACCTCGCCCTCGCGCACGAGGATCTCTTCGCCCACGCGGATCCGCACGGTGTCGACTTCCGCCGACGAGAGAGCGCGCGGCTTGCCGTCGACCGGCATCGGCAGGCGCGTCCGGCCCGGCATCCGCTGGGCGAGCGAGCGGAGCAGGTGCTCGGCCGTCTGCGCGGAGCCAGCGTCGATCCACCAGCGCACGTTCGCCAGCCCCGACGCGAGCGCCGCGCCCGCGAGCAGCCAGCGTGGATCGTCGCCGTGGAGCAGCCGCGCCAGGCCCGCGCCGCCGGCAGCGAGCGCGCCGAGCGGCGCAGCGACGTAGGCCGGCCAGCCCGCGCTGGCGCGGACGTGCCCCCCGAGGACGAGCGCGAGCGTCGCGGAGACGCCCGCGAAGAACGCGGCGATCGCCGCCAGCGTCCAGTGGGTGGCGAAGAGGGCTGCGAGCAGCGAGGCGCCGGCGAGCCCGAGCGGGATGACCGGTGGTGGGAGCGGCGGGGGCGGCGCCGCGGCGACACCGCCCGTCCACTCCGTCTGCCGCGGGCGAGCACTGCGCTTCTTCTTGGGCGCGGGCGTGCCGGCATCGCTCCCCGTCGACCACGAAGACGGGCGCGGCCGCTCGCTGCCCCGCTCGGAGGCTTGGCTCGTGCGCACCGACGCGAGGTAGCGCGTCCGGCACCCGACGCTGTCGAGGTAGCGGTAGCCGTCCTCGAGCACGACGACCTCGGCGGCACGCAGCGGCTCGACCGGAGCCCCGCACACGGGGCACGGCCGCTCCGCCAGGCGCGGTCGCGCGCCAAGCGGGGCCTCGGGCGATGTCTCCGCGGGGTCCATCGGGAGCCCCGGCGTACCGGGCGGGCACGCCCGCCGCAAGCCGTCCCCTCCGGCCGTGACCGGGAGAGAGCCGGGCGTCGGGCCTCGCGCGGATCCCCTGCGATCAGAACGCCGGCGCGGCCGCCGGGCTCTCGAGCGCGAGGCGCCCTTCGATCCACACGCGCGTCGGGCGCTGGCCGCCCATCACGTAGGAGAACATCGCCGGGTCGTCGTGGTCCCAGAGCGCCAGATCGGCGGGCGCGCCCACCGCGATGCGGCCGGCGTCGGATCGCCCGAGCGCGCGGGCCGCGCTCGCCGTGATCGCCAGGAGCGCCTCGCCGGGGTCGAGCCCCGCGTCACGGACGGCCAGCGCCGCGCACATCGGAAGATCGAGCGTCGCGCTGGTCCCGGGGTTCGCGTCCGTCGCCACCGCGATCCCGACGCCCGCCGCGACCATGCGGGAAGCGTCCGGTGCGCGCTGCCGCAGCGTCCGCCAGGCGACCGGCAAGAGGACGGCGACCGTGCCCGCCGCCGCCATGGCCGAGAGGCCCGCGTCCGAGACTTCCTCGAGGTGATCGCAGGAGAGCCCTCCGAGCGAAGCGACCAGCTCGGCGCCCGCGAGATCGCGGAACTGGCCGACGTGACCCTTCACCGCCAGCCCGTGGGCCTTCGCCGCTTCGAGGACCTCGCGGGCCTCGGCGCACGAGAACGCGCCCTCGTCGAGGTAGACGTCGACCGAGGCGGCCAGGCGCTCCGCGGCGACGCGCGGCACCATCTCTCGCGCGACGAGCGCGACGTACGCGGCTCGGTCGGCGCGGTGCTCTTCCGGAACGGCGTGCGCGCCGAGCAGCGTCGGCACGGTGCGAGGGAGCGTGCGCCCGCCCGGCGTGGCTGCGGCGCGCGCGATGCGGAGCAAGCGCAGCTCCTGCTCGACGTCGAGCCCGTAGCCGCTCTTGACCTCGACCGACGTCACGCCGTAGCCGAGCGCGATCTCGAGCCGGCGCACGAGCGAGGCCGCGAGCAGCTCGTCGGGCGCCGCGCGCGTCGCGCGCCCGGGGGACGCGATGCCGCCGCCGGCCCCCCCGATGGCCCGGGAATCGGCCCCGCGCCACATCAGCTCGTGCTCCGGCGTGCGCCGGCCCGCGAACACGAGGTGGGTGTGCGCATCCACGAGTCCGGGCGTGAGCAACGCGCCACGCGCGTACACGATCTCCGTCGCGGCGCCAGGCGTCGGGGCGTCGGCCGTGCGCCCCACGTAGACGATGCGCCCATCGCCCGCGACGGCGATGGCGCCGTCGTCCAGGATGGCCAAGCGCGATGCGGCATCCGCGCCCGGCCCATCGCAGCGTGCGATGCGTGCGCCGCGCACGAGGAGCGCCGGCTCGCCGATGCCGACCATCAGTGGCTGTCTCGGCGCCCGGTCGGATGGGAAGCGAAGTGGCGCGCGAGCACCTCGGTGTGGAGAGGGAACGCGAGCCCGACCGGCGCGCGCACGATCGTGCGATCGGTGACCTCGTCGCTGGGCGAGAACGGGGGAAGATCGTTGGCGCGCAGCACGGGCCCGAGGCCGAACACGAGCACCAGACCGTTGTCGGTGCTCCGCACGCAGAGATCGCCGATGGCGCTCGCGTCCACGTAGACGTTCGCCTCCTCGCGGAGCTCGCGAGCCGCCGCCTCCTGCCACGTCTCGCCCAGGTCGATGAAGCCACCCGGCAGCGCCAGCTGTCCGAACCCCAGCTCGGGCGCGCCGCTCGGCGTGCGACCCCCGCGGCGTACGCAGAGCACGCCGTCGTCGACGGGGAGCAGCAGCACCGCGACGGGCACCGGGTTCGCGTAGCTCACGTTGCCACAGCTGACGCAGCGTCGTGGCCACCGCGCTCGGTCATCGAACGCTGCGCCACAGTACGAGCAGTGCGAATGACGACGGTACAGCACGCCGCCGGGGAAGATACGCCAGCCGCCGACGGCGCGCGATCGATCAATCCCCGTAGCCACACTCGGACACGAGCGTGCGAGGCAGATGGAAGCCCCCGAGCTCGAGCGGCTCGAAGATTCCCGCCGCGAAGCTCTCTTCGGCCCGCGCGCGGATCGCGGCGTCGAAGCGATCGCGAGCAATCTCGCACTGGTGGTTCTGCGCGAGCAGCTCGGCCTCGAGCTCCATGACGTCGCTCGCCCGCGCGCCCAGCCGCCGAGCCTGGCCGACCCGCACGCTGGCGCGCGACGGATCGTGATCGGTGGCCGACGCCCACGCGAGGGCGAGCATCGCGTGGGGATCCCAGGGATCGACCCGCAGCCTCCAGAACGCCGCCGCGGCGCCCAGGTCGACCTCGCTGCCCGGCTCGATGACGGTGGCGGCGTCGGCGACGAACGGCAGCGCGACGATCCCGCTCGCGACCACGAGGCCGGCCACCAGCCCGGCGCGACGTGCGGGCGGCGCAGGGCGGGGCCCGAGGTCTCGCCCGCACGCGCAGATTCGGTCGTAGAGGTCGGGGTGCATCCGCGCATGACGACGTCCCGTCACGAGCGGCATGCGCGCATCGCGGGCGAGCGCGGCGAGCGCGTCGGCGAGCGCGTCGGCCGACACGTTCGCCCGGGCATGCGCGTCGGCGCGCTCTTCCATCCGGCGAGCGAGGGCCAGCACGAGGAGCACCATCGGCACCGCCGCCGAGAGCCCGAGGAGCGTCACCCAGTCGGAAGCCCCCGGCGAGAGGGCCTCGGCGATGCGCGCGCCCGAGGTCGTCGCGAAGAGCAGCGTGGCCACCGCGCCCACGCGGCACGCCGAGACCCAAGGGGCCTCGCTCAGATGACCCGCTTCGTGGGCCAGCACGGCCTCGAGCTCGCGGGGCGTGAGGAGCTCGACGATGTGATCGGTGACGATCATCGTCCGCGCCCAGGGCAGCGCGGCCGCGTTGGCGAACGGGACGCCATGCGTCGGGAGCCGGAGCGTCAGGATCCACCCGATGCCCTCGCGCGCGGCGACGCGACGCGCGAGGGCGCCGATCTCCGGGCTCGCTCGCCGCAACGCGAGCGTGGCCACCGACAGCAAGGGCCCGCCGTAGGCGACCCCGACCAGCGTGAGCACCGCCGCGAGCGCCGCCACGACCCAGCGCACGCCGCCGTCGGGCGCGACCAGCGGGAGGGCCGACGCCGCCGAGGCCGCGATGACCGGGCCGGTGAGCCACGGAAGCATGCGCAGGCGCAGCGCGAGCATCGCGCCCGGTCGCGGGCGCCGGCCGGCGTCGACCGTCAGCGCGTCCGGACGCGGCTCGATGGCGCGCGCCCATCCCCCGACCGCGAAGCAGGTCGCGGCGCAGAGCCCCCCGAACGCCCACCCAGCGGGTGCGTCCGGCGTCGCGATCAGCTCGGGGCCGAGCGCGGTGACGCCCAGCGTCCACGCCAGCTGGATCTGGACGATCCCCACCACGAAGGCGCCCGCCCGGAACGGTGCGAGCGAGCGCGCGATCTCGGCGTCCGTCGCCGGCAGAGCGCGTGGGAGCGTCAGCGCCCCGAGCGCGCGGGCGGTCGCGAAGGGCAAGAGCGCGGAGAGCACCCAGCTCGCGAGCGGCCGTAGCCAGACTTCCTCGATCGGCCAGGCCCCGGTCACGGCGCACTCGTAGCCCGGCCCCGGCGTCTGCGCACCCGCCCTCCGAACGCCACGCGACCGGCGTGCAACGGAGAGGCGCTGGCATTGCTGGCCCACCCTGCTCCTGGTACGACCCCACCGGCTCATGTCCCTCGACGTCTCCGACGCCACCCTCGCCCCGCTCTCGCGCCCGACTCGCCTCACGAGCCCGGTGCGCCTGATCCTCGTGGTGCTCGCGTCTTCGCTGCTGTCCGCCCTCTCCTGCGTGGCCTTCGCCGGGTGTGCCCCCCTACAGCAGGCGCCCCACGTCACCACGACGGCCGAGGAAGAGACCACGCTCGGGACGGGTGACGTGTTCGACGTCCGCGTCTTCGGAGAGGACGACCTCAGCGCCGACTACCGCGTCGCACAGGACGGTACGATCGACTTCCCGCTCATCGGCCGGATCGACGTCGCCGGCCTCGAGCCCGGCGCCGTGGCGACCCTGATCCAGACACGGCTCCGCGAGGGACAGTACTTCGTGCAGCCGCACGTCAGCGTCGTCGTCCGCGAGTACAACAGCAAGCGCGTGTCGGTCCTGGGCGCCGTCCGCAATCCCGGCAGCTATCCCATGCGCAGCGGCATGGGCGTCGTCGAGGCCATCGGTCTCGCCGGAGGGTTCACGGCGCTCGCCAACCGCGACGGCACCACCATCACGCGCAGCACCGCGGGAGAGCTGCACCGCTACGCCGCCCCGATCGACCGGATCACCGACGGACAGGAAGAGGACATCCCGCTCCGGGCCGGCGACATCATCCGCATCCCGGAGCGCCTGTTTTGAGGAAAGGGCGCGGCGGGCTTGACCGCCGTACCCCCGATCGAGGCACCCTCCCCACCGATGCCGGACTCTCTCGGCGACCGCCTCGCGCGGGCGGGGCTCCTGACGCGCTCGGATCTCGCGGAGATCGTCGCCACCGCGCCTGCGCACGACGCGGCGCTCGTGCGCGCCGTCGTGCGTCGTGGGATCTCCGAGGACGCGATCGCCGGCTTCTTCCTCTCGGAGGGATTCGGCCCGCTCCTCGAGCGAAACGACCTCGACCGCGCCGAGCCGGCCTGGGCACGTCGCGTCCCGAGCGCGATGGCGATGGACTTCCTCGCCCTCCCCCTGCGCGCAGCCACCGACGGGATCGTCGTCGCGATGGCCGCTCCGTCGGACGCCCACATCGTCCGCGAGATCGGGCGCATCCTGGGCACGCGCGTGCTCGCCACCGTCGCCCGGCCGAGCCAGATCGAGCGCCACCTGCGAGGTCTGCATCCCGACGCGGTCGCCGCCGCCGAGCGCACTCCGGCGTCGGAGCCCCCCGTGCTCGAGCTCACGCGGCGGCGCTCGACGACCGAGCGTGGGTACGACGCCGGGTTCCGCTCCGGCAGCCCGACCACCAAGGAGGCGAAGCTCGGCCCTCGGCTCGCGCTGCCCGACGACGAGCCAGCGATGCCGCTCGTCCGCCACAAGCCCGCGGCCCACACGCCCGCGGCCGGCACGCCGAAGGCCGCGCCCGCCGAGGCGCGCTCGGTGATGCGGACGTTCGCCAAGCCCGCCACCGCCGCCGACTGGCGGCGTGGGGAGGAGCGCCGCAGCAACACCGCGCCGCTGATGGGCGCGCTCGCGCCGGGCGCCACGGAGGCTGCCGCAGGAGCCCCGGTGCGCAATCC
>JBGALT010000095.1:0-29801 GCA_044223665.1 Sandaracinaceae bacterium | reverse complement strand
CTACGCGAACCTGGTGCGCGGCGCGATGCCGGGCGTGCCCATCGTGATCGGCGGGAGCGAGGCGTCGCTGCGACGCATCGCGCACTTCGACTACTGGTCCGAGAGCGTGAGGCGCTCGATCCTGCTCGACGCCAAGGCCGACCTCTTGATCTTCGGCATGGGCGAGCGCCCGGTGTGGGAGCTCGCCGATCGCCTGAAGGCCGGCGCCCGCATCGACGAGATCCGGGACGTGCGCGGCACCGCCTTCGCGCTCCGCAAGGGCCGGTGGGAGGCGCTCGAGAAGAGCCGCTTCGTGCGCGACGGAAAGACGCTCTGGCTTCCTTCCTACGAAGAGGTCGCGCAGGACGACGAGACCGGGCGCGAGGCCTTCCGCGAGATGTCGCGCGCCTTCCAGCACGAGACCAACCCCGGCAACGGGCGCCCGATGCTGCAGCCGCACGGGACGGAGGCGGTCTACTTCAACCCGCCGGCCGTCCCGCTCGAGACGGCGCTCATGGACGAGCTCTACGACCTACCGTTCACGCGCCTGCCGCATCCTTCGTACACCGAGCGCATCCCGGCCTACGAGACGGTGAAGCACTCCATCGTGACGATGCGCGGCTGCTTCGGCGGCTGCACGTTCTGCTCGATCACCGAGCACGAGGGCCGCGTCATCCAGTGGCGCTCGGCCGAGAGCGTGCTCCGCGAGGTGCGCGCGCTGCGGCGCATGGACGGCTTCCACGGCGTGGTGAGCGACGTGGGCGGGCCGACCGCCAACATGTACGCGATGAAGTGCAAGGACGAGAAGATCGAGAACGCCTGCCGGCGCCTGTCGTGCGTGCACCCGGGCGTCTGCGAGAACCTCGTCACCGATCACGCGCCGCTCGTCGATCTGCTCCGCAAGGTCCGCAAGGAGCCGGGCATCAAGAAGGCATTCGTCGCGAGCGGCGTCCGCTACGATCTCGCCGAGCTCTCGCCCGAGTTCGTGAAGGAGCTGGCGGCGCACCACACGGGAGGCCAGCTCTCGGTCGCGCCCGAGCACGTCGACGACGAGACGCTCGAGCGGATGAAGAAGCCCGGCAAGGAGAGCTACGAGCGCTTCGCCGAGATGTTCGGCGCGGCCTGCGAGAGCGCCGGCAAGGAGCAGCACCTGGTCCCGTACTACATCTCGGGGCACCCGGGGACGACCGACGCCGCGATGATCGCGCTCGCGCTCTACCTGAAGAAGCGCGGGATACGTCCGCGCCAGGTGCAGGACTTCATCCCGACGCCGATGTCGATGGCGACCGCGATGTACTACACGGGCTACGATCCCTTCACGCGGGAGCGCGTCTTCACCGCCCGCACGCTCCGCGACAAGCGCCGCCAGAAGGCGCTGCTTCTCTACTGGGATCCGGCCCACCACGAGCTGGCGCGCGAGGCGCTGCTCGCGAGCGGCCGAGGCGATCTGATCGGGAGCGGGCCGGGCGCGCTGGTGCCGCCGGCGAGCGGCAAGGGCGCGCTGTCCATCCACGCGCAGAACAAGCGCAGCGGAGGCGACGCCCGCGGTGGAGCCGCGAGGCGCGCGCGTGCCGGTGGCGCGCGCGCGCGACGTGCGTAGACCGACGAGACGGCGCGTCGTGTGCGCCCCGGGGGGATACCGCACGTGAGCCCGCGTCCGCGCCCGCGCCCACGCTTTCGACTCGAGACCACGCTCGAACCGACGGGCGTGCGCGACCGTGTCCTCGCCCTCATCAAGCAGGACAAGCGGCTGCGCGGGATCGCCTTCGAGCACCGGCTCGAGATCGGCATGGGCGAGGGCGAGTCGCACTTCTACTCTCCGCAGCTCGTCGGGCGGATCGAGCCGCGGCCGGGTGGAGGAAGCGTCATCCACGCGCGCTTCGGCCCCGACGCGTACGTGTGGGCCTTCTACGTGCTCGGAACGGGCGCGCTCACCGTCCTGACGGCGTTCTCCTCGATCCTCGGGCTCGGGCAGTGGTACGTCGGGATGAGGCCCGACGCCTTCATCGTCGCGCCGATCGCCGCCGTCGCCGCGGGCCTGGTCTACGGCGCGTCCTTCGTCGGCCAGGGCCTCGGCTACCCGCAGATGCACCTATTGCGGACGGTGCTGACCGAGGCGATCGACGGGCGGGAGCCGGACGACCCCTGACCCCGGCGCGCCCCGGCCCGATGCACCCGGTGCGTCGCGCGCGCAAGGTTTGCCGGCCGATCCGCGGAAAAACCCGAGCGCTCTACAGGCACGCCGTATGCGACGAGGTGAGACATGACCAAAGCGATCCCGACCATCCAGAAGTTCATGACCACGACCCCCCACTCGGTGGGCCCGGCGCAGCCGCTCTCGGTGGCGCACAAGATGATGCACGACCACCACATCCGGCACCTGCCGGTGCTCGACGGCGGGCGCCTGGTCGGCATGGTCACCGAGCGAGACGTCGCTCTGATCACGGCGATGAAGGACGTCGACGCGACCAAGACGACCGTCGAGGATGCGATGAGCACGAGCGTCTACTCGGTCTCGCCCGACGCGCCGCTCGACGAGGTGGCGGTGGCGATGGCCGAGCACAAGTACGGGTCGGCCGTCGTGCTCCAGAACGCGAAGGTGGTCGGCGTCTTCACGACCGTCGATGCGTGCCGCGCGCTCGCGGAGCTGCTCCGCGGACGTCTGGCGAAGTGACGAGCGAGCCGACGCACTCGACCTCACGAACGAAAGGAAAGCTCTCCATGACCCAGCCCAACTTCCGCATCGTCGTCGGCGTCGGCTTCACCGACGCATGTGAGCACGCGGTGCTCCAGGCGCTCGCGCTCTCCTCGCGCATCCCAGGCACCGAGCTTCACTTCGCCGCCGTGCTCGACGCCGACGTCGAGCACCGCGGTCACATCGCCAAGGTCGCCGATCGCATGGTCGAGACCGAGACCAAGCTCCAGAAGTTCGTCCAGGACATCGCGGTGAAGGCGAACTCGGTCAAGAGCGAGATCCCGATCGTCTACCACGTGCGCCTCGGCAAGCCGGTCGCCGGCCTGACGCAAGTCGCGTTCGACGTCGACGCGGCGCTCGTCGTGGTCGGCACGCGCGCTCGCTCGCGCGCCGCGAAGCTGATCCTCGGATCGGTGGCCGAGTCGCTCCTCACGGACGGCCGCTACCCGGTCCTCGTCGCGCGGCCCTACGACACGTCGGGCATGGTCCGCTCGGCGAAGCCGGATCCGCGGCGCCCCGGCGAGGCGCTCACGACCGATCGCGACTCGATGCTCCAGTCGAGCGATCGCGTGGATTTCGGCAACCGCGCCTCGCACATCTCCGGCCTGCTCTGATCGGACGCGGGGCCGCTCGGCGGGCCGGCTCGCTGCCGAGCCGCGCCAAGACCGGGGCGGCGCGCGCCGCGCTCGCCCCGAACCGCGTCCCCAAGAGCCCGCCAGTCGGGCGACGGCGCGCCATCGCGCGCGACGAGATCGGCGCGCACGGAGCGGAGCACGCCTTCTGCTACGATGGGCGCACGTGACCCAGGCAGCGCACGACCAAGAAGGCCGCTGGGACTTCTACTTCTTCGTCGTCGACGGGCGCCCGTGCTCCACGATGCTCGACCTCTCGCTCATCGCGAAGGCGCCCGATCCGGGGCGCCCGTGGCTCTTGAGCGTGCGACTGCCGCTGCGCGAGCCCCGGCCCGACGGCCTGACGACCAACGCCGAGGCCGCCGAGCTCGGAAAGCTCGAGGACGCGCTGGTCCGCGCGCTGGAGGCGCACTGCGGCGGGATGTTCGTGGGACGGATGACGTGGAACGGCGTCCGTGACCTCTTCTTCTATCTCCAGCGCACCGAGACCCTGGAGCAGGCGCTCGCCGCGGGTCTCTCGGGCGCGGCCCCACGCCGCCTGATGACGCGCAAGCAGCGCGATGCCGAGTGGCGGCACTACCTCGACGTGCTCTACCCGGGCCCGCTCGAGTGGCGCTGGATCGAGGATCGCCGCCTGGTCGAGTCGCTGGCCGCCGCGGGCGACAAGAGCGACATCGTGCGGCCCATCGAGCACCTCGCGTCCTTCGCGAGCCGCGAGGCCGCCGAGGCCTGGGGCCTGTCGGTCAAGCAGATGGGGTTCGAGGTCGTCGTCGAGCGCGCCGACGCGGACGGGCGCTGGAGCGCCCACGCCGTGCGCGAGGACCGCAGCGAGCTCGCGCACGTGCACGACATCGTGGAGCGCCTCTACGGCTTGGCCGAGGAGCAGCAGGGCACCTACCAGGGCTGGGAGTGCCCGGTGGTGCGTGGGCACGACGCCTGACGCGTACCGGGGCGCGACGTTCCCCCCTTCGACCGATGAGTTCCGGCGGCTCGGGCGGTCTCACTCGGCATGAGCCCCTCGCACGCCCTGCCCTCCCCCACCGCGACCCTCGTGGGCCTCGGCCCCGGCCTCGCGCCCGCGATGCCCCACGACGCCGCGCTCGGCGCGACCATTCCCGCACCCTCTCTCGTGATCGAGGTCGCCGCGCCGTCCACGCGCTCCTCTTCTCTCCGCGCCACCCATCCGGCCGTCCTGCCGCGCCTCGAGCGCGGCGGCGCGACCGGCACGCGGCTGGTCCCGAGCGAAGGCCAGCGCTACGCGAGCGTCGGGTCCCTGGGCCGCGGCGGCATGGGCGAGGTCGCGCTGGTCGAGGATCGCGACATCGGCCGCCAGGTCGCGGTCAAGCGCCTGCTCGGTGAGGCCAGCGGCCCGAGCGACGTCGCGCGCTTCGTCGACGAGGTCCGCACCGTCGGACGCCTCGAGCACCCGAACATCGTGCCCATCCACGACGTCGGCGTCGACGAGCAGGGACGCCTCTTCTTCGTGATGAAGTACGTCGACGGCGAGACGCTCGAGAGCGTGATCGCGCGCCTGCGCGCCGGCGACGACGCGACGCGGCGCACGTACGACGCCACGCGCTGCCTGGAGATCTTCGCCGGCGTGCTCCGCGCGCTCTCGTTCGCGCACGAGCGCGGCATCGTGCACCGCGACGTGAAGCCGGCCAACGTGATGGTCGGCCGCTTCGGCGAGGTCGTCCTGATGGACTGGGGCGTGGCCCGCCCGATCGGCGGAGCGCGCGAGGGAAACGCGAGCACCGCCCCGGCCCCCGAAGGGCGCGCGAGCACCACCAGCGTCGGCGCGCTGGTCGGCACGCCGCTCTACATGTCGCCCGAGCAGGCGAGCGGGCAGAACGATGCGCTCGACGCCCGGAGCGATCTCTACGCGGCGTGCGTGGTGCTGCACGAGCTGCTCGACGGCGGCCACCACCGCTTCGAGGAGGAAGGCTCGCTCGCCGCGCTGCTGCACGCGATCCGCACGACCGATCCCGCACCGCTCCCGAAGATGTTCCCGCACTCGAGTGACGTCCCGGCCGAGATCGTCCACTTCGTGCGACGCGGCCTCCGGCGCGATCCGCGCGAGCGCTGGCAGAGCGCGAGCGAGATGCTCGCCGAGCTGCACCTCATCGCCGACGGGCGCTTTCGCGTGCAGTGCGCCGCCACGCTCGGCAAGCGCACGATGCGCGCGCTCGGTCGCTTCGTCGATCGCCGCCCGCTGACGGCGCTCACGCTGGCGGCCGCGGGCGCGCTCGGCGTCGCGGGGCTCGTCGCGCACGACCTCGTGGTGCTCGCGCTCTCGTGATCGACATCGCGCCGCCGATCGACCGATGAGTTTCGCTCGCCCGCCCCGTCTCATCGGACGAACCGCGCAGCAGCACCGCGCTCACGAGCCCCACCTCTCGCTAGGAGCCCATCGACATGAGCATCGGCATCTTCCTCACCGTTCGCGGCCGCTACGTCCCCCCCACGCTCGAGGCCTGCCGCGGCCTCCACAACGACACCGCCGGCTCGAAGGCCGGCATCGCCGCCGCGCGTGCGCTCGGTGATCTGAGCCACAAGGTCTTCGCGCCGGTCCCGACGCCGAAGACGAGCGCGAAGGAGGGCGAGGTCCTCTTCCTCGACTGGTGGCAGGACCCGAAGGGCCTGATGGAGTTCTTCGCGAACGAGAACGTCCAGATGCAGGGCCAGAAGCTCTTCACGTCGCGCGACGCGAGCGTGTGGATGCCCGCGCGCGGCTCCTTCTCGTACTCGCTCCCCGCGCCCGCCGGCCGGAACGAGCGCTACGTCGGGATGATTCGCGGGCCGATCGCCTCGCCCGACTCCGCGATCGAGATCTTCCGCGAGGCCGACATGGCCTCGCAGCGCACGGCCCGCGCGCGCGGCCTGCTCTCGCACGAGGTGTTCATCCGCCTGCATCCGCCGGGACAGGACGGGCCGCTCGAGCTGCTCGGCGTCGACGTCTGGCACGACGCGCAAGGCATGGCCGAGCACTACGCGGACCCGAGCGAGATGCAGGGGATCTCGGCCGCGTTCACCGGCGCGCCGGACCCGAGCGTCTGGGCCCAAGCGCCGGGCCAGTGGTCGGAGTGGTGAAGAGCATGCCCCGGGCGATACGCTGACCCGATGGCGGATCCGAGCACGCCGAGCTTCGGTGCGACCTTCGAGCCTCATCGGCGCGAGATCCGCGCCCATTGCTACCGCATGCTCGGATCCATCGCCGACGCCGACGACGCGACGCAAGAGGCGATGCTGCGCGCGTTCAAGTCGGAGGCCTCGCTGCGCGACGCGAGAGCGGCGCGCGCGTGGCTCTATCAGATCGCGACCAACGTCTGCCTCGATCGGCTGGGGCGGCGCACGAGCACCGACGACGTCCTGGCGATCGTCGATCCCTGTCCCGAGACGATCTGGGAGAGCATGGAAGCAGGACCCGAAGCGAGGATCTCCGCGCGAGAGAGCGTGGCGCTGGCCTTCCTCGTCGCGCTGCAGGAGATGCCGCCGCTGCAGCGGGCCGCGCTCCTCTTGCGCGACGTGCTCGGCTGGTCCGCGGCCGAGACCGCGCAGCTGCTCGATGCCTCGGAGGCGAGCGTGAACAGCGCGCTCCAGCGCGCGAGAGAGAAGTGCGGCGCCACCGTGACGCGCCCGGCGTCGCTCGAGCCGGCGGTCGAGGATCTCCTGGGCCGCTACGTGCGCGCGTGGGAGTCCGGCGACGCGAGCGCGCTCACGACGCTGCTCCGCGAGGACGCGCGCCTGACGATGCCCCCGGGCCCCATCGTGGAGGGCCCCGCGGCGATCGCGGCCTTCCTCGGCCCGATCTACGCGCGCTTCGGGGCGGTGCGCGTCCTGCGGGTGCCGATGTTCGGCGGCGTCGGCCTCGCGGCGTACGCGCGGCCGCCGGGCGGCACGGTGCTCACACCGCTCGTGCTCCAGCACGTCGAGGTCTCGCGGGACGGGATCACGGCCCTGCACTCCTACCTGCGCCCCGCGCTGTTTCCCGCGTTCGGGCTCCCGGCGGAGCTCGCGGACGGCTGAACGAGCGATCGGCTGCGCGCGGGCGAGCACGCCCTTCCCCCGCGCAGCCGGCCTCGCTACGATCGGCGCTCGGGGAGGCACTCGATGCTTGCTTCAATCTCTCGGGGAATCTCGCGCTCGCTGGCAGTCCTCTTTCTCGTGGGCTGCGCCTGCGGCACCGAGCCGGGTCGGAACGACCGCGGCGTCGGCGAGGTCTGCGAGGGCAGCGACCAGTGCCGCACGACGCTGCGCTGCACGGGCGGCACCTGTCAGCCGCCGCGCAACGCGGCCGCGGGAGCGCGCTGCGAGCTGACGCTCGAGTGCGCGGAAGGCCTCTACTGCGGGCCGACCCGCACGTGTGAGACGGCCGGGACGGAGCCCGAGGGCGGCGACTGCAACACCGACGCGAACTGCCAGTCAGGCCTCGTCTGCTTGATCGAGGGCTTCGGGGGCCGCTGCCGCGCCGCGGGGACGCGCGACATCGGCGACACCTGCACCGGGCAGAGCGCCTGTCTGGCGGGCCTGACTTGCACGCAGGGCCGCTTCGGCATCACGTGTCAGAGCGCTCCCGCCACCGGCGGTACCGGCGACGGTAGCGGCCGCGACGCCGGCACCGGCACCACGCCGCCGCCGCCCATCCTCGGCGTCTGGGACGGCGCCACCTGCGAGACCGACGACGGCACCGCCACCGCGTACTTCGAGGTGCCGCGTCACACCAGCGCGGACCACGACTTCTTCCGCCTGCCCTTCCCGAGCGACGTCCGCCTCACCGCGACGGGCCTGGACCTCGACGGCTTCCCGACGCCCGGAACGGCGCTCCCGATCGACGTGATCGCGCGCTACGTGTCCGCGGCCGAGACGGACCTCGACGGGTTCGCGACCAACCCGGTCTCGTACTTCCGCTTCTCGCGCCCCTACGACTGGGGCTCGGTCGGCGATCGGATCCGCATCGTCGACATCACGCCCAGCTCGCCCGGCTACGGACAGAACCGCGGGCTCGGATGGCTGACGACCTCGGGCCGCCTCACGAAGTACCTCTGCGAGGACTGGCTCGGGGTGCGCACGGGCCACGGCGATCCCTTGCGCCCGGGCACCACGTACGCGGTCATCCTCACCACGGGCATCCGCGACATGAACGGCAACGCGTTCGCGCGCGACGAGGACTTCGTCGCGACGCTGGGCGAGACCGCGCCCGGTGATGCCGCGCTGATGCACGCCTGGGACGCGCACGCGCCGCTCCGCGCGTTCCTCGCCGACCAGAGCATCGACCCGACCACGGTCCTGAACGCGGCCGTGTTCACCACGCAGACGGCCGACACGATGGTGCAACGCCTGCGCGCGGCCGAGCAGACCGCGACGCTCCCCGCGCTGAGCGACGTCACGGTGTGCACGGGCACCGCCGTCTCGCCGTGCGACGACGGCACCGAGCAGCGCCGCTGTGGCGCGGCCGACGCGGCCTTCACCGAGATCCACGCGCACCTCTCGCTGCCGATCTACCAGTCGGGGACCGCGCCCTACGAAGAGCCGGAGGACGGCGGCGGCATCGCGCTCGACGGGAGCGGCCAGCCGATGATCGTCCGCACCGAGGACGTCTGCGTCTCGATCACCATCCCCGTCGCGGCCGCCCCGGCGAACGGCTTCCCGGTGCTCGTCGCCGCGCACGGCACGGGCGGCAGCTTCACCGATCACATCCGCGGCGGCATCGCGCACGAGGCGGCCGTGGCCGCGACGCCGGCCATCACGATCGGCATCGATCTCCCGCAGCACGGAGATCGGCGCGGCGGCAGCACGCGGAGCCCCGATCGACTCGTCTACAACTTCACGAACCCGCGCGCCGCGCGCGACGTGTTCCTGCAGGGCGCGGCCGATCTCGCCGGCACGATCCGGTTCGCACGCGAGGGGATGATCCTCGACGGCGCCGGAGCGCCCGTGCCCGTCGACGAGACGCGCCTGGTCCTCTTCGGCCACAGCCAGGGCGCGCAGCACGCGGCCCTGCTCGCGGGCGACGAGCCCACGCTCGCCGGCGTCGTGCTCAGCGAGGCCGGGGGCGATCTCACGCAGTCGCTGCTGCACAAGACGCAGCCCTTCGACATCGCGCGCCTCGTGCCGCTGGCTCTCCTCGACTTCGACGGGAACGGCAACCTCGCCGTCGGCGACTACAACCCCGCCCTCATGCTGTTCCAGACGTTCTTCGAGCGTGTCGATGCGGTGAATCTCGCGCGCCACTACGCGCGCGAGGTCCCCACCGGCGCGCCGGGCCTGCACGTCTTCGCGACGTACGGCGTCGGCGACAGCTACACGCCCGAGCCGACCTTGCAGGCCTTCGCCGTCTCGGCCGGCTTCGCGTTCGTCAATCCGATCCTCACGGCACCGGGCTTCGCGCCCACGGGCGTGGATGGGCCCCTCACCGGCAACGTCACGATCGGGACGAGCACGTTCACCTACGGCATGCGCCAGTACACGCCGCCCGCCGGTGTCGACGGGCACTTCGCGGCGCTCCAGGGCCCCGAGGGCCAAGCCGACATCGCGCGCTTCCTCGGCGCGATCTTCGCCGGAACGCCGCCGCCGATCGGGCCGTGATCACCCGCCCGGCGTCCCGGCCGTCGCGGCCGGGGCGAGGCTCGGATACCATCGTGGGATGACGCGCTCGTCGATCGCCCGCGCCCTGGCCTGCCTCTTCGTCCTCGCCGCACCGTCCACCGCGCTCGCGCAAGCGGCGTGCGTCGACGGAAGCGGGATGGCCTGCCTGAACGTGCTGGCGGCCGCGCGCCCCGACGGCGTGGTCGACGACATCTTCACCACGAGCAACGGGCTCTACGCTCCGCAGCTGCACTTCGGGCAGTACCTGCGCGGCGTCAACGGGTGCATCGGCGGCACGGGCTTCGTGACCTGCCCGACGGTCGTCCCGGGCAACACCGACGCGCGGCTGTGCCGCACGAGCTACGAGGGCTACGTCTGCGGGAGCCCCGGAGCCAACCCGCCCGGCGGCAACGACCCGACGTTCCAGGCGAGCTCGCTCGATTGGTACTGGACGCAGGTCGTGCGCACGCACGACGACGGCAGCCAGGTCGCCGACGGCGAGCCAGGCTTCTACATCCCGTGGCGCGGCCGCCTCTACGACCTCGGCGGCGAGGCCAATCGCGTCGTCCTGTTCCCGATCACCGATCACGGGCCGCTGCCGTGCGAGGCCTTCGAGTACACCGTGTGGCTCTCCAACAACCCCGACGCGACGTCCATCGCGCCGAGCGGCTCGCCCGATCCCAACCAGTGGAACGAGGCGCGCCTGATCCGTGCCTACACGCAGGGCTGGACCCGCAACCCGTTCGCCGAGGGCGCGGCCGACGCGACGCGCACCGATCTCTCCACGTTCCTGCGCGACACGTCCAACGGCGAGGCCATCGCCGACGCGCTCGCGACCGTGTGGGCGCTCCCCTGCGGCCTCACCTTCCGCTACGTGGCCATCACCGGCGGCAACAACGGCAACCCGGGCCCCGATTGCACGTACCACTCGAGCGAGGACGAGCTCGACGGCGTCGCCGGCCTCAACGAGGACGACACGGCCATCTGCCTCGACGGCGACGGCGATCACCACCGCGACATCACGTGCGGCGGCGACGACTGCGACGACACCAACGCGGCCATCCACCCGGGCGCGTTCCAGCCCTGCGATGCCACGACGAGCTTCGACTGCCGTCCGCTCGTGCCGTGCGCGACCGGCTCGCGCTGCGATCCCTCGACCCACCTCTGCAGCCAGGCCTGCTTCGAGGGCACCTGCTCTTCCGGCTTCACCTGCAACCCCGGCGGCTTCTGCCAGGAGTCGGCGTGCGCGGCCCGCACCGAGCCTTGCCCGGCCGGCACGATCTGCCGCGGCGGCGACTGCGTCGATCCTTGTCAGGGCGTCGTCTGCCCCGGGCGCCTGCAGTGCGTCGGCGGTAGCTGCATCGACCTCTGCCTCGGCGTCGCGTGCCCGTCGATGCAGCTCTGCGTCGCCGACCAGCCCGGCGCGCAGACGCTGTGCGGCCCCGCTTGCACGTGCAGCGACCTCGCGAGCACGACGTTCTGCGGCGTCGGCACCGCGTGCGACACGCGCACCGGATCGCCGACCGAGGGCCGCTGCGTCGACAGCGGCTGCGAGACGCAGACCTGCGGCGCCGGGATGATCTGCCGCGCCGGCGCGTGCGTCGATGCTTGCCAGGGCGTCGTGTGCCCGCTCGGCCAGGAGTGCCGCGCGGGGGCGTGCATCGTCGACCCGTGCTCGGGCGTGACGTGCGGCGCCGGCCAGCGGTGCGAGGCCGGCAGCTGCGTCGATGCGTGCGCCGGCGTGACGTGCGCGACGGGCCAGCGCTGCCGCAACGGCGCCTGCGAGCCCGACCCCTGCTCGGGTGTGACGTGCGGCACCGGCACGCACTGCGTCGAAGGAAGCTGCGTGCTCGACTCGCTCGACGCCGGCCACACCACGATGGACGCCAGCACGCGCAGCGACACCGGCGTGCGCCCGCCGCCGACCTCCGAGGGAGCCTGCGGCTGTCGCGTCGGGCGCAGCGATCCGCGCGCGAGCGCGCTCACCCTGCTCGCGCTCGCCGGCCTCGACGTCGCCGTCCCCCGGCGGCGCGCCACGCGGCGCTGATCGACCGCCGCACCACGAGCGCGCGCTCGGCCGACCGCGCTCGACCGACCACGCTCGGCCGACGGAGCGAGAACGCCGCGGATCCTGGTGGATCCGCGGCGTCCGCGGGATGGGTCATGACAGACTTGAACTGTCAGCCAACGGATTAAGAGAAGTCCTCGAACGGCTGCGCGTCGTCGGAAAGCCCCGGAAACAAGGGGGTGCGCGATGACGACCCCCGCCAAGGAGCGCCACGAGACGACACCGATCGACAGTTCGTGGCACCAGCCACGGCACCAGACCGTGACCGCGACCGAGATGCTCCCAGGTGCCGTCAGCGAGAGCAACGCCGACCCGCCCGCGAACTTGGTCGAGTGCTCCACGGTCGGGTGTGGCGCACGCTTCCATCGATCGGAGCGCCGGTATGGGCCGCGCGGCATCTACTGCAAGAGGTGCCACGAGGTTGTGCGCGCGCTCTACGACGGGGGCGAGGTGCTCGTGGCCGTGCTCGCGGCGCTTCACGACCTCGACGATGACCTTGGGTTCGTCGAGCCCTACCCCGATGCGCTCTGCTGCCTGGCGTGTTCGTCGGCGCGTGCGGCTGTCCCCGGCACGTTGTGGTGCTCGTCGAGCTGCCGACGGCGGCTGATGTCCTTCGGGCACCGGAGCCTCCCGCTCGTGAACCTCGGCGGAGTGGTCCTGCCCGAGAGGACATGGCGCGTGCTTCGGGGCCTTGGTGGGGGCACCTACCGCACGAGACGACTCCGGCTCGGGGTCATCGGCGCACTGGTCGCGCCCCTCGACACGGGTCGCAGTCGCTCGGCGCGGGCGGGCGTCGCCGCACGTCGCGGACTCCCACCTCCCGAGGATGGCCTGGCTCTGCGCGACCTCGTCCGCTCGATGACCCCGAAGGTCATCACCTTGAAGTAGTCCCGAACCCCAACCCGACCTCCGGGCACACCAGCACCGCCTCGACGGAGTACCAGTCCGGCGAGTCGGCGCGGCCTCGGGGGCCGGTAGCTGGAGGTCGCGCCATGGCTCGGCAGCGACGAACGAACAGTACTCCGTCCATCGTCCTCGATCGACCCTCGGCCGCTCATCACGAGAGGGGCGTCCGGGGACTTGACCCTCAAGGAAGAAGATCGACCGCGCGCCCACGGCGCGCCCCCCGACGTGTGGCCCCGACCTGCACCCGGACCGAGTACCGCCAGGAGGTCGCCGACGAGATCGGTCGGGCCATGCGCAGGCTCTCCGGTGATGACCATGACTGCGCGGCCCGCTTCCTGTACCGCTGGCAGCAGTGCCAGAAGTACGTGGTGGTTGATCACTGCGGCGAGTGCGGGCGTGACCAGCCGGGAACGGGGCGCACCCACTATGCAGGGGCGATCTTCTGCGCGGGCAGGACCTGCGACGCCTGCTCGAAGCGGCGGGCGGACGCGCGCGCCAAGTTCTTCGACCGCATCTTCCCGATCGTGAGCATCGTGCCCGAGTACCAGTGGGCGCTGATCACCATCACCTTCCCGCGCTCGCCTGGAGTGCGCGGGCACGCCGATCTGCCGGGCGTGAAGGCGAAGGTGAAGTCGCTCATCGAGTTCAGTAGGAAGCTGTGGCGCAGCCGGCTCAAGGCGCCGGGCGCGGGGCTCGTTCGGATGATCGAGACCTCGTACCACGGGATGCTCCACGTCCATGGCGTCTACTTCGGCCCGCCGCTGACGAGCACCGAGCTGGCGCAGTGGTCCGAGGACATCGACAAGACGAGCGGGTTCGTGGACGTGGAGGTGCTGACAGCGGAGGACGCCGCGAAGACGAAGGCGGCCGTCGTGCGCGCCGCGCGCTACTCCGAGAAGGGTGGGAACAAGCCGGTGCGCATGAAGAGGGGAGCCGCGCGCCGGTTGCGCGTCTTCCTCGACGCCGTCGAAGAGTCGGAGAGCTACCTCGCAGACGAGAGCGTGCGGCCGATGCCCATCGACCCGATCGTCGCGGCACGCTTCGAGCTGGCGAGCCGCTACGTTCACCTCGCCGAACCCTACGGGGCGTTCCGCGGGCTCGGAGCGGTGGAGGAGGCGGCCGAGGAGGACGATGACCAGGTCGTCCCCGCCACCACCGACGGCTCGACGCCGGTGACCGAGGGCACGGGCCATGGTCGGCCCCCGGCCCAGGGAGCCGACTCGGGCAGGATCTGCTGCATCCACTGCGGCTCCACCGCAACGTTCATCCCGACCCTGCGGCGGACCGACGTGTACCTACGCGAGTGTCACCGAGTGGGCTCGCCTGGGCTCACGCGCACGCGAGGGTCTCCCGCGGGGGCAGAGCGTCAATGCTGACGGCACAGGGGCCATCTGCGGTGGACGCTGTAAGTTTCGACGGCGCGAGGTCGCTGACGTTGACGCATCCCATCGTGGAGGACGTGCCGGTCGTGCTGTCGGTCACCACGATCGTCCGCGAGGTCCGGCGTGCTGGACCCGGTCGGGTTTCCGGGTTCGTCGAGCCCCACGCGGGTCACGGTGCCCTTTGGATCGGGTTCGAGGCAGAGCTGGAGCCAGACGAGGCCGAGGGCGTCGTGCGCGTGGACGCGAAGCTCAGGACGGGCGCGCTCGTGTCGTCGGTCTTCGAGGTCTTCGCGGAGGTGGTGGCCGGGCACTCCGAGCGTCAGCGATGGAAGCTCGGTTGCCCGAGCTGCGGGCACGGCGTGCGGCACATCTACGTCGCGTCGCAGGTCGAGCCCTCGTGGGCGTGCCGGCGATGCCACCGGCTCGCGTACGAGAGCACGCGGGTGCGCGCCTCGGAGAGAGCGCTGATGATGGTGCGCCGGAGGCGCGCGAAGCTCGGGCAGCCCGGCTACGTGTTCCTGCCGTTGGAGCGCCCGGCACGGATGAGGGCGACCACCTTCGAGCGCCACGAGGAGTACGTCGTACGGCAGCTCCTCCGGTACACGGAGGGCGCGCCCGCGCGCGCCGCCCGCATCGCACGGCTCGCGGCCAAGGTCGCCCGGCTCGACCCAGCCACGCGGTCAGTTGATCCGGGTGAACAGCATGATCAACACGCAGCCGCGGCCGGTGATCCGCGCGGTAAGGCGCTCGCCGGTCGCCGATCTGATGACGCGCGAGACGGTGTGCCCATCGCTCGTCGCGAGCGTGCCGGCGTAGGCCGACGCTTCGCTCACGGTGTAGCCGCCTGCGTCCCGGAGCACGACCTGCGGCGGTGCGAGGCCGACGACGAAGAAGTGATGCTCGCCTCCGAGACCGGGCCGCACGGTGAAGTCGTCGCCGCTCGGATCGACGACCTCGTAGGCGTGCGTCATGAGGTCCCAGTACTCCGCGCTCGACCCTGACGACAGAAGATGGGCGTAGGTGGTCGCGTGCTGGAAGATCGCCTCCAGCTCCGCGTGGGTCTCGTCACTGCACCGCCCCTCGGCGACTTCCCGATCGAGCAGAGCGGCGCGCTCCGCTCGACGGCGCGCCAGATCCGCAGCGGCCTCTGCGTCTGCTCGCGCCTCACGGACAGCGGCGATGCGAGCGCGGATCGGCTCGATGCCACCGACCGACTGGCCCTCGACGAGCAGGCGCATCTCCCCATCCGCTGATGGCGGCTCGGCGATGGTGACATGCGCGATCCCCGCGTCGTCCGTGACGGCATCGCCGAGGACGGTGTCGCCACTGGTGACGCTGACCCTGACCGACGACGCGGACTCGGTGTCACAGCTCGACGGGACGCGGGTGCTCCGCTCCTGGTCGCCGAGATCCTCGGTGCCGCCGGTGCTCCTCGCGCCCTCCTCGATCGCCACGAAGATGAACGGCAAGAGAGCCCCGCTCAACAGGGCCAAGTAGAAGTCCGGCTCGAACTGCGTAACCGTCCCGTACATCGGCATGCCGGGGAAGTGCAGCGGGTGCGTCGTGAAGGGCGCGGTGCCCGTCGCGTCGAGCGCGAAGGCGCTTCCCAGCCCGCCGGCTCCGACCGCCCCGGCGATAGCAAATGCCCACGTCCATCCCGGTCGCTCGGGCGTGCGGTCGATGATGCGGGTCCGGTGGACCACGCTTCGCGTGATGTCCTCGCAGCCATGCGACCGGGTGACCGCGACCTCGGCGACAACGGGCACCTCTTCACCGACGGTCGTCGTCGCCGCGTACGTCCAGTCCTCGGAGACCGTGTGCTCCATCGAGGAGTGCAGCGTCTGCTCGTCGATCCGCTCCGTCGTGCGGACGTGGGCGCACCCGACAGAGACGAGCGGAACGAGGGCGACGATCAGGGTGCGCATCACCAGGAAGATCAGCAGACCTAGTAGGCTGTTTCAAGACCCCGGCAGATCCGACCGTGCCGCGGGTGCCGCCCGAGCCCAAGACCCGCAGCAAGTCCGAGCGCCGAACCCTCCTCGGCATCGGCCGCCGCATCGCGGAGCTGAGGATCGCCGCCAACCTGACGCAGCAGACGCTCGCCGAGATGCTGGGGGTCACCGAGCCGCGGCTGCGCGAGCTGGAGTCCGGCAGGAACAACACCAGCATCCTGACGCTGCACCGCGTCGCCACGGCCCTCGGGGTTGCGCTCCCCGCGCTCTTCGAGGAGCCCGCGTCGCGGGTCCGTCCTGGCCCCGGTCGGCCTCCGGGCATCGCCTCGTCGAAGGTCCGGACAACGGCCCCCGCGCGCTCCCGCCCGAGGTGATCCATCTGGCCCCAGGGCCATTTCGCGTCGGCGCGGCCACGGCCGAGGCGGGCCTCAACGAGTCCGTGCAGCGCGGCCCGTCCGCGCCCGCGTGCGCGTCTTGGAGCCCGACCCGTAGATGAACATGACCTCGCCCCCGTCCGCGCGTCTCCGCACCTCCAGCGCGGCCTGGGCGGCCCGGCGCGTGGAGAAGGTTCCGATCAAGTAGAGCTTGTCGCCGAACTCGCACTCGAACTCGTCGAGTCCGACGAGGTTGAAGCCGCGCTCCGGCTCGAAGCGACGCTTCTCGGCGAGGATCTTCTCGATCAATGTCACGCTCGACGATGGCCCGAACCTGAGCACGAGACCAGCGCGCGATGCAGCCTGTCTCGGTTGACGGTGTCGAAGGCATCTCGCCGCGGAGGTGGGGGCCTTGACGCTCGTTCCGCGTTCCGTCAGCGTCGTTGATGGAGGGGTGGCATGCGCACACGAATCCCGCTTGTCTTGTTGGGGATTGCACTTGCCGGCTGTCCGGGCGATCCACCCGGCGACGGTTTCCTGCTCGTGACCCTTCGCATGGTGGACATCAGCGGCACCGACGCGGCCGATGTGCAGTCCATCCAAGCGCACGTCACGCGGATCGACGTGGTCCACCGCCCGGACTGCGCCTCGGACGACGGCGAGCGCGTGCTCACCGTCTTCACGGAGCCGCAGGTCGTCGAGCTGACCACGGAGGCGCCGAACGTCCCTCGCGTGATCGCACGGGTCCCCGTTCCGCCGGGATGCGTCGATCAGGTTCGCATCATCACCGACGACCTGACGGTAGTGCGCGCAGGCATCACCATCGACGGGCGTGTCCCGAGCGGTCCGCAGACGGGCATCAAGATCAACCCGGCGGATGGCGAAGAGCCGTTCCCCATCGTCGCGGGCGAGACGACCGGGATCCGCGTGGACTACGACCCGAACGCGACGCTGGTGTTCAACCGCCCGCAGGGCGTGCTCCACCATCCGACGCTGACCGCCGTGCGCATCGACCCCGAGTTCGCTTTCGGCATCCTGCTCGACGAGGTCGTGCTGACGTTCGACCCAAGCGCGACGGACGGGGAGATCGCTGGCGCCGTCTCCTCGTGCGGTGGTGTGATCCAGGCGCAGTACCCGCGCGAGTTCGTCACCATTCGCCTCCCCACGAGCGATCTGCTCCGCGACGCGATCAACTGCTACTCCGGGCAGAGCGGAGTTCGCGTGGCGCTCCCGAACATGCTCGTCGAGCTACAGGGACCGAATCCGTTCATCGGAATGCCGGACGATCCTCAGTACGACCAGGGTCCACCGGACGAGTTCCTCTCCCTCAACATGCAGGGCATCCGCGCACCCGAGGCGTGGACCGTGACCACGGGCACGCCCGCCGTGGTGGTAGCCGTGGTGGACTCTGGCTTCGACGTGCTGCACGAGGAACTCCTCGACAACATCTGGATCAACCCGAGCGAGATCCCCGCCGACGTTCGCGCGCGCTTCGTCGATCAGGATGGCGACGGCATCATCACGTTTCCGGAGCTGAACGCACCCGCGAACGACGGTCTGTGTCCGCGAGGAAATAGCGATCCGTTCGATCGCTGCGATCCGCTCGACCTGGTGAACGGAAACTGTCCGGGCGGCGCGTGCGTGGGCGGATACGGGTGGCAGGACGGCGCCGACGGCGTGATGGCCGGAGAGGCGAACGGCCAGATCGACGACATCATCGGCTGGGACTTCCAGTCGAACGACAACCTGCCCCAGCCGCAGTCGGAGCGCGCGCCGGATCACGGGACGGGAACCGCCTCGCTCGCCGTCGGGCGCGGGAACAACGGCGTCGCGGGCCTCGGTATCGCGTGGAACGCGCGCGTGATGACGATCTCCGCGAACGTGATCTCGAATCCGGCGGGGACCTCACTGTCCTCCTCGATCCCTGCGCGACTGACCCGAGACAGCGTCGTCCGGGGCGCTCGATACGCGCTGGAGAACGGCGCGCGCGTCGTCAGCCTGAGCCTCGGCGCATTCATCGTCCGCGAGAGCGCGGAGGACGACACATGTACCACCGGCGCGACCGGCGACATCGGCACCGCCCGCGGAGTTCGGTTCGTCGCCAACGACAAGTACGACGCCGGGCTCCAGCGGCTCGCGACCGAATGGGAGATGGAGGTCGGGGCGCTCCAAGATCGCGCGGTCATGACCGTCGCGATGGGGAACTGCCAGGGCACACCGATGAACGTCGATGCCGAGGGCCACTTCTTCTGGCCGGCGTTCACACGCGCTCGGCCGGAGCACGGCGTGACCTTCGTGCATTCGACGATGATCGTCGTCTCGAACAGCATCTACCACGACATCAACCCCGGCTTGCCCACCTCCGGGATGGCGCTGTTCGCGCCGCGCATGCACCCGGACACCCCCTTCGCGACACTCACCGCCCAGATCACTGCGCCCGGCGCAGGCTATCGACTGCCCGACGCGCGAGCCTACCCTGTCGTCGGGGTGGGGACGGGCGTCACCGATTGCGCGCCAGCCGGCGCGTTCGGCTTCTGCGCCGGCACGTCGTTCTCGACCCCCATCGTCGCGGGGACGGCGGCGCTCGTGTTCTCGAACGATCTCTCGCTGACGGCACTGGAAGTCAGGCAGCGGATCCTTGACTCCGCCGCGCGTGACCCCCTGCGGATCACCAAGGTCGAGGAGGGGCGGCTTCTCGACGCCGCCGCGGCCCTTGGCCTCTGAGACCCGCTACAGCGCGGTCGCGTTGCTCGGGCTCGTCGTGGCCGCCTGCGCGCAGCCGATCACTGTCAGCGATCGAGCGTCGGGCCTCAGCGTCTTCCCGTTTGCAGGGGGCGCAGAGCTGCAAACCTGCGCCGGTCCGTTGGACGGGACCGAAGACGGCCGACCGGAGCCCATCGAGTGGAGCGTTCGGCTCGTGCTCGACCATGCGATCGTCGAGCAGCGGACGGTCGCGACAGGGCCGCGCCTCTCGGATTCGCGCGTCCGCTGGGATGGTCTCGCGAGCGGCTCGACCTACGTCGCCGAGCTGTGGGTGCGTCGCGACGACGGGAGCGAGGCACTGCAAGGACGGAGCACGTTCTCCCCCGAGGCCGGACCGACGCTCGTTCGCGCCTTCGACGGCCTTCGTTGGCCGGACGTCTCGCCCACGAACGCGACCGTTCTCGGCATCCGGATGGCGACGGCCTCGGCATCTCGCGAGCTGGTGGTGATCGACCTCGCGACGATGGCCGAGCGCTCCCTCGGGCCGCTCGGCAGCGGCGCGCCGATCTGGGCGATGGACGGGAGCGTCATCGTCGTGTGGGAAGCCGATGGATCTGGCGGCAGCTCGGTCATCGAGGTCGATCCGATCTCGGGCAGCCGAGTGACGGTGGCCTCGCTGCCGCGGCTACCCGCCGACGGTTTCCGCTACGAGCAGGGCGCTCGCATAGATTTCTTCGAGCGTTCGAGCGACCTTTCCATGGCGACTTGGCGCCGCATCGACCTGAGGACTGGTGCCGAAGAGCAGCGCGCCGTGCTGCGCGATGCACAGCTCGGCGCGACCTTCCTTGAGCCGCGGCCGAGAGTCTCGCCCAGGGGCGACCGAATCGCGTACGTGACGAACGACGCCGAGGTCGTCGTGCTCGACTTCTCAACGGGCGCCGAGCTGGCTCGGCTCAGCTATCCGGACCGAGTGTCCTTCGACAGCTCTCCGGAGTGGAGCGCCGACGGCACTCGCATCGCGCTCGCGGTACGTCGGGGGTGCGACTCTGCGGCGACCGGCATCTGGGTGCTCGATCTGGCGGCGGAGAGCTGGCACCAGGCGACGGGCTTCCTGGGAGACGTGCGTCTGGCGCACGCCGGGATCGACTGGACCCACGCAGGCGCCGCGGATCAGCTCGTGTTCTCCGATGACGCCGCGACCTACTCGGTCGTGGTGCCCGGCCGCTAGGTTCGGCCCGCGCCAGCGACGAGGCCCACGTCGGCGACGGGCGCGTTCACGAACCTCTTCGATCCTGAACGCTCACGCCGCCGACGCACGTCTCGGAGAAACAGGTCGATCCGACGCTTCCTGCGCTGGGGGTTTCTGAACGGCCGTCAGCGCCTTGTGGACGACGCCAACGGAGACCCCGAGGCGCGTCGCGATGGCCTTGTACGACGCGCCGGCCTCGCGCAGGTCGCGCGCCGCTTCGAGGTCGAAGCGGACGGGCGGACGGCCTACTCGCACACCACGCCGCCGTGCCGCGGCGAGTCCGGCCACGCACCGCTCGCGGATCAGTCCGCGCTCGAACTCGGCGAGCACGGCGAGGATGTTCGCGACCAACCGGCCGGACGCCGTCGAGCTGTCGATCGGTTCGGTCACCGACGCGAAGGCGACCGACATCTCACCCAGCTCGGTCACCGTGCGGACGAAGTCCGACAGGCTCCTGAACAGCCGATCCGACTTCCAGCAGACGAGCACGTCGTACTTGCCGCGACGGGCGTCCGCCATCGCCTGGGCGAGCCCCGGCCGCTTCGTGGACGCGCCGGACATCTTGTCCTCGTACGTCGCCGTGATCGTCCATCCGCGCTGGGCCGCGTACGCGGCCGTCTCGTCACGCTGTAGGTCGAGGCTCTGGTCCTTGGTGGAGACGCGCAGGTAGCGAGCGGCGCGGAGCGGTCGTGGCGCCATGGCAATTTGATGATATCATCTATTTTGCGTTGTTCAAGATGGGAACCTCGACCTCACGCGAGCTGGCGGCCGGCAAGCCCGTACCTGCGAGGCGTGCGAGTGGTGCCAAGCGCGGGAGACCCCACAAGCACGCGCCGGGCAGCATCCACGCGCTCCTGGTACGGCTTCCGAAGGCCCTGTACCGGGTGCTCCGTCGCACCGCCGTGGCCCACAACATGAGCGTGAACGACCTGCTCATCGACCTCGTCGGGCAGGGTCTACGCAGGCGGCGCTCTTGACGAACGCGGTTCACCCCGTGTGCCGCTTCGCTCGGGTCGCTCGACTCCATCGCCGCGTCACGCTGACGCGCAGGTATCCTTGAACATCGCTCGTTGTCGGATGGCCTGGTGATGTTGTGATACCGCGGCGCTGGCACGCCGCGCGCTTATCGCCTCGGCATGACGAACATCCATCCCCTCAGGGGCTCGACCATCCCGATCACGCGCGGCGCCCTCGAACAGCGCATCCGCCGGAAGCTCGCGCACGACGGCGTCGCTCTTCGACGGAAGAGGAGCAACTGGTGCGCGTATGGGCGCGGCTGGGACTGCGTGGGCGACTACTACACCATCGACCTCAACAGCAACGGCCTCATCGACGAGGGCTTCGACCTGGAGGAACTTGGCCGTGATCTGGGCGTCCTCCGCGCCTACGAGCACCTGGAGGACGACGACAGCGGCGTCAGTCCGGCGCCCGCCGTAGCGTCTGGAGGCTGAGGTGCCGTGGTGGTCCACCGGCTTCGACCCGAGCCTCGACCCAGCGGTCCGAGCGCTCGGCGACCTCACCGCCGCGCTTGCTGCTCCCAGGAGCATCTCGCCCTTCGAGGAGGCGGTCGCCCGCTTCGATCGCGGGCTCCCGCTCCTGGAGGAGCACATCGAGATCCTCTTCGGGATCTCCGCGCGCACGATCAGCCGCTACCTCAAACCGGCCGGCAGGACGGCGACGAGGGGCAAGAAATGGTTCTCTCCTGAGCAGGTGATGCGATGGCTCGACAGCGAAAGTCCGAACGGCTCCACGTCCACCTCCCGCCGGGCACGCACCCGCAGATCCGCCGCGTCTCCATCGTCGATCGATCCGGAGACGGCGACCGCGGCTGGTACATCGACTTCCAGCCTCCAGGCAGCACGAAGGTCCGCCGACCACTCTGTCGCGGCACTCGTGGCGAAGCTGAGGCCGCAGCCGTCGCCTTCATGACGCGCTGGGCGCGCGAGCAGATCGCCGTCAGCTCCGACAGCCTGGAGGTCGTCGCGGCGAAGATGATCCTCCGCAAGCGGGGGGTCGATGGCCGCGCGGCACGCTACGTCGATGCCATCGAGGGGCACATGAAGAACCACATCTACACGCGCCTCGACTACCGGCGGCCCCTCGGCAGCTTCGAGCGCTCGGAGCTGATGGCGTTCCGTCGCGATCTCCAGACGGTCGTCGAGGCCGAGTTCATCGAGGTCGCGACCTCGAACCGAGTGCTCACGACGCTCCGGCAGGTATTCAAGTTCGGCGAGGAGGAGTTCGGCATCGAGATCCCGCGGCTCCCGGAAAACTTCGCCGAGCCTGTGAACGAGGAAGCGTGGACCCTGCTCCCACCCGAGGTCATCTCCACCATCCTCGGCGCTCTCCCCGACGAGGTCCGCCCGCTCTTCGGCCTCGTCGCCAACGCGGGCTTGCGGGTGGGCGCCGCCCTCGCAACCGAGCGCTCCTGGATCGACCTCAGGCGCCGGCTCGTCCGCTACCCCGCCCGTGTGATGAAGGGTCGGCGGAACCACGAGATCGAGCTGAACGGGCAGGCGCTCAACGCGATCGAGACCGCGCTTGCGCTGGCGCCGGAAGAGTCGGAGCGGATCTTCGGGTTCACGTACTGGCAGGCGCACGACCGGTGGAAGGCGGCCACCGCGAGCGTCGGCGTCGAGGCGCGCATCCACGACCTCCGGCACAGCTTCGTCTCGAACCTCCTGGAGGCCGGGATGCCGATCCACGTCGTGCAGCGGCTCGCCGGGCACACCGACATGAAGACAACCCAGCGCTACGCACACGAGACCGACGCGGCGCGACGCCAGGCCGTGGAGGCGGTGCAGGTCATCGTCCCGACGGGCACCGTGGTGCCGCTCGGCGCCGCCGGCCGTGGCACCACCCGTGGCACCAAGAACACCCGGAAGAAGGTCCCCGAGGCCAAAACCGCGGGGAAAGTAGTGGGTCATGACAGACTTGAACTGTCAGCCAACGGATTAAGAGTCCGCTGCTCTACCAATTGAGCTAATGACCCGGATCTGATTTTCGAAGAACCGTCTTCCCGAGAACACCGTCTTCCCGAGAAGAAAAGGAGCGAGCACGCCCGGAGAGATTCGAACTCCCGACCATCGGATCCGAAGTCCGACGCTCTATCCAGCTGAGCTACGGGCGCATGCGGGACGAGGTGCGCGAAGCGAAGACGAAGCGGTGGGTGACCGACGGGGCTCGAACCCGCGACAACCGGAGCCACAATCCAGTGCTCTACCAACTGAGCTACGGCCACCGTGATGAAAAGAACGCCGAGAGCCTGAGCCGCGGGGGCGCAGGGCGGGCGAATATGATCGGCGACACGACGGAGATCAAGGCCGATCCGACGACTTCTTCGATCGGGCCCCTCCCGAGGGCTCCGAGGGCGTCACGATCGTGCGCCCGGCTCCCGCGTAGCGGCGGCGCGCCCACTCGGTGAGCGCGATCCCGGCGGCCACCGTCATCGGGTAGCTGTGGTTGATCCCGAACATCGGGATCGCGACGACCTCGGAGGCAGCCGCGAGGATCTCCGCGCCCACGCCCTCCTCCTCGTTGCCGATCACGAGACACGCATCCTCCGGCATCGCCGCCTCCCAGAGCGGGACCACCCTCGGGGCGTCCTTCTCGATCGCGACGATGGGGAAGCCCTCGGCGCGCGCGTAGTCGACGAAGGCCTGCTCGCTCGCGAGCTCGCGGATGTGCTCGTAGCGGTGCATCCCCATCGCCGCGCGCTCGTAGAACGGCTCGATGCCGATCAGGACGATCTCCTTCACGAGGAAAGAGTGCGCCGTGCGGACGATCGCGCCGACGTTGAAGGCGTTCTTGGAGCGCCGGACGGCGATGCGGAGCGGGTGGCGGATGCGATCGAGCTCGGCCCGCACCTCTTCGGCGCTCATGCCGAGCGGCGGGACGAACGCCAAGCGCTCGCCCCGATCAGCTCTCGCCGGCCGTGAAGTTGGTGTCCGCCGCGACGCCCGGCGGCGGCGCGTGCTTGCCGCCCTGGCGCACCATCGTCTTCAGATCGAGGTACGTGCCGAACACGAGATCCCAGAGCGGGGTCGTGATGCCGTAGCGGTGCAGCGGCGAGTCGTGGTGGTGCAGCATGTGGTAGCGCTTCAGCCAGCGCCCCGGGCCGCTCTTCGGGTTGAAGTAATGCGTGTAGTAGTGGGTCCAGTCGTAGGCGACGTACCCGGCGGCCGTGCCCGCGAACACCGGCCAGAACCACGCCCCGAAGATGAAGTACCAGAGCGTCCCGATGATCGCGGCGACCGGCCAGATGCCGATCGGCGGCAGCACGAGGCGCATCGGATCGTTCGGGAACTCGTGGTGGTAGCCGTGCAGGAGGAAGACCTGCAGGCGCTGCCACTTCGTCTTCGCGTCGAAGTGGAAGAGGAACCGGTGCAGGCAGTACTCGATCAGCGTCGTGATCAGCATGCCGCCGAGGAAGGCCGGAATCACCATCGGCCCGCGGTCCATCGCGCCGCGATAGAGACCGTACGCGATAAAGGGGCCGAACCAGAGGCCCGGCGTGATCGGGTGCGCTTGCGCGAACCACTTCTCGAGGAACTCGTTCTTGAAGACCTGAAGGCGGAGAGGCGGCTTGCCCTTCTTCCCGTCGGGTCCGACCTTCGGCTCCGGGAACTTGCCCTCGGCCGCATCGAGACACTCTTGACTCAGCTCTAGGAACGACATGGCGCCTCACCCATACGCGCCGATTGAGCGCGTGCGAGGACCAGGGGTAGCATGTGTGAGGAAAACGCCGCAAACCCCGGGGCCGCGGGGCGTGAGGAAGATCCGTCGCCGATTGGCGCATCCTGCAAGGGCGTGTAGGCCGGAGACACCAAGAATGGAAGCCATGGAGCACTCCGTTCCCCGCAATGCGATCGCCCACGAGATCGCCAAACGTTTCACGTTCCTGCGTCGCGTCACCTTCGGCGAGCTGAACCGCTGCCTCGCGCCGCTCGGGGCCTCGGTCCCGCAGTACCAGGTGCTCATCCGACTGGCGATGGAGGGAGCGGTCTCCCAGCAGGAGCTCACGCTCGACGCGGGCCTGGACGCGGCCGGCGTCTCGCGCCTGGTGGCGCGGATGGCCGAAGACAAGCTCGTGAGCATCAAGGTGGACGCGCGCGATCGGCGCCGGCGCCTCGTGCGGCTCACCGCGAAGGGCAAGGCGATGGCGGAGGCCCTCGCGCCCGTCGTCGACGCCGGCGCCCGCAACGTCTTCTCCGGCCTCAGCGAGGCCGAAGAGCAGCGCTTGCTCGGCCTGCTCGACAAGCTCTGCGCGTCGGTCGTGCTCAGCAAGCCGCCCGGACGGCGCTCCTCGCGCGGCCCCGCGGGCATCCCCACCGCCGCCATCGAGGCATTGGCCGCCCGCGCGATGGCCGCCCGCGGCGTCCCGAAGGTGCTCGACGACGCGCCCGCGGGCCTGGCGCGTGACCCGGGCCCGATCCGCAAGTGAGGTCCGCGCCGGCATTTTCGCGACGCGGGCTCGCGTGCGGCGTGAACGGCGACTAAGATCAGGCCTGGGATGGGCGAGACCGAGCGGGACGCGCGAACCGAGGACGAGATCGTCCCCCCCGCGACGTACGGCGCGGCAGACGCCGCCCGGAGCGTCTCGCACCCGGGCTTCGCCACCACGGCGCTCGGCCCGGCCGACGTCCGCGACACCCCGCGCGTGCCTTCGCCGCTCGAGCCGTCCGAGACCGACGTCTGGATCGGCCGCGTGCTCTCCAACGTCTATCGCGTCGAGGCGAAGATCGGCGAGGGCGGGATGGGCGCCGTCTATGCGGCGCGTCACGTCCACCTGAACAAGCAGTACGCGATCAAGGTCCTCAGCGCGGCCGCCCTCCAGAACGCGACGGCCATCGATCGCCTCAAGCAAGAGGCCGTGGCTGCGAGCAGCATCGACCACGACAACATCGTCGACGTCACGAACTTCGATCAGCACGACGGCTCCGTCTTCATCGTGATGGAGCTGCTCCGCGGCGAGAGCCTCGCCGCGCGCCTGGGCCGCGGGCCGATCGTCGCGCACGACACCGTGCGCATCGCGCAGCAGATCTGCGGCGCGCTCGGCGCGGCGCACGCGCGCGGGATCGTGCACCGCGACCTGAAGCCGGAGAACGTGTTCCTGTCGACCAAGGGCGGCACCGAGCGCGTGAAGGTCCTCGACTTCGGCATCTCGAAGGTCAAGAGCGCCGAGGCCGAGGGCGTGCGGATGACGCGCACCGGCCAGCTCGTCGGCACGCCGCTCTACATGTCGCCCGAGCAGGCGCGCGGCGAGCGCTCGAAGGTCGGCCCGGCCAGCGACGTGTGGAGCCTGGGGGTGATGCTCTACGAGCTGGTGTGCGGCACGCCGCCGTTCACCGGCCCGACGTTGCTGCAGGTGCTCGACCAGGTGCGCAGCGCGCCGGTGCCGCCGCTTTCGAAGCGCGCCCGGGAAGTGCCGCGCGACCTCGCGGCGATCGTGGGCCGGGCGCTCGAACGGGACGCCGCCCGGCGCTACCCGTCGGCGGCCGAGCTCGCGTCCGACCTGCGCGCCTTCCTCGACCACCGCACCGTCGGGGCGTACGCCTACTCGGCCGCCGAGCTGGTCGGCCTCTTCGTGCGCCGGCACCGCACCCCCGCCGCGGTGGGCGCGATCGGCTTTCTGCTGCTGCTGGTCGCCGTCGTCGCGCTCGCCCGCGCCGTCCGCCAGAACCGCGAGTCGTTGGCCGAGGCGTTCGTCGAGAAGGGGCGGCTGGCCGAAGGGATCCTGCGGTGGGAAGAGGCGTCGGTGTGGTTCGCCGCGGCGCGCGATCTCTCGGGCCGCGAAGACGCCGCCGCGGGCCTGCGCGTGGTCTGGCCGCGCACGAAGCAGCAGCAGTCGCGGCTGCTGTTCGGCCACACCGGCGCGGTCAAGGCGCTGGTCGGCTCGCCCGACGGCGCGACGCTGTACTCGGGCAGCGCCGACCATTCGATTCGCGTCTGGCACGTGGCCACGGGCCTCGCGGTGCGGGTGCTCGAGGGCCATTCGCTCTCGGTGAACGCGCTGAGCGTCAGCCCCGACGGCGCGACGCTGTTCTCGGGCGGAGAAGACGACCACGTGCGCCGCTGGGACACGCGCACCGGCGCCAGCGAGGTCCTCGCGCGGCTGCCCGACGCCGTGAATGCGCTCGCGGTGTCCCCCGACGGTGCGACGCTCGCGATCGGCGGCGAAGACGGCAGCGTCGGCCTGGTCGGCTTGAAGGACGGGCTGCCCGCGCAGGCGCGCCCGTTCGGCGTGCACGCGCACCCCGTCTACGCGGTCGTGTTCTCGCCGGACGGCGCGCTGGTCGCCTCGGGCTCGTGGGACGGGGTGATCCAGGTGCGGAGGGTGGCGGACGGCGCGCTGGTCGCCCAGCTGCGCGGCCACGCGGGCTCGGTGCTCGCGCTCGGCTTCAACCCCGCGGGCACGCTGCTCGCGTCCACCGGCCGCGACACCACCGTGCGGTTCTGGTCGGTGGACGGCTGGCACGAAGTGCAGTCGGTGATTGGGAACACCCAGAAGGTCTACGGGCTCAGCTGGTCGGACGACGGCGAGGTGATCGCGTCGGCGGGCGCCGACGGCACCTCGCGCGTCTGGGCGGGCGCCAACAAGCGGCCGATGCCGAGCGTCTCGCTCGGGCGCGACGACGAGCTGTTGTCCACCACGTTCCTCCACGGCACGTCGCTGCTCGCCACCGGCGGCCGGCGCGGGCTGATCGGGCTGCGGTCGATCTCCGCCCGGTCGCCGCTGGGCAGCAACTGGCACGACGTGGTCGCGCTCACCGAAATCGCCGACGGGCGCATCGCCCTGCAGCACAACGCCGGCTTCGCGTTCGTCGCCCCGAACCTGAAGGACGTCGAGGTGCGGCCCCCTCCGGGCGTGGTCGACCCCGAGCTGGTGCCTGCCCACGCCTGCATCGTGAACCGGGCGGGCACGCGCGCGTTCGGGTCGGCGAACGACGCGTCGGTGCGCTTCTTCGACGTCGCCACCTCGACGCCGATCGGCCTGTTGACCGTGCACACCCAACAGGTCGAGCAGCTCGCGCTCAGCCCCGACGAGGCCACGCTCGCGACCGTCGGCAAGGACGGCCGCGTGCTGGTGTGGAACACGGCGACGCGCGACCTCCGCATCGCGCTGCCCCAGGTGAAAGACGGCCTCTTCGGCGTCGCGTTCGCCCCGAACGGGAAGTGGCTGGCCAGCGCCGGGTACGACCGCAAGGTCCGCGTGTACGAGACGGCGACCTGGCAGCAGGTGCACACGCTCGAAGGGCACGAGCACGGCGTGCGCACGGTCGCGTTCTCGCCCGACTCCACCTTGATCGCGAGCGCCGGGTGGGATCGCGCGGTGCGGCTGTGGCGCGCCGCCGATGGTGCGCCCGTCGCCACGATGTACGGCCACCAGGACGTGGTGTTTTCGGTCGACTTCAGCCCGGACGGCAAGCGGCTCGCCAGCGGCTCGCACGACGGCACCATCCGCGTGTGGGACGTGCAGCGCCACGTCGAGACGGTGCGCTTCACGCCGGACGAGGGGCGGGTCAACCGCGTGCTCTACAGCCGCGACGGCAAGCGCCTCTATTACGTGCGCCAGGATCTGCACCGGATCGACCTCGTCGACGAGGATCTGCCCCATGGGCTCGACGAGGTGCTGACCGAGACGGGCATCTCGATGCAGGGCCTGCGGCTGCAGTGGACTCCCCGCGCGCCGTAGTAAGAGGCCGGCCCTATGCGAATCGCGTTGGCAGTGGCGGCGGCGGCACTGGTGGCGTGCTCGGGCAGCTCGAGCACCGGCATGGGCGGCGGGTCCGGGGGCATGGGGGGATCCGGCGTCGGGGGCGGCGCCGCGAACCAGGCGCCGACCGCGGCGTTCGTCCCCCCGTCCGGCGTGATCCAGAACGTGGCCGCGGCGTTCACCGGCACCGGCAGCGACCCGGACGGCGACCCGCTGCAGTTCAGCTGGGACTTCGGCGATGGCGTGCGGGGCGGTGGGGCGCAGGTCGCCCACGTCTTCACGACCAGCGGCCCGTTCACGGTGAAGCTCACGGTGGCCGACGGACGCGGCGGCACCGCGACCGCGGCGCAGAGCGTGACGGTCGCCGCGGGCCCCGCGCCCGGTGCGGCCGTCGCCGTGAGCGCGATCGTCACCGACCTCGCCAACGCGCCGCTCGCCGGAGTGACCCTGAAGCACGTCGGCGGCACCGCGACCGCGACCACCGGCGCCGATGGCAAGGCGTCCCTCCCCCTTCCGACGGGAGTGCCCCAGCGCGTCGCGTGCACGAAGCCCGGCTACAC
>JBGALT010000094.1:0-31060 GCA_044223665.1 Sandaracinaceae bacterium | reverse complement strand
TGGATCGGGGTGTTGCGCGCGACGCGCTCGGCCGCCCATCGCTCGGTGCGCTGCGTGCTCTCGATGCCGGTGATCGCGCGCTTGCGCCCCGCCATCGTGCGCACGTAGCCGGTGCGACGCGCGTCCTCGACGAGGTCACCGAGGTAGCGCGCGACCCCGGCGTAGCGCTGGAAGAACGCCTGGATGTAGCGACGGGCTTCCTTCTGCTCGATGCCGAGGTTGCGCGCGAGCGCGGTCTCGGTCTGCCCGTAGATGACCGCGAAGTTCACCGTCTTCGCCTGCGCGCGCTGGTCCTTGGTGACTTCCTCCGGCTTCACGCCGAAGATGGCCGTGGCGGTGCGGACGTGGACGTCGGTGTTCGTGCTGAACGCGTCGCAGAGGTCGGGGTCGCCCGAGAGGTGCGCGAGCAGTCGTAGCTCGATCTGCGAGTAGTCGGCCGAGAGGATCGAGTAGCCGTCGGCGGCGATGAACGCCTCGCGGATCAGTCGTCCCTCTTCGGTGCGGATCGGGATGTTCTGCAGGTTCGGCTCGCTCGAGGAGAGCCGGCCCGTCGCCGCGACCGCCTGGTTGAAGCGCGTGTGCACGCGCCCCGTCTTGGGATCGATCGCGGCCGGAAGCGCGTCGAGGTAGGTGCTCTTGAGCTTCGTCAGCTGCCGCCACTCGAGCACGACCTTCGGCAACGGGTGCAGCTCGGTCAGCTCCTCCAGGACCTCGGCGTCGGTCGAGCGGGCCGTCTTGGTCCGCTTGCGCGCCGGGAGACCGAGCTCGTCGAAGAGCAGCGCCTCGAGCGCCCGCGGCGAGGCGAGCTGCACCGGGTGGCCGACGATCTCGGCACACTTCGCGTCCAGACGCGCGATGCGCACGTCGTACTCGCGGCTCGTGCGCGCGAGCGCGGTGGGATCGACGCGGACGCCCGTCTCTTCGAGCTTCACGAGCACGCGCGAGAGCGGCTGCTCGAGCCCCTGGTAGACCGCGCCGAGCAGCGCGTCGTCGTGCAGGGCCTGGGCCTCGGCGATGCCGGCCGGCAAGAGCGCCCGCACGCGCGCGCATCCCCACGCGGCGATCCTCTCCACGTCGGCGTCCGACATCCGGCCCTTGGTCCCGCGCGGGCCCTTGGGCAGGACGCTCGCCGCGGGATCGAGTGTGACCCCGACCTCGGTGCTCGCGACGTCCTCGACCGTGTGGGCGTGCTCGTCGGCGCGCAGCAGGTAGCTCGCCAGCATCGTGTCGACGTCGCCCGGGCCGAACGCGAGCTCGATGCCGAAGCGATGCCAGATCAGCGTCTCGCGCTTCTCGTCGTGCACGAACAGGGGCGTGCGGCGGTGCTCGATCGCGCCCTGGATGGTCCAGAGCGCGAGCTCGGCCGCCATCTGGTCGGGGCGGCCGAGGTACAGGTGCCCGAGGGGCACGTACGCCGCGCCCTCGCGCCACGCGAGCGCGACGCCGACGATGGGCGAGCGACGCGCGTCGGTGTCGTCGAGGAGCGTCTCCATGGCCATCGCGGCGCTCGCGCTCGCTTCGGCGAGCACCGACTCCAGCTGCGCCTGCTCGGAGACGATCGTCGCTTGGACGGCCGGCAGTGCCTCCGGCCGCGGCGCGCGCGGGATCGGGAGCTCGACTCTGCGTGCCGGCGCGGCCCCGAAGCGGCGGTCCAGCTCGGTCAGCGGCCGGTCGAGCTCGAGCTCGTGGAACATCGCGCGGAGCGCCGCCACGTCGGGCGCGCCGGGTGTGAGCTTCTCGATCTCCAGGGGGACGGGCACGTCGTCGCGGAGCGACACGAGCCGTCGCGAGAGCTCGGCGAGGGGGCGGTTGTTCTCCAGCGTGGCGCGGAGCGCGGGCTTCTTCACCTCGCTCGCCTTGGCCAGGATCGTGTCGAGGTCGCCGTATTGGCCGAGCAGCTCGACGGCCGTCTTCGGGCCGACCTTCGGGACGCCCGGGACGTTGTCGGAGCTGTCGCCGACGAGCGAGAGGTAGTCGCGCACTTGCTCGGGGCGCACGCCCAGCTTGGCGATGGTCTCGTCGACGCCGTAGACGAGGTCGCGCATCGCGTCGTGCATCACGATCGGCCCGCCGACGAGCTGCAAGAGATCCTTGTCGGCGCTCGCGATCACGACCCGCAGCTCGCGCTCTCGGGCGTAGCGAGCCACCGTCGCGATGATGTCGTCGGCCTCGAAACCCGGGGCCTCGAGGCAGCAGAGGCCGTACGCCTGGCAGATCTGCTTCACGCGTGCGGCCTGGGGCGCCAGCTCCGGCGGGCGCTCCTTCCGCGTCGCCTTGTACTCGGGGAAGATCTCCTTCCGGAACGAGCCCTCGTTCGAGTCGATCGCGACGACCAGGTGCGAGGGCCGCCGGTCCGCCAGCAGCTTCTGCAGCATCATCGTGACCCCCAGCGTCGCGCCGGTCGGCTCTCCGCGGGTCGAGGTCAGCGGGGGGAGCGCATGAAACGCTCGGAACACGTAGCCCGAAAGGTCCAGCACGGTGAGCGTGCGCGGATCGCCGGGGGCGGGAAGCTCGGCCTTCACCGGCGGGTTTCTCCCGCGTGAGCCTCGATGAGGAGTAGCTGCAGAGTGCGTTTTCTCTTAGAGTGGTCTCGGAGAGTCGTCCACGTGCTTCGCTTCCGCGTCTCGCGACGGAGCGTCCTCGTCTTCGTCGCTTCACTCCTGGTCGTCACGTTCGCCGCGCAAGACGCGCTATTCGCCGCGATCCGTGGCGAGCCGCCGGCGCTGGCCCCCACCTCGCCGCCGACGCTGGGCGTCTCGATCTCCATCGAGGACCCGAGCGGTCACGCGCTCGACGCGATCCACGCCGCGCTCACGCGCGCACGATCGCACGAGGGGCAGGCGCGCATCCTCTGGTGGGGTGCCTCGCATACCGCGCCCGATCGCTACGTGGGGCTCGTGCGACGCGCACTGCAGGAGCGCTTCGGCGATGCGGGCCCGGGCTTCGTGCTTCCCGTCCGCCCCTTCCCCGGCTACGACAGCACGACCGCGCGGATCACGTGGCACGGCGCCTGGCGCACGCTGCGAGGCGATCGGATGCGCGAGGGCGAGGACTACGGCCTGGCCGGCGTGGCGGTGGAGTCCTTGATGCGCGGCGCCCGCGGCGCGCTCGACACGCGAGGGGCGCGCTGGGGCGCCAGGCCCGTCGGCTCCTACGACGTGGGCTTCCTGCGCCAGCCCAACGGTGGCCGCTTCGAGGTCCGCATCGACGATCGCGCGGTGGCGGTCGTCGACACGCACGGCGAGATCGGCCCCGGCCACGCCCGCTTCCGCGTGCACGACGCGGCGCATCGCATCGAGGTGCGCGTGATCGACGACGCGCCGGTCCGGATCTTCGGCATCGCGATGGAGCGCGACCGCTCGGGTGTGGTGGTCGACACGCTCGGCATCCCGGGCTCGCGCGCGCGCTCGCACCTGCGCTGGCGTGACGCGACGTATCGGACGGAGGTGCGGCATCGCCGCCCGGACATGTTCGTGCTCGCGTACGGGACCAACGAGAGCGAGGACGTGAACGTTCCGAGCGCACGCCACGAGAGCGATCTCGCGCGCGTCGTGGAGCGACTGCAGGGGCTCGCGCCGCAGGCGTCGTGCTTGCTCGTCGGCCCCTCCGATCGGCCGCTCCAGGCCGAGGACGGGACCTGGGGGCCGCGCCCGCACGTCGGCGAGGTGATCGCGATCGAGCGCCGCGTGGCGGCCGCCCACGGCTGCGGGTTCTTCGACCTGCGTGCGTTCATGGGCGGGGAGGGGGCCATGATGGACTGGGTGCAGAACGAGCCACCGTTTGCGCAGGCCGACCACATCCACCTCACCGAGGAAGGCCATGCTCGCCTCGCTGAGGTGATGACCGCCGCCTTGCTCGAGGGGATGCCCGAGTAGGACGTCACGTCGGCGTATCTGTCCTACAGATGCCTACCTGCTCGTCCGGTGACGCGCCAAGCCGGGGGTCTTGCGGGGCGTCTGAAAGGACACACGGTCCCCGCGCGTAGCTTGGAATGAGACGCCGCCCTACCTCGTTGGGAGGACGCGGCGATGAACCGTGGGCTCCGGTTTGGACCGCTCTTCCCCGGAGCGGCGAGCCCTGAAAGACCGAACGATGGCGCGAATCGAAAACCCCGAAGGTCCCACGAGCGGCCAGGGGCCAGATCGCGAGAGGCGTGGCGGCGGGCTGGAACAGGACGAGTTCGCCGAGCTCGCGCTCCCCTATCTCGACTCGCTCTACGGCGCGGCGCTGCGTCTGACGCGCTCGGCCGCCGATGCCGACGACCTCGTCCAGGACGCGTTCCTGAAGGCGTACCGCTTCTACGATCGCTTCGAGCCCGGCACGAACCTGCGCGCCTGGCTCCTGCGCATCCTGACCAACACGTTCATCAACAAGTACCGCCGCAACACGCGCGAGCGGAAGGTGCTGGATGGCGACGACGCCGAGCCGGTGGGCGACGGCGTGATGAGCCGCGCGGCGATGCGCGCTCTCACCGAGCCCGAAGATGCGGCGATGCGCTCGCTCGTCTCCCAGGAGATCCAGAAGGCCCTCGACGAGCTCTCCGAAGAGCATCGTCTGATGATCGTGCTCGCCGACATCGAAGAGCTCTCGTACAAGGAGATCGCGGACATCGTCGGCTGCCCGATCGGCACCGTGATGTCGAGGCTCCATCGCGCGCGCAAGCACATGCAGGGAAGGCTCGTCGAGCAGGCGATCGAGATGGGCATCGTGGACCCCGCCAAGGACGCGGGCGAGACGGTCTCGCTGGATGCCTATCGGCGCGCGCGGGAGATCGCCGGATGATCTTCACCCCGCCCGGCTCGTGCCTCTCGTGCCGCCCTCTCGGCGGCGAGGCAGACGTGTCGGGCCGTGCACGGGGTGGCTGCGCGGCACGGGGTGGCTGCGCGGCACGGGGTGGCTGCGCGGCACGGGCTGGCTGCGCGGCACGGGGTGGCTGCGCATCGGGCGCGAGGGGTGAGCGCGCGAGGGGTGAGCGCGTCGGGCGGCGTGGAGGTGAGTCATGACCAGCTGCCGCGTGGTCAAGCGGCACGTCGATGCGCTCGTGGATGGCGAGCTCGACAGCTCGGCACAGATCGAGTTCGAGAAGCACCTCGCCGGATGCGTCATCTGTCGCGAGCACGCGATGTTCGCGCAGTCGATGAAGCGCGCGACCAAGCAGTCGCTCGGCGGAGTGAAGGCGCCCGAGCACCTTCGCCTGCGGGTGATGACGGCGCTCGACAGCGCGCCGCGCCGCACGGTCAGCGTGGTGCCCGCAGCGCAGGCGGGCGAAGGGCGCGGGCCCGCGGGTCGTCCCGGGCCCAGTCCGCATGCGCCCCGTCACGAGGGGGGGCGCCTCGCCCGCTACGCGCTCCCGGCGGCGGCCGTCGCCGTCGTCGCGCTCGGGTTCGCGACGCAGACCGACGACGCGTCCGACGCGGTGGCGATCGAAGCGGCAGGTGTCCCGGTGTTCGAAGAAGTCGTGCGCCGGCACGAGCGGGAGCACCCGCCCGAGGTGCAGGGCTCGCCGGCGCAGATGGCGACCTGGTTCCAGCGCAAGCTCGAGTTCCCGGCCCGCCCGGTGGACTTCGGCCCGCGCGCCGACGTGGAGCTGCTCGGAGCGCGCCTGTCCAACGTGCGCGAGCGCGAGGCGGCGGCGTTCTACTACCAAGTGCGCGGCCACCGCGTGACGGTGCTGGTGTTCGAGCCCCCGCCCGAGACCTTCCGCGGAGCCGACCACGTCCGCATGGAAGGGCACGACCTCTACTACCGGACCGTACACGGCTACACGGTGCCGATGGTGGAGATGGGCGGCCTCACGTACGCGTTCACCGGCGATCTCGACCGGGACTCGATGATCCGCCTCGCCGCGTCGGCGCACCCGTTCCAAGGGCGCTGACGCCCCTCGGCTCGCCGTTCCCAGGTCCGCGGCGGGCTGCCGCGGGCAGGCCTCAGCCCGCGTCGGCGTCTTTGGCGTCGGTCATCAGATCGCGACGCTTCTGCGCCGCGACGAGCTTCGCTCGAGCTCTTCGATCCGGGCCTGGAGCCGCTTCACTTCGCTCTGCAGGTTGTGCACGTGGCCGATCGCCACGCCGAGCACGCTGCGGATTCGATCGTCGGCCAAGCGCTGAAGCTCGTCGAACGCCTCTTTCGGGCTCATCAGACGTCGCTCGGCCTTGGCACCCTCGGCCGTGGCCGACACGGCGGGCTCGGGGGCGGGCGGCGGAGGCGTCACCTCGGCGGTGTCCGGGGTCCCGTCCTCACGGCGGGCGATCAGCTTGCCCACCGGACCCTCGCGGAGCGAGCTCATCAGACGCTCGCCGCTCTGCTGGATCAGCCCCCGGAGCGTGGACATCGTGCCCGCGCCGCGGCGCGCCTCGTCGCCCGACTTGCGCTCCTCCTCGTACACGATCTGCGCGAGTGTGATGTTGGTGAGGTCCTCCTTCGTCGTGTTGTCGATGATGGAGACGTCCTCGCCCTGCCGCACGTACTCGGCGATCTGCAGCAGCGTCACGTAGCGGCTGTCCCGCGTGTCGTACAGCTTGCGGTTGGCGTAGCGCTTGATGACGCGCGGGCTACGGGGGGAGTCCTTCGCGCTGCGGTCGTTCTGGGTCGTGGGCGAGGTCACTCCCTTCGCAGTGCCAGAACCAACGCGACGCGTCAAGCGCGCGAGCCCCCACTCGTTCATACTGGGACGCCATGCGCGCCGAAGCCGACGCCCCTGGGCTCGCCGAGCGCTGGGCGCGGGTCGTCGAGGCGGCCCACGATCCCGTGCTGGCGGTGGGGTATCTGCGGGCCGAGATGGCCGAGGACCCCGAGCGGGTCGCGGCCGCGCTGGACGTGGTCCTCTCGCTCGTGGCGGTGCGCCAGACGGCCGCCCTGGGCCTTCTCGTGGCCGTGGGGGCTGCGCTCGCCCCTCGCGACATGGCCGAGCGTCGCGCCCGCCTGGCTGGCGCTGCGAGCGCGCTCGGCCTCGGCGTGCTGGCCGACATCCTCGGGCCGCGGGAGGCCGTGCAGGGCACCTCCGCGGGAGGCGAGCCCGCCGACGGGACGGGCCGGACGGGGCGAGCAGGCCCGCCCACCGACGACGATCGCGATCGCGTCCCCGACTTCGGCCGGGGCCGGCCCCTCGCGCTGGGCGAGCGAAAGTCCCTCGCCCGGGGGCGCGACCGCCAGCTCCTCGCGCGTGTGATCCGCGATCCGCACCCCGACGTGATCCGGATCTTGCTCGAGAACCCGGCGCTGACGCAGGACGACGTCGTGCGGCTCGTCGCGCGCCGCCCGGTGGCGGGCGACGTGCTCCGTGAAGTCGCATCCAGCGTGCGCTGGATCGCCCGAGGGCCCGTGCGGTCGGCGCTGCTCAAGAACCCTTACGCGCCACTCGACATCGCGCTCCCGCTCGTGCCGCTCGCCACCTCGACCGAGCTCGCCGATCTCGCGGCGTCTCCCGAGCTCTCGACGCCGCTGCGCGTGCTCGCCGAGCGCGGGGCACGCCCCGTCACCCTGCACTGAAGGCCGACAGGAATCCTCCTGTCGGGTTCATTCCAAACCCGAAAACCCGAGCGATTCTCGCTCGGGTAGGACAAGGCGCGACAGGTTTCCTGTCACGCCTTGAGAGCCGGAACGCGAATCGCCCCGGACACCGAAGCGTCCGGGGCGACCGAGAGCGATCGACTGCGACTCTGCGAGGCGGGCGCGAGGCGTCAGGGCGCGGGCGGGACGTGCGTGACGTGGATGCCGTTCATGAGCATCGTCCCCGAGCGCTCGAGGTACCAGGAGGCCACGTACGTCTCCGAGCCGTCGAGGACCTGCTCCACCCAGTAGCCGTTGTGCTGCATCGGGTCGAGCACCTGGTGCGACCACGTGCCCGTGGGCGAGCGATACGCGATCATCGTCCGCAGCGACGTGGCGTCCTGGTACGCGACACGGATCTCGCCGCCCGGCACGGCCACGACCGAGCTGTCGTCGCCGACGATGTGCCGGCCGTCGGGCTGCTGCATCGTCCCGTCCACGGTGCTGCCGTCGTCGATCACCTCGCGCACGGTGACCGTCGGCGGGGTGCCGGGGTTCAGGCGCGCGTAGCGAAGCACTTCCTCGGCACCGTCCACGTACGTGACGTGCCAGAGGCCGTTGCTGTCGATCGCGATCGAGGCCCCGATGCCGCTGTCGCCGACGCTGGGGTCGTTGCGGCCGTAGCCGTCGATCAGGAAGGGCGTGCCCCACGTCGTGCCGTCGGAGGCGACGCCGTAGAGATTGCCCGCCGTGCGATCGTAGTAGACGAGCGCGTAGCCGGTGCCCGCCGCGACCAGCTGCGTGTAGAGCGCGCGGCCAGGGAGGAGGTCCTCGGTGAAGTCGCTCGGGACCGACGCCTGACACGTGCCGCCCACGCAGACGTCGTCGCCGGTGCACGCGGGGCTGCAAGTGCCGCTCTCGGCGACGCAGGCCCCGGTGGCGAGGCAGGTCTCGCCGGTGTTGCAGAACGCCTGGCGGCACGGGCTGACGCCGTCGGCGATGCGGGTGATCGTCCAGTCGGCGGCCGCCGCGGGAGTGGCGCTCGAGGCCAGGGCGACGCGCGCGTGGCTGTGGACCTCGCCGGTCGCGTTCGTCTCGAAGCCGAGGTAGGCGATCATCGGCGCGCCCGTCGAGGTGAGCAGCATCGAGGCGTAGCGGCCCGCGTCTCCGGTGTCGTCGACGGTCTGCACGTCCCAGTTGCCGGCCTCGCCGATGGCGAGGCGCAGCGAGCCGTGCGTCGTGTCGTAGTAGGCGACGTAGAACGTGCCGGTCGCGCTCACGGCCATCGACGACCAGCGGCCGACGTCGTCACCAGGCGCCGCGACGCCGTGGCGCCAGCCGCTCGGCGCGCCGCTGACGGGCATCGAGGGCGCGCCGTCGACGATCTCCCAGTCGACCGCGGCGTCGGTGAGATCGACGCCGGTCCACACGAGGTCGCCGTACTCCACGCCGGGCGGATTGCCGGGGCTGTACCCGCTGAGGTAGCCCGCGTGCGTGGCGTCGATCACGAAGTCGAGGTCGGTCGCCAAGAAGCCGCGCTGCAGGGCGGGGCGCTCGACGCACGACGAGCAGGTGACCTCGCAGCTCGCGTCGATCATCACGTTCGCGACCGGGCAGGTGAAGCCCGGGTTGCAGAGCATGTTGAGGTTGTAGTCGACGCACTGGTTGGTCATCTCGCAGCACGCCTGTCCCATCGTGCCCGGAGGCGTCGCGGGGACGCACTCGTCGCCGCAGTGCGGGCCGACGACGCGAGAGTCCGTGCCCGGACCGCCGTCCGATCCGGGCGGGAGCGAACCGTCGCCGCAGCTGCAACCCATCGAAGCGCCGCTCAGGGCGAGCAGCGCACAACCGAAGACCACCGCACGCATCAGACGCGCTCCTTCTGGCTCGTCACGCGAGCGCGACGACGACGGGCGACGAAGAGCCCGACCACCGCCACCGAGAGCAAGCCCGCCATCGAGCTCGTCCCGGTGTCGTTGCCGCCGATGCGGCAGCCGCAGCCGCCGGTCGCGGCGGGATTCGGAAGACCGCGGATGAGGGCCTGCTGCGCCTGGCCGACGTTGCCGGCCTCGTCGCGTGCCTCCACCTCGACCATGAGGTGCGCGGCCGCGAGCGCCGCCGCGTCGAGCGCGACCTCGTCCCGCGCCGACCACTCGCTCCACTCCTCGCCGTCCACGCGGAAGCGATAGGTGAGGTTGCCCTCGCTCACGATGTCGTCGCCCAGGGCGACCATGCCGTTGGCGCTCCGCTCGAGCGAGACGCTGGGCGGGATGACGTCGACGATGAGCTCGGCCGTGGCCGGCGTCGCGTCGACCGTGCGTGCCGCGCCGACGATGCGGCTGCGGGCCTCGACCTCGTGGCGCGCCTGCAGGAGCAGGACGTCGTCGTCGATCTGGAACGCGGGCTCGGTCGTCCACGCCGACCACGGGCCCTGGTCGATGCGGTACTGGTACTCGACCTGCTCCGAGACGTCCGCGCCCTCGGAAGCGAAGTGGACCCAGACCGTGTTGGGCGTCTCGCCCCAGTTCTCGATCTCCATGCTCTCCGGAGAGAGGACGAGGTCGCTCAGCTCGAGCGAGGTGTCGATCGAGCGCGTCTCGGCGGCGAGCGAGAGGTTCGCCCAGATGGAGAGGAAGTCGTCGCCGCTGCTGCTGATGCCGACGATTCCGCCGTCCGCCACCGAGAGGTTGAAGCCCATGATGGCCGGCAGGTCGATCGGCGAGATGCCGCTCGTGAGCATGCCGGCGAACTGGCCGATGATCGTCTCGAGGGTACCGGCGAGCATGGTCGGCGACTCCGAGAGCAGCTCGGAGTTGGTGACGTCCGAGTTCGTCGGGGTGACCGAGATGATCATCGGGACGATCTGGTTCATCGCGTTGACCTCGAGGCCGATCTCGATGACGAGATCCGTCCGGTAGGTCATGAAGCGGATGTAGCGCTCGCTGCTCCACACGTAGAAGTCGATCATCGCCTCGGGCAGCGTGATCGTGAGCAGCGGCGAGCTCGCGTCGGTGCCGACGTCGAAGTGCGGCGGCTGCTGCGGCCGAATCGCGATCGCGACGGCCGCGTTGTCGTCGGGGAACGTCAGCGAGTTCAGCGAGCGCGCGAGCGCCGAGAGCAGCCCCGTCGAGAGCTGCTGCGAGAGGCGCGTGCCCGTGCCGATGCAGAGCATGCCGGAGTCGAACATCCCGTAGCCCGCGTAGTTCAGGTAGTCCTCCGCGATGCCGATGCCGACGTGCGCGGTGGTGGCCGTGCCCGGGATCGTGTTGCCCTGGAACGCGGCCGCCTGCGGGATCGCCGGCGGGAAGGGCGTCGGCGGATCGATGCGCGGCACGCAGGGGTTGTGGCCGGGGGAGGTCATGAAGGTCCGGTCCATCGACATGAAGCCGCCGACCATGTCGACGGTCATGCCGTTGTTGATCGCCTGACCGTCACCACCCGCCGCGAGCACGAGCTGGATGGGCGCGTGCGTCCCGGGCGAGAAGCCGCCGAGCAGCGTGCCGCCGAGATCCGCGCGTCCGTCCATGCCGAGGAGCATCGGGACGCACTCCGCGCTGGTCGAGTTCGCGTAGCGGCAGATGGCGTCTGCGCCCGTGCCGACCACGAAGGTCCCCGTCGGGCATCCCGTGGTGCCGTCGGCGTACGTCGACGGACGCTGGCAGAGGTTGTCTCCGATGGCGCCGTTGAGCATCCCCGAGATCTGGTTGGTGAGGAGGTTGACGATGATCCCCTTCAGGATGGCGTTGATGCCGCTGCAGAGGATGTTCCCCCCGAGGTTGAAGTCGGCCGACTCGATGTCCTCACCGGAGGTGAGAGCGACGCTGTTCACGACGAGCTGCGTGTAGCCATCGCGCGCCGGATGCCCGGCGATGTTCTCGAGCGAGAGGTCTGCCGTCACGCCGACGTAGGTGCGGCTGCCCGCCGTGGTGTTGATGTCGAGCGTGCAGGTGCCCGGCCACGAGCCGTCCGTGTAGGTGGCGATGTCCGCGCTGTTGCCGTGTCGGCTGCGCAGGCGCGCGCGGATGTGGACGATGAGGTGGTTGGGCGCGGTCGGCGTGATGTCGACCGACTCGATCACGATGTGGACCGAGCAGTGGTTGTCGTCGCAGATGTGGATCGTCGTGATGCCGGCATCGATGTCCTGCCGGGTGACCGGGAAGTCCAGCCCGCCCCCGAGGACGTTGGTGACGATCGGCGTGATGTTCGACTCGATGAAGTCGATACCGCCCGACGTCAGTCGAACCTGCGCCGAGTTCGGGATCCGCTGCGCCTGCGGGAACGCGCCCGGGATCGGCGAGATGCCGCACCCTGCGCAGCCCGAGCAGCCGCCGCCTCCACACGCGAACACCAAGAGCACGAGAGCCGATGCGACAATCGGCTTCCACGTACGACTCCAGAAACGAGCCAAGCGATGCATCAGCGCCTCCACGGTCGTCGGCATCCGCACGCGCGCCCGCGTGCGCCGTTTGCCGCGACAAGCAGTCTACGCGTCGCGCCGTTCGGGCTGCAACGACGTTTCGTTGGCGGCTCTGTAGGTGCCGCGCCGTGTCAAAAGCGTTCGGGTCGAAACGCGACCCTCGCCGCCGCGGCGATCAGCTCTTCGAGCGCAGCGTCGACCGGCCGGCGTACTGCGCGCCCACCCCGAGCTGCTCCTCGATGCGGAGCAGCTGGTTGTACTTGGCGATGCGATCGGAGCGCGACGCCGAGCCCGTCTTGATCTGGCCGGCGCCGGTGGCGACCGCGAGGTCGGCGATGAACGTGTCCTCGGTCTCGCCGCTCCGGTGCGAGATGATCGACGAGTAGCCGTGGCGCGCGCCGAGACGGATCGCCGAGAGCGTCTCGGTGATGCTGCCGATCTGGTTCACCTTCACCAGGATCGAGTTGGCGATGCCCGCGTCGATGCCGCGCTGCAGGCGCTCGACGTTCGTGACGAAGAGATCGTCGCCCACGAGCTGCACCTTCGCGCCCAGCGTGTCGGTGAGCTTCTTCCACGTCTCCCAGTCGTCCTCGGCGCAGCCGTCCTCGATGGAGACGATCGGGTACTTGCTCGCGAGCGATGCGTAGAGCGCGACGAGCGAGGCGCCGTCGTGCTCCTTCTTGTCCCACGTGTAGGTCTTCTTCGTCTTGTCGAAGAACTCGCTCGCGGCGCAGTCGAGCGCGAGGGAGACGTCCTTGCCGGCCGTGTAGCCCGCCTTCGTGATTGCCTCGAGGATCGCGGTGATGGCCGACTCGTTCGAGGGCAGGCGCGGCGCGAAGCCGCCCTCGTCGCCCACGCTGGTCGCCATCCCCTGCTTCTTCAGGAGCGACTTGAGGTGGTGGAAGATCTCGGCGCCCATGCGCAGGGCTTCACGGAAGGTCGGCGCAGCGTGCCCGGGGGCGAGGTGCGGCACGATCATGAACTCCTGCACCTCGAGGCCGCTGTCGGCGTGAACGCCGCCGTTGAGGATGTTCATGAGCGGCGTCGGGAGCACGCACGCCTGCGCGCCGCCGAGGTAACGGAACAGCGGGATGCCGAGGCCCTCGCTCGCGGCGCGCGCGACGGCCATCGAGACGCCGAGGATCGCGTTCGCGCCGAGCTTGCTCTTGGGCTTGGTCCCGTCGAGGTCGAGCATCGCTTGGTCGATGCCCGCCTGATCGAGCGCGTCCCGACCGAGGACCTCGGGCGCGATCTTCTCGAGCACGTTGTCGACGGCCTTGCGGACGCCCTTGCCGAGGTAGCGGCCCGCGTCCCCGTCTCGCAGCTCGAGCGCCTCGTGCTCTCCCGTCGAGGCGCCCGAGGGGACGGCCGCGCGGCCGACGATGCCGCCTTCGACCTCGACCTCCACTTCGACGGTGGGGTTTCCGCGAGAGTCGAGGATCTCGCGCGCGACGATGGACGTGATCTCCAGCATGCGCGCGGTGTAGCGGCGCAGGGTCGCAGGTGTCAACGACGGGGTGTGATTGCCGGGGGTGCTCAGCGGCGACGCGCCGCGATCCCGGCCTTGATGCCGCGTCCGAGCAAGCTCGGACGCTCGCCACCTCCCCCTGCGGTCGGTGCTCACGGCCTCGAGGCCGCTGCGCTCCGTCCTCGGGAAGGCGAGGCCTATAGCCAATTGGCTATAGGCCCCGCCGCCAGGCGACGCCTGAAGGCCGGTCTCGCGACGCGACATGCAGCAGACCTCGACCGTTCTGCGCAGCGGCATCGTGGCAAGACTCCACCCCCTCCGTGGATCACACCCTCAACGACCGCCGTGCACGCCCGTCAGGAGCCGCTGCCCGCGAGCTTTTTCGCCATGTCCTCGCCGAGCTGCTTGCTGCGCGCGGTCGCGGTCTCCACGGCGTTGATCAGCGTGGTGCGCAGGCCGCCCGCCTCGAGCGTGTGCAGGCCCGCGATCGCGGTGCCGCCCGGGCTCGTCACCATGTCCTTGAGGCGGCCCGGGTGCTCGCCCGTCTCGAGCAGGAGCTTGGCGGAGCCGAGCACGGTCTGGGCGGCGAGCAGCTGCGCGGAGTCGCGGTGCAGGCCCACCTTCACGCCAGCGTCGGCGAGCGCCTCGATGATCAGGAACATGTAGGCGGGCCCCGAGCCCGACAGACCCGTGACCGCGTCGAGCAGCGTCTCGTCGAGCACGACCGTGACGCCGACCGAGTCGAAGATGCGGCGCGCGAGCGCGACGTCCTCGTCGCTCGCGTGCGTGCCGGCGGCGATGGCCGTGGCGCCCGCGTCGACGAGGCAGGGCGTGTTCGGCATGGTCCGCACCACGCGGGTGCCGGGCGGCAGGCGCGCCTCGATCGACGCGATCGAGACGCCGGCGGCGATGGAGACGACCAGCGCGTCGGCCCGCACGCCCTTCGCGACGTCGGGCAGGAGGCGATCGAAGACCTGCGGCTTGGTCGAGAGCACGACCACGTCGGCGCTCCGCGCGCTCTCGACGTTGTCCTTCGAGGTCCGCACGCCGTGCTTCTTCTCGAGGTCGTCGAGCCGCTCGCGTCGCACGTCGGTGCAGACGATGTCGGTCGGCGCCGATGCGCCCGCGGACACCAGGCCCTTCACGAGGGCCCCGGCCATGTTGCCCGCTCCGAGGAACGCGATCTTCTTCCCGAGCCTCTCGGACGTCATGCGCGCCGATGTAGCACGCACGCGCCGGGGAGGGCGCCGTCGCCGATCAGATGCCGCAGTGGCCGTTGGTGCACACGAGCGAGCCGCAGCAGTCGATGTCGTTGGCGCACGTCTCGCCGTCGCCGCGGCAGATGCAGTGACCGTCGGTGCACGCCATCTCGCCGCAGCAGTCGGTCTCGCGCTGGCACGGCGAGCCGCCCTGCTGGCAGCAGACCTCCATGCCGTTCGGGCGGTCGAGCAGGCAGTAGAGGCCGCGGCAGCAGCCGGTCGGCTGCGAGGGGTCCACCGGATCGACGTGGCACGTCACCGTCGAGTCGCCTGGCCGCCGGCAGCCATCGACGATCTGACACGCGCCGGAGACGCAGCCGAGGTTTCCGGTGGCTCCGCTCACCGTGTCGGTGCCCATCTCGCAGCACTCCGAGTCGCGGTAGCAGGTCTCGTCGATGTCGCGGCACTCGCAGATCTGCTCGACACAGAGCATGTTGCCGCAGCAGTCGTCGTTGTTCTCGCAAGAGCTGTCGTGCGGCGTGCAGCAGACGGTCGGCGCGGTCGTCATCGTCGCGTTGTGCGCGACCCCGCAGGTTCCGTCGCAGCAGCCCGACGTGCCCTCGCACATCTGCCCGGGCGGAGCGCACATCGACATCGGGTCGGGCTTGCACTGGAAGTTCTGGCACGTGAGGCCGTCCCCGCACTCGCTCGAGTCGACGCAGAGCGAGTTCATGCGACCGCCGGCGCACATCCCGTCCTGGCACATCATGAAGCCGCAGCAGTCGAGCGAGTTCGTGCACGGCTGGTCCTGACCGACGCAGCAGCGCGGCAGCAGCGGCGCCGGGCGACAGACCGAGCCGTTGCAGCAGGTCTGGCCGGGAAGGATCCCGCCGAGCACGCAGGTGAGGCTGGGGCCTTGGCAGGTCGAGCACATGCCGAACTGGCAGTGCTGGTTTCCGTCGCAGCTCTGCGCCGTCGCGCCGGTGTCGCAGCACATCTGCGAGTCGTGGCCGCAGTCGTCCGGCGTCATCGTGCACTGGTTGTTCGTGTGATCGCACATGAGGCCGCTGTCGCAGCCGCCGCGCGGGCTGCAGGGCTGGCCCATGCCGCCCGAGTCGGTCGGGTCGCTGCACATGCCGCTCGTGCAGACGAGGTCGCCTTCGCAGCTCTCGTTGCCGGGAGAGACGCCGTCGGCGCCGCAGCAGGGGCCATCGATCCGGCCGCATCGGTTCTCCGGGTCGGGCGCCGGCTCGCAGTTGCCGCTCGCGGGATTGCACACGAGCGAGCCCGCCACGCACGGCGTCATGCCGTCGCAGCAGTGATCGCCGTCCTCGCCGCAGCCGACGCAGTGGCCGGTCGCGTCGCAGGCGAGGCCGGAGTTGCAGACGAACGAGTCGCAGCAGACCGCGCCGGGCGCGCCGCAGCCGGCCGGGCCGGGCAGCGGGTGGTCGGGGCCGCTCTGGACGCAGACGCCGGCCGAGCAGGCCAGGCCCGAGCAACAGTCCGACGAGCCGGTGCAGGTCGACCCACGACCGGCGCAGCAGATCCGGTTGGTGCAGGTGAGGCCCGCACAGCAGTCCGAGGCGGTGTCGCACTGCGTGCTCGAGTTGGCCGCCAGGCAGCAGGCGCCGCGCGCGCAACGCAGGCCGAGCTCGCACGTGCTGCCCGCGCAGCAGGCCTCGCCCGCCGGCCCGCAGACCGTGTCGACGCCGGGGACGCCGCCGTCCATGCGCTCACGCCCCGAGTCCTCCCCCGGCGTGCTCCCGTCCATGCGCCCGTTCGAGTTCGGCCGTGCGCAGCCGAAGGCGGCGAGGGCCAGCGCGGAGCCCGCGAGCAGGAGGGCGGTGAAGCGAAGACGGCTGGGCGCGTGCATGCGCTGACTCTACCATCGGCGAAGGCCCGCGCGCACTCGTTCGGGCCGTCACGAAGGACGAGGCCCCGATGTGTTGCTTCTCGCGCGCGGTAGAGCGAGTCGAACAGACGCGGATCTACGCGCGCGCCGACGGCGCACGGCAGCTCGTGGTCTACGAGATGCGCCTGGCGGCGGAAGGTGACCTCGCGATGGTCCTGCCGATCCCGGTCTCGCACGAGGCGCCGGCGGTCGAGCTCGTCGATCTCTCGGGCTCGCCGTGGTTCTTCCCGGCCCTCGAGGCGGCCTTCGTCGGGGATCTGCCGGCGCGCCTGGCGCCGCAGGCCAAGCGCGCGCCCGCGCTCGCGGTGGAGAAGGTCGGCGCGTTCGAAGCGTCGTTCGTGCCGAGCGCTGCCGACTTCGATCGGCTCGACCCACGCTTCGCGATCCCGAGCGCGCTCTGGGCTCGGATCCCCGAGGTCGAGGGCTTCGGCTTCGTTGTCTTCAAGCTGCACGAGCCGCCGGCCGCTCCCTCGTGGCCCGATCGCCTGCTCGGCCGCACCCGCCCGGCGGCGCTGCGGGGCGTGCACCCGATGGCGTTCTGGTTCGCGCGCGCCGATCCCGATCGCCTCTTCTTCCCGACGCTGCACGTGCACGACGGCGAGGTGCATGCGGACGCGAGCTTCGATCACGTCCTCTACGCGCAGACGCGCGACGCGCCCGAGGGCTGGGAAGGGTCCTCCTCCGCGCTCGATGCCGTCATGGCCGGCCCGGGCAAGAGCCTCGTGTTGCCGCGCACCGGCGCGCGCCTCCGGCTCGCGGGGATGCTCCCGAACCGCGACACGTGGCTCGCCGATCGCCCTTGAGCCCGGCCCATCCGCGGCGGAGGTGCGCGCGGTGGCGGACCTTTTCTGCGTCGGCGGAACCGTTGCGCGCACGTCGCCGAGGGGGCTTCCGCTCGTTCTACCTCCCGCGTCCCGGGGAACTTCCCTGGGAATCGAAGGTCGATCTCGACGGGTTCGATCGATGAACCCGAACGCCTAGACGGGCGTCCTAGGGGGTAGGAGGGTCCGAACATGTCCGCGTTGCTCTCGCTCGAGCCTGCGCTCCGCCGTCCGCTGCTCGACCTCGCCGTGCGGATCGCGCGCGCCGAGTCGATGGTCGATCCCTCGCAGCTCGCGGCCGTGCGCGGGGTCCAGGTCGCCCTCGGGCTGGTCGATCCGCTGCTCGGCGACGTGGGGCTCCGTGCGCCGAGCGGCGAGTGGCGCACGCTCGCCGATGCCCCCGACGGAGAGCGATCGCTCGCCTACGCCGTGGCGCGCTGGGTCGCGCTCGCCGACGGCGTGCTCGACGACGACGAGGCGGCGATGCTCGCGCGCATGCGGGTGGAGCTGCGGCTCGGCGATCCCGCGGTTCGCCTGGCCGAGTCGATCGCGAACGAGGTCAGCTTGCGCGTCCGGCGCGAGGGGCTGCCCGCCCACCGCGCCTTCTCGCTGCTCGCGCTCGCGTGCGCGCGTCACGCTGCGCGCCGCCGGCACCTGCGCGCGGCGGCCTGAGCGAGCTCTCTGCCTGGCGTCGCGCGACGATGCGCGACGAAGTCGTTCAGGGCACCAGGCCGTCGCGGAGATAGTCGCGCCGCCCGGTCGCCCACAGAAGGCAGCCATCGCCCGAGCCGGGCACGGTGTACACGAGCACCGAGCGCACGCGGTCTTCGGCGTCCTTGAGGCTCACGACGATCTCGAGCTGGTGATCGCCGTCGACGTCCGCGATCGTCGGCACCGGCATCGCGCCGCGGCCCGGCAGCGCCACGCTGGCCTGCTCGGCGCCGTTCGCGCCGAGGACGACGAGGCGCCCACCTGCGCCGTCGTCCGGGGAATACGTCGCGAAGACGATCTCCGGCACGCCGTCCTGGGAGAGGTCGGCGATCACCACGCCGCTGGTGAGCTCGCGGTCGCTCGTCGTGTACGTGGCGCGCCAGAGCTCGGTCGCGCGCGCATCGATCGCGTGGATGCGCCCGTCGAAGCCGGCGAACACCATCTCGGGGCCGGCGCGCGTCGGATCGATCTCGGCGACGCTGATCTCGTTGGTCGCGCCCACGACGTTCGTGCCGTCGTAGTCCCAGAGGCCGGCGAGGTAGTCGGGCGCGTGGAACGGCGTGACCCAGGCGCTCGGGCGCGTGCCGTCGGGATGGAGCGCGAAGACCACCACGCCGCGGAAGCGATCCCTCTGGTTGGTCGTCTGCACGGAGCCGAGGACGACGAGCTCGCGCATGCCGTCTCCGTCGAGGTCGGCGATCGCCGGGGCGCTGTTGGTGTAGTGGGCCTGCAGGTCCACGCTCTCGTCGTCGGCGTAGCCCTGCTGCGCGAGCCTGTAGTCGAGCATCCCGCGGATGCCCGAGAACTTCGCGGGCCCGTCGAAGAGCGACGCAGCGTCGAAGGCGCGCCCGTCGCCCGCGTGGAGCGAGAGGTAAGCGTTGTCCTGGGTCGCGAAGATCTCGGGGCGGCCGTCTCCGGTGACGTCTCCGATCGCGAGGTTCTGGTCGTAGCCGCCCGTCACGTAGCAAGCCTCGTCGCATCCCGCGGCGCCGGTCGTGTTCGGCGGAAAGCCTGGAACGACCGAGCCGTCGACGTTCAACGCCAGCACGATGTCCCGCTGCGCCGTGCCGGACGGGTCGGCCGCGTCGAGCGGCGAGGTGGTGACGACCACGATCTCGAGCGCCTCGTCGGTGTCGACGTTGGCGGCGGCGATCGCGCGCAGCTCGTCGCGCCACGCGTACGGAAAGCCGGGCATCTCGCTGGCGTCGGCGCCGACGAGGTGGACGTTCCCGCGCGAGGCGACGGCGACCTCGAGCCCCGGGTGGGCCGGCAGGAAGTCGGCGACGACCGGGGAAGCCCAGATTCGGCCCTCGGTCGCGGCGTGGAACACGACGGTGCCGTCGAGGTGCCAGGCGAGCAGCAGCTCGTCGCGCGGCACCAGGATCTCGCTGGTGCCGTCGTCGTCGAGATCGACGACCGCGGGCGAGCCGAGCCACGCCTCCTGGTAGCGGTCGGCGAGCGTGGCCATCAGCGTGGGCGTGGAGGCAGTGGCGTGCGGGCTCCCGCCCACGTCGCAGCTCGCCGGCGGGGGCGGCTCGACGTGCGCGTCGATCGGTCCGACGTCCGGCAGCGTGTGCCCACCGGCGTCGGTCCCCGTCGAGGTGCCGGGGCCACCAGAGCACGCGGCGCCGAGAGCCGACGAGGCGAGGGCGAGCGCGAGCGTGGCGAGGTCGAGCGGGCGTCGGGGCATGGCCACGAGCGTACGCGCGCTGGCGGCCGCCGCGATCGGGAACTGCTCGTGTGGTAGCCGCGCGCCGCGGCGGTTGCTACATCGACGCACCCACGTCGAGGACCCGATGCGACCCACGAATCGTCGAACTGCTCTCACGATCCTCTCTGCTTCGTTCTTCGCGGCGGCGTGCTCCACGCCGGCGCCTGCTACGCAGGTGGATGGCGGGACCGATGCGGGCGGGACGCCGGATGCGGGGCCGTTCACCGTTGCTTGGCAGGACGGCCCCGATTTCCCCGAGCCGATCGCGTTCGGGTCGGCGATGTTCCTGCCGGGAGGCAACGGGGTCACGTACCTCTACGTCTTCGGCGGCTCGGGCGGCAGCTACGGCGACCTCACACCGTTCTACTCGGAGGTGCGCCGCGCCCCGCTCCAGGGCGACAACAGCCTCGGGCCCTGGGAAGCCGCCGGCGCGCTCAGCAACGGCACCGCCGAGCTCGCGCTCGCGGGGCACGGCGCCATCCGGGTCTTCGCCGACGACGGCGCGAACGGCGTCGCGATCGCCGGTGGCGGCGGACCGGGCGGCACGCTGCCGGTCGTGCTCGCGGGCTATGTGCAGAGCGTCGATCAGTCGTTCGGGATGTGGGGCGCGTTCCCTCCGATGATCAGCACGGCGCAGGGCGGGCACGTCTTCGGGTCGTTCAACTCGTTCGAGGCGCACCAGCTCGCACTCGTGGGAGGCGCGCGCGGCGGCACGGCGCTCGACACCGTGATCATCGCCGCCACCGAGGCCGGCACCACCGTGCCCGACTGGCGTGACGGCCCGGCTCTGCCGACGCCTCGGTACGGGCATGGCTCGGTGCAGGTCGGCGCGACCGCGCCCGACATCTATCTCGTGGGTGGGCGCAGCGACACCGAGGCGCTGGCCGACGTGCTCGTCACCGTTCGCGACGCCTCGCTCGAGGTCACGGGCTGGGCCACGGCGGGCACGCTCGAAGGCCCGGTGGCGTTCCCGCAGACGACGCTCGTCGGCAGCCACATCTACGTGATCGGCGGCGTCGATGGCGACCCGGTGTTCGGGACGACCTCGTCGCGCGTGCGCCGCGCGACGGCGACCGCAGGCGCGCCGCACGGGACGATCGATGCGTTCGCGGACGTCGACGGTGCGGCGCTGCCGGAGGGCCGCGCCGCCGGGCTCGTCGCGACGATCGGGCCCTGGGTCTACATCGTCGGCGGCATCACCGCGCCGAGCAACACGGCGACGGCCAGCGTCGTCTACACGCGCCTCGAGCCCTGAACGCCCGCCCGACGCAGGTCCGCGGGGGCGCCGGCGCCCCAGGACGCGCTCAGGCCGGCTCGGCAGCGGGCTTGTCTTCCTTCGGCGCGACCTCCATCGCGTCGATGACGAAGGCCTCGCCCTCGGTCGCGCGGTGGGTGATCGCGTGCGTCTCGACCTTGGTCGAGCCGAGCACGTCGGCGAGGCCCGCCGCGAGCGCCGGCATGCGCCCCTCGGGGAACGCGATGCTCACCGTGCGGACCACGCGGCCCACGCTGGCCCCGAGCTCGGTCTTCTTCTTGTTGATCGCCGTCATGAGCTCGATGGCCACATCGAAGCTCTCCTCGCGCTTGGGGAGCGCGATGGCCGAGAGCTCGTCGAGCTTCGGCCACGGCGCGCGGTGGACGCTCGGCCGCCCCGTCTCGTCGGCGAACGCCCAGCTCCACACCTCTTCGGTGATGTAGGGCACGAAAGGCGCGAAGAGGCGCACGAGCACGTTCAGCACGAGGCGCAGCGTGCAGATCGCCGACACGCGACCCGCGTCGTCGCTTCCTTCGCCGCGGGCGCGCGACTTCACGAGCTCGAGGTAGGCGTCGGTGAACTGCGACCAGAAGAACTGCTCGGTGAGCATCAGCGCGTGCGCGTACTCGAACTCCTCGAAGCTCGCGGTGGCCTGCACGACGAGCTTGCGGAGCTTGCCGATCAGCGCGCGATCCACTTCGTGCGTGACGAGGTCCTCGAGCTTCGCGTCGAGCGAGATCTCGGCCTCGCCGAAGCTCTGGCCGAGCACGTACTTGCCGGCGTTGAAGAGCTTGGTGACGAGGCGCTTACCGACCTTGAGCACCTTCTCGTCGAACGCGGTGTCCATGCCGAGCCGCGCGCTCGCGGCCCAGTAGCGCACTCCGTCGGAGGAGTAGTCCTCGAGCAGCTTCATGGGCGTGACGACGTTCCCCACGCTCTTGCTCATCTTCTTGCGGTCGGGATCGAGGATCCAACCGCTGATGACCACGTTGCTCCACGGCACCTTGCCCTCGTGGAGCATCGCCTTGGCGATCGTGTAGAAGGCCCAGGTCCGGATGATCTCGTGCGACTGCGGGCGGATGTCGGCCGGGAAGAGCTTCTCGTGGCGCTCCGGATTCAAGAGCCAGTGCGAGCCGATCTGCGGCGTGAGCGACGACGTGAACCACGTGTCGAACACGTCCGGATCCCCCGTGAAGCCGCCCGGCTGGTTGCGCTGCGCCTCGGTGAAGCCCTTCGGCGCGTCGCTCAGCGGATCGACCGGGAGCTGATCGCGCGTCGGCAGGATCGCGTGCTCGTGATCGATCGCGCCGTCGGCCTTCACCGGATACCAGACCGGGATCGGCACGCCGAAGTAGCGCTGTCGCGACACGCACCAGTCGCCGTTCAGGTTCTCGGTCCAGTTGTGGTAGCGCGAGTGCATGAACTCGGGCCACCAGCGGATCTGCTGGCCCTTCTCGAGCAGGCCCTGCTGGTTCTGCAAGAGCTTCACGAACCACTGGCGCGTCGTGATGAACTCGAGCGGGCGCTCGCCCTTCTCGTACATCTTCACGGGGTGCTGGATCTTCCTGGGCTCGGCCTGCAGCGGCGGGCCCTTGCCGGTGGCGCTCGCGGCGGGGTCGCGGAGCATCTCCACGATCTGCTTCTGCGCCTGCGCCACGGTCTTGCCGACGAGCTGCGCGAAGGCGGCGTTGGCCTTCTCGGGATCGAGCGAGGGGAAGGCCTCGGTGCCGAGCTCGGTCGGGCGCACACGGCCGTCCTTGCCGAGGATCTGTCGGGTGGGGAGCTTCTGCTCGCGCCACCAGGTCACGTCGGTCGCGTCGCCGAAGGTGCAGACCATGAGGATGCCGGTCCCCTTCTTCGGGTCGGCCAGCTCGCTCGGGAAGATCTTCACGGGCGCGCGGAACAGCGGCGTGATGGCGCGCTTACCGAAGTACTTCTGGAAGCGCTCGTCGTCGGGATGGGCGCAGCACGCCACGCACGCCGGCAAGAGCTCGGGGCGCGTGGTCGAGATCACGAACGAGGCGTCTTCGCCCTCGATGGCGAACTCGAGGTCGTGGTAGGCGCCCGGGCGCTCCTCGTCCTTGAGATCGGCCTGCGCGAGCGCCGTCTGGAAGTCGACGTCCCACATCGTCGGCGCTTCGACGTTGTAGAGCTGGCCCTTCTCGACGAGGTCGAGGAACGAGAGCTGCGCGATCTGGCGGCAGCGCTCGTCGATGGTCGCGTACGTCTGCGTCCAGTCCACGGAGAGCGCGATGCGGCGGAAGAGCGCCTCGAAGGCCTTCTCGTCCTCGTGCGTCACGCGCGCGCAGAGCTCGATGAACGCGCGGCGCGAGACGATGCGCGGCCGCTCGTTCTTGCGCTTCTCGTCCGTCGCTTGCTCGATCTCGATCGTTCCTTCGTAGGGCAGCGTCGGATCGCAGCGCACGTGGAAGTAGTTCTGCACGCGACGCTCGGTCGGCAGGCCGTTGTCGTCCCAGCCCATCGGATAGAAGACGTTCTGCCCGAGCATGCGGCGCTGCCGCACGAGCACGTCCGTGTGCGTGTACGAGAACACGTGCCCCATGTGGAGCGAGCCGCTGACGGTCGGCGGCGGCGTGTCGACGACGAAGGTCTCGCCGCGCGGCCGCGCGCTGTCCCAGCGATAGATCCCCGTCGTCTCCCAGACGCCGTCCCAGTGCTTCTCCTTGCCGGCGGCGTCGAAGTGCGGGGGAAGGGTGGACGGATCGAAGATCTTGAGCGGCATGACGCCGCTTAGATACGCGGGCCGGATCACCGCGACAAGCGCCGCGTTCGACGCACCTCCACGCTCGTCCCCGATCACCGCGTCACGCGACGATCGGGACGGTCGCGGCTCAGCTCGTCAGGCGCTTGATCTCTTCGCGGATGATCGTCTCGGCGAGGTCCGGCACGACCTCCCAGACCACGCGCTCGATCACTTCGCGCGAGAGCGCGAGCACGCCCTCGACCTGCGCGGGGGTCAGCCCCATGCCGGAGAGCTTGCCTTCCATCTCGGCCGACGCGGCCGACACCGCGGCCGAAGCCACGGGCGCGGCGGGCTCGGCCTTCTTGGCGACGAGCGGGACCGGCTGCGCAGCCGACGTCGGCGGGCGCGGGCCCGCGGCTGGCTGCGGTGCGAGCATCGCGGCCGTCGGCGGCCGGCTGCCCGGCGGCACGCCGAAGCTGGCCGTGGCCGAGCGGGGCTGGGAAGGCGCGGGAGCCGAGGCCGCGGCCGCAGGCGCGGCGACGGGAGCGGCCGGGCGCGGCGCGGCGACGACGCCAGGAATCGGCGCGGCCGGAGCGGCCGGGCGCGCGGGCGCCGCCGGAGCCGCCGGGGCCGCCGGGCGCGGAGCCGCGACCGCGGGCGCCGCCGGTGCGACCGGACGCGGCGGGGCCGGAACGCCGGCCGGAGCCGCCACGCCCTTGCCACCCTTGGCGATCAGATCCTTGGCCTTGTCGATCAGCGCCTGCGTCTCGAACGGCTTCAGGACGTGATCGTCGGCGCCGGAGGCGCGGAGCTTCTCGGCATCGATGGGATGATGCTCGCTCGCGAGCAGCAAGATCGGTGCGGACGTTCCGTTCCCACGCGCGGCGCGCGCGAAGTCGTATCCGGTCATCCCGGGCATCGAAACGTCGACGATGATCAGGTCGGCGCCATCCACGGCGCGCAGCCCGGAGTCGCCTCCATCGGCGGTGACGACTTGGATGCCGTCCTGTCCGATGAAAGTCATCTCGAGGATGCGGCGCATCGTGACGCTGTCGTCGACGGCGAGAATCTTCGGCAAGGCAGCCTCCAGCTCTCGTGCGCGTGAAAAACCCGCACGATTGCACCGCTTTCGTACCGGAAGCTGCCTCCCATGGTCAAGATCGCTGCGCCGGGGCCCGGGCGGCGGCGCGGCGCCCCGCGTGTTAGAAGCGCCGCCCCGTGGCTGCAGGCACTCCGCCCCCCATCCGCTACGAGCTCCTCGCCCGGCGTCCGCCCGAGGGCGTGATCGACCTCGAGACCCTCGTTCCGGGCACCGGGGAGCTCGAGCTCGAGATCGGGTTCGGACGCGGCCGGTTCCTGATCGAGAGGGCGCAGGCGGCGCCCGGCTCGCGGATCGTGGGCATCGAGATCAAGTCCAAGTGGTCCCACCTCGTCGAGGAGCGCCGCAAGAAGCTCGGGCTCGGCAACGTCGTCGCGCTCTACGGCGACGCCCGCGAGGTGCTCCCGCGCCTGGGGCCCGACGGATCGCTCGCGCGGGCGTTCGTGCACTTTCCCGATCCGTGGTGGAAGAAGCGTCACGCCCGCCGCCGCGTCGTGGACGATGCGCTGATGACGCAGCTCGGTCGCTTGATGCGGCCGGGCGGAGCGCTCTTCGTACAGACGGACGTCGAGGAGCGCGCGATCGCGATGGCCGAGCGCATCGCCGGGAGCGCGTCGTTCCGGGTCGCGCCGGGCTTCGAGCAGCCGAACCCCTACGGCGCGCGCTCCAACCGCGAGGCGCGCGCGGACGAGGACGGCTTGCCGGTGTTCCGGATCCACGCGACCCGGCTCTGCCCGCGCGGCGGCCGTGCGTGCGTCGCCGCGCCGCCCCGGAGCCGCGGCCCGGCGCGCGCTCAGAACACGGTGCGCAGCGCGAGCCCATCGGCCGTCGGGCGCACCCGGAAGCGGCCCGCGGCCTCGGTCGACCAGTCGTCGACCGGATGCACGATCAGCGAGACGAGCGTCAGGGCGATCCCGCCGATCTGGAAGAGGCCCTCCAGCACGAAGAGCGTGGCGCCGCCTCCATCGACGTGCGGCGGCGCGAGCACGAGCTTGGCCCACGGACCGAGCAAGGGGACGTAGCCCCAGCGCTCGTAGTCGCCCAGCCGCGCCGCCGGGTACGTCGGGCCGACGTCGTGCTGGCCCTGCGCCGTCGAGACGGCGGTGGAGATCACCTGGACGAGGTAGCCCACGGCGAACAGGCCCACGCCGGCGCCGATGCCTTCGATCGAAGGGCCGAGCTCGTAGTGGGTGCCGTGGCGCATGCAGCGACCTTCGTGGAGGGTGAGGTCCGCGGCGCAGAGCGGTGTCGTTCCCTCGGCGGCGGGCGGCGGCGGTGGGATGGCGGCGCCATCGGTCGACGACGACGGGGCGGCCGGCGCGCTGGGCGCCTGGGCCTCGACCGGTCCCGCGAGCACGACGAGGACGAGCGCGCTCAGCGCGAGCGCGGCGAACGGGGAGCGTGCTCTCACGGGTCGACTTCTCCTTCGGAGGACGGGGCGAAGCTCGCGCGTGCGATGCGCGCGAGCGCGACGACGAGGGCGAGCGCCGCGACGGGGACGATCCAGATCGCGAGCCCCGGATCGGACTCGGTATGCCCGATCGTGCCGAGCAAGAAGGCCGTCGGGATCGCGACCGCGCACGCCGCGATCGTGCGTGCCACCCACGGGGCCGCCGCGGGCTCGAGGCGTGGGAGCCCCAGCTCGGCGACGACGATCGTGACGAGCGCGAGGCCGACGCCGTGCGCGTGCGCCAGCGTGCAGAGCTCGCGCGTGAGCGCGTCGTCGAGGTAGCTCGAGAGCTTGAGGCCGTGTGCAGCCTCGAGCGCGGCTCCGATGGACGCCCAGGCCGCGAGCGCCGTCCAGCCGACCCGCCGTGTGAGCGTCCGCGCTCGATCGAGGGCACCCGTCATTCGCCGATCTCGATGGCGCGCTCGTCCGCCCGCGCGCGGAGCGCCTCCACGTCGGCGGGGGTCACCGCCGAGAGGCCCAGCGCCTCGAGGGCCGCGACCCGGGCGGCACGGCCGTCCGTGCTGCGGAACGCGAGGGCGGGAAGCCCCTGCGCCGCGCTCACGCTCCGCCAGGCGATCCCGCGCACGGCCGGGTAAGGGTCGTCGCGCATCGCCGCGACGAGCCAGCCGGATGCGGCCGGGGCCCCGCGCTCGCCGAGCGCCCGCCCGAGGGCGGCGGCCGCCACCGCCCGCTCGATCGGATCCCCGCCGAACACGAGCTCCTCCATGCGCGAGCGATCGCCGGCCTCGTGGTGCTCGTCGGCCGCGCCGATCCCTCGCTCCGCCCACGCGACGCTGCGGTCCACGTGGCAGAGCGTACAGGCGTCGGGCCGTCCCCGTTCGCTCTGCGCGAGCGGGTGCGGCACCTCGATGCGGTGGCTCCGATGGATCGTCCGGATGCCGTACACGATGCGCGGCATGTGGCAGTCCACGCACGCGATCTCGGTGTGATGGGCATGCGCGCGCGCCTCGCTCGCGCCGCGGAGGTCCTCGTGACACTGCGTGCAGAGCTCGTCGCCCTCGAGATCCGCGCGGAGCTGTCCGCGGGGGCTCGCGTAGTCGTGCATCGCGTGGCAGTCGACGCACGCCGCGTCGCAGCGGTCCTGCAGCACGCCTTGTTGCTCGTAGGCGGTCAGGCGCGCGGTGCCGTCCGGCCAGAACCGCGGCGCGAAGGCGTGTGGCTCGCCCCGGAGCGGCGTGTCGATCGCGAGCGGATGGCTCGTGCTCGCCAGATCGTCGCCCGGCACGAAGGGATCTCCGTGCGACAGGTAGCGCCCGACGTCGGAGGTGATCCGCTGGCCGTGGCAGCGCCCGCAGACGTCGGTCGCACGGGCGCCGGACAGGCGCGTCGGGGCGGTGATCGTGGGATCGGCGCGGCCGGTCTCGTGCAGGACGTAGCGACGGAACGGATCGCCGTTCTCGCTCGCGTGCTCGCCTCCCGGCCCGTGACAGGCCTCGCACGCGACGCCCAGCTCGGCGACGCGCGTGTCCCAGCGACCGTCTTCGCGCGGGCGCGGCTCGGCGCCGACGTTGTGGCAGAAGACGCAGTTGTCGTTCCAGCGGACGGCGTGCCGCATGTAGTCGGCGACCGCGATCGGTGCTTCGCCGTCGAGCCCCTCTGGGTCGGCGGTGAGGAACGCGCCGTTCATGTGCATCCAGCGTCCTTCTTCCACATCCCACGCGATCGGCAGCCGCACCCAGAGGTCGTCCTCGCGCGCGAGCAGCTGCTGGTGGCGGCGGGAGCCGACCACGCGCTCGACCGTCCACCGCGCGATGGGCGCCTCGTCGCCCTCCCGGCGCAGCGTCACCTGGAATGCGCCCGTCTCGCCGCGGTCCATCGTGGCCACGTAGCCACCGTAGGCGAGCGTGCGGCCGTCGAACGCGCCGAGCACGGTGCCTTCGCGGGCCTCCTGCGTCATGCGGCGATGGTGCGAGCCCTCCCAGCTCTGCTGGTGCTCGGCGTGGCAGCGCGCGCACGCGCCCGATCCGACGAAGGCCGCGCCGTGCCGATCGACCGGCGCCTCGAGCGAGTCGAGCGCGTGAGCGACACGCCAGCCCGCGAGCGCGGCCAGCGCGAGCATCGCCCACGTCGCGGCGCGCGCCGGGCCGAGCGCCACCGCGCCGCCTCAGCCGAGCGAGCGGAGCACGTCGTCGACGCGCTCGATGTCGGGCAGGCCGATGCGCCGCATGATGGCGCGCGACTCGCGCAGGCGCTCCTTGGCACCCTCGACGTCGCCGCGCTCGATCATGTGGGTGCCGAGCTCGGCCAGCGTGCGGGCCGCTTCCTTCTCGTTGCCGATCTCGCGGAAGGCGTCGATCGCGGTGAGGAACGCCTCCTCGGCACGCCGGTCGACCGCGCCGGTTGCATCGAAGAGCGTACGCGCCCGAAGGGTGCCCATCGCGTGGTGCGCGCTCGCGATGATCTCGCGACCGCCGTACTCCTTGGCGAGCTCGAGGGCCTGGGTGAGCGTCGGCTCGGCCTTGTCGTCGCCCGCCCGCAAGAGGCAGAGCCCGAGGTTGCGCGCCACCTCGGCCGTCATGCGGCGATCACCGAGGTCGCTCGCGAGGTCGCGTGCGGCCTCGAGGTAGGAGCGCGCCTCGGCGAGCCGGACGTGCGCCTTCGTCAGCGCCTCGCCCAGGTTGTTCAGGACGAAGCTCTGCGTGCGGCGGTCGCCCATCTTGCGGGCCTCGGTGAGCGCCTGCTTCCAGGACGCCTCGGCGTGCTCGAGGTCCCCGCGCTCGGACGCGAGCGCACCCAGCGCGTTGAGCGAGGCGGTGATGCCGGCCCGGTCGTTGATCTCCTCGCGGATCGCCAGCGCCTGCCGGGAGGCCTGCTCGGCCGCCGTGAGGTTGCCGCGCGAGAGCTCGATGGCCGTGAGCGTGGTGAGCGAGACGGCCTCGCCGCGGCGGTCGCCGTGGGCTCGCCGGATCGCGAGCGCCTCGTCGCACGCGTGCTGCGCGGTCTCGAGGTCGCCCCGGAGGCGGTCGATCTGGGCGAGGTCGTCGAGGCTCGAGGCGACGCCCCGGAGATCGGCGGCGGCACGGAAGAGCGCGAGCGCTCGTACGAGCACCTCGCGCGCACGCGTCTCCTCGCCGCGCATCCGATGGACGCGACCGATGCGGTTCAGGGCGGCACCGCCCTTGTTCCGGGCGCCGAGCTTGTAGGAGAGCTCGAGCATCTCCGAGAAGACCTTGATCGCCTCGTCGTAGCGGCCGGTCGTGGTCAGACCCGATCCCAGCGTGTGGAGCGCGTCGATGCGTCGCGCGACGTCGTCCTTCTCGAGCAGCTCGAGCGCCTTCTCGACGTGCCGCATCGCCGACTGCGTGCGCATGCGGGCCATCTCCGTGCGCGCGGCTTCGAGGTACGCGCGGCCGGCGCGGCCCGGCATGCCGGCCTTCTCGAGGTGCGGCGCGGCGAGGGCCGCCACGCCCTCGTGCGTGATCTCCATCGTCGTCGTGAGCCAGTGCGCGATCGTCGTGTGACGCGCCGTCCGCAGCTCGGGGCTCTGCTCGCGGTAGACGTAGTGGTGCGTCTCGCTGTGGACGAACCGGTACTCGCGGGTACCGGGCAGCTCGGTCTCCTCGAGCCGGACGAAGAAACCCTTCTCTTCGAGGCGCGCGAGCGCGCCGTCGAGCGCCGCTTCGTCGTCGTCGTCGGCCCAGATCGAGAGCGGGTCGGCGCCGGCCGTCGCCCCGGGCCGCTCCGTGCGCATCATCGCGAGGATCGCGCGATCGCTCACCACCACGCCGAACACGGCGGCGCGCTCGACCGTGGCGCGCTCGAGGTCGTCCAGGCGCGAGAGGCGAGCTCGGATCGCGTCCTCGATGGTGACGGGCAGCGCGCCGCTCTCGAGCTTCTGGAGGTCGACCACCAGGCCCTCGTCGCGCTTGACGAAGAGCTTGGCCTCGACGAGCGCGAACACCAGCTCGCGCAGCGCGCTCGGGTTGCCCCCCGAGCGATGCGTCAGCGCCGCGACGAGCGGCTCCGGCGCCTCGACCAGCGTCGGCAAGATGATGTGGAGCATCGAGCCCACGTCCGCCTCGGCGAGCGGCGCGATCGGGCCCACGACCAGGCCGCCGGCGGGCGAGAGCTTCTGCGCCTTCTCGACGATGCCGCGATCCCCGGCGACCACGACGGTGATCGGTGCGTCGGCCGAGAGCACCACCGAGAGGAGCGTCCACGCGTCGTCCTCGGCGAAGTGGACGTTGTCGACGACGATGAGCGTGGGCCGCTGTCGCGCATCGCCCTCGAAGAGGCGTCGCAGCGCGTTCTCTTCGCGCTTGCGCAGCTCCGCGGGCTTGTCGTCCAGGCCGGCGAGGAAGGGGCTGTCGGGGAAGGGGACGCCGGCGAAGTGGCCGAGCAGGTGGCTCGTCTCGCCGATCGCGAGCGCGTCCGCGCTCTGCAGCGCCTCGGCGACGAACATCGCGATCTGGCCGCGCACGATCTGCGGCGAGCTGGCGGGCGTGACGCCGAAGCGCTCCAGCAGGATGCGGCTCCAGGGCGCGTTCGTCGCGTCGCCGTCACGGCAGGCGCCGGCGTGGATGCGGATGTTGGGCGCGATGCGCGCCGCGAGCTCGGCCGCGTGGAACAGGATGCGGCTGCGCCCGGAGCCGGCCTCGCCCTCGAGCGCGACGAGGGTGGGCTTGCCGTGCTCGAGCGCGGCGGCGAGCGCCGCGTGGATCGCGCCGGAGGCCTCGACCTGCCCGACCAGCGGCGGCTCGAGGTCCTCTGGCGTCGGCGTCGCCGTCTCGCCCGAGGGAGGCGTGTCGGCGCTGGGGATCGGCGAGACGAGGGTCGCGTCGCCGGTCTGACCGGCGAGATAGCT
>JBGALT010000093.1:2256-32806 GCA_044223665.1 Sandaracinaceae bacterium | reverse complement strand
CACACGCCGCAGGACTCACCGGCCAAGCAACGTCCGTCCCCGCACGCGCCGCAGCTCGGGCAATCCCGGGCACAGGTGCGGCAGTCCTCGCCGTAGCCGCAGTAGCCGTCGCCGCAGACCTCGTACGTCGCCTTGCAGCCGCCCATGGCGAGGGCCGCGAAGGCGACGCACAGAACCCAAGAGCCCCTACCCGTCATGTTCCCCATGACGGGAGGTATAGCGGGTCAGCGCGCAGGCGCGACCGAGAACACGAAGCGATGCCCGTCCACGTCCGTCTCGGTGCGCGATCCCTCACCGAGCCCCGGAGTGAATGAAAGAGCGAGCACCTCGTCCGAGACATAGGCGGAGTGCGTCACGAGGGCCTCGGCGAGCTCGGGGCTCGCCTCGTAGCCGACGTTCACCCGTGCATCGAGCGGGAGATCCAGCTGCTTTCGCGCCGCCTGGAGCCTGGAAATCGCCTCGCGGGCGAGGCCCTTCTGCCGCAGGGCGGGCGTGATCGTGGTGTCGAGCACCACCAGCGTGCCCCGATCGGAGGCGGCGGCGAAGCCCTCGCGCGCGGCGAGGCGGATCTCGATCTCGTCGGGCCCGAGCTCGATGGCGCGATCGGGCAGGTGGATCGTCACCTTCCCGGTGCTCCCGAGCTCGTCGTAGAGCGTGCCGCCGTCGGCCTTGGCGAGCGCGGCCTTCACGGCGGGGACGTCTTTTCCGACCCCCTGCTGGGAGAGCCGTGGGCCCAGCGCGCGGAAGTTCGGCACCACCTGGAACTGCACGTACTTCTGCGGCTCGTGCGTGAAGGCGAGCGCCTCCACGTTGAGCTCGTCCTCGATGATCGCGCGGTGCTCGCGCAGCACGTCCTCGGCGTGCGTGTCGGTCGTGACGACGATGACGCTGCCGAGCGGCTGGCGCACCTTCAGCTTGTTCGCCGCGCGCACGCGCCCGCCCAGCGTGACGACGTCGCGCACGAGCGACATGTCGCGGCGCACGTCGTCGTCCTGCCGCGCGTCGCTCGGCGTCGGGTACGACGCGAGGTGCACGCTCGAGGCCGCGCCGAGGGCGCCGTTCGTGAGGTTGCGATAGACGACGTCGGCGAGGAAGGGCGTGAACGGCGCGAGGAGGCGCGCGAGATCGACGAGCACCTCGTAGAGCGTCGCGAAGGCAGCGAGCTTGTCGGGGTCCTCGCGGCCGGCGCCCCAGAAGCGCGCGCGGCTGCGGCGTACGTACCAGTTGGAGAGCGCGTCCACGAACGACTCCACGCGGCGCGAGGCCGGGTGGGTCTCGTAGTGCTCGAGCGACTGGCCCACGAAGCGCACGGTCTCGTCGAGCTCGGCGAGGATCCACCGATCGAGCTCGCTGCGATCGGCGATGGCCGGTCGCGGAGACGAGGCCTGCCACCCATCGATGTTCGCGTACGTGACGAAGAACGAATAGCAGTTCCAGACCTTCAGCAAGAGGTCGCGGATCGCGTCGCTCGCGCCGCCCTCGAACCACTTGCCCGACTGCCCCGGGACGGCCGACGTGAACAGCGCCCAACGGACGGCGTCTCCGCCGTACTCGTCGAACATGAACATCGGGTCCTTGTAGTTCTTGCGGCTCTTGCTGAGCTTGAAGCCCTTCTCGTCGGTGAGGAGGCCGAGCACGGTGCAGTGCTTGAAGGGATGTGGCATCGGCCGGTCTTCGAAGAGCAGCGTGCTGATCGTGAGCAGCGAGTAGAACCAGCCGCGCGTCTGATCGATCGCCTCGGTGATGAAGTCGGCCGGGAACTCCTTCTCGAACTGCTCGCGGTTCTGGTGCGGGTAGCCGTGCTGCGCGAAGGGCATGCAGCCAGAGTCGAACCAGCAGTCGATGACCTCGGGCACGCGGCGGTAGACGCCCTTCTCGCCCGGCACCGTGAACGTGACCTCGTCGACCCAGGGCTTGTGCACCATCAGGTGATCACTCAGCTCGGGACGCTTCTTCTTCGCCTCGGCGAAGTGATCGAACGCGTGCGGGTTGAGCGCGAGGATCTCGCTCGCGCTGCCCATCGCCTTCATCTTGCCGCTCTCGTCGTTGATCCAGATCGGCAGCGGCGTGCCCCAGAAGCGCTCTCGCGAGAGCGCCCAGTCCACGGTGCTGCGCAGGAACTCGCCGAAGCGTCCCTCCTGGATGTGCTCGGGCTCCCAGGCGACGTGCTGGTTGTTGTCGATGACGCGGTGGATCTCCTGCGTCGTGCGGATGAACCAGCTCTTGCGCGCGTACTGGATCAGCGGGTCGGAGTCCTTGCGCCAGCAGAACGGGTACGGGTGGCGGTAGACCTCTTCCTTGAAGAGCAGGCCGCGCTGCTTGAGGTTCCGGATGATGTCGCGGTCGGCTTCCTTGCAGAAGCGGCCCTTCCACTCCGTGACCTCGTCGGTGAAGGTCCCGTCCGGCTTCACGAGCTGGAGGAACCCCATGCCGCGCTCGCGGCAGACGCGGAAGTCGTCCTCGCCGAACGCGGGCGCCGTGTGGACGATGCCAGCGCCGGTGTCGAGCGTGACGAAGTCGGCGGCGATCACCTCCCACGCGCGGCCGTCGGTCGGCGTCGCGTACTGGAAGGGCGGCGTGTACTTCGTGCCGACGAGGTCCTGGCCCTTGCGCAGGCCCACGACCTGGCAGCCCTCGCCGAAGAGCTTCGGCACGAGCGCCTCGGCCACGATCAGTCGCTCACCCTCGTGCTCGACGGTCGCGTACGACTCGTCGGCCTTCACCGCGAGCGCCACGTTCGACGGCAAGGTCCACGGCGTCGTCGTCCACGCGAGGAACGAGGTCTTCTCTTCACCGACCACGCCGAAGCGCACGAAGATCGACGGGTCGTCGACGTCCTTGTAGCCCTGACCGACCTCGCCGGCGCTCAGCGCCGTGCCGCCCTGCGGCCACCACCACACGATCTTGTAGCCCTGGTAGAGCAGGCCCTCGTCGAAGAGCCGTTGCAGCGCCCACCAGACGCTCTCCACGTAGCTCTTGTGGAAGGTCACGTAGGCCGCGTCCATGTCGAGCCAGAACGCGACGCGGTCGCTCATGCGCCGCCACTCTTCGACGTACTGGAAGACGCTCTCGATGCACTTGAAGGTGAACGCCTCGACGCCGTAGTCGACGATGGCCTGTCGTCCCGAGATGCCGAGGGTCTTCTCGACCTCGACCTCGACGGGCAGCCCGTGCGTGTCCCAGCCGCCGCGGCGCGGAACGAAGTGCCCCGTCATCGAGCGATGACGCAGGATCACGTCCTTCATCACGCGTGTGAGCACCGAGCCCGGGTGCGGCTTGCCGTTGGCCGTCGGCGGGCCTTCGTAGAAGACGAAGCGCGGCCGGTCCTTGGCCTCCTCGACGGAGCGCTCGAAGACGCGCTCCCTCTTCCACTCTTCGAGGAGCTGCTTCTCGAGCGCGGGGAACGAGACCTTGGCGTTGACGGGATCGAACATCGTGCGCGTCACATACCACGCGCGCGGGCCTCGAGGCGCTCACCTCGTCAGCGAACCGTCAGCACCCAGACGTCGCTCGAATCGTGCTCGAAGCCGTCCGCCTCGACGGCCCCGCCGATGACGATCAAGCGCTGCCCGGGGGCGTCCCACACGGCCACGTGCGAGCGGCGGGGAGCGGGGCTCTCGCCCGCCACCACGACGGGCTGCCACTCCATCGTGTACTCCACCGAGACATCCGCCACGTAGAGCTCGGCCGAGCTCCCGGCGGAGGTCCGGCCGCCGAAGAGCAGGCCGCTGAGCGTCTCGCCCGCGGTGGTCGGGACCGCCGTCATGGTGTGCCCCCACCGCGGGCTCGGCGCCGTCCCGATCACGTTCACGAAGTGCGACTGCGGTGCGGCGAAGCAGATGTCGACCACGAACGAGTCGCCGAGCGCGCCCGCGCTCCCGACCCCGCCGAAGCCGTAGAGCACGCGATCGGTCGCGAAGGCAGCGGCGTTCGCCCGCGCGGTCGGGAGCAGACCTGCCGTGCTCGCCCACTCGCAGCTGTGCTGGCTCGTGCAGTTGAGGTTCGCGCCGTCGCCGAGGTAGGCGCCGCTCCCGTCCATCCCGCCGGCCACTCCCAGCGCGGTGTTGCCGCACGGGACCCGGTACACCAGGTGTCCGGTCCGCTGCGGGAGCGACGCGCCCATCGTGACGGTGCGCTGGAGCCATCCGGCGCTCGTCCGCTCGAAGGGCACCATGTCGGCGAGCGTATCGCTCGCCCGGGATCCACCGACCATGTACGTGTAGCCGGTGTTCCCGTAGGGCGAGCTGTCCATCACCATGCCGAAGCGCGGCGCTGGCGACGTGCTGGTCGTGCCGTCCGGGGCGATCGTCGTGAGCTCGAAGTGGCGGCGCGCCAGATCGAGCGTCCAGACGTCCGGGCTCGCACCGTCCCGCGACGCCGAACGGCCGAAGTAGATCGAGACCTGGCCGTTCGCGATCTGCGCCGCCGCGTCGACCACGAGCGCCGGGCGCACCTCCGCCGCGACGAGGCGCAGCGCAGTCTCGCTCACCTCGTCGTACTGGATGGCCACCGTCTCGCCGAGGAGATCCCCGCCGATGCTGAGCGCCGCGTACGTGCCGGGCGACCCCACGAGCGGGACCAACTGACCGAGCGCCGCGACGGGACGCGTGGTCGCGGGCACCTCGGTGAAGTTGCCCGTCGCGGGGTCGAAGATCTGCGGAGCCACCGAGTGGATGGTCGAGCCGACGCTCGGGAACGCGTCGATCCCGCCGTGCGTGAGGATGTGCCCGCTGGGCGTCGTGATGGCGGTGGGCGCGTACATGGCGGGAGCGGCCGTCGAGAGCTCGGTCACGACGGCGTCGGTCCCCGTGATGTCGAGCCGCATCGGGTGCTCGCGCATCGTGATGGGGTTGCCCGAGATCGCCGGCGGGTTGCTGCCGCCGAGGATCCAGAAGCGCCCAGGCACGGTGGGGTCCGGCGCCGCGGCGGCGCCGAAGAGCCGCGGTGGGTCGGCGTTCGAGAGCGGGATCACGATCTCGCTGCCAGCGTTGCGCACGTCGAGCGCGAAGATCGGCGGCGGCGGTGCCGACGTGTCGGCGATGCCGCCGAGGAAGACGAGGCGTTGCTGGCTCGCGTCGTACACCGTCACGCCCATGAACGGCAGGGCGTCGAGGCCCGCCACCGTCGTCGTCGTCCAAGCCTCCGCGCCGGGGTGGGAGTAGTCGAGCGCGAAGAGCGTTCCCGGCATGCTCCGCACGGTCGCGAGGATGCGGTGATGGAGCGGATCGAGCGCGCTCGCGAGGCTCTCGTTCGAAGGGGGCGGGGTCCCCGAGTACGGCAAGCGCACGATCGTGAGGCCGGTCCCGGAGACGCGGTACTCCCAGAGGCCGCCGCCCACCCACCGCACGACGCGGCGGGCCTCTTCGTCCCACGCCATGACCGGAAGGCCGTTGCCCTCGGACGGCAGAATCTGCTCCCAGCGGGTCTCGTCGGCGACCAGCGTCGCGTCGGCCGAGAGCACGTGCGCGCCCTCCCCCATCGCATCGCTCGCCCAGACCTCCGCGTGGACGGTGTCGCCCGCAGCGAGGCTCGCGGTCGGGAAGTTGTTCGCCGTCATCCCGCTCACGACGCTCCCGTTGCGGTACCAGCGGTAGCTGGTCGTCGTCGCGTCACCTTCGGGATCGACCACGCCGCCGACGATGGCGCGCACCGTTTCGCCGACCGCGGGCCGATAGTCGTCGAGACCGACGCCGAGCACGCGCGGACGCTCGTTGGTGGCGGTTCCGCCGTCACCTCCGTCCGGGACGACTCCCGTGTCGGGGACGGGGCCGGCGTCGACGCCGTTTCCGACGTACTGGTTGGCGTCGACCAAGAGCGTGCAGCCCGGCGAGAGGAGGCTCGCCGCGAGGAGGAAGAGGAGGAGAACGACCGCGGCACTGCGCTTCTCGCTCCGCATCACAGCGTTCCTCCCACGCTCAAGCCCGCGCTCGACGCCGATGCCCACGGCGTCACCCGGAGGCCAGCGCTCGCGTCGGCTCCCGGCGAAGCGCCGTGCGGTGGATCGACGAGGATCAAGACCACGCCCGCGGCGATTCCGACGAGCGCGATGCTCATGGACACGTCGGCGCCCGTCGCGAGCCCCGACAGCGTGCTGACCTGGCCCGGCGTGCAGCTCCGCGTCGCTCCGCATCCACTCGACACGCTGCTCTGCTCGGCGAGCGCGAGCCCGCCGAGGACGCCCCACGCGATCGCCGCGGCGCCACCGACGGCGAAAGCCACGATCGCGGGCACCAAGAGGCCGTCGCTCGCGCCGCTCGCCGCGGGCGTGGTCGGGGGGGCGGCGTCGTGTCGCCCGTGCCCCGCGCCGACGCGATCCGCGCGGCCTCTTCGGCGTCGTGCTGATCGGCGCGGTCGCGCAGCGCCTGGATGCGGCGCTCCATCGAGCCGCGCTCCGCCGCGTCCGGCGCCATCGACGCGAGATACGTGTCGAGCGTCTGCGCGGCGTCGCGCCCACTGGCCCAGTCGCTCCTGGCAGTTGGCCACGTTCACGAGCAGCACGTCGCGATGGCTGAGCTCGTAGGCGTGCTGGAACTCGGCGAGCGCCTGCTCGTAGTTCCCTTCCTCGAAGTACGAACGCCCCGCCGTGAAGTGCGTGTGGGCGCGCTCGTCGTCCGAGTCCTGCGCGTAGCCTCGGCCCGGTGCTCCGAGCGCGGTGATGGCGAGAAGCGCGACGAGGACATGGGTGAGTCGAGAGAGGGGCACGTCGAAGAAGGTCGAAGTCATGCGGCTCCTGGCGGAAGTCAGCGCCCGCTCACGAGCAAGTCCATCGGTTCGGCCGTCCGACCGACGGGTGTCGGAGCGCGCGCCGGCTCGCGATCAGGGGAGCACGATTTGTGCGCTCGTGACGCCCGAGGCGCCGAGGCCGCCGATCGCGCTGCTCGGGTTGGTGCCTCCACTGCCTCCTCCGCCGCCGGCGCCGAGCGTGCAGCTGGTTCCGTTCGTCGAAGCGGACGCGCCGCTCGCGCGCGCGACGCACGCGCTCGGTCCGCCCCCGCCGCCACCGCCGGGCCCGCCGGAGCCTCCGTCGCCGCCGGGCCCGCCCGGCATCCCGCCGCCACCGCCGTCGTCGGCCGCGGACCCGCCCGGGCCACCGCCACCGTGCACCTGGCCGTGCGCGCCGTCGCCTCCGCGCCCGCCGTCGCCGCCGTCGTGGGTCGTGATCGTGCAGTCGGAGATCACGACCGAGCCCTCCGCGATCACGATGCCGAAGCTCCCGCCGCCGCCATGGCCGCCGGTGCCCGGGGCGCCTCCCGCGCCGCCGCAGCCGCCGGACCCGCCTCCCGCCGCGCGATCGGGCGAGCAATCGCAGCTGCCTGCCCGCATGCAAGAGCCACCACCGCCACCGCCGCCGCCGCCGCCACCGCGACCGTTCGCTCCGCTCGCGCCCGTGCGGCCGTTCGCGGGGACGTACCCGCTCGCGCCGAGCGTTCCCAGGGACTGGCCGCCGGTGCCGTTCATCCCGGCGCCGCCGTTGCCGCCCGACTGGCCCATCCCGCCCGCCATGCTCGCCGTGCCGCAGACGCGCGAGGCCATGCCGACGGCGCCCCCCGACGCGCCGCCGCTGCCGGCCGAGCCCATCATCCCGTCCGTGTCGGAGAAGCCGCCGTCACCGCCGCGGCCGCCGCGCTCGGCGCACGAGGGCGCGCTCGCGCCGGTGCCGCCGCTCGAGGTGCCGGCGGTGCCGTCCGCTCCGCGCGCGCCGTCGGGCGCCGCGCTCGCAGCGGTGGCGCCGTCCTCGCCGCGGGCGCCGGGCGCGCCGGCCGCGACGGAGATGACGTCGTCGTCGATCGCGAGGGCGCCGTTGCCGGCGAGCACGAGGATGCCGTAGGTCGAGCCGTCGCTTCCGGGGGCGTCGCTCACGATCGTGAGCCCCGCGATCTGCGCCGCGGCCATCGCGCTCGGCACCGTGATGACCGCGCCGTCGGCGTGCACGGTCGTGAGGGTGCTCGCCGATCGACGATACGGCGCAGCGGCATCCTCGCGCGAACCCACCGAGGACGTCGATGCCCGACGGAACGACCAGCGCCTCGGCGTAGTCACCGCCGGCGACGCACACGGAGCGTCGCCCGATCGGGCTCGCCGCGGCGAGCGCGGCGCCGATGCTCGCGTAGGGCGCCTCGCGCGTCCGTCGGCCGTCGCGTCGTCACCATGCAGCGCCGAGACGAACACGCAGCTCGCGAGCACTCCGTCCGACCCGTCGCGGTTCGCGTCCACGAAGGCTGCGTCCACGAGATCGGTGTCCCCGGTGCGCGCGCAGGCGTACTCGCATCCGTTCGCCGGATCGCCATCGAGATCGACTCGGCCCGCGGCGCAGTCGAACGCGCAGGCGCCGCTCTCGCAGCGCGCGGCCATCCCGGCGGGGGAGCGCGCATGCGTACACGCGCTCGCGCCGCAGCCGTAGCTCGGATCGTCGACGGCCCGGCACGCGCCGCCGCAGCGCTGCTCACCGCCCGAGCAGGCAGCGTCGACGGGCCCGCCGGTGTCGTGCGGACGATCGGCGTCGACGGCCGCGTCGTGCTCGCCCGTTCCGGCGGGGCGACCGCTCGCGCAGCCGGCCGCGAGCGCGAGGACCGAGAGGACCGTGGCAGGAGCGAAGCGAAGGGACGTCCAGGACATCCCATCGATGGTAGGGGGGCGAGCCCGATCGAGTCGACGCCTTCCGGCGCGACGGGTGTGATCGGTGGCGGTGCTCAGCGGCGACGCGCCGCGATCCCGGCCTTGATGCCGCGTCCGAGCAAGCTCGGACGCTCGCCACCTCCCCCTCTGGGCGCTGCTCACGGCCGGTCGGCCGCTGCGCTGCGTCCTCGGGAAGGCGAGGCCTATAGCCAATTGGCTATGGGCCCCGCCGCCAGGCGACGCCTGAAGACCGGTCTCACGACGCGACATGCAGCAGGCCTCGACCGTTCTGCGCAGCCACCCCGTTGCAAGACTTCACCACCGCGCTGGATCACACCCCGGCGCGACCGAACGCGTGGGCGGGGCGGTCGACGCGTTCAGATCCCGGGATCCGTGCGCTCCTGCGGCAGCTCCGGCAGCCCCGGCGAGCCGATGCGCGCGAGGATCTCGTCGGCCCGGGCGCGGAGGCGGTTGACCTCGTGCGCGCGGATCGGATCGGTCCTGGTCTCGGGATCGGCCTCGAGGAATGCGGCCATCGCCAGGCAGCTGCGCGCGAGCTCGGGGTCGTTGCCGAGCTCCTCGAACAAGCGCATCGACTGCTCGAGCTGGGCCTTGGCCTGGGCGTGCTCGTCGCCACCCCACCCGCCCGCGGCCGCGATCTCGCCCGCCGTGCGCAGCGCGACGCCGAGGAAGGGCTTGCCCTTGGCCTGCTCGAAGAAGCCGATCGAGCGCTTGATCAAGTCGCGCGCGGAGACGAGGTCCTTGATCATCATGTGCGCCTTGGCCAGGCCCCGCAGGATCTCGCCCTCGAGGATCCGGTCCCCGAGCGTCGCGCTGATCTCCTCGGCCTGACGCAGCACGGAGATGGCCCGCTCGGGCTGCTGCATGCGGTAGGCGGCCTCGCCGAGGTTGGTGAGGATCACGGCTTGGCGCATGCGGTCGCCCACGATCTGGTTCACCTCGAGCGCGTCGTTCCAGAGCTCGGTCGCGCGCGGGTGATCGCCGCGATCCTGGTGCAGCGACCCGAGGTTGTTGAGCGTCTGGGCGATGCCGGGGTGGTCGTGGATCTCGCGCCGGATCGTGAGCGCCTCGTCCCACGCGGCGAGCGACTCCTCGAAGCGGCCGCTGTCCTGGTAGACGAGACCGAGGTTGTTCAGGGAGAGCGCGATCGAGCGGCGGTCGCCGATCTCGCGTCGCAAGTCGAGGCCGCGCTTCATGAAGCGCTCGGCCGCTTCGTAAGCACCGCGCATCCAGTGGACCTTGCCGACGTCGTCGAGCGAGCTCGCCACGCCGCGCACGTCGCCCGCCGCATCGAAGAGCGCGTGGCCGGTGCCGAGGTGGCGCATCGCCTCGTCGAGCTGACCGACGGCGCGGTAGACGCGGCCGATGCGGTTGTGCGCGACGCCGCCCTTGGTCTTGAGATCGAGTCGGTAGGCGAGCTCCTGCACCTTGCGGAAGACGGCGATCGCCTGCTCGTTCTGGCCGAGGAGCTGGAGCACGTCGCCGTGGTTGTGCAGCGCCTCGACGCGGCGAACGACGTCCTCGTCTCCGAGGAGCGGCAGCCCCGTCTCGTAGTACGCCTGCGCCTTCTGGTTGGCGTAGCGCTCGCGCGCGCGGTCGCCGGCCAGCACGTAGAACTCGCCGGCCTTGCGCTTGGCGCCGCCGCGTAAGTAGTGCTGCGCGAGCATCTCGGCTTGTTCTTCGGAGAGGTGCCGCTCTTCGGTGAGCTGCTGCACACCCCGCGTCTCGAGCCACTCGGCGAAGACGAGGTGGTAGCGCCCGACCTGCGCGGCGCTCATGAGCTTGTAGAGAGTCTCGCGCTCGAGGTTGTGCTTGAAGGCGTACTCGGCCTCGCCGTGCATCGAGGCGTCGGGCATCGGAAGCACGTAGTCGCGCTCGGCGAGCGAGCCGAGCAGGTCGCGGTACTGCGCGGCGAGATCCTCGGCGCCACCCCAGAGCGGAGGCGCCTTGGCGTCGATGCGGCCGAGCGCGACGAGCGCGCCGAGCCAGAACACGCCGCCCATGATGGCGGCCATCTCGAGCAGCTGGCGCTCGGCCGGGGCCAGCGACGCGATTCGGGCGGCGATGGCGTCGTCGACGGAGAGCGGCAGCTGCGCGTCGTCCAGCCGGTCGAGGTCGACCTCCCACAAGCCCTTGGCCTTGGGCTTGAGCGTGCCGCTCTCCACGTAGGTTCGCAGCATCTGCTCGAGCAAGTACGGATTGCCGCCCGCCATGTCGACGGCGGCATCCACGAGCTCTCCGGGCGGATCGCCGACGGGGGAGAGCAGGTGCAGCATCAAGCGCTCGGCGTCGCTGGTGCCGAGGGGCGCGAGCTCGATGCGCCGGTGGCGGCCCTTCGGCCCGTCGAGCCAGTCGGCCCGCCGCGTGATCAGCTCGGGGCGGCCCGTCGCGAGGATCACGAGCGGCGCGCCCTGGGCGCCATCGATCACCGACTTCACCAGCGCGAGCGAGTCGTCGCTCGCCCAGTGCAGGTCCTCGAACGCGAGCACGAGCGGCGCATGCTGGGCGTCGACCTCGAAGAAGCGCCGGAGGACGGCGCGGCTGATGCGCGCGAACTGCTCGGGGTCGTCGTCGAAGGCCTTGGTGAACGGCGACTCGGCGAACGTGAGATCGAGGAACGCCCCGAGGAAGTGCAGGAACTCGCCGACGCGCTTGTCGCCGAGCGCCTCGGCGACCTGCGTGCGCAGGCGCTCGCGCTGGACGTCGGCCTCCATCGACTCCGAGAGCCCGAAGCGCGCGCGCAGGATGCGCGGCACCACGTCGAACCCCGGGCCACCGTGGCGGGCCGCGCCGCGGAAGGTCCGCACGCGACGCTCGCGCCCCTCGATGCGCGCGAACGCCTCGTCGACGAGGCGCGTCTTGCCGACGCCGGCCCCTCCGACGATGGTGACGATCTGGGGCTGGCTCGTCGCGAGCGCCTTGGCGAGCGCGTCGTCGAGCTCACCCATCTCCGCAGAGCGTCCGACCAGAGGGGCTCGAACCTGGAGAGGCTGCGCAGGCGTCGTGGTCGTCATGCGGGGCGCGAGCGTATCTCATCTCTTCTCGGGGCGGCTGCTCTACGAGCGCTGGCCGCCATCGCGCGCTCTCCATCGAGGGCTTCCGCGGTCCCTCTCCCCAACCCTCTCCCGCTCACCTGACCATTCATCACATCTCGGAGCCGACGAGCCGCGAGGGCGGTGGTCGCGGCGCAGTGGCCGCCGTCGGCTGATGGGGATGGGGCTCGACGCGCAGCAGCGTCAGCGCCAGACGGACGCCACCCAGCGCGCAGCAGCGCTCGTCGGCGACGTTTCGCTGCCGCTCGCCTATTCAGGGTGTCCGAGCCGAGATGCGATGAATGGTCACTCCCGCTCACGCGGGCGAGGGAGCCGCGCGCGGGGCGTTGGGAGACGGATCGACGCCGCCGCGATCGCATCGCCGCGCTCAAGCGGCGCCCTTCCCCGTCCGATAACGGCAGTGATGCTCTCCCGCTTCGCCGTCGTTCTCGCCTGCGCGCTCGTCACCGGATGCGCGCACTCCGCGCCGCCGCACGTGCAGCGGGATCCCTACGACGCGTACGCGAGCGCCGTCGAAGAGTCGGTGTGGCTCTACGAGCGCGAGTCGGACCGCGCGGTGCGCGGGATGCACCCGCTCGCGAGCGGGCGCTACGAGCAACTGCTCCGCGAATGCCTCGCCGAGCGCGGGCTCACGCTCGCTCAGTTCCGCGCGCTCGGACGAACCGCGCCCCGCTTCTACTTCACCCAGCAGGCGCTCTATGCGCTGCGGCTCGAGGCGGCCGAGGCTCGTGCGGAGCGCGGCGCGGCGCGGGACGTCGGGCGCTGATCCACCACCTCCCCGAGCCGTCGCCCCAGCTGCGGCAGCCCTCGATCGCCGTCGACCGAGCCCACGACAGCCCGGACGAGAGCGAGGGTCAACGGGGCGAGGCGATCCACGTGGAGAGCCACGCCCCCACCTGATCGCGCTCGATCTCTTCGCCTTCGTACGCGTAGCCGTCGTCGGGAACGAGGCCGGTGCTCGTCAGCGTGCAGGCCGGCATCTCCGAGGCGATCTCGCCCTCGTACAGGGCCTGCGCGCTCGCCGCGGCCACGATCCGCGCGTGCGCGACGTAGTGCCACCGCGGGAACGTGTGCGTCCGGAACATGACGTCGCTCATGGTGCAGGGCGGGTCGTCGACGCGGCGCTGGGGCTCGACGCAGACGACGACGCTCACGTCCCCGCGGGTCTCGGCCTCGAGGGCGCTCGGGATCGCGAGCGGGTCGCGCCGCCAGCGGCCATCCGGCTCGTGACGCGCGCCGGCAGCTCGCAGCGACGCCGCGGGATACGCGCCGACACCGGTCGCCGGCACACCGGCGCAGACCTGATCGACGCCCTCGAACGCGCGCCGATCGGCTTGGCCCGCGATGCCGGCCCACACGCAACACCCGCACACGCTCAGCAGCGCGAGGAGGGCGCAGCCGACGGCGAGTGTCCGGCGCCGGCGCGGTGATGCGTCGCTCATGGCGCAGCGTCTACCACGCCCCGGCGCGCTCGCGCGCTACAACAACTGCGCCGCCAGTGCGCCGAGCGCGCGCCGCGGCACGAACCGGGTCAGGAACATCACGAGCGAGTTCGACCAGCCGCTCACGATGTTCCTCCGGCCGCGGAAGAGCGCCGAGAGGCCGATGCTCGCGCAGCGATCGGAAGTCATGAACGCGATCTTCTTCCACCACGGGAGGTCGAGCCCCGCGACGCTCGCGAACTCGCTCTCGGTCGCGCCGGGGCACAGGCAGCAGACGCGGACGCCGCTGCCGGCGAGCTCGGCGGCGAAGCCTTCGGTGAAGTTCCGGACGTAGGCCTTGCCGGCGCCGTACGTCGACATCGAGGGCGTCGGCATGTAGGCCCCGATGCTCGCGACGTTGAGGATCGCGCCGCGCTTGCGCGCCACCATCTTCTGTCCGAAGCGCTTGCTCAGCTCGGTGAGCGAGACGAGGTTGAGCTGCATCTCCTCGAACGTCTTGTCCCACGTCTGATCGAGGAAGGGCTGCTTGGTGCCGAAGCCGGCGTTGTTGATCAGCACGTCGATGGTCTTGCCCGCGCCCTCGGTCGCCTCGAAGAGCGCGCGCGCCGCGTCGGGCTTGCCGAGATCGAACGAGAGCGTCTCGACCTCGACGCCGTGCGCCTTCCGTAGCTCCTCGGCGAGCGCGTCGAGCCGGTCCTTGCGACGCGCCGTGAGCACGAGGTGCGCGCCGGCGGCGGCGAGCTGTTTCGCGAAAGAGGTGCCGATGCCGCTCGAGGCACCGGTGACGAGCGCGCGCTGACCGCGCAGCGAGGGGATGGCCATCGCGGAACCATATCCCGCCCTTCCGCGGGGCAGGGCTCGCGTTCCGTCAGTCCAGCCCCGGGAGCGCCGCGAGGCCCGCGCCCGTCACGCGCAGCACCAGGAGATCGGAGCCCTCGCGCACGTACAGAAACGCTTCGCCGCCGGCGTCCACGAGGCCGGCCGGGCCACAGAAGCCGCTGCCGTCGTCCCAGCAGATCGCGGCGAGCTGCGTCGAGAGCACGCGGCCGTGCCAGATGCGGCGCAGCGTGACGCTCCGTTCGCCGTCCTCGCCCCAGCTCGCGATCGTCACCGTCTCTCCGGTGCGGAGCATCGCGAAACCCGCGACGTGGGTCGCGACGCCGATCGCGCGCGGTCGCTCGACGTCGGGAACGAGTCGCAGGCCATGCTCCCGGTCGATCCAGGCGAACGAGGTGCCCGAGGCCGTCGATGCGCAGCGCGCCGCGTCCTCGAGCCCGCTCGCGCCGCGCACGGGCGGTCGCACCCGCGCATCGATCGACGCGGGCGCCGGCTCCGGGGCCTCCGGCTCGGGCCCCGCGGGGTCGGTCGGAATGGCGGCGCGGACCTCCACGCCTTCGGCCCCGAGGACGAGCACGTGATCGCCGCAGGCCAGCACGGTCTCTGCGTCCCCCGTCGCGGCCTGCGCTCGCCCGTTCTGCACGACGGCATCGGTCACCGCACCCAGCGCGACCGTCGCGCTCGGCAGGGACGGAACGGGGCGCTCGCCCTCCTCCGCCGACGGATCGAGCGCCGGCGCCGGCTCGGTGGGCCAGGGCTCGGCAAGCGCGAAGGTGCGCAGGGAGACCCCGCCATCGACCTCGCGGGCGAGCACCTCGAGCGAGCCGCCCTCGAAGAAGAAGCTGCGCGCGTGGCCCATCGCCGGGTGGGCCGCGAGCCAGACCTCGGGCGCGGGCTCGGGCGTTCCCTCGCGGATGCGCGCGAGCCCGGTCAGTCGGTGCGCGCAGCGCGCGTCGTCGTGGGCGCACGTCGCATCCCCCGTCACCCAGCCGAGATAGGCATGCTCGCCATCGTCCAGCACCGCGCGCGCCGCCGAAGGGCGTCGCACCTGCGTCACGTCCACGGTCCCATCGTGGACGCCGACGACCGAGATCGATCGGTAGTCGGCGGAGACGACCCGCAGCCGTCCGGCCGGGGCCGAGACCAGCAGCGCGCCGCCACTCGCGGTCTGGAGCGGGACGCGCGAGGGCGTGACCAAGCTCGGGCCCTCGCCGAGGTCGAACGCCAGATGCTCGGCGTCGAGAGCGAGCCCCGTCTCGGTGACGTCCACGCTCACCGCCGCCGCGAGGTGGTCGAGCGTCCGGAGAAGCCGCACGGGCGCCTGGCGCGGAGGGTCCGACGCGCGTGCCTGCTCCGTCGCCTCGAGCGCCGCACGCGCCCCCACGACCGCGACGCGCACCTCTTCTTCTCCCGTCTTCGCGCCCGGCATCAGGAGGAACACTTCTTCCTGGGGGACGCGCTCGAGCTCGTCGAGGCAGGACCCTGGCCACTCGGGGGGCGCCTCCGCGTAGAGCCCGGCGATGCGCTCGCGGTGGCCGTCGGGCAGCGCGAGCCCCGGATCGCGCCGGGGTGTGGCCGCATGGAGGCACGCCGCGTAGGCGACGTACGCCTGCACGGTCTGCTCGGCACGCTGGCGCCCCCGCACGAGCGGGAAGCCGAGCAGGCCCGCTGCGAGCAGGAGGTTGAGCACCAGCGCCTGCAGCATCGGGCGCATGCTCGGGCGCATGGCGCGGGCCGCCTGCCGATCCTCGTCCTTGCGCGGCTCGAGGCGCGCGCCCGGGACGAGGCTCGGGGAAGAGGACACGCCGTGCGGCGGTTCCCCCTCGGGCGGAGGGCCTGGTCGATGATCAGGGGGCGGCGCCGGCATGCACTGCGGACCGCACGCGACGCAATCCGTTCCTGACCTATACTCTCCCCCGACGAAAAGTGCGGCGCCGAAACGCGCGACGCGCGACACGGCGACCGGCGGGCCCGTAGAAGAGAAGGCGAATGAGCGAGAACGAGAGCGAGATCGAGCGGGAGCCGGCGAGCACGGACGAGCGCACCACCAGCGAGGCCAGCCCGGCGGAGGCGGCACCCGCGGCCGAGCCTTCGGCCTCGTCGGAGCCAGCCGAGGTCCCGGACGCGAGCGAAGCGGACCCGAGCGCCGCGAGCGCGGACCTCCCCGCCGAGACGGCCACGGACGCGGAAGACGCTCCGGTGAGCGCGGCCGCTCGGTCTGCCGCCGACGAGCCCCCGCCCGAGGCGCGATCCGCAGCGAGCCCGGCGTCCTCTTCGCCCGGCGTGCCGATCCTCGCGCGCGCACGACACGCGGCGCTCGCGATCGGGGCGGTCGTGATCGCGTTCGGGCTCACGTACTTCTGGCCGCAGCGCAACGGCCTCGATCTCGACATCGACAGCTCGGCGCGGGCCCAGGAGGCGCGCAGCACGGCGCCTTACGATCTCACCCAGCTCGCGCTGATGAACCGCGTGCTCCTGCAGGTGGTCGACCACTACGTCGAGCCCGAGCGCATCTCGCCGCAGCGCATGCTCCTCGGGGGCCTCAACGCCATCCAGCAGCAGGTCGCCCCCATCCTCGTCGACTACGAGGACGGCGCGCCGACGCTCCGCATCCAGGTCGACACGGCGAGCCGCGAGTTCCGCGTCGACGACGTCACGAGCCCGTGGGCGCTCTCGGCGCGCTACCGCGAGATCTTCGGGTTCATCCAGGAGAACCTCCACGACGAGGACATCGAGCTGCGCACGATCGAGGAGGCCGCCGTCAACGGAATGCTCCGGACGCTCGATCCCCACTCGCAGTACCTCGACGTCGAGACCTTCGAGGAGATGCGCACGAGCACGCGCGGCGAGTTCGGCGGCCTCGGCATCGTGATCTCGCTCCGCGACGGGCAGCTCACGGTGATCCGCCCGATGCCCGGCACGCCCGCCGACCGCGCGGGCTTGCACCGCATGGATCGCATCGTGCGCATCGGCGAAGAATCGACGGTCAACCTGCCCCTGAGCGACGCGGTGGATCGCCTGCGCGGCCCGCCGGGCTCCAACGTGCAGATCTGGGTGACGCGCGCGGGCGACGGCGGATGGACCGAGCCGCGGGCGTTCACGCTCACGCGCGCGGTCATCCACGTCGAGTCGGTCGAGTCGCGCATGCTCGGTGACGGCGTCGGCTACATCTCGATCTCGAACTTCCAGGGCAACACGTTCGAGGACATGCAGCGCGCGCTCGCACAGCTGCACACGCAGGGCCTGCGCGGCCTCGTCCTCGATCTGCGCGACGACCCGGGCGGCTTGCTCGACCAGGCCGTGCGCGTCGCCGACGCGTTCCTCGACTCGGGCGTCATCGTCACGACCGAGTCCACCGACCCCGAGCAGCGCGACGAGCGCTCTGCGCGTCGCGAAGGCACCGAGCCCGACTACCCGATGATCGTCCTGGTGAACGGCGGCTCCGCGTCGGCCAGCGAGATCGTCGCCGGCGCGCTGAAGAACCACGACCGCGCCCTCATCGTCGGCCAGCGCACCTTCGGCAAGGGCTCGGTGCAGGTGCTCTACGACTACGACGACGGCTCGGCGCTCAAGCTGACGATCGCGCAGTACCTGACGCCGGGCGAGATCTCGATCCAGGGCGTCGGCATCACGCCCGACGTGGAGATCGACCCGATGACGGTCGATCGCCAGGACATGGACCTGACGGTCGACCAGCAGTACCTGCGCGAGGCCGACCTCGCCTCCCACCTCACGAACGAGAGCGCGCGCTCGACCGAGCAGCCGTCGCAGACCGTGCGGTACTACCTGCCGCTCGAGACGCGCAACCAGCTGCAGGAAGCGGCGCCCGAGGAGCACGAGGAGAACGCCGAAGAGGACGAGTTCCTCCTCCGCTTCGCGCGCGAGGTGCTCTCGCACGCGACGCGCTCGGGACGCCAGGAGATCCTGGAGGACGCGCAGCCCATCATCGCGCGCATCGCGGGCGAGGAGATGGTCAGCGCCGCGCGCGAGCTCGAGGGCGTGGGCGTCGACTGGAGCGAAGGCGCGGACGCCGGCCCGAGCACCGTCGAAGTGCACGTGGACACCGTCCAGCCGAACGCGCACGGCACGGCCGGCGAGCCCTTCGACCTCCGCGTCAGCGTCACCAACACGGGCTCCGCGACGCTGTACCAGCTGCGGGCCACGACGGAGAGCGACTACGCGCTCTTCAACCATCGCGAGCTCGTCTTCGGCCGGCTCGCGCCGGGCGAGACGCGCGAGTGGACCACGACCCTCGGCATCTGCGAGACGGAAGACGGCGCACGCAGCTGCCGGCTCACGCAGGACGTCTCGGATCGCGCCGACGGGATCCGCGTGCAGTTCTCGGAGCTGCACGACCACGCGCCGCCGGAGGCGGAGCTGCGCACGACCGTGAGCGCCCTGCCACGACCGCAATTCTCGTACTCGGTCCAGGTCGCCGACACCGTCCCGAACGGCATGTCCGGTCACGCCAACGGCGACGGGACGATGCAGCGCGGCGAGACGGGCACGATCCACCTCCACGTCCGCAACACCGGCGCGGGCCCGGCGCACCACATCGAGGCCAACCTCGCGAGCCTCGCGGGCGAAGGCCTGCTGATCCACGCCGGCCGCTTCGCGCGGGACGGGCTGCCGGTCGGCGCCGAGTGGGAGGTGGCCTTCACCTTCGAGGTCCTGAACGACTTCGACGCCGACTCGGCGCGGCTCGAGTTCCGCGTCGCCGACACCGAGCTGCACGAGCTGATGACCGAGCGTCTCGACGTGCCGGTCTCGACCACGATCATTCCCCCCGTCGCGGCCCACGGGCGCGTGACGATCCGGCAGGGCACCGACATCCACGAGAGCCCGGCGGCGAGCTCGCCGGTCTTCGCGCGCGTCGACGGGGGCGCGATCTCGCTCCCGCAGAGCGCGACGCTCGGCGGCTCGATCCGCGTGGACCTCGGAGCCGGCCGTCCGGGCTGGGTCCTCCCGGCGGACGTGACGACGGAGCGCGCCTCGTCGGCCTCGCACGTCGACGACGTGATCGTCCACATGCCTCCGCGGATCGACCTGGCCGCGACGCCGAGCCTCGTCACGACGGATGATCACCTCGACATCCAGGCCATCGCCCACGACGACCAGATCGTGCGGGACGTGTACGTCTTCGTCGGGACCCGGAAGGTCTTCTACCACTCGAACCGTGGCGCCGCGCGTCCCGACGAGTGCGCCTTCTCGGCGACGCTGCCGCTGCGGCCGGGCATCAACTACGTCATGATCTTCGCCCGCGAGAGCGACGACTCGATCTCCCGCCGATCCTTCGTCGTACGCCGCGATGCGCCGGACGGGTCGCTGATGGAGACGCCGGAGCTCGGCGAGGAGTGGTTCCACATGGGGATCGAGACCGAGGAGTGATCGCCGAAGAGCGCTCGCGCCGCAGGACCGGAACGAGAGCGGCCGAGCCCGCGGTCGCGAGGAGTCGGCGCGGGGGAACCGATCGGTGACTGCACCGATCGGCAAAGAGTGCTCGCCCCGGAGGACCCGTACGGGAGCGGGCCCGGCCCGCGGCCGGACGGGCCCGGAGCGGGCGAGCCGATCACCTGTCGGCTTCGCGGCCGCGGCGGGGGCCGGCGACCCTGGTTTCTGGGGAGTAAGGCTTTACAAGCCCGTTTCGACAGTGGTATGCGCGGCTCCGGGCTCGGATTCCGGGGAGGCGTGACGGTGAGCAAGGCAAAGTCGAAGGCGAAGACGGCAGTGCCGAAGAAGGCAGCGGCCAAGAAGGCTGCTCCACCGAAGGCCGCTGCGCGCCCGCAGGCCAAGCCGTCGAAAGCACAGCCGAAGGCGGCGCCCCCCAAGGCCGCCGCGCCGGCTCCCAAGGCGGCGTCGGCCCCCAAGACGGCGCTGGTTGCGCCGCCCGCGAAGCCCGTCGCTGCGCCCGCGGTGGCGCTCCCGACCGGGACCGCCGCCCTGCGCAAGTCGCGGATTCCTCCGCGCGAGACGATCCGCAGCCCCGTCGGGGCGGACGAGCTGAAGGCGAAGATCGGCGCGCTCGCGACCCAGACGGCGCAGATCCGCGCACTGAAGCGCGGCCTCTCCAAGAGCTTCTACGAGATCGGCACCATCCTCGTGGACATCCGCGATCGGCGCCTCTACGAGGCGAAGGGCTACGGTTCCTTCGAGGCGTTCGTCGAGCGCGAGATCGAGCTCGGCAAGCAGATGTCGCTCCGGCTCGTCCGGATCGTGGGGACCTTCCTGCGCGAAGCGGCCCTCGCGATCGGCCTCGATCGCGCAGCGGCCGGGATCGCCGCGATCGACGGCGAGGCCGAGAGCGCCCAGCCGCGCCCGCCGGCCGTGGGCGCGCCGCCCCCGGCGCCGACGAGCCCCGGGCTCGCTCGCTCACCGATCCCGTTCCACAAGCAGTGATCGGCTCGCCCGCTCCGGCCCCTCCTTTTCGCGGCCCGCCTCCTTTTCGCGGCCCGCCTCCTTTTCGCGGCCAGGCCGTCCGCGGGACGGGCCCGCTCCCGTCCGGGTCCTCCGGGGCGAACACTCCTTGCCGAGCGGCTGTCCGCAGGACGGGCCCGCCCCCGTCCGCCGTCGGCGCCGGCCCCTGCGCGCGACGCGACGTGAGACACTGAGCCGTGCTGGCACTGCTCGGCGCGCTCGCGTGCGTGGTCGCGAACGGGTTCTTCGTCGCGGCCGAGTTCGCGCTGGCGAAGGTGCGCCCGACCCAGCTCGAGGCGCGCATCAAGGCCACCGACGACCCGGCGGCCAAGCGGGCCCTCGCGATCGTCCAGATGCTCGACGCCTACCTACCGGCGACGCAGCTCGGGATCACCCTCGCCTCCCTGGGCCTCGGTTGGCTCGGAGAGCCGGCGATCGCCGCGCTGCTCGCGCCGGTGCTCGCGCTCTTCGGGCTCTCCGAGGAAGTCATCGAAGGGATCTCGGTGGCGGTCGGCTTCGCGCTCATGTCGAGCCTCCACATCGTCATCGGCGAGCTGGTCCCGAAGTCGCTGGCGATCCGCCGCCCGGAAGACATCGCGCGCTACGCGTCGCTGCCCCTGCGGGTGTTCTACTACGCGGTCTACCCGGCCCTGATCCTGCTCAACTCGGCCTCGAAGCTGGTCCTGCGCGCCCTCGGCCTGCCGGCGCCCGACCACGCGGAGGGCAAGCTCTCGCTCGAAGAGCTGCGCCTCTTGATCCAGGCGTCGTTCGACGACCTCGAGACCCAGAAGCGCGAGCTGCTCGAGCGCGTGCTGCGCGCCACCGACCGGCCCGTGCGGGCGATCATGGTCCCGCGCGTGGACATGGAAGTCCTGTCCCTCTCGGACGACTTCGACGCCTGGATGGACCGCGTCCGGAAGACCGGATTCTCGCGCTATCCCGTGAGCAAGGACCGCGATCCCGATCACGTCGTCGGCTACGTGTACGTCAAGGACCTGATCTTCCACGGGCCCACGCGGCCGTCCCCCGCAGCCCTCAAGCGCGACATCCTCATCGTCCCCGAGTCGCGCACGGTCGGGGAGATCCTCGCCGAGTTCAAGGAGAGCTCGATCCCGATGGCCCTCGTGGTCGACGAGTACGGCGGGACCAGCGGTCTCGTGACCGTCGACGACGCCCTCGCCGAGATCGTGGGCGACATGAACGACGAGCTGACGGGCGTGGGTCAGCCGCGCGTCGTCGCGACGACCGACGACGCCTACGTCGTCGATGGGGCCCTGCCGCTCGACGACCTGGGCGAGCTCGAGGGCCTGGCGCTGCCGGAGCGAGGCGACGCCGCGACCGTGGGCGGGTACGTGCTCGGCGCGCTCGGAAGGCTCGCCGCGCCCGGCGACCGCGTCGAGGTCGGGCGCTGGGAGATCCACGTCGAGGACGTGCGCGCGCGCCGGGTCCATCGTGTGCGGATCGTCCGCCGCCGTCCCTCCACGCCGGCCGAGCCCGCCGCCGAGGCTTGACCACCGGCCAGCCCGGCAGGTATCGAGGAACGGACGATGCCGGGGGCCGACGACGATCGCTTCATCCGCGAGCACGAGGGGCTCGTGACGAGCATCGCGCAGCGCTTGCGCGGTGAGATGGAGCTGACGCTCGCCATGGAGGACCTCAAGGGCTGGGGCTTCCAGGGCCTGGTCGAGGCCCGCAGCCGCTTCGATGCCTCTCGCGGCGTGCAGTTCTCGACCTTCGCGTACTACCGCGTGCGCGGCGCGATGATCGACGGCATCCGCAAGACGGGATACGTCTCTCGGCGCGCCCACGAGCTCGCCAAGATCGCCGAGGCCGCCGATGCCGCAGCCGAGCAGGTGGCCGAAGATCGCGCAGGGATGACGCCCGCCCAGCGCGCCGACGTCCAGCAGACGGCCGCGAGCATCGACGACATCTTGGCGCGCACCACGGCGGCCTTCGTCATCGAGGCGGTCGGCCAGGCGGAGCGCGAGCGGGCGCCAGGGCCGGACGAGCTCTTGATCGCCGCCGAGAGCCGCGATCGCGTACGTGCGGCCGTCGACACGCTCCCTGAGCGCGAGGCGAAGGTGATCCGCGACTTCTACTTCCAGGGCCGCGTGCTCGACGAGATCGCGGCCGACTTCGGCGTCTCGCGGTCGTGGGTCAGCCGCATGCACACGCGCGCGCTGGGGATGCTTCGCGAGTCGCTCGAGCGGGAAGACTGAGCCGCGGGCGCGCGGGCGCTCCCACCCTCGAGCCGACGACGATCGCGTGGGTCGCGGTCAAGGCATGGACGAGGGAGCCGGCGCGGGCGGAGCGGGCAGGGGCGCCGCGCTCGACGGGGGCAAGAGCGGAATGTCCTCGAGCGCCCGCAGCAGGTCTTCCTCCGCGATGTCGCGCGCGCTCGGCGCATGCGTCGTCGGGACGAGGCTCGGGATGACCATCTGCAGATCGGAGGGAGCGGTCCCGATCGGGCCGGGCGGGAGCTCGACGGGCGGCGGCGCCGGGAGGGAGACGAGCCCCTCGCAGCTCTCGCAGGCATCGCGCGAGAGCGCGCACGTGGCGCCGTCGAGGCACGCAGCGCACGCGCGCGCGCGCGCTTCGTCCGGCGCGTGCCCCGCATACGTCGCGTCGGCGGCCCGCTGCACGCAGGCGGCGAAGGTCTCGCCGCCCTCGCAGTCGGCCGCGAAGGCACATGCGGCGCGCAGGCGCGAGCCGGCGACCACGTCGGGCGTCACGTGCGGCAACGCGGCGACGATCCCGAGCGCCACGAGGCCCAGCGCCGGCGCGACGCGTCCGGCGGGCGCGGGCGGGCGCCCGGCCTTCGCAGCGCGGGCCCGTGCGAGGGCCCCGATCACGTCGCCCGCGGCGACGAAGGGCAGCGCCGCCCAGAACGGCGGCGAGCGCCAGGCGAGCGCGATCCCCGCGACGCCGACGGCGATCAGTGCCGCCGCCACGCCACGCGCGCCGACGAAGAAGTGCGCCCCGCCGAAGGGCGGCGCGAGCGCCCGAAGGACGACGGCGCGCGGCGTGGGCGCGTCGGGCGAGGCAGCGGGTGCGGACGGGGTGCTCGGGCGGGTCACGGGCGCAGGCGCGCGAACGATTGCACGAAGTTGGTGCCGAGCACCTTCCGGATGCGCGTCTCGCTCCACTTGCGCGCCAGCATGTGGGCGACGAGGCGGTAGAACCCGACGCCGCCGTCGCGCAGATCCGCCGGCGGCACGATGAACCCGTCGTAGTCGCTCCCGAGCGCGGCGCAGTCCTCGCCGCCGGCATCGATCGCCGACTCGAGGTGGTCGACGACGCGTCGCCCGTCGCCTGGGCCGAGGAAGTCGCGGTGGAAGATGATCCCGACGACGCCTCCACTGTCGGCCACGGCCCTCACCTGTCGCGCGTCGATGTTGCGCCAGTGCGGCAGCGCCTCGGCGATCCCGGTGTGCGTGACGATCAGCGGCCGACTCCGGTCGTGGACCTCGACCGCATCCCAGAACGCGCGCGGGCTGGCGTGCGCGAGGTCGACGAAGATCCGCTCGGCGTCCAGCCAGCGCACGAAGTCCCGCCCGAGATCGCTCAGCCCGGGATCGCCGCGGCCTCGCAGCGGGCTCGACGTCGCGCCGAGCACCGAGCTCGAGAGGTGCACCACGGTGACCCGCGTCACGAGCCCGCCGGGGTTCTCGAACGCGGCCGCCGTCGGGCTCTCGAACGCGTTGCCTCCCTGCACCACGACGAGCGCGGCGTGCTTGCCCTCGGCGCGCAGTCGCACCCAGTCGCGATGGTCTCGAGCGATGCCCACGTGGGGGCTGGCCTCGAGCGTGCGCTTCAGATCCTCTACGTTGCGTGCGAGGACCTCACGCCGGCGGGAAGCCGAGCGGAGGATGTTGGTGGCGATCGACCACATGCCGCCGGTGAGGCCTCCCCCCAGCGCGCGCGGCAGATCGAGGTGGCCGAAGAAGACCCCACCGAGCGGAAACCGGTACGAGTGCCGCGCGTGCAGGTCGTAGCGATAGAGGCGGGCCGGGATGAACGACTCGAGGTGGAGGTCGACGATCTCGGCGCTCCACGCGAGCTCCACCGCCTCGCGCGGCACGCCCGCGTCCCGCGCGACCTCGCCCGCGGTCTGGCCGAGGACGCGCTCGGCCAGCGATCGGAGCTCGACGGTGCTCAACGCGAGACGCCGAACTGGAGGCGATGGCCGGCGAGCGCGTCGAGATCGGAGACGAAGCGATCGCCGGCGTGCCGGGCGGGGTACATCTGCCAGCGCGTCTGCGTCGCGCTGACGAAGTGCGCGCGCTGCGCGCCCTCCTCCTCGATGGCGAGGGCGAGATCGGTCTCCGGGTAGCCCTCGGGGATGCGGACGTAGGGCACGCTGTAGTGGATCGATCGCGTCATACTCGGGGTGACGGCGGGCGCGATCTCGACGAGCGGGCCGAGCGGAGTCTGCGTCTCGGAGGTGTCGAAGACGTGGGCGCCCTCGGCCACGCGCATGATGATCTCGACCTCGTCGGTGAGCACGTCGCGATCGATCACCAGGCGGGCGCCGTTGGCCAGCTCGAGCGTCCCGCCCATGCGCCCGACACGTGCGCGGACCTCCGTCTCGCCGTGGGCATCCGCTGCGCGGGCGGGCGGTGGCGGCGGCGGCGCCTCGGCGGTCTCGGTCGGCTCCGTGGCGCGCGACTGGGAGCTCGCCCCTCCGCAGGCGGCCAGACAGAGACTGAGGAGCAGAGCGGCTCGCACGCGCATCACGTTTCCCTCCCGTTTCGATCTTAGGACCGTGCGATGAACAAGTCGATCGACTTCCGACGCACGCGCGGTCGGGAGCGCCTGCTGCGTGGGTCTTCTCCGGTCCAGACCGCCCGCAGGCGAACGATACGCGGCGGGTCGATCTCGAGCGCCGATGCCCCAATCTCGTTGACCCGGGCGCTCGCGGTTTGGCAGGCTCGCCCCGTGCTCCCCCCTTCGCACGCCCAGCGGCGCTCCCTCGGGAGGTCTCTCGGGGCCTGGTGGTCTCTCGGGCGCCTCTGCGTCCTCGGCCTCTCGGTCCTCGGGATCGCGGCGGGGTGCACCATCGAGGTCGGCGAGAACATCGTCCAGCCCAACACGCAGCTCAGCGAGGACTACTTCTACTGCCGGATCCAGCCGGACGTCGTCGAGGCGGCCAGCTGCGCCACCGGCGCCGCGGGGGACAGCGGCGGCTGCCACCTCGCCCAGTCCGCGCTTCGGCTCGTGGACACGACCGGAACGACCCGGCCCGCATGCACCGGGGCCGACATGGGACAGCTCGCGCCGGGCGCCGTCGTCCCGCCCGAGTACCTGGACAACTTCCAGCGCGTGCAGTTCACCCTCGGCCCGGACGCGGAGTCGAGCCCGTTCTACCGCCGCCCGACCGGGATGGACTCGCATCCGCGTCGCGCGGTCGACATGGCCCAGGAGATGTTGATCCTCGACTGGTTCGGGAGCGCGCTGTGAACGGAGCTCGTTCCGCGTCGACATCTCGGTGGGGCTGGCTCTTCGGTGCGCTCGTGCTGCTCGCGGCGCCGGCCGGCGCCCGGGCCCAGGACAGCGCCGCGTCGTCGGACTCGACCGCCGAGCCGGCGACCACCGCCAGCGACGCCGCGGAGGACGAGGCGCCGCACGGCGTCTACGCACGCGTCGTCGTCGACCGAACCGAGCTCCACTCGGGGCCGGGGGCGTCGTTCCGCCACACGTACACCGCGACGCGCGGCGACACGTTCCTCATCGTCGAGCGCGGCGCCCGGGGCTACTGGTTCCGCGTCGAGCTTCCGGACGGGACGTTCGCGTGGATCCAGGGCGACGCCGTCTACACCCACGAGCTCTCGGACGAAGAGGCGCACGAGGGCCAGTTCGCGCCGGAGGTCTTCGCACCGCCGCCGCTGCCGCAGGCGGTCGGCGAGATCGCCTTCAACTTCGGCGCGCTCGGGCTCGTCAACGGCTTCATGTCGATCCGGCCGGCGTTCTACCTGGCGCCCGAGTTCGGCATCGAGCTGACGGCCGCAGCGGCCGTCGGCGATCGCGGGCGCATCCTGATCGGCGCGCTGGGCGGGATCGTGAACGTGTTCCCGCGCTCGGTGGTGATCCCGTTCTTCGGGGTCGGCGGCGGCATCGCCTACGCCGACCCGAACGCGGACGCCTTCCTCGTGCGCTCCGGCGCCAGCGCCGCGCTCTACGGCGGTGGAGGGCTTCGCTTCGCGTTCCGCTACCGCATCACGCTCCGGATCGAGGCGCGTCTGTGGGCGCTCTTCGATCAGAACCGCTACGTCGCACAAGAGGAGTACTCCGGTGGCCTCACCGTCTTCTTCTGACCGAGCCCGCGCGCTGGTCGTCGCGCTGGCGAGCGCGGTGTCGCTCGCGTCCGCGTCGGGCTGCGTCACCGTGCGCCCCGAGCAGCGCGAGTTCCTCGCCGACCGCTCCATGACGTTCGGCTCCGGCGGCCAGCTCGAGGCCGACACGGATCACGTGCTCGACAACCGCGAAGGCTCGGCCGGCGCGTCGACGGTCAGCGGAGGCGGCTGCGGGTGCAACTGAGACGCGCCACGGCTCTGTTCGCGTGCCTGGCGACGGTCGTCGTCACCGGTGAGGTGCGCGCCGATGCGGGCGGCGAGGTCGACGTGGCGGGCACGTTCTATCACGAAGGCTTCGGCGGCCCGCTCGAGATGAACGTCGTCACGCCGAGCGTGACCGGTCGCATCGAGCCCATCGAGGAGCTCGCGTTCCGCCTCGGATGGCAGGCGGACGTCGTTTCCGGCGCATCGGTCGCCGTCGTCGACGCCCCCTCGCCTCAGCCCGACGTGGTGAGCACCGCGACGCAGCTCACCGACTTCCGCAACACGTTCACCGGTGGCGCCGAGATGCGGAGCGACTTCGGATCGATCCGCGCGGCGTACTCGTACGGCTTCGAGAACGACTACCGCAGCCACGGCCTGCAGCTCGGCGCGCGCGCGGAGGCGTTCGAGCGCACGATGCTCTTCGACCTCAGCTACGCACGCGGCTGGGACTCGGTCTGCGACACGACGCAGGGCCGCGTGCAGGACCCCGTCCAGCGCCGGCGCCTCGCGAGCTCGGAGCACTGCTTCCAGACGGGCATGGACGCCGTCTCGCACGACCTCTCGATCCAGACGTTCCAGGGCAGCTGGACCCAGCTCTGGGCGGCGATCTTCTCCACCCAGCTCACGCTCTCGGCGCAGCTCGTCGACGGTTTCCAGAGCAACCCGTACCGTGGCGTGTGGCTCGGGCGCTCGGCGGCGCAGGAGCATCATCCCGATCACCGCGCGCGCTACGCGGCCGCGCTCGGCGTCCGCCTCTGGCTCGAGCCGCTCTCGGGGGCGATCCAGGCGACGGCGCGCGTCTACCGCGACACCTGGGACGTGAACTCGGTCTCGGCCGAGCTCGCCTACGAGGAGGTCATCGAGGGCGTGCTCCGCATCCGCGTGCACGGGCGCTACTACACGCAGACCCACGCTGCGTTCTACTCCGACGACTATGCGCTGCGCCCGCGTGGCCAGTACTTCACCGGCGACCGCGAGCTCTCGGCGATGTCGTCGGTGATGGTGGGCGGCTCGATCTCGTTCCAGGCGACCAACTTCGGCGATCCGCTCTCCGAGCTCGACGTGGCCCTCCGGATCGACTGGCTCCATGGGGAGTATCCGGACTATCACTACGGTCTCGCGGCCGTGCCGAACCGCGACTCCCTCATCGGCTCGCTCGCCCTCGAGCTCCACTTCTGATGCCCCTCACCCGCCCCGTTCGCATCCTCCTCGTGAGCATCGCCTCGATGCTCGCGGCCGTGGCGCTCCACGCGTGCAACCGTCGAGGCGCAACCCTCGACCCGCGCACCGACCCGGCCGCGCCGACGACGATCGCCCAGGGGGCGGGCGAAGGAACGTCCGAGACGCCCGCGCCCACCAAGCGCCCGCCGACCGGCACGACCTGCGGCGGCCGCGACGACTGCCCGAGCGATCAGGTCTGCGTCGACGCGGCATGCCGCTATCGGGAGACGAGCGTGGCCGGCGAGATCCTCGCCGCCAGCGCGGGAGCCATGGTCGAGGCGGGCGACTGGGAGGGTGCGATCCGCACCTACGACGAGGCGATCGAGGCGTTCAACCGCGCGCACGCGCCCGTGCCGCCCGAGCTCCTGTGTCACTCGGCGTCCATCCTCCTCAGCACGTCGACCGACGAAGACACCCGCGAGCGCGGGGCTCGCCGGGCCGACGCGTGCTTCCGCAGCTCCCTCCCCGGCTATCCCGCGCGCGAGGACGTGCGACGAGCCGTGGCGCGCCTGCGCTTCGAGGGGCTCGACGTGGCGCTCTTCGATCGCGCCGAGCCGGCCGATCGATTCTTCACCAACGCCGTCTCGCGCCCCACCATCGACGCGCTGGCGATCGACGTGCAGGTTCCCGACGAGGGCGACGCATCGCTCGCGCCGCTCCGCACCGCGCTCACCACCGACGCGGTCCGGCGCGCCATCGCCGAGTGCTTCGTCCAGGACTGGGAGGTCCGGCACGAGCGCGAGGCCCGCGCCGCCGTGGTGGTGCGCTACTCGACGCACCTGCGCGACATGGGGACGTACGACACCTACGAGCCCGAGCTCGCGGTCGAGCAGACGACGGTGGCCCAGGACGGCTTCGAGCCTTGCGTGGCCGGCGCGCTCCAGAGCGCGATCGCGTTCCCGCGCGGGGGCCGAACGATCGCCTGGCAGACGCCGGTCGACATCGTCGCCCACGTGCAGTGACGGGCGGGCCGCATGACGCCCGAGCTGGTGCCCGCCCTGATCCTGGGGCTCGTACAGGGGCTGACCGAGTTCCTGCCGATCTCCAGTGACGGTCACCTCGCGATCGCGGCGATGCTCTTCGGCGGCACGCCGAGCTCGCTCGCGCTCGTGGTCCTCCTGCACCTGGGGACGCTGGCCGCGACGCTCGTCGTGCTCCGCGACGACGTCGCCAAGCTCCTGCGCACGCTGGTGACGCCGTCGCGCTGGCGCGGGACCGAGGAGGGCGCGGCGCTGCGGACGATCGCGATCACGTCGGTGCCCACGGCGCTCGTCGGGCTCGCGCTGCACGACCGGGTCGAGGCGTGGGCGGAGGCGCCGCTCGTCGTCGGGGCATGCCTGCTGCTCTCGGCCGTCGCCGTGGCCTCCACGCGCTGGACGGGCGCGAAGGCGACGGGAACGTCGCTCGACCTGCCGGTCTGGCAGTGCCTCGTCATCGGCGTGGCGCAAGGGCTGGCGGTCCTGCCGGGCCTGACGCGGAGCGGCTCGACCATCGCCGTCGCGATGCTGCTCGGCCTGGCCGGCCCGGCGGCCTTCCGGCTCTCGTTCCTGCTCTCGCTCCCGGCCATCGCGGGCGCGGCGCTGCTCGAGCTGCGCCATCCCGGCGTCTGGTCGACCCTCGGGCTGCCGGCGCTCGCCGGCGCGGTGGTGGCGTTCGTCGTGGGACTGGCGGCCCTGCTCGCGCTGAGGCACATCGTCGCGCGCGGCCGCTTCTGGGCGTTCGCGCTCTACCTCGTGCCGCTCGGCACGATCCTCCTCGTGGTGGGCTCGACTCGATGACCGACAGCGTACTTCCCCACGCCTGGGCCGTGGTCATGGCCGGGGGCGCGGGCACCCGGTTCTGGCCGCTCTCGCGCAAGGCGCGCCCCAAGCAGCTGCTGGCGCTCGCCACCGAGCGCTCGCTACTCGGCGACACGGTCGCCCGGATTTCGCCGCTGATCCCGCCCGAGCGCGTGCTGGTGGTGACCGCCGCGCACCTCGTCGAGGCCACGCGCGCCGAGCTCCCCGACGTCCCCGCCGAGAACTTCCTCGCCGAGCCGATGCAGCGCAACACCGCGCCCTGCGTCGGCTGGGCGGCCGCGACCATCCGCGCACGCGATCCGGAGGCGGTCCTGGCCGTCCTCGCGGCCGATCACTTCGTCGCCGACGTGGGCGAGTACCAGCGCGTGGTCCGTCGGGCGCTCGAGACCGCCCGCAGCGGCTCGCTCGTGACCCTCGGGATGAAGCCGACACGTCCCGAGACCGGCTACGGCTACCTGAAGGTCGGCAAGAAGCTCGAGGACGAGAGCGCCCGCGTGGACTCGTTCGTCGAGAAGCCGGACCTGAGGACGGCGCGCCGCTACGTGAAGAGCGGCAAGTACCTCTGGAACTCCGGTCAGTTCTTCTTCACG